>RFGF01000071.1 GCA_003695915.1 Nitrospirota bacterium
CGCGGCTCACCGTGCCGGCGGGGACCTCCTTTTCGCTCTTCGGTTCGAAGAGCTCGAACGCGACGTGGGGGAATTCACCACGGAGACACAGAGGACACGGAGGACACGGAGATTCTCTCTTGTTCTTCTCTGTGCTCTCCGTGTCTCTGTGGTGAACAACCGGCTTCAGCGCTCTCTTCCGGTTCGCCTTCTTGCAGAGCCAGAACGAACGCACGAGCGGAATCTCCGCCCCGCAGTTCGGCGACTCACAGCGCACGGTCCGCGCCCAGAGGTAGGCGATCGGCGTCGCCCCGTCCGGGTCCTTCGGGTAGAGGTCGGCTAGTTCCTTCTCCGCCTCTTTCTTGATCTCCGCCCCCACGCGGCGCAGCTCCTCTGCCAGCGCCGGCCCATAGCGCGGGATGTCTTCGAGCATGACTTTGAGGATCAGGCACGCGACCGGGTTCAAGTCGCTTGCGAACGCTTCGCAGCCTACTCGCAGCGCCTCCAGCGGAATCGATCCGCCCCCTGCGAAGGGATCGACGACCAGCGGCGGCTCTTCCGGATACGCCGCCTTGACGAGCGAGCGGGCCACTTCGAGATAGGCAGGCTTGGCCGCATTGTCCCAATTCGCGAAGTCCGCGATGAACCGTAGGAGCGCCTTTCGTAGATCCTCGTCCGTCCTGCCTGGGTGGCAGCCGCCCACTGTCGGCAGGAGCTTTCGCGCCTCCTCCTTGAACTCCCGCGGACATGCCGGATCGCACGGATCCGGCCACAGAAGCGCGAGCAGCACCGCCCGGCACGAGGCCAGCGGCCGCCGCGCCCACCAAAGATGCAACGTCGACGGATGCCCGTGCCGGATCGACTTCTCCCGCGCCGCATGCTTCGACACTTCGGCGATCGGAAAGTCCACCTCGGCCAGGCGTTTACAGGCTTTGGGGATCATGTGGCGACCCTTGTAATCGGCATTACGGCCTTGCACCTACCCATGCCAGGTTACAACCTCGTATATCGGTAGTTGTTCTTGATGTGTTGGTGTAGATAACGACCCTTGGAATCAGCGCCCATGAATTCCTGGTATACCGTTTCCGGTACATCGAAGTACTGGTAGATCGAGCCATCATGGAACTCGATCTCAAGGGTCAAATTCCTCTCATCGTAGCCAATCGAAGCGATGTTGGACGAGCTGACCGGCATTCTGTTCACGTGTTGCCTCCCGAAGAGCTTGTGTCTCTCGCATTCTCGCTTCGCCACAGTTCCACGACTTTTGCGTAATCCTCCGCCTGTTTAGGTCGATTCCAACCGCCCTCCGATGTTGGATCAAAAACTAGCGGATCATGGCTGTCGGGGCGCCGGTTCTTGGCAGGTGCTTCGATCAAGGCGCGCAAGGGCAGTTGAACCGATTCGCCAACGATAATTGCTTCCCCCGTGCGCAGGGCGGGCAGCATATTAAAAAGGCCCTCGAGGTTGTCGCTCACCGTAGCGGTCACATGAGAACGATCTGTGGCATTGGCGAGGCGCATAGCGAACATGGTGCCGCATTGGGAAAGGATCGTCGGGTCAATCTCCGACGGCCTCTGGCTCACGATCATTGCGCCCACACCGTACTTGCGACCTTCCTTCACGATTCTGCGCACCGCGATCGAAGCAGGATTCTCGTTACCAGAGCTCAGATAGGCATGCGCCTCCTCAAGAACGAACAGCAGGGGCCTCGAGCGTCCGCCCTCCGGCCGATACCGTGCCCAGAAGAGGGCATCGAACAAGAGCCGGAGCAGCGAGCCGATGAGATCAAGGAGGATAGATACAGGCACCCCCGACAGATCGAGAATCGTTATCGGCTTATCTCCGCCGACCCAGGTAGCCAGCAGGCTATCGAGGTCTTGGGCTGGCTGCGCGTCAAGGTTTGAACGGACTGGATGCGGACACCAGGGACCTGGCCGGAAAAGAAAGTCATAACGGCTATCGCGAAGAATGGCGCCGAAAGCCAGGATTTGGCGTTTGATGTTAAGCGGCGCAGCGCTGAGATAAACTCGATCCGGACCACCGGATGTGATCGGTCGGTATTTCGGCGGAATCACGCGCATGATGTCGCCCATCATGTGCTGCTTGGTTGTCGGGTCGGTTTCAATTGCCTCTGTGCCCTCGTTCTGGTTAGCGCTCTGCGCCGTATGGGTGGAGCACACATAACGGTACAGATCGTACCAAAGCCGATGAATGCTGAATGGAACTGGCGTATCCACCGTCAAGGTGTCGGCGGTCACTCCGTCGCGTGACTGCGTTTGGAGGGAAGCAAGTTTGAGGCCCTTAACTTTCTCGGCCAGAGCAGCTCGGTCAGAATCGCCAACATCCCGAAAAGGCGTAACACGCAGTAGCTCGTCAAAACTCAAGGCCCAGTAGGGGATAAACAGTGGCTTTTCACCCAAGGTCTCGTTCGCGTTGATCCGAAATACCGTTGCCCGGTCAGCAAGCGCCGCATGGTATTCGCCATGGATGTCCAAGATGACGATTCGCGAAGAAGGGTATCGGGATGGTTTTGAAATGGAAACCAGGAGATTAGCGACCGTCGTTGATTTTCCCGCTCCAGTCGTTCCGACGACGGCACTATGGCGGGTTATCAATCTGTCAATGTCAACCAGAGCCGGAATGGATTCGGCACTAGCCAGGCTACCCACTCTTACGAGGTTTGGTGCATCCGGCTTTCCGTAAATGCGGGCCAGATCACTTTCCGTTACTAGATGCACTTCGTCCCCAATCGTCGGGTATTGGGATATGCCCCGTTTGAACTCGCCGCCTCGCGGACCTTCGCCTATCAGTTGAACCCTCATCCATCGATGCCCGTACGGCTCAATTATGGCGAGCTTTTCGGGAACAGCGCCGGCGCCCACCTGGGATACGACTCCGTAGAGGTCGTGGAATCCGATCGGAACCCTGACAAAGCTGCCGACCTGGCCTATCCGGTAGCCGCGGCCATCAATGAAAGCGAGACCCGCCACGGTATTTTGATCCAACGCCATGCTGATGGTTGCGCCTTGAACATCCTGGACGGTGCCAAGATATGTTGCGCTATTCGGCATTCGAATCCTCCACGACTTCCCGGGCAGGGCCGATTAGCTCTTGGAGAAACTCCCCGAACAGAGCAAAGTCCCCTAACTGAAACTTTGCCGTTCGTTTGCTGTTCTCATCGGTCGGATCAACAGGCGTCCAGACCACCCATCGGCCACTGTCAGCATCGACACATTCAGCATCTTTCTCAAGCCATGTGCTTACGCGCGAGCCAATGACATTCCCGTCGCTCGCGAGTATTGAGAGGTTCGTGCGCCTACGGGCCAATTCGGTCGCTTGTGGGTAGTCAGCCAGCCTTCCAAATAGCAGTGCAAACGCAATGGCGGTCTGCGTGGCCTGAAGTCCTTGGACAATGATCTCGTTGATATGCTCATCACGGAATGAATAGCCGCAAAGGACCAGCGTTGCTGTTGGCTGCTTGAGGAATGCCCTGAGCCTGTCGATCATCGCAAGGTAGGGCATGCGCCTACTCTCTTCGTACTTCAGGTGCGAGGGGTGAATGACACGCTTCAGCCCTTCCTCGTTAGCCCCGCCACGAAATACGCCCATAGTCGGATCGTGATACCAATTGATCGAACCGTGCAGTTTCCAGAGACGCGCCCAACGTGGCGGAAGCTTGTCCTCCTCCATTGCGCGTATGTCAAAGAATGGTTTTCGGGCACCGGCGAAGCCATCGAAATAGGGAACCCGGCACTCCTCAAAGGCTTGTTCCATCAGCAGGTCATAGTTAGTCGTAAATATTTCCACCGGATGCTCACGCCTTATTGAATCAACCCACGATGCGACACGATGATACGGGGTGTCCCTGTTGGGCAGTGCCCTGTTGGCTAGATCGTGGATTGTCTTGCAGATCTCGACGTCGAGCCTGTCTAGTTCCTCTGCGGACAGACCGCGAACCGAGTCGTTGCCCGCCACTGCACGAAGGCTACGGACATAGCTCAACATCTCTTCCACGTTTGCGTCGGTGCGGCCATCCTTCTGAAACTGTTCCTCAATGATCTTTAGAAGGTGGCCACACTTATTGCTAAGCGTATGTCGAACGGCCTTGGTAATGCCGTCAATGCCGGGAATCAACGGTCCCTCAGCTTCGCCATCTGCCCCAATAGCCATCGGGCAACCGGCTCCCAGAAAGAGGCCGATCGGTTTCTTGTCATTCGACAGGCACTGTTGCAGGTACCCAACTTGCTTGTGTGGGTCTTCACGATGAATCATAATTATCTCTCCATATCGTGAGGAGGATCATCTCCACTGCTGGACACTTGCGGCGTTTGCGGAACATTCGAGTCCTCTGTAAGCTCCGGTGCCGTGAACACACGGGGCGTCGTGTCGATAGGCTGGATCAGCGGGACCTCGGCCCCCGTCGCAGCTCCGAGCTCCTTGAACTTCCGCGCTGCAGGCAAAACCCTCGCCTCCATCGAGCCCACGGCATTATTGTAAGAGATATTAGCTTTCTCGAGGCCCTTCCCGATTTCTCCGATATGTTCGGCCAGCGTCCGCATGCGTTCATAGAGTTGTCGTCCAAGGTTGCTGATCTCTTGGGCGTTCTTGGCGATCTGCTCCTGTCGCCAACCATACGCGACGGCGCGCAGGAGGGCGATCAGAGTAGTTGGCGTCGCCATGATGACGCGCTGTTCCAATCCGTCTTCAATAAGGCTGTGATCCGCATCCACTGCTGCACCGAAGAATGATTCGCCCGGAATAAACATGACGACAAATTCCGGCGCCTGGATGAATTGTGTCCAATACTGCTTGCTGGCGAGGGCATTCATATGGTTGCGAACCTGTGCTGCGTGTCGTGTCAGGGCGGCCTTGCGCGCTTCTTCCGATTCCGCTGCGATCGCATCCAAATAAGCCTCCAAGGAAACCTTCGCATCTACAACAATCTCACGCCCGGCAGGGAGCCGCACGATGAGATCAGGGCGCAATCGCGTATTATCGGCGTTGGTGGTTACCTGTTCAGCGAAATCACAGTGCTCGGACATCCCGGCCAATTCGACTACACGGCGCAAGGTCATCTCTCCCCAACGGCCACGGACCTGCGGCTTGCGTAGAGCCGCCACGAGGTTGGCGGTTTCCTTCTGCAATTGCTGATGGCTAGAGGTCAGGAGCTTCAAGTGTTCCGTCAGGCCCGAGTACGCTTCCTGACGGTTCTTCTCGATCGTACGAACATGCTCGTCGAACTTGTTGATGGAATCCGCTAAGGGTTTTACCAGGCCCTGGATCGCCGCTTCTCGTTTGCCAAGGTCGCCTTTCGCTTCCGTTAACACGATGTCGAGTGTTTCCTTGGCTAGTTTCAGGAATTCAGATGTGCTATTGCTGAGCGTCTCTCCGGCGAGGGCCTTAAAGGTTTCGGTGAGCCTAGCTTTTGCCTCCTCCAGTAGTTGTTTTTCCTCTTCCAGGCGTTGCATGGTTTCCGCTAGTTGAGTTTCAGCCTTCACCCTCGCGCTGCTTTCGCTAACCAACTGTTCCCGGAGCTTTGTCAAGTCCTCGGAGGTCTTTTGGTTCTGCGCGCGCAGTTCAGTAATAGTAGCTTCCAGTCCGGAAGCACGCCCCTCGGCTGTACTTGCTCGCCGCTCGGATTCCTCCAGTTTTCCAGTCATGGATTTCGTAGCACGAGCCGAGGCGATCACCCAGCCCATAAGCACGCCCATCAATAATCCAGCCAGGATATAAAGGACGTATTCCATTCTATTCCGCCTCCTTTGATAAGGAGCCATACGGCGGCGCCTTCTCCCGCACCTGCATCGGCTGCGTCAGTGCATCGACCGACAGGTAATAATGGGCGACCTTGGTGACTTCGTGCCACTCGAGGCGAGCAGGGTCTTTGATCGGCTCCTGAAGCTGCGGGTTCGTGGCGCAGTTGGTGACGACGTAGAGCCAGTAACAGTCGCGGCGGTCCTCGGCGACGCGGCGTTCGTTCGGCGTGAGCAGAATCGTACCGGTCGCCTCGGCCAGACCCTTGACCTCGATAAGACGAAGTTCTCCCGAGTTCAAGTCCAGGCTGGTAAGGTCATATCCCAAGTTCTTTTCATGGACGTCGTATACCTGCCGGCCTTGAGAGTGCTCGTAGTCCATCACGACCCGCATGGCTATGGCCTCGGTTTCCGGCTTGGGTTGCAGGCGCTGCACCTCAGGGGCTTCTCGTTCGGGATGGGGGAGAACCAGCACGCTGGCGATGCGTTCCACTGCCTGGAGCGAGAGTGCGCGCTGCTGGCTCAGTTCACGCCGCCGCCGCTCCCGCCGCTGCAGTAACTCGGCATGGCGGGTTTCGGCTTGGGCAAGTCGGCCCTCTGCCCCTTGCTCGCCTCGTTCCACCGCTTCCTGGGCGCGCCCGATCTCTTCATCCACACGTTGCAACAACTCGGTGAGCGAAAGCTCGACATGTTCGGCGATGCGTTCGAGCTCCGCGAGACGGTCCTTGCGGGTCTCTTCGAGAAATGGCATCAGGGCATGTTCATGAAGCCATGCTGTGTTTTCTGGGTGCGCGATGACCGCTGGCGCCGTGTTCGTCGCAATACCGGCGGGCGGACAGGGGGCTGCCGCGGTGTTTGCCTGCCTCGTCTGCGGCATCGATGCAAGCACGAAATTCCCGAGCACGCTAGGTTCGACGAGCCGCATGTCGCCGGATTCGCGGATCTCGGCTGCGAACAACCGTTCGTGGATCACATGACCCAGGCCATCCACGACACGCGCCCGGTAGAAATCGAGGCGCGCGGGCTCTTCGTGCTGGAGCGAGTAAAAGGTGGCGCCTTTGGCTAAGATCGGGAGCGCTTTTTCGTAGGTATGCCGGCGAATCGCTTCGAACAGGGGATGTCCCGGGGTCACCCATTCCAGATGGTGTGTCTCTGCAATCTCACGGTCGGTCGAGCAGCGAGGATATTTTTCCACGAGAGCCGGTAGCTTCCAACTGGGATCGCTTTCGTATCGACGCAGGACCGCAGGCGTTCGTCCAGGGTCGAAAGTGTGCGGAAGATTGGGAACGTGTTTGAGCGGCAACGGGATGAACTCGGCTGCCTCCTGGATAAACCGCGCGATCGTTTCGGGCACGACGCGCCGCTCCTGGGCCCGTGCCCGACGCTCGATGAGCATCTCCAGGTTCAGTTTCTTTGAAGCCAGTCCTTCGAGGGCGTTCTGGCAAATGCGACGAAACTCCCGTTCGTCCACGTGTCGAAGGAGTTTGTCCTCGAGGTCGGCATCGCCGAGCCGACCGGCATAGTAGTCGCGCAGAATCCGCTCGACTTGGGCTGCCGGGAGGACCTCCCCGACGACGTTGAATACAGCATCGTCGTCGAGCGCGTCGCGGATTTCTTGCAGTTTATGCAGCAATCGCTGGAGGACTCGCCCCTCGATGGTGTTCGTGGCGACGAAGTTGAAGATCAGGCAATCTTTCCGTTGGCCATAACGATGTATGCGGCCCATTCGCTGTTCGAGGCGGTTCGGGTTCCATGGGATGTCATAGTTGAAGAGGATGTTGCACACTTGGAGGTTGATACCTTCTCCAGCGGCTTCGGTCGCCACGAGGATTTGGATGGCCCCTTCCCGGAACTGCTGCTCGGCAAAGAGTCGCGTGCCCTTCTCGTCGCGCGAGCCCGGCTTCATACCGCCGTGGATGCATCCGACACGGAACCCCCAGGCTTTGAGTTTGCCGACGAGATAGTCGAGCGTATCTTTGAATTCGGTAAAGATGATGAGCCGCTTCTCTGGTTGGTCGAAGAAGCCTTCTTGTTGGAGCAAGGCCTTGAGTTTTGTCAGTTTGGCCTCAGCGTCCGAGTCCTCGATCCGCTGTGCTTGCTTAGCTAATTGCCGCAGTTCTTGAATTTCCTCGCGGATCTGCTGCGCATTGCCCGCGAGCGTGATCGCCTCGAGTTGCGCTTCGAATCGTTCGCGCTCGGCTTCTTCCATCTCCTCCAATTCTTCTGGGTCGGGAATGTCCGGCGGTGCTGCCTGCGCGAGTTCCTGGGCGCGCTTCAATCCGTCCTCTAAGCGCTTGGCGCGCTTTTCGAGGGAATGTCGCATGGCGTAGGTGCTGGAGGCGAGCCGGCGCTGATAGAGGGACATCAAGAAGCCCACTGCGCGGGCGCGCGGATCGTCGCCCTGTGCCGCGGCCTTGGCGCTCTGCTGCTTCACGAAGCGTGTGATATCGCAGTAGAGGTCGAACTCCGCGCCGTCGATGTGGAATTCCACCGTGTGCGGGATGCGCTTCGTGAAGATTTTTTCGGCTACCCAGGTCCCATCCGGACGACGTTCGGGAAAATAGACCATCGCTTCCTTCGTGCGCCGCAAGTAGAACGGTGCCCGGCGGCGTTCCATGGCTTCGCGGATGGAGCGCACATCCGCATACGCGTCCGCGTCGAGAAGCTGGAGAAACAAGCTGAAGTTCAGCGGGTCGCCCTTGTGCGGAGTGGCGGTGAGCAGCAGGATGTGATCCGACGTGTCCCGTAGAAGCTCGCCCAGCTTGTAGCGCAGGCTTTTATGGGACTCGTCGGCCGCCGACATCCGGTGCGCTTCGTCGACGATGGTAAGGTCCCAGTGGACCTGACGCAGTCCAGGAAGGATTTCCTTGCGCTTGGCCAGATCGAGCGACGTGATGACGCGCTTCTGCTCCAGCCACTGGTTGACGCCAAACTGGTCCCGGATATCGCTCCCTTTGAGGACGAGGAACTTCGCATCGAATTTTTCCTTCAGCTCACGTTGCCATTGGAACAAAAGGTTGGCAGGGCAGACGATCAGAATGCGCTCGGCGAGGCCACGTAGCTCGAGTTCGCGAATCAGCAGCCCAGCCATGATCGTCTTTCCAGCCCCAGCATCGTCGGCGAGCAAGAACCGCACGCGCGCGAGTTTGAGGAGGTAGTCGTAGACTGCTTCGAGCTGATGGGGTAGGGGATCGACGCGGGAAATGGATAAGCCGAAATACGGGTCGAACTCGTAAGCGATCCCGAGAACATAGGCTTGAAGGCCGAGCCGGAGCAGTTGTCCGTCGCCATCGTACGTGGGCTGGGAGTCGAGCACGACGAGCGTTTCGAGATCCTGACGTGCGAGGGTGACTTTGCGGAATTGTTCCGTTCGCGTGCCGACCAACCCGAGCACCCAGCTTTCGAGCCCGTTCTCGCGCACCGTCTCCACCCGCATCGGCTCGCTGAACAAGGGACCCGTGAGAATTTGTCCTTCGCGTGGAGGTGGAAACTCGCTCATCGGCGCGTCTTGAATGGCGGGGTGCTCTGTTAAGCGCCCCGCTCGTTAAGGACTATTAGAGGAGCACGGCATTAAAGGTTTTTTATCCGCGCAAATTGCCTCGTTAGACATCCCCTGAATGAGAGTTCCTCGGCATCCTGCATGTTGTCCAAGCTATCTCTTGTATAAAAAGATGTTTCGGCTCATATGGGCACAGTCTCTTTGAGAATCGATTCGCGCAATTCAGCCCGTATGTCGCGTTGTGGTACGAGATCGGTTTGTATTCCCAGGATTTCGGTCAAATAGATTTCTGCTCCGGTGAGTTCCAATAGACTGATGGGACGAAGAATTTCCACCACTATGTCGAGATCGCTGGTTCCCTTTTGCTCGCCTTTGACGTACGATCCAAATATGCCCACCACAGCGATGCCATATCGTTCGGCAAGGATGCTGCGATGTTCGCGGATAATGGCTTTGATCTCATCAAGAGTTTTCATGGTCTCGCAGGGCAATGACTTTCATATGCGAGAGGCATTCTAGTGGCTGATGTATATGGTTGCAATCGGGGTCTGATCGAGAATTGAAAGAATGGGTAGGAGAGGACAGTGCTCTAAGTGAAACATGCGCAGTGGTTTCCTCGGTAACTATAGTTGTCGTTTTGCCATCTTCTGCGTTGCTGCTGGAGTTGGATGCGTGGGATGTTCTATCTTGAATAGAAGGATAACCTTTCTTTTTATTCACAACTGCCCCATGAAAGGAACGATGGTGAAGGGGCTGGGAGGGGCGGATTTCTCCCTGCGCGGGAATGTTCTTCTGAGGATCCCCAAAGGCAATGAGACCATGTCGGGTGCAGGGACGTATCGGCGAAACTCCCCGTGTATGCGCGAACGGACGAAAGGTTTCGGGCTGATAGTGTCAGGGATGGCTTGCGCACTGAGAGAGGTGGCCGATGAGTGTGTTGGCTGAGTTGGGGCTCAAAGACATCAATCCCGGCGGCTGTGCGGGTCCGGGGAAATGGACGGAAACGCGTGATGCCGGGGTCTTGGAATCCATCAATCCTGCTACGGGCGAGGTCATCGCCGGCGTCAGCTTGTGCTCGGAGGAGGATTACGAGCGGATCGTGCAGGCGGCAACGGACGCCTTCGAGACGTGGCGTGAAGTGCCGGCACCCAAGCGGGGCGAGGTGGTGCGGCGGCTCGGGCAGGCGCTGCGCGAACATAAGGATGCTTTGGGCACCTTGGTCTCGATGGAGGTGGGAAAGATCAAAACCGAGGGCGACGGCGAAGTCCAGGAGATGATCGACATGGCCGACTTCGCGGTGGGCCAGTCGCGCATGTTGTATGGGGTCACGATGCCCTCGGAGCGGCCGCGCCATCGCATGTACGAACATTGGCATCCCCTGGGGCCGGTCGGCGTGATTACGGCGTTTAACTTTCCTGTGGCTGTGTGGTCGTGGAATGCCTGTTTGGCTGCCATCGCGGGCGATCCGGTGGTCTGGAAACCCTCGCCCAAGGCACCGCTTACGGCGCTGGCGGTGCAGCACCTGTGCAATCGAGTGATGGAGGAGATGGGATATCCGGGCATTTTTTCGCTCATCATTACGGACCAATCGGATCTGGCGGAACGGATGGTCCGGGACCAGCGATTGCCGTTGCTCTCGTTTACCGGCTCGGTGCCCGTAGGTCGTCGCGTCGGGCAACTGGTGGCCGAGCGGCTGGGGCGGTCGCTTTTGGAATTGAGCGGGAACAATGCCGTGATCGTGGATGAAACTGCCGACTTGGCGCTTGCCATCCCGGCGATCGTCTTCGGCGCGGTCGGCACGGCCGGCCAGCGCTGCACCACCACCCGCCGGCTCTTCATCCACGATTCGCGCTACGATGAAGTGATCGAACGCCTCGTCCAGGCGTATCGCCAAGTGCGGATCGGCAATCCCCTGGATCCCAAAACGCTGATGGGGCCGCTGATCGATCGGCAGGCAGTCGAGACGTACCGTGCGACCATCGAGGAGATCCGGCAGCTGGGTGGCGAGGTTCTCTATGGTGGGCGCGTGTTGGACGGACCGGGCAATTTCGTCGAGCCCACCATTGCCCGTGCGGAAAACCACTGGCCGGTGGTCCAGCGTGAAACATTCGCGCCCATTCTCTACGTGATGCGGTTCAGGACGATCGAGGAAGCGATCGCGTTACAAAACGCGGTGCCGCAAGGGTTGTCCTCGTCTATTTTTACGCTGAACGTCCGGCATGCCGAACGCTTCCTGTCCGCCGCGGGCAGCGACTGCGGGATCGCCAATGTCAACATCGGGACTTCGGGTGCGGAAATCGGCGGTGCGTTCGGCGGAGAAAAAGAAACGGGAGGTGGACGCGAGGCGGGCTCCGATGCCTGGAAAGCGTACATGCGGAGACAGACGACCACGATCAATTGGGGGACGGAGCTGCCGCTGGCTCAAGGAATTACATTTTCGCTGGAATGAGATGCGAGTGAGGAGGTGAAGTCATGCGACCGGTCGGAGAATTGGAAACTGCGGTCTGGCGGCTCGTGGAAGACTATCTCGCCAACAATCGGGCCGCGCGGCTCATGGCCGAAGGGTTGCAGGATATCGGCGTGGGCATCTTTCCTGTGCTGGATCACATCACCATCCGAACGCTGTCGATCGACCGACGGGCACAGGCGTTCGAGCAGCTGGGGTATACCTGGACGGAGACCATCGAGTACGACGACTGGTATGCCAAGGTGTATCGGGCGCAAGGATGCCCTGCGCTCTTTATCGATCAGGCCTATGACGACGAACGCGGGCGGACGAGCCTGATCCCCGGCTGGGTCAAGAAATTTGGCGATCAAGTCCTGCACCATATTGCGGTGCGGGTCGAAGATATCGAAGACAGCATCCGCCGATTGGAAGCCAAAGGTGTGAAATTTGCGGGCTCGATCGTTGGCGAACCCGGCGCCGACCTGCGGCAAATTTTTACGGTCCCCGAATCGATCGACGGCGAACCGTTTTCCGTGCTGGAGCTGACCGAGCGGCACCGGGGATTCCAAGGGTTTTCTCCGCCGCAAGCGGATAGTCTCATGCAGTCCACTCGTGCGGGGTCTCGAGCCTAATTCTCAGGCAGGCGGGTCGTTCTTCTCCATGGGCATTTTTGTGGGTATTCCCTCATCGCGATTGACCAGCCCAACGGCCAAACTGTTGTATAAGCTCAATCGCATCGTCTGCCGGATGCTGTTCCGTGTCCGTAAGCCGGAGCTGACCCCTCTCCCTGCCACGGGACCGGCGATCTTGGTCAGCGACCATACGTCGTTGGGTGATCCGCTGGTGCTGCTGGCAACCGCAGGGCGACCCATTGTCTTTCTCATGGCCGAGGAGATCTATGTCCGCCCATCGATCGCCTGGGTGTTTCGCGCGCTTCATTGCGTTCCGGTGCGGCGCGGGACCTTGGATATCAAGTCCGTTCGCGCCATGGTGAAGGCGTTGGCGGACGGCGAGGTCGTGGGGATCTTTCCCGAAGGTGGGATCGATCGCTATCGCGACGCGGCCGGCTATGCCGGTGTGGGCTATCTCGCCCTCAAAAGCGGTGCACCCGTGGTGCCGGCTTCGGTCCGTTGGGACAAGCCGCGTCCCTTGACGATCTACGGCACCTTGCTGATCCCGTGCCCGGCGCGAGTCGTGTACGGACGGCCGTTGGTCTTTCCGCGAATGGACCGGCCGACGAGCCGGCGTGCGCGTGAAGCGACGGACCGGATCATGGAAGCGATCGCCGCACTGCGCGGGGCTGGCGATGGGTCAAGCGGAATCCAGGCGGAAGCGGTACCCTCGATGCGATCGTAATTCAGGAATCCTGGTTCATTCGGCGACTTGGAATCTCGTGGGATTCCTGTGTCTTGCAAGCCCTTGCCAATCCCTTCAGCTCTTCGTTCTGTTCTCTTCTTCTATTGTCCGCTGTCTTCGCGGCTGTGAACGGGCCTTGATATTGCCGTGTGTCGCCCTTCCTAGCAGCAAGGGAACTCCCTCTGTTTTAATAAATAAATATCGGTGCTCGATATCCGGTACTACCGATCAGTTCAATGATGCGAAAAAGAAACTGTCGCGATGAGGATTGACAAATCGGTAAATGTGGATATTGAGTAATCAACGCCAATATGTAGGAGGTGACTATGGTCACGACAACGTATGAGAGACACACGGCAACAACAGAGAGGGTAGAAACTGGATTCCCTGGCGAATCCGGTTGCGCTCATTGCCGTGGTTATTTAGGCGATGATTATTGCGTGGATATTTTCAGCGATACAGGCGAGGTAGCGATTGCGGTCTTACGGTGTACACAATGTGGCACGCTCCTCGATCCGGTGATCCTCCCGCATCGATTCAAAGATGAGCGTGCGGCAGCGTGATTGATGGGCGAGAAGACGAGCAGACGCCGAGAAAGATGCTCTGCACTCTCACACACTATGTGCGACGGTGATCGAATGATGACTCTTTAATGGCGGTTGCCATAATGAAGCGCTAGCCTGCCTCGTTTTCTCGTCCTCGTTTCGAATGTTTCCCTCTAGTAGCGACGATTGAGAGATCCGGTCGATGACTTCCATCGGCAGGGACATCTATCTCCTGCGTAAGAGCTGTTGGAACGTTAAAAGAGTTCCATCTGGAGCGGCTGTGGTGCGGATTCTGTTTGGGGTGCCTTTTGGGGTGTGACGGGAGCCGTTGGCGGATCATCGAAGTGCCCGGCTTGCATGTCGTCTAGAACGGCTTTGAGTTTTTGGAAGTCTTCTTCGAGCGGCTTGCGGAGGCTACCTTGGTGAAGCGCTGCAGCCGGATGCAACAATGGGAAGACGACAAAGTTGGGCATCCGTATTGCTCGCCCCCGGACCTTGGTGATCCCCACCTTTTTCCCCAGTAACGTCTGCGTGGCGAAATTGCCTAATGTGCAGACGAGCTTGGGATTGATCAATTCAATCTGCTGGAGCAGAAACGGCTTGCAGGTGTCGATTTCTTCGGGGAGGGGATCGCGGTTGTTCGGGGGACGGCATTTGATCACGTTGGCGATATAGATTTCCGAACGGGAAAGCCCTACGCTGTGCAAAAGATCCGTGAGGAGCTTTCCGGCCGCGCCCACGAACGGCTCGCCTTGTTTGTCCTCGTAAAAGCCAGGTGCTTCTCCCACAAACATGATACGGGCTTGCGGATTGCCGGTCCCAAACACGACTTGCGTGCGGCCGTGCGCCAATTGGCAGCGCTGACAATTGCGTAGGGATCGAGCCAGATCAGTCAGATTCATTGCGGTGCATCTTAGATTTCATAGCCAGCAGTGTCAACGCGATGGCGAGCATGGTTCATTGACGACTTCAGCACACAGTTTTGCGCTGATCAACTCACTTTCCAGTGATGATGGAGGAAGTTCGGTATCCGTCCAGCCGCCGGCAACGTACAAGTTCTCGATCGGACTGCGCTGAAGGGGGCGAATCGCAGAAAACCCTGGTCGCGAAGAATAAGACGGCCATGCCTTATGGATCACTTCCCATTCTTTCAGCGACCAATCGAGATCGGTATCGCCGAGTACCGAAGACAGGCAAGGCATCGTTAGGGTGGCACGGACCCATGCCTCTAGCGAACAGTTCGCTACGTCGTCCTGCAGAACTGTGCCATAGATGGTGGTCTCTTCTCGAGTGCCTTCTGTTATTGGGATCCATAGCGTATACAAGAATGGAGGGGGGCCCAGCAACAGCCGAGGGTGTGTACTGCGATGCGCCAATCGAAAAGCGAGGATGGTGATCGGACGAACGACGATATCGTGCAGCTGTTCAAAGGACGAAAACCGGCTGAGAAGGTGTTCCGACAAAAGCGACAGCAGAGCGTGCGGGGGAAGTGCGACTACGTACTGATCGGCTGTGAGCGTCTGTCCGTTGCGCAGCACTGCTCCAGTCATCTGTCGTCCGTTATCGGTGAGGTGAGAAACAGGCTGTTCATGCCATGTGATTCCGCCATTCCGGAGTCGCTGTTCGAGTGGAGTGAGCAGCTGCGAGCGTAGGGTTCCAGCAAAAACGGCGATCAGTTCATGGTGTCGGGGTGCAAAAAAGAATTGCTTCAGTGCGCATTTGAACGAGGCGGCGGATGCAATGGAAAGCGGATCGCCTAACATGAATCGACAGAGCGGATCCCAGACATGGGAACTCGCAGCTGAGGATTGTTCCCAGGATGCCACCCATCGATCGGCGGTGTGATAGTCGAGGTCTATCGTATCTTCTTCGGCTCCTTCCCAGAGACCTTCGAGGTGCGCCAATAACCGCCATCGATCGTATAGGGAAAGGGCTTCGAACCGAAGAATTCCGAGCAGGGTGTGAATGGGTGAGGGGACGGAAAGCGGGCGAAATGCTGTGGGTGGCTGCGATGGCGTTAGAAATTCTAGTTGGACCGAGGCATAAGGCGGAAACGAGTCATGACCGTGTAATTGTGCAAGCAATGTCCACGTTTCTCGATGATGCCCGAGAACGAGCAAGGGGAGGAAATGTTGTCGAGCGCTGGTCGCTTCGGATGGAACGGATGGACTTTCATGGGACTCATGCCAAGCGACGCGCTGATCTTCACGGATGAACGGGACGAGGTGGATGTCGAAAGTCCCAGCGGGCAGGTAATAGGCCGTGGCGAGGCCGGCGAGGCCATCGCCAATGATCACGACACGTGGTCTCACCGAACTGAAGCAATGCGATTGTGGAAGGCCGCTTGAAACCAGACACTTGCTGCAATGATCAGGCGATGCAGAGGCGGGACGCGGATCCGAGGCCCGAACACGTGATAGCGATTGGCCTGGATTTGATCGAGTAACCGCGTGTAGACCCCTCGCATGATCTCTGCGACGACCAAGGCCTGGCGATCGGTGCTGGAGAGTGCGGCCAGGGCTTGCTGGGCTTGCCGATAGAATTGGCGCGCACGAGCACATTCGAATTCCATGAGCTGGACAAAGGCCGGAGAATAGGTATGCGCCACCAAGTCATGCTCGGAATATCCGAATCGGTGGAGGTCTTCTTGTGGAAGATAAATCCGATCCCGTTCGGCATCCCGGCCTACATCGCGAAGAATATTCGTCAATTGAAACGCTAAGCCAAGGTTGATGGCGTAGTCGATCGCCTGAGCTGCGTGAACCCCAAAAATTCTTAGGCAAATAAGCCCCACCACCGAAGCAACGCGATAACAATAGGGATAAAGATCCTGAAACGTGGCGTACCGTTTGATGTGGAGATCCATTTCTACGCCGGCGATGAGTTCGTACAACAAGGGTTCCGGGATTTCAAGTGTGTGGACATGGCTGGCCAAGCTGATGGCAATGGGATGAGTGGGTGTCCCGTGGTAGGCGGCATGGACTTCTTCTCGCCATTGCTGGAGCAATGCATGGGGATCGCTTCCTGGGGGCGGGTTATCGACGGCGCTGTCGACTTCGCGACAAAAGGCATAAATGGTGTACATGGCTTCTCGACACGGGCGCGGGAGAAACAGAAACGAATAAAAAAAATTGCTTCCGCTTTGTTGCGCCGTCTTTTTGCAATAGAGTTGGGCTTCGGACGGTGTCATGGCAGCGCGCTTGGTTGTAGCCGGAACGAGCGGTAGATGGCGGTCGTCAAGGAACGGGCCGGTTCATGAGCGGATTCATCGATTCTCATGCCTTGTTTCCATCCCGCTTCGCGTACCCGGTCACACGAGGCGCGGTCGATAGAGATCGTTCGCTGCGCCGTGGTTCTTCGTCAGAAATACAGTCATCTCAGAACGCACGGGAGAAGAGAACCAGTTCGTCGATCTGCTATGATCGAGTTGTGAGCATACTCTCCTGGACCCAACCTGTTGCCCCTGACGGAGTTCGAACTTGGTAAACCCACTGTTGATCGACGAGGGCCCCGTCAACGATGATGACCGTTTCTCCGGCTTTGAGCTGGGGCCCGGGCTTGCTTCCTTCGGGATCAGAGAACAGTCTTACAGCTTGTTGACGACCATCTTTTGGTGGAACGATGACGGCTTGTTGCCCTTCGTGAAATGCTGGGCTAGGAGGAGCGGCGGGCTTGGATGGAGCGGGTGCAGACGATGGGATCGTCGTCGATTCCGAGGACGGTTTTGTGATAGCCGGTTGGCGTTCTCGGGATTGCATGGATGTATCGGGTTGGAGAAGCCAATACACTCCACCGACGACGACTAATAAAAGTAAAAGCCAGATAAGGGGGCGTCGGCTTGGCGGTTTTGGGCGAAGAGCGTCATCATCTTCCAAGCCTTCGTCGAATTCCATCTCTTGGTCAGGTTGCTTGGCAAACCAAAGAATGCCGAGTGCCGAATTCCCGCCGATGACTCTCGCACGATCGAGTCCGTTCATGAACGAGATCTCCTGTAGTGAATAGATCATCAGGGCTTATGTGCTTTCGAGAGACGAACAAGAGGCGCAATGCAATCACGCGTAGCGGTTCGTCGTGTGGCATGTTATGGGTCTTGTTCTTACCACCACACTGCTATCATGTCAAACACTTTCCGTGGCCATGGCATGTGTGGATCCGGTCGAACAGCGTTCACGGGCTTGGGCGTATGGATCAGTAGCGGTTAATGGTGCTGCGATCCTATGCGCCTTTCTTAAGGATCTGCCTTGCATCTATGCGGTTCCTGAGGCAGAATGATGACACGATTCAGGGAGCACAGCCAGGGTGCAATGAAATCCTATCGCGAGGAACTGTGGTTTCAAACGAAGACACGACGGGCCTACCTCAACATCACTCCTCAGGTTCGAGAAGCGGTTAAAAAAAGCGGGATTCGGGAAGGATTGGTGTTGGTCAACGCCATGCATATCACGGCGAGCGTATATATTAACGACGACGAGCCGGGCTTGATCCAAGATTACGATGCGTTCTTGGAGAAGCTGGCTCCGCAAGCGGCTCCGTATCGCCATAACGAAACCGGCGAAGATAACGGCGATGCTCATATCAAGCGGCAGATCATGGGTCGAGAAGTAGTTGTCGCGCTCACCAACGGTGAATTGGATTTCGGACCCTGGGAACAAATCTTTTATGCGGAATTCGATGGTCGACGGCGCAAACGTGTCTTGATCAAGATTATCGGGGAGTAAGGATGCTGGTCGCACGATGCCATGAACCCTGCTCCGTGACGATGTCTGTGAGCCTGTACCGATCAGGCCGCTGTTCATAGATAGAAGGATGAGACGAGGTGCTGAGATGTCTACGTGGTATCGACCCGATCCCTTGACGAGGGATTTTATACACTTGATCAATGCTCGACGGCATGATCATGGCGATACAGATTTAGCCATCGAGGTATTGCAAGCCTTTTTGGAACAAGAGCGGGAGCACGATGTGCTGACGGTGTTAGCGGCGCTCGATGAAGCGTTGGCCGAGTGGTTATTCGATATTTTAGCTGAAGCGGCCAGTACTGCGGTGATCGAGGGGGATTCGGAATCGGTGAATCGATATGCGGTGCTCGGCGCCTTGGAACTGCCCTTGCAGGCCAATCTTTCTTTGCCGCTGAAACTGAAATTGGATCCCGTGCAAATGGCGGATCTTTTGCGGCGGCATCTCCATTTGCCAGCAGGGTGTGCGGTCAACGTTGAACCGCGTCTGCTCACCGACACGACTCTGGATTTCCTGAGCCTGCAGCGCCTTTATGAACATATTTCCGCATTGGCCAATTCCGAGCGTCGGCAGCCCATCGCTCCGCGTCTGCATCCTCCGGTGGAGTCTACGGCCTATTTGTTCTTCGAGCTCGTCGGCATGCCTGACCCGACGCTTCCTGAATATCTGGAGGATGAGGACCGGCATGCGCTGCTTCAGGGCATCATGGAACAATGCCCGGAAGTGTCGTCTGCTCCTCATATGGTCGAAGCGCCGGTCTATGCCGCCTACGCAATGTTTGATGCGCAAAACGCGGTGCGGCTGCATCGGCTCGCCGATGAAACGGCCGCGGTGTGGCGCGATCTGGAAATGCCCGTCCGTGGGCGAACGATTGTTCATCTGCACACGCAGTGTGGGAATGGGGTCTATATGCCTGTGTGGACGGATTTGTTTGATCCAGAATTGCCGGAAGATCACGGGCCGATTTGGACCTCTCCGGATGTGTGGGTGTTTACAGCGGATTTGCCGATCGAATGGCCAGGCGAGATGCTTACCAATCGGTTGTTGGCCGAAGGCTGCACCCAGTTTGAAAATCATATCGTTGAAACACCGGAAAACTGACGACTGCCCTCGATCGTCGTCAGGCGGTCGTGCCACTCATCGACCGTTCTTTCTCCTTGGTGGATCTCCCTCTTCTGGCCCAAGTGCCGTGACTAGGGGCGTGGTTGAAGGGGTCTCGCTCATTGCCGAGCCCGTTTCTGCAGGGGCTCGAGAATCTCGATCGGCACATACAGATCGCCCCGGCCGATGCCGACTTGAACGTCCGGCTTGACACGGCCGTGAAAATCGCTCCCTCCGGTGACGATAAGATCCAGTTTGCGAGCCAGTGCTCGATACATTTCGATTTGTTTTGGCGAATGGCTGCTGTGCCACGCTTCGATTCCCTGAAGTCCGGCCGCTTTTAAAGTTCGGCACTGGTCTTCGAGCGCGACGGGATCCGGATGTCCCATGTTGGGGTGAGCGAGGACGGCGAGCCCGCGGGCTTCGCGAATCCAGGCAATCGCGTCTTCGGCGGAAGGGAGGTCGCGTTCGACGTACGCGGCAGCGTCTTGAGCGAGATAGGCCTCGAAGGCCTCATGGATTGTGTGCACA
>RFGF01000072.1 GCA_003695915.1 Nitrospirota bacterium
GCGGCCCAAGGGCTGGCAGGCGCTGCTGTACAACACCGCCATGGCCAAGGCCGGCATTGCCGGGCCGCTCATGCCACCGGTGCATGTGACGGTGGAGCCGACCAACGCCTGCAACCTGCGCTGTCCAGTTTGCGAAACCGGCAACCGCTCCATGGCTCGGGATACGGGCATGATGTCCTTGGAGAACTTTTGCCGGCTAACCAACGAGATTTCGCCATACACCAGCGTGATGATGTTTTATTTCATGGGCGAACCATTCCTGAACAAGAACGCCTACGAGATGATCCGCTATGCCCGCAGCAAGGGCCTGTATGTGGAGACCTGCACCAACGGTGACTTCGTCGATGCCAAGGGCGTGATTTATTCGGACATCAACAAGATCAGCTTCCAGATCGGCGGCATGACGCAGAAGACGCATGAGGTCTATCGCGTGCGCGGCGATCTGGCCAGGACACTGGCCAATCTTGAGGCATTAATCGAGGAGCGCAGGCGCCATCCCGAATCAAATGTGCAGATCGAGGTGGGCTTCATCGTCATGCGCCATAACGAGCACGAGGTGCCGCAATTCATTCGCTGGGCCGAGGAGATCGGGGTGGATATCGCCAACGTCATTGATCCCTGCGTGCGCACGGTGGAAGAGGGCAAGCGCATGTTGCCGAAAGACCGCAAGTACTGGTTCTATGATGAGGAAGCGTTCAACCATGGGGTGCTCAAGCCCAAGGTAGTGCCGCATAACGAATGCACCTGGATCTGGAACTCGGTGGTGATCAACTGGGATGGTAGCGTCGTGCCTTGTTGCCGCGATCCCAACGGCCTGCATGTGTTCGGCAACGCCTTTGAGGAGCCGCTGCGAAAGATATGGAATGCCGAGCCCTTACGAGCCTTCCGTAGACGCATAGCCACCGACCAGGCTCACGTCGATATCTGCCGCCTTTGCTCAGGCTACGGCGTGCCCAACTTGATGCCACAACGACCCATCGGCTTCGGTGTGAAGCGATTGAGCCTAGATGCAACTCCCGTAATCGATGAGGCTGAATGGGATGTTGAAGCGGCGCAAAGGAGCAAGGTCGCCTCGAGGGAACAAGGCATACCTATCAACCCTATCAAGTAATGCCATCACATTTTGGTCTGATGCAGGTCAATTATTCTCTTGCCTTTCTCGCGCTGGTTGGGCTGGCTGCCCGCTTGGCATTCATACGTGTGGCCGCCCACAGCCGCGTGGATCATTATTACTGGCTGATGGCGGCGCGTGCCTACCGCCAAATGGAACAATTGCCCGCTCGCATTCCCGCCAAGTACTTGCTGGAAAATGAGGAGCAAGCCTATCCGCCATTCTTCGGCTGGCTGTTGGCTCGCTTTTCAGAAGAAAGTCTTAGACGCTTGGCACCGTATCTATCGACCATTGCAGACAGCCTGGTTTTATTAGCCATCATCTCATTTCTTTCATTGCAGGGGGTGAGCCTTGCAGGAATACTTGCAGCTGTCGCCGTCTATCTATTGGCACCAGTACTCATCAATTACAACACGCAGCTCAACTCCCGTGTCTTTGGGCAGTTGTTTCTTGTCGTCAGCTTGCTGTCACAGGTGGGAGCAACCTTTGCCCTGACTGAATGGGGCGGATTGGCTTTGTGGATTCTTGCCACCATTACAGCCGCATTGGTCATACTTACGCACAAAATGACAACTCAGTTGATGCTTTTTATGTGGCCTTTCTGGGCGTTTTATCTCGATTCCTCTATGGGCTGGTTCATTCCTCCGCTGGGCATTCTCCTGGCGACCGTCGTGACAGGGCCGAGGTTTGCTTTGTATCAGTGGCGCGGGCATTGGGACATTGTCCGCTTCTGGTACCGCCACTGGCGGCAGTTGGGCGCCCACCAATTCCTCCACTCCCCCATCTATGGCGATCCTTCCCGGCTTTGTGAAAGCGCCTTTCACCGGCCAGGCTGGCAAGGGGTTTGGCAGCACCTACGGAAGGTGATCGCCTATGCCCCTGCAAACTTGATTCTGATAGCGTACTTTTTAGCAACACCTATGTCGTTTCCAATCTGGCTGATCGTCTGGCTTATGGCGACCTATTTGTTTTCATTGCTCACGCTGTTTGTGAATCCACTGAAATGTCTGGGCGGCGGTCATTACTACATCTTCAATGCCGTTGCACCCGGAGCGATGGGGTGGGCTTATGCATCGAACCTCTCCCCGTCCAGTTTTATGACCTGGTTCCTAGTCGCTCTCGCGCTTAACATTGTGGCGCTGTATTTTGCTTGGCATATTGTCGCCGGTCGGAAATTTGGTCTCGATCATGACCTTCAGGCGATCATTGCGCGGTTGCGTGATATACCAAAGGGAAATGTTGCAGTTTTCCCTTTGACGGCTGCGGAATCGGTAGCATTTCATACCCCACACGCCGTGCTATGGGGTGGTCATGGCTATGGATTCTGCCGATTGGAGGGATTCTGGCCGGTAGTGGACCAACCCCTTTCCCCGTTCCTAAAAAAGAACCGCATTGGTTTCATAGTCTGGAATGAAGAGTACTTCCCGAAAGCTGAGAGTGTTCTCCATGCTGAAGGCATGCGACTTAAGTTGCTCGCGCAAGAAGGCAAGTGGCGATTGGCCAGGATCATCGGTGGAGACGGTGGCAAAACCGATAACATCAAGCAAGCCCATTAAAATTCTCCATATCATCACCGGTCTGGATGTCGGGGGGGCTGAGATGATGCTCGCGCGGCTGATAGAAAACATTGACCGGAATCGCTTCCGGTGTGAAGTGCTGTCGCTTGCGCCCCCTGGGGATGTGGCAAGGCGAATCGAGGGTGCGGGAGTGAACGTTCATTCCTTGATGATGGAGCGCCGTTTCTTTGGCGTAAAAACGTGCCAAAAGTTGCGGTCACTGGTAACCGAGATCGCTCCAGATGTAGTCCAAGGATGGATGTATCACGGCAATTGCGCTGCTTGGCTGGCATCCAGGATGATGCCCAAACAGCCTCCGCTATTTTTCAATATTCGCCAATGTCTTTATGACCTGTCGCGTGAAAAGCCATTGACCCGACTTGTCATATACATAGGCGCGAGGCTTTCTTCCTCCACCGTTGGAATCGTGTACAATTCTCAACTCAGCCGCAGACAGCACGAAGCGCTTGGTTATGAAGCCACTAAATCCATAATTCTTCCCAACGGCTTTGATGTGAATGAGTTCAAGCCATTCAAAGGTGCCCGCGAGAGATTGCGACGCGAAATCGGACTGAAGAGCGATGCTGTCTTGGTCGGCATCGTGGGTAGGTTTCATCCCATGAAGGATTACTACAACTTCATATTGGCGGCGAGCAGGGTGTTAAGGCAGTGTGATGCTTATTTTGTCATGGTTGGCCGGGGATTACAGCGATCCAATGCCCAGCTTAACGCCTGGCTTCATAGTCTTGATCTAAATGACCGGGTTTTCCTGCTGGGAGAACGGACCGATATGCCTTCTCTTTATCCTGCTTTGGATTTGTTTGTGTCCTCTTCCAACAGCGAGGCCTTTCCCAATGTCGTGGGCGAGGCAATGGCGTCGGCTGTGCCGTGCGTAGTGACGAACGTAGGCGATTCGGCAGCGCTAGTAGGTGAGACCGGAAAAATCGTTCCGCCCGCCGATGCTGATGCGCTGGCAAGAGGAATTCTTTCCTTGCTGAATCTTTCGGAGGAAAAACGAAGAGCACTCGGTGCTGCTGCGAGAAAAAGAATTCGTGAATACTTTGCAATCCATACTGTTGTACGCCGGTATGAATTCCTATATGAAGAGGTCTTGCATGGCCAGAACTGAGAAGCGTTTTGCCTTTGGCAGGAATTGGAGTCGGTTTCTTTCCTCCCTCACCGAAGAACAGGTTATGGAAGCGGAAAGGTCGTTAAAGCAGATGTTGGGGATGGACGATCTGTCCGGCAAGCGCTTCCTCGATATTGGCAGCGGCAGCGGTTTGTTTTCTCTGGCGGCTCGAAGGCTGGGAGCTAAGGTCCATTCCTTCGACTACGACCTCCAATCGGTGACCTGCACAGCGGAGCTTAAGCGGCGCTATTTCCCTCAGGATGACCAATGGATGGTGGAGCATGGATCAATTCTTGACATGGCCTACATCTCCAGACTCGGGGAGTTCGATATCGTCTACTCATGGGGCGTATTGCATCACACCGGGAATATGTGGCTGGCAGTGGATAATGCGCTCACCAAAGTGAAAAGGGGAGGAAAACTCTATA
>RFGF01000073.1 GCA_003695915.1 Nitrospirota bacterium
ACCGTGCACGTCTGGCAGCCGATGCATTTATTGAGATCCATCACCATGGCAAACTGTCGGTGAGGACGGGGTGCCTCATAGGGATACTCGACCTCTCGCTGTAACTGGTGATTCCAAACTTTTGGCATCGATCGACCTCCTCTCAGGAGTTTCCACGCTGTTTCGATGACGAGGTATGCGGTAGATGATGCGTCACGAAGGTGCCGGCCACATAGCGGCGCAGCATGTCGTGCGGCTGCGAAGGCCTGAAGCCTGTTGCCAATGGACGCCACAATCCGCGGCCTCCAAGACCGCCATTTTCGGCTTTGGTCACTTTGGCCAGCGCCTCCCGCGGAGCTCCGATCGGCCCATGCACGTCAGGCGCGAATCCCATACCGATCATCTGCCCCATGAGATTTTTCCGCACGAGCGTATCGGTCATATAGGTCGGCTTGAGCCAAGCCCGTGTGACACTTTGATGACTGCCGTGACGATACAGGGCCTGATACCCGCTGTGGGGATTGATAGCGAGTCCGGTCGGATGGTCGGCAGCCCCTTTGACCGTGCCATGTGAACTCCCGGCCATGTTGAACCAGATCCGCGCGACGCCAGGGGGTGTATTGTTCATGGCCCTAGCTCTGAGCATGAGACGCGTCACCGGTTGTTCCGCTAACGTCTGGCCCACGAACGGCCGATCCTGCGGATCGGCATCGACCCACACATAATCCCCGTCATGGATCCCCATGGCCTGGAGATCCCGCGGATGCACGTCGATAAACCCTTCGGAAAGGTAGGGCATGCGCGTGTCGTGTCGATACACGTCACCGAACGGCCCGAACAACAGGCTCGTCAGGTCCAGCGCACCCGCGGTGGTATGCACCGCATGTCGATACTTCGGGGTATGCACGATGTGCCGGGCTCCGAACGTGGCCATCAGGGGATGGCGGGTCTCGGGAAGTTTTTCAGGGGCGATCATGATGTGCCGGGCTTGACGAAAATCTGTCTCCTGGAGGGAGGTCTCGCGATCGAGTCCGAGCTCGTCCGGCTGGACCGGATGCAACAGCGGATGCGGATGCGCCACGATGACGTTGGGCTCGTAGTGCGTCGAATCGATCGGCTCCCGATAGATCGGCACATTTTCGCCTGCCTGCTGGAACTCGGGTTCTTCGCGGTAGAATTCCAGGCGCCCGCTTTTGGTGTACCAGGGTTGATGCTCTTCGGTTTGATCTTTGCCCACATATTTTGGTGCGCTCCGCGTCAGCAAGAGCGACGGAATCCCTCGTTCAGCGCGTTCGGCCAATGCCTCCAACCGGTACCCTCGAAGGTTGGAGGACGCATCGATGATGCGTTGGGTATAGATTTCCGGCCTGCCTTGCAACGCGAACGCCCAATAGTCATGAAACCGCTGATCGCCGGTGAGTTCGGCTAGCCGGCGTCCTACCAGGGCGAACGTCTCGACATCGTTTTTCGTATCGAACCACCGTGGATGACCGGTTCGCGGCCAGGTCGAGAGAAAAGGATTGGTCACCGAGCCGGCGAGATCCCAGAACCGGTTCTCGTGCCAGGCATCGACACCGAGCACGATGTCCGAATACTCGCAGGTGAGCGTCCACCACCAGTCGTTCGTGACGATGCACTCGATTTTGGGGAGCGTGTTCTCGATTAAGTTGTAGCCCCACTTGGCATTGCCCAAGGTGGAATTGGCATCCACAAACCACATGAATTTCGTCGGCGTCGGCAGATGCGAAGTCCCCGTGAAGACATGCTCATTGACGACGAGCGGCCGATCGTCGTTGGAATAATAATGGGCAGATTCGGCTCGCCAATAGAACCGAACCCGGGCTGGCTGTCGAGGATCCAACTCGATGGCGAAGGGATCCTCAGCGAGATACTGCCCTGTCCCGTTAAAGAACGCCAGCCGGAAGTTGCCCGCGAAGGATCCGATATTGCCCCGGAGATGGCCGATATTGTCGGTCAACGCGCAGACCAAATACATGGCACGGTCCTTCAAATCGGCATGAAAGTATTGATTGACACCCATGCCCTGAGAGAGGCGCATCGTGCGGGGATGGCGAGCGATCTCCCGCGCAAGCTCTGTGATGACCGCGGCTGGGACGCCCGTGATCGCTTCGGCCAACTCGGGTCGATAATTGGTCTCGCAAATTTCGAAATACACTTCGTACAACGGGCGCACTTGAACCGTGCGTCCCTCGACGGTCTGAACGGAGAAGGTGCCGGTCAACGCAGGATCGACGCCCAGCTTCCAAAAATCGTCGCCTACGTCGTCCCGAGTAATGACGATCGGTTGGTGCGTCCGAGTGTCCCAGACGACAAAATCGTTCATGACCTCCGTTCGGAGTGATTCCGGAATGAGCTGGCGGTCTTGCTGAAAGATCGGCGGAATGGGATCGCCCGGCTTGACGACTTGGGCTTTCGTAAGAGGACGGGGCGCGTAATTCGGAAACAGGTCTTTCGCGCGTAAGAGTCGACCTGTGTCCATGCGGACCAGCAACGGCAAATCGGTAAAGCTTTTTACGACACGTTCCTGAAACCGGCGTTCTTTCATGATGACGTACGCCAACGCATACGCCAGTGCAGCGTCGGTTCCCGTTCGGACGATCAGAATCTGGTCAGCAATTTTCGCCGAGGCGCAATAATCATTGGAGATGACAATGACTTTCGATCCCTTGGCTTTCGCTTCGGTGAGCCAGTGGCAATCCGGCATTTTGGTGGTCAGGGGATTCATGCCCCAGAGAAGAATCAACGGAGAATATTCCCAAAGGCACAGATCGAAATCGACGTTCTGTTGTCCCGTGACCATGGGATGACCAGGGGCAAGATCGGTATGAAAGGCGTAGTTGTCCCAGCCGCGGCCCCCAATGGCCTGGTCTGGTGCCACGCCCCGTAGATGATGATCGAGCAGGGCCATGGCATTGGCCATGCGGTACGGAGAAGTGAAACGGGTGACCGCAAGAAAGGGCATCGAGCCACGAAATTTCAACGTGCTCGTGCCGGCTTCCTGCATGGCTTCCAACATGGCCGGAACATAGAATCCCTGACGTTCCAGGCGTCGTCTTCCCTCCCGACCGCTGTAGGTTTGCGCAATATTGAGTAACGATTGCGCAATGAGATCGGCGGCCTCCTCCCACCCGATCGGGATCCATGTGTCCGTGCCTCGTTGAAAATATTTACGAGGAGGACGACCCGTCTCAGGATCGCGCGGGAACCCGGCTCGCACCCATTCCCGATAGCCTTTGCGAATCATCGGGCCTTTGATGCGCCGTGAGCCGTAAAATCGGCGCATCATGGCCAGCCCTTTGTTGCAACACCGTGGATCCCACCGATGGGTGGTCTTCACGCCGTAGATGTCGGTCGCCTTACCGTAGCCATAGGTTGGATCGATTCGCGTGATGACCCCGTTTTTCACCTGGGCGCGTAGCAAACAGTTATGCGTGTCGTTGGGAGCGCAGAGGAAGACAAACGACGAGTCGGGATTGGCGATATCCCGATAGGTGCGTTCCCAGTCTCGATCAGGATAAAAAGCCAAAGGATTCTCGACACGTATGACGGGCTCAAAAATGCGAAATGTCGAACCTAGATTCGACGCGACGGCCAATGTCGCTCCGCAGAATTTTAAGAATTCTCGACGTGTAGGACTCATCGGCATGGAATCATGGCCTCCTCTTTTCGGGTGCGATAAGGGAAAGATGATCGAGGTTCATGAGGCCGAATAGACCTGAGCAGAAACGTCGCTGACCCGCTGCCGGTCTCAAGACGGCTTGGCCAAACTTCGAATGTAGGCGATGATCTGCCATCGTTGCTCCTCGCTCAGAAAATCTTTCCAGCCGCGCATCATCGTTTTCGGTACCCCTTCGGAAATGCGCCAGAACAACCAGGCGTCGCTTTTTTGAGAATATGCCGGATCGGAAAAATCTGGCGCGTTTCTCGCGATGGGTGTGGGCTTGCCGTCTTTGCCATGACAAATTGCACAATTGACACTGGAAATTGCCTCTCCGTGGTACAAGGCTTTGCCTGCGTCGAGGATTTTCGGATCGTTGGCCCATCCCGCAGGAAAAGTTGGCGGCCTGCATACGGCGCAGGGATTTCGTCTTGGGTGTCTCCGGCAGCAACGGTGGTCGCATCGAACGAACTCAGAAAGGATGCCCAGAGCACCCATCCCAGAACCACCGCGAGCATGCGAACAGGGGTCTGATCTTGTCGTCCGCGACGCGCTCGGTCGACGAGGGTTATGTTGTGCAGCATGATACGAGCGCTCGGCCCGCAGACTTTGCCTGACAACGTGGATGAGAAAAACCATCGAGCACCACCACAAACACGACGCAACACCATACGCATAGAAGACCTCCCTGATTTCTCGATCGTTCGCTCGTATTCCAGCCTCATCAAAATGCAAAGCCGGTGCCTATCGGTCCTATATGCTTTTGCTGGCATGGGTTCCCCGCTAGAACCGCACGAAATGACGAGCGTTCCGACTCAGCCACGATAGGCGAGAGCGCGCATTTCCATTGTATGACAGCCATTCCCACCGCATTGGCTGGAACAAACCTGATGACTATCTCCACAGACCGCGGCCGATCATCTGATGCACGATGCCCCATGCGATATGCGGAACGACGCAAGGTGCGCCTGGCCACTCGTGCGTTTGCCCAGTCGTTCTGGCACCATACCGAGTGAGGGTCCGTTTCAGGGTTGTTGAAAAAAGGAGTCCACTATGCATCCTTGGCCATCGGAATCATGGAAGCCGATCGGAGAATCGTTCCGAATAAAAATCGTGCAGACCCTGAAGCCGGTACCGTATTCCACGCGCGTTCATGCACTGGCAGAAGCGAAGCACAACGTCCTTCGGCTGGCCCGCGATCATGTGTATTTGGATTTCTCCACGACGCGGGGAAACGCCGGTCTCACCGACCGGCAACTTTCGGCGCTCATGATCGGCGACGGGGCTTACGCAGGCAGTGAAAATTTTTATGCGCTGGCCAACCGGGTACACGCGGTCTTTGGGAAATCATTGACGATTCCCGTGCATCAGGGTCGAGGCGCCGAGCACTTGCTTCTTCGCGCGCTGCTCCGACCAGGGCAGCAGGTCGTCACCAACGGCAATCTCCTGACACTGAAGGCCTTGACGGAACGGTTACAGATCGAATGTCACTCCCTGCTCGATAAAGCAGCAGGCGATCCTTCCTCTTCCGTCCCCGACAAGGGCAATATCCCGTTGGATCGATTGGAGGCCACGTTGCGCTCGCATACGGTCGGGCTTCTCGTGCTCGGCGCCAGCCTTCCCCAGCTCGGCGGTCAACCCCTTTCGCTTCCCAATCTTCGAGAGGCTGCGGCCCTCGCACATCGCTATGATGTCCCCGTGGCCCTGGATGCCTCGCTGTTATCCTCCATGGCCTATTTGGACAAGCATGCACGAGGCGACACGCAATCGCTTTCTTCGTTGATCCGGGCTTACGCCGAACCCTGCGATCTGGTCTATCTCACGGGGCGAGAGGATGCCGGGTGCCATACTGGCGGCCTGATCGCCACGAATCACAAACCTTTCTATCAGCGCGTGCGGGATCTCGTCGTCGTGTACGAAGGCCTGCATACGTATGGCGGACAGGCGGGACGCGACATGCAGGTCCTCGCCGAAGGATTGGGACTGTATGGCGATGAAGAGTATCTGGCCTTTCGCTCCCGTCAATTGCGTTACATCGCAGAACAGCTCGAGCGTCTCGGCTATCGCCTCTATCAGCCGCTCGGGTTATGGGGCGTGTCGATCGACTGCCACCGTCTTCCGTCTTCGTTGGAGACCTCGTTCCGCTCCCATTCCGCCGAGCGGATTCCCCGGGCCGTCAATCTCGCGGCCTTGGTGTATGCGACGTCCGGGTGTCGCCTGCGTCCGTTCAGCCCTCCGCCGGGGTTCGACTCGTTGGACTTGCTGACCATGGCGATGCCGCGCCGGACCTATACCGAACGCCATGTCGATTACCTGATCGCCGCACTCGAACAGGTCCAGCGATATCAGATTGCGCACCCGCTTTCCCACGCCTCCGACGACTCGTGTCCGCCCGAATTGGCTCGGTATACCTGCAAGGGCGCGTTTCTCACCGACTACCATGGCGAGCTCGCGCCCCCGTGTTCACCGGAGCCGTACTTCATGAAAGTGGTCGAACCGTGCCGGCTGCCGACCGCCGAGGAGCGCGCGCGTGCGATTCGCGAGGCCGGCTACAACACGTTCTTATTGCGGTCGCGCGACATTTACATCGATCTGTTGACGGACTCGGGGACCGCCGCCATGAGCAATGCCCAATGGGCGCAAATGCTGGAAACGCAAGAATCGGAACTCGGAAGTCCGGCGTTCGCCGCGTTCGTCGAGCGCTGCCACGAGATCTTGGGCTATCGCTACATTCTGCCGACCCATCAGGGCCGGGCGGCTGAACATATCCTCTCTCAATCTTTGATTCGTCCGGGCCAATACGTCATCAACAACATGTACTTCACGACCACCCGCGAGCATCAGGAGCGAGCCGGCGGGATCTTCGTCGACCTCATCGTGGACGAGGCCTACGACCCGCAATCCACGTATCCATTTAAAGGCGATCTCGACGCTGCCGAACTCCAGCGGTTCATCGATGAGCACGGCGCCGATGCGATCGCCTATGTCTGCCTCGAAACCAACGTCAACATGGCAGGCGGCCAACCGCTTTCCCTCTCCAACACCCGCGAGGTTTCGGCCATCTGCCGCTACCACCATATTCCGCTGATGTTCGATGCCACGCGCCTGGCGGAAAATGCGTTTCTCATTCAACAACGCGAGCCGGGCTACGCCGAGTGGTCGATCAAAGATATCGTTCACGAATTGTTGAGTTTGGGAGATGGCTGTACGATCTCGGCCAAAAAGGATGTGCTCGTCAATATCGGCGGGATTCTGGCGGTCAACGACCGTGCGTTATACGAGCGATGCGCTGCCTTGTGCACGACCTTCGAGGGAACGCCGTGGAGCGGCGGCTTGGCGAGCCGGGATTTGGCCGCGATGGCGGTCGGACTCGAAGAAATGACCGACCAGGCGTACATTCGCTCGCGCGTGGAACAGGTCCACTACTTATGGTCGGCACTCCGGGCGCACGACATCCCGGTCGTCGAACCCGCTGGGGGGCACGCCGTGTTTCTCGATGCCCGGCGTTTCCTTCCGCATATTCCGCAGGCTCGATTTCCCGCTCAGCGGGTGGCGGCAGCGATCTACGAGGTATCCGGCGTGCGCGGCATGGAACGAGGCCAAGTTTCGGCAGGGCGCGATCCTCGGACCGGCCATCACCGGCCCGCCAAACTGGAACTGGTGCGCCTGACCATTCCCCGCCGTGTGTATACGTCCAGTCATATGGATGTCGTCGCTGCCGGCGTGCGCGACGTCTTCTCCCGGCGCAATGCGCTCACCGGGCTCCGTTTCGTCTATGAACCGCCCACGCTCCGGTTTTTCAACGCGCGATTCGAGTTGGCGGACTAGCTTTCTCGAAACGAAGCAGGTCGAGTGAGGAAGGGGATTCGGTCCGCACGGTAAACGATTTTCTTTCCATACTGCAGTTTGTCTAGATGATAGATTGATCATTCATTCGCACCCTCCGATCACCGGGTTTCGGTAACGATGCATTTTGATGGAGAAAAAGATGGCGACGAACGACAGTACAAATCTCGGCCAGGATGCTGATAGGGCATCCCATCGATTTTCCGCCGATCGTCCGATCCAAAGCACAGCAGAAGATCTCCTGGGCCGTGCGCCCTTTGCCCAAGCCCTGGCTCAAGCCATCAGAGGTTGGCGGGGAAACGACAGTCTCGTCATCGCGCTCTACGGACCCTGGGGATCGGGCAAATCGTCCATCAAGAACATGGCTCTGGAATCACTGAGGGATGATCCTGGAGATGCGACCACACCCGTCATCGTCGAATTCAATCCATGGGAATGGTCGGGCCAGCATCGACTCATGGAGGCGTTTTTCGAGGAGATCGGGGTTCGCTTGGAAGAAGAGGGCGGATCTAAAATTAAGCAGTTAGCTCGGTTATGGCGCCATTGGTCTCGTCGCACCATCGCCATCATTAAAACCACACCTTTTTTATCTGCACTGATGCATTGGGGGTTATCCAAGATTGGCCTATCGGACCTGCCGATTGGAGCAATCTTTTGCCGTAAAAGCCTCGCCGAACTCAAAACCGAAATGAGGAAATCCCTCGCGGGTCTTGATCGTTGCATCCTCGTCGTCCTCGACGACATCGACCGGTTGACGCCCGAAGAAATTCGTCTGCTTTTTCAGCTCGTCAAAGCCAACGCGGATTTTCCCAAGATGATCTATCTTCTGTTGTTCCAGCGGGATATCGTCGAGCGCAGTCTGGATCCAGAAGCGATCAGCGGTTCGGAATTCCTCGAAAAGATCGTACAGGTAGGCTTCGATATCCCGCAGATCGAACGGACACGCCTCAAAAATCTGCTTCTAGACAAATTGGAAGCATTGATACACGAGACCGACAGCTTTGCTCGCTTCGACCGAGATCGCTTTCGCACGCTGTTTTCCTGGGGGCTATGGCCGTATTTTAGTACGCTGCGAGACGTGTATCGATTCCTCAATACGCTGTCGTTTCAATTTGCTCGCTTCGTCACGCCGCAAGGCTTCGAAGCCAATCCGGTCGATCTCATCGCACTGGAAGTTCTGCGCCTATTCGAACCGGAAGTCTATAAGCAGATTCCCTACGCGAAGTCCGCTCTACTCAAGATGCCCGATGTCGAGGAGAGGCCCATGCTCGATCGTGGCGAGGAACGGCGGCGTCGCTTGGAAGAGCTTATTGCTAGCGCTAAAAATAAAATATCCACACAAAACATCCTTGCGGAGTTATTTCCCACCGCTAGGAGGGCCTTTAGTCCAATACCTGATCACACTCCCGACTATCCAGACTGGTATCGGGAGCTCAGGATCTGTCATTCGGATGTTTTCGACCGTTATTTTCTTCTTAGGATCCCAGAAAGGGATATTCCTCAGTGGGAGATCGATCGGCTCGCCTCGCTCGCCGGCGATCGGAATGCCTTGGTCACTGAATTTCACGGCTACATGGACCGCGGGCAACTCGATGTCCTGTTGGATCGCTGGAACACATATAGGCCGGCTATCGATCCGCATGCTCTCGTGCCATTCACGACGGCGCTCCTCGATATCGCAGACGATGTATTACCACAACACGAACACGGTGAAATCTGGAAGCCAACTGCTTGGAATGTTTTCAATGTCATTGCCTACTATCTGCAACAAGTACAAGACCATGACCAACAAGTCCAAATACTCAGAGAAGCTTTTCCCCAGACGCAAGCGGTCTGGTTCCCCATTTCTTTGATCGATGAGTTAGAAACATCGGCTAGAAATCCAAATGGGGGCATTCGTCTCGTCGATCGAGATTTTGCCGAACTCAAACGTCTATGTATCGATAAGATTGACGCGGCTGCACGCGACGCAAAGCTTAGCTTTCCTCCTCGCATTTTTTATATTCTAAAGTGGCAAGAGTGGAGTGCTTCGCCGGAGCAGGTGCGTGAATGGGTTGAGCAATTCATTCAACCCAAAGAGGGGCTCTTGGCTTTTCTGAATGCATGTATCATTCCCAGCCTTACGGCTAATCGCGACAGAGTGCGGGAAGAATGGCGAATGGGCCTACAGGCCGTCGAGCAAATCATTCCTCTCGATCGACTCGAACAACGCATTCGCCAACTCGACGGAGGGGAACTCTCTGAAGTGGAGCAACGCATCGTCCACACCTTCCTAGAAGCCTTGGAAGATCGACGCCATGCTCCGCCTGCCGAGGAAACAAATGAGGCTTCCCCCGGCACGACGGGCTGACGGATCCTTTTTGCATCCTTCTTCTCTCGCAACCCGACGATCGAAGCCCTACAGCGCAAAATTTCGGCGTGTGAAGCGTGCGGGAGCGTTATCATTTTGCAAGCAAATCTGGCTCGGTTGCACGATCGACGGTCCGTAAAGTGTCCGCTTAAAGTCGAATCAAATGGATGAAGATAGGCGATCGGGAGTCCGTGCGTTTTCCGTATTCATCGTCGATGTCTTTGAAGCAGTCCCGAATCATGATGTGTCCAGTTCGCTCGTCGGATCTCCAATCCTCAAGGCATCGTTCTGATGTATTCGTCGCTTCACGAAGCATCATAGATGCGAACGAGCAGGCTTTGTGCGGCGATTCTTGAGAGCAGCGTTGTCGATTTGCTCGAATCGACAAAAGATTTTTGTATCGTTGATAAAAAGGTTTTACTATGGCCATCGGCATCAAACAATCCCTCACCTATGAAGAGTATGCCGCCTTCCCTTCCGACCGGAACCGTTATGAATTGCTGGACGGGGACCTCCTGGTGACACCCGTCCCCACGCCGCAGCACCAGCGTGCCTCCAAACGCCTGCAGCGTCAGCTCGAAGCGTATTTCGAAGAACAGGGATTGGGCGAGATGTTTGCGGCACCGATCGATGTGATTCTCAGCAATCAAGACGTCTTCCAGCCGGACCTCGTGGTAGCTCGATCCGATCGCATTGCATCGCGCGGGATCGAAGGCTCGCCGTTGTTGATCGTCGAAATCCTTTCATCATCGACCCGTGAACGAGATCGCGTCCTCAAAGCCCGTCGGTATGCACAACTCGGGGTGCCTCATTATTGGCTGATCGATCCCGATATCCCACGCCTCGAATGTTTTCGTCTCGAATCCGGCCAATATGTGCTTGCAGTTCAGGCGGAAGGCTCGGCAACACTGGAGCATCCTGATTTTCCTAGCGTGACCATCCGTCTCGCTGCCCTCGTTCGATAGAGCCGCGTCATTTCCGTTTTTTAGGTACTGCATCTTTCCCGGGCTGGGCGACATCTCGTTGTCGGCCGGACAATCGGTATGATAAGAAAGGTCGCTCCACCCGACCCCCGAGCATGGCCCGCAAAGACGATCGAGGGCAGACGGCATTCCAACGATAAGGCCTTGCGACGTTCGCCCACCATGTCCCGCACGAACATCATCTTTCCGCCTGGTAAACTGTCAGCTTCATACCTTCGTCGATTGCTCGACAACTATGTCGACAAGACGGTCGTGAGACAGGCGCGACTGGTCGTGGGGCCCGGTATCGGACTGGATGCCGCGGCGATCGATTTTCATTCGAAAGCCGATCACTACTTGATCGCAAAAACCGATCCCATCACGTTTGTCTCCGAGGAGATCGGTCTATATGCGCTGACGATCAACGCCAACGATCTGGCGACCATGGGCGCGATCCCGCGCTGGTTTTTGGCCACGCTGTTGTTTCCGCCCGGGACGCCTGCTCGGGACATCACGCGCGTGTTTTCGCAGTTGGGAGCGGTCTGTCGAGCGATGGAGGTCGCGCTTTGTGGGGGACATACGGAAATAACCGACGCGGTGACCAGGCCGGTGATCGTCGGCTGCCTCCTCGGCGAATGCCCCAAACATCGCCTGGTCACGACAGCCGGAGCCCGAGTCGGCGATGCAATTCTGCTGACGAAGGGGATTCCCATCGAAGCCGTCTCGATTCTCGCGCGGGAACGGCAAGACGCCTTGGCCAAACGGTTCTCATCGCGATTCCTTGCGCGGTGCAAACGATTTCTGCATCGACCGGGGATCAGCGTTGTTCGGGATGCACAATTGGCCTTGGCCGGCGGCGGTGTGCATGCCATGCACGATCCCACGGAAGGCGGGCTCAGCACCGCGCTCTATGAAATAGCGGAGGCGGCACGAGTGGGAATCGAAGTCGACGAATCGGCGATCCCCGTGCTGCCGGAAGGGCTCGAGATCTGCCGGTATTTTGGCATCGATCCGATGGGCGCCATCGCCTCGGGTGCGTTATTGATTTGTGCGGACCCACGACGCACGCGCCGAATTCAACTGACACTCACGGAGCACGGTATCGCGGCAGCGTGCATCGGACAGGTCGTTCCCCGGCAGAAAGGCGTCAGGCTTCGCACATCTTCCGGCACCGTCAAAGCACTCCCGCGCTTTGCGCGCGATGAAATTGCACGGGTGCTGGAATAATCGCATCTTTTTAGCCTCGTTCCGCGATCGGTACATACGGCCGGTTGTGCTCCCCCTCGTAGATTTGTGTCGGCCTGAACAGATGATTGTCTTGCACCTGCTCGATCCAGTGGGCCAACCAGCCTGCCACCCGTGACATGGCAAAGATCGTCGTGAAGAAATCCGGATCCAAGCCCATTTCCTTGTAGAGGACGCCGGAATAGAAATCGACATTCGCATGAATCCCTTTGGCCTGGAGAAGTTCTTCGCCCACGCGCTCGACTTCCTGAGCCAACTCCAACAGCGCAGACCCGCCCTGCTGTTGAAGATGATCCGCCAACTCGCGAGCGATGGTCTGGAGAATTTTCGCTCGCGGATCTTTGACTTTGTAGACCCGATGGCCGAAGCCCATGATGCGCTGCTTGGCTGCCAGCTTCTTTTCGAGATAGGGGCGCACCTGATCGAGGCTCCCGATTTCATCGAGCATCTTGGCGACCCCTTGGGTCGCCCCGCCGTGCAAGGGCCCTTTCAATGTACCGATAGCAGACGACACCACGGTATACGGATCCGACAACGTCGACGCCGTGACCATGGCGCTAAAGGTCGAAGCATTGATCGTATGCTCGGCATGGAGGATCAAGCAGACATCCAGGGCCTTGGCGATCTTCGGATCCGGCACATCGCCGGTCAGCATGTACAGGAAATTGCTCGTATGATCCAAATCGTCGCGGGGCTGGATCTGCTCGTCACCGCGCCGGAGGCGATAAAACGCGGAGACGATCGTGGGCAACTTGGCGATCAGCCGGACCGACGACCAATATTGCACGTCGGGATTGGTCACGTCATCGGCAGGATAGAACATGCCCAGCGCAGCGACAGCGGCCTGCACGGCATCCATGGGATGGCCATGTTCCGGCAAACATTTGATCAAATCAGTGATACGATATTTGATCCGCCGGTGCCGAATCGTATCGCGAACGAACCGGTCGAGTTCGGACTGACTCGGCAGTCTGTCGAACAGCAACAGATACGCCGTTTCCAGGAACGTACTCTTGGCGGCCAACTCTTCGATCGGAATCCCTCGGTACTCCAATACCCCCTTCTGGCCATCGACAAAACTGATCTTCGATTTCGTAGCCGGCACCCCGGCGAGACCTGGCGAATAGTCCATCGTGCAACATCCTCCTGAAGGATTACGAGCGATCGCTTTGTTTTTATCAGATCACGTCGTCAGCAAGCGATCGGCCTGACGGCAGAGCGTTTGCACCGCCGCGGCAGAGCGTTCCAACGCCGATTGCTCGTCAGAGGTAAGTTCCATGGGGACGATCGTTTCCATCCCGTGAGACCCCAGCTTGACGGGAAGCCCGATACAGACATTCTTCAAACCGTACTCTCCATCGCAGTATACCGAACACGGGATAATCTTTTTGCGATCGGCCATGATCGCATCAACCATTTCACAGATGGCCGCTGAAGGAGCGACATACGCGCTGCCCGTTTTGAGGAGACGCAAAATTTCTGCTCCGGCATCGCGTGTCCGTTGCACGAGTGCCTGAATGCGATCTTCCGGGAGCCATTCGCGAAGCGGGCGGCCTGCCACGGTCGCGTAGCGGACGAGCGGGACTATCAGGTCGCCGTGCCCGCCCAACACCAGGGCATAGACGTTGTCCACCGACACGTTCAGCTCCTCTGCGATGAATGTGCGAAATCGCGCCGAATCCAGCGCGCCCGCCATGCCCAGGACGCGGTGCCGTGGAAATTGGCTGACGCGATAGGCGACATAAGTCATGACGTCCAATGGATTCGTCACCATCAACAGGAATGCGTGGGGAGAGTGGGCGACGGTTTGCTGGACGACGGATCGGACAATATGCGTATTGGTTTCGAGCAATTCGTCTCGGCTCATCCCAGGCTTGCGCGGAAAACCGGAGACGATGACGACCGCCTCCGAGCCGGTGGTTTCCTCGTATCCGTTGGTTCCCCAGATACGCCCTTCGTAGCCGCGAACGGCACCGGCTTGTGCCAGATCCAGCGCCTTGCCCTGGGGGAGGCCTTCCACCACGTCCACCAAGACGACGTTATAGCGATTATGTTCGACGAGGCGTTGAGCCACGGATCCCCCGACGCTTCCGGCGCCGATGACGCTGACCTTGGGTCTTTTACTCATGATGCACCGCCTTTATAAACAGAGAGACCAAAATGGAGACCGATCGACAATCGTTCAAACCAGCAGAAGATTTAGCCGTCCTTTCAGCTTACCACCCAATCGCCCTCATCGTCATAGCCCGAGCCGAATGCGTGAAATATTTCAAAGGGATCGGAGGCATCGGTTCCGAAGAACTCTCCGAGGAATCCGTAGGTTCCTCCCACATCGATGATCGACGGGCCAAAGATCTTCAGGGTCAAAACGCCGTCCGTCACATGAAATCCTGGTCTGCGCTGAACAATGGGTCTTCCACATCGTGCTCGAGAAGAAGGATCCCACGGCGATCGTCTGCGTTCCCCACGGATGGGCATAAAGATACGCATAGCGAGCGCCTCGAGCCTGCAAACGATTGAAGGCGTTCAACTGCCAGAGATCGCGCGGATCGCTTTCCGCTGTACTGCTTCCTCCGAAGCCGCCACGAAACTCCAGTTGTACGAACCTTCTCGCGTTCCGGCGAACCTCGAGGTCGAGCCGCCTCTGCCGCCGGAAAAAATCATAATCTATCAGCGATGCGGGGATGGTGCCGTCTGTGCCTTGCATGGACCCGAACGGAATATTGCTGAAATTGTACATCACCCGATATTGCAGGCCGAACGAAACGGTCACGCCTGCCGCTTGTAGACGATCGATCGGCGTCGTCCAGGTATCGCCTTGAGCTATGGGGCCTGCCTCGACTAAAGAGAAGGGGAGAAAGCTGGACCCGAGCGCCGATACGATCGTGACGAGCGCAAGAAAGATCCACGGCGAAATCATAAGTGAGAAGAAGCATTCGGTCATCGGTCCAAATTGGGAGCAAGAAGCATACCCTGAACGAGATCGCTGTCACGTTCGATGTCCAAAGCCGAACTCGTCAACCGCTGAAACGATATCGCGCCACAGGCTGAACCCGTAGAGCACGCTGATGGCTCTCTCGCGCCGGTGCCATGGCAACGCCAGATGTTGTCGATGGCAATGTGTTCAGCTCTCCGACCCATTGTCCACCATCAGGATCCTCGGATGATCGCAAACCTCCCTGGCTTCTCTTTTGAGAGAAGGCCATTGCTTTGAACAAGGTTGAGCCGGGGAAGTATGGGACAGAAATGTCGCGCTTCGATGTTGCGTTTCGGGGCAATGCTTTTGAACTTGTCCGAACAAAAGGTTGCCCAAGGTTCGCGAAATTCTCAAGAAATCGGCCGTGGATACGATGGCATTTTCTTTGCTTAAGGCATGAACTGGATATGAAAAGGACATGGCTGAAAACGTATATCGCTGATTGATCCGATGATGAAGCCCTCGGAACCAACGATCGGGCGCAAAGATTTTCTCCGGATGATGGGGGCAGGGCTGGCAAGCTTGGTCTGGTTGGCTGCCCGGCCCGACAATTTGGCCGGCACTCCTGCAGGCCGCAGACTGCAACAGGGGAAACCGTCCTCTCTGCCGCGATACGGGATGCTGATCGATCTCGATCGTTGTATCGGCTGCCAGAGCTGTACGGTCTCCTGCAAAACGGAGAACAACATTCCTCCGGGATATTTCCGTACCTGGGTCAAGAGCGTCGAAAAAGGCCGCTTCCCGCATGTGAGCCGGCACTATCTCCCGCGCTTGTGCAACCATTGCGAGCGTCCGCCGTGCGTGGATGTCTGTCCTGTCCTAGCCACGTACAAGCGACCAGATGGCGCGGTCGTCATCGACGAAGACCGGTGCATCGGCTGCGGGTACTGCGTGCAGGCCTGCCCGTACGATGCGCGGTTCATCAATCCCGAAACCCACCGCGCGGACAAATGCACCTTCTGCATCCATCGCGTCGAGGCGGGATACGAGCCGGCCTGCGTAACGACGTGCATCGGCGGAGCGCGAATCTTCGGCGACCTGAACGATCCGAACAGCCACATCGCCCAGCGCATCGCCACCGAGCCGACGCAAGTGCTGCGCCCGGATTTCGGTACCGAGCCGCGGGTCTATTACATCGGCCTGGATCAGCACACCGAAGGACGGATCGAAGAGCGGCCATGACCGTCGGGGTCGCACAGCCGCGAGGCAAGAACGAGCATGGATGAACTGACCGTTCGGGTATTGACCAACATCGAACACCACGTCGCCTGGGAACTCCTCATCGTCGCCTATTTTTTCTTTGCCGGCTTGAGCATCGGCGCGTATCTGCTGGCAGCGCTCGACACGGTCCTGGGATGGAAGCGCTTTGCCTTTCTCACGCGTCCCGCACTGCTGAGCGCGATCGTGTTTGCCCTGCTCACGCCCGCCGCCGCCTTGGCCCATCTCGGACAACCTTCCCGATTCTGGTACACGTTGATCCACTTTCATTGGACTTCGCCCATGTCCTGGGGCACGTATATTCTGGTCATCTACATTCTCGCGCTCATGGTCCACGGCACGATGGGATATTGGCGGGATGTGCTGAGACGAAAAGAAACGGCCAGAGGACTGAACCGCTGGCTGCTTCATATGCTCACGCTCGGAGGACTCGCCCCGGACACTCTCGAATCCCGATGGTGGCGAGGACTCTACATCGGATCCGGCCTCGTCGCTCTTTTGGCCATTCCGCATTTCGGCTATACCGGTATCGAACTGGGGATCGTCGAATCGCGTGTGCTGTGGCATTCGCCGCTCAATGCGGTCATGTTCCTCTTGAGCGGGATCCTCTCCGGGATGGCGTTCGTCATCTGGCTCTGGCTGCTGACGCATACGCAGACCGGAGAGACCGATCCTTCGACTATGGATCGACTCCGCGAACTGGGACGACTCACCGGACTCGGGCTTGTGCTGTTCGCAGGGCTGGCGTTGCTGCAACTGATCACGTCCGTGTATTCCGGCCGCGATGCTCGAGTGGCGTTAGAACTGTTGACCTTGGGCTCCATGGGATGGATCTTTACAGGATTGGGAATGGGTGCGGGTACCGTGCTCCCGATGATCCTGCTGCTCTGCCCCAAAGCCTCCCGAGTTCGCCTGGCCATCGCCTGTCTCTTGGTGATCGTCGGAAGCTTTGCCACGAAGTACGGCTTCGTGATCGGCGGCCAGCTCGTGCCGCGCACCGAAGCCGGGATCCTGCACTACAGTCCTTCGAGCGAAGAATGGCTGCGCCTGGCCGGCGTGACGGGGCTCGGCGTACTCCTCTTTATCGTGGGCTATGCCGCGCTGCCCATGGATCCGTCGCGCGTCGAACTGCCCCTGAGCAGGCGGCTTTCACCCACACGACGGCGCCTGCTGCTAGCAACGGCGCTCGGTTCGGCCGGTCTCTTTTTCAGCGGCTATGGTCAGGTCTTGGCGTTTTTGTTCCGCGAGCGCGGTCGTCCCAACCCACCGGATCCGCTAGAAACACCGGAGCAGATACGCTACAGCGGCTGCCTGATGTGCCATGGCGAATGCGGAATCCGCTGCAAGGTCCTCAATGGCCGGCTCGTAAAAATCGACGGCAATCCCTATCATCCCAACACGCTCGAAGACTTTCTGCCTTACGACACCGCGCCCGACGACGCGGTCCGATCCGTCGGGAAAGTGTGTGCCAAAGGGCAATCGGGCGTGCAAACCGTCTACGATCCTCATCGACTCACCCATCCGCTCAAACGATCCGGCCCCCGGGGATCGGGCAAATGGACACGGATTTCCTGGGACCAGGCGCTCAACGAGATCATCGAGGGCGGCCAACTCTTTGGACACGTTCCAGGCGAGGAGTCGCGACATGTCGAAGGGCTCCGGGCGCTCCGGATCCTCGCTGACCGCCGCGCCGTGATGGACGACTGGAATCAGGTGCAAGAAGGCCGGCTCTCCCAAGAAGCATTCCGCCGCAAATATCAGAACATCCTGATCGATCCCGATGCGCCGGAACTCGGGTCCAAAGTCAATCAGATCGTGTTCGCCATCGGCCGGGCCAACCACGGCCGCAAAGAATTTACCGATCGGTTTTTCCGAGATGCCCTGGGGACGATCAATTATCACAACGAACATACGAGCATCTGCGAGCTGAGCCATCATATTGCCTGGAAGCTGGCGACCGGCGGCAAGAAGTCTCACTTGAAGCCGGACATCATGGGGGCGGAGTTCGTGATCTTTTTCGGGGCGAGTCCGCTGGAAGCCGAATTTCCCATGCAGACCATGGCCCGCAAGGTGGTCGAGGCTGTCCAAGGCGGACGATTCCGGTACGCCCTGGTGGATCCGCGATTCTCGAATTCGGCCGCCAAAGCGTGGCGGTGGGTGCCCATTCGACCGGGAACGGATGGGGCGCTGGCGATGGGCATGATCCGTTGGATGATCGAGCATGACCGGATCGATCGCCGGTTTCTGGAAAACACGACCCCCGAGGCTGCCCAGAGCGATGGCGAACCCTCCTGGTCGGATGCCTCCTATCTGGTGCGACTGGATACGGGCGCGTACCTGCGCGCTGCCGATGCAGGGCTTTCCGGCGACGGCTATGTCGTCATCGCCAATGGGCGGCCGGTCCCGCACGATCGCGTCGAGCACGGTGAGCTGGACGTGTTGCGAACAATCAATGGCATTCCTTGTCGCTCGGCCTTCGGTCTGGTCAAGGATGAAGCCTTTCGTCATTCGATCGACGAATGGGCGGCGATCTGCGGGATCGAACCATCCACAATCGAAGAACTCGCCCGAGAATTCACGAGTCACGGCAAAAAAGCGGCAGCCGAGTTCTATCGTGGGCCGGTCCAACATACGAACGGCACCGCCTCGGCACTCGCGATCATTGCATTGAATTTCTTGATCGGGAACATCGACTGGAAAGGCGGGCTCGCCGTCGGCGGCGGTCATTGGCATGAACTCGGCGACAAGCCCGGCCAGCCCTACCCCATGAAACGCTTACATCCCGGCAAGGTCGATGCCTGGGGTATTCCGCTCTCGCGCGAAGGCGTGCGGTACGAAGACAGTACGGAATTCCGAAAGAACGGGTATCCCGCCACACGCCCGTGGTTCCCGCTCACCAAGGACATTTGGCAAGAACTGTTTGCAGGGATGGCCACAGGCTATCCCTACCCGATCAAGGCCTTTTTCTTGCTGAAAGGGGCGCCGAGCTATTCGACGCCGGGTATGAAGCAGGTGATCGAGGAGACGTTGCGCGATCCGAACAAGGTCCCGCTGTTCGTGGCGTTCGACATCGTCATGGGCGAAACGAGCGCGCTGGCCGATTACATTCTTCCCGATGTGACGATTTACGACGGGCAATGGGCTACACCGCACGTGGCCCCGACCATCCTGACCAAGACCAGCCATATCCGGCAGCCGGTGATTCCCAAGGTACATCCCGAAACAAGGGCCGTGGAGGATGCGCTGATCGATATGGCCATCCGCATGGGATTGCCAGGGTTCGGGCCGGATGGCTTCGGACCCGGCCTGCCTCTCCTCAAGCAGGAAGATTGGTATCTCAAACTGGTGGCCAACATCGCCTATGGCGATCGTCCCGGTGACGAGGTGCCGGGTGAAACCGAGCACGACAAGATCGCCTATGTTCTCGCCCGCGGCGGCCGCTTCGAGCCAAAGGAGAAGGCTTACGATGGACCGTATCTCGGACATCGCTATGCCAGCCTCTGCCATCTCTACAGCGAAGCCGCAGGAACGACCATCGATGCCATGACCGGGCGGCGTTTCTCCGGCGTGCCGCATTATGAACCGGCGCGCAATGCCAAGGGCGAACCGCTCGCGTTTCCCCAAGACTATCCGTTTCAATTGATCACCTATAAGCTTCCCTTTCATACGCAGTCGCGGACGATGGCCAATGCCTATTTGCGGGAGCTCATGCCCGAAAATGCCATCGAGATCAATCCGGCCGATGCCGCCCGCTTGGGGATCCACCAGGGCATGCTCATCAAGGTAGTCTCGCCTTCCTGGCCCGAAGGGATTATCGGTCCCGCTCATCTTCTAGAAGGGATCCGTCCCGGCGTCGTAGCCATCAGCCACCATTTCGGGCACAGCCAATACGGCGCCCGGTCTTTCCTGATCGACGGTGTGCCTCAACCTGCCGATCCCGAACGCGCCAACGGCGTGCATCCCAATCCGCTCATGCAGATCGATCCGGCCATCGGGGTTTCTTGCCTCCAGGACCTCGTCGGCGGCAGCGCCTCCTTCTACGATACCTTCGTGCGAGTGGAACCGGTGGGAAATTAGATTATGAATGTTCTTGAGAAAAGAAGAAGTCCTACAAATGTCTTGATAATTTTCTCTATTAAAGAGGGGAAAGACTTCTCAAGCGTGACTCACCTCACATCCGCATTACACAACAAATGGAAATTGCTCAAAAACAAGTCCTCCGATTGCGGTATTAGCGCTCGAACATAAGAATACGAGATTTACGGGCGATTTTCTGGGCTTGCGCAGAACTCAGCCCTCCATTGGCATGATTCCCGTAAATCAAAGCATGGGCAGGATTACCAGGAAGCGGGTCACGCTTGATTTTGCATCCGGCATCCCGAACTGTTTTTGCTCGGAATTCCACTAACAGCATCCCAGGAAGACCTCTTCTCAAGGATTCTTCTGGAGTCGTTAATGATGCGATGTCAACTGAAGTAGGTCCACTGTGGTCTCGAATCGCCCCGGATTGCGCACGGAATTCATTATTTTCTTCGTTTCTTACAATTGCCGAGTCGAAAATCCTTCTCCAGAGGGGTTCATCGTCAGCTATGGTTTGATCGTCTTGAACATCGTTTGGGGGCATAATTCATATTCTTATTGTTCTTGCTGCACCCAAGCGAGCATCGATCGAACTTTGTCCCAATCGAGAGCAAAGTTGTCATTTACCTCGAGGATGTTATCTCCCAAACTTTTCACATATTCCATTCTTCCATCAGGTAATATGTCTAGATTCACTTCACGGTCTTGTTTTCTCCATGCGAATTGTATCCCACCACCAGAAACCGGAACGATTTGGGGCATTGGATCGTCGTCCATTAAAAAATCCGCTACCAATTTTAGGGCACGCTTGATAGCAAGTTTAGTAGGAGGTGGGCTTCCATATGTGTCCCAATTATTTTGCAAGTTGCCAAATTCAAGCAAAGTCTTAAGCACCTTAATTTTCAAGGGTGTTAGATTGAAAATAGAAAGAACCTCACTCCATTGGCCTGTTTCTTTACCAAACTCATCGTTGACGTGGTTTACCCCAGAGAGTTCCTTGTCAGAGATTGTTAAAGAACTCATACTGTTCGCCTCCATAGTTGATGCATTTCATGGGTCGTTAATTCAGTGAAACTCTCCACGATCCATTCATGTCCAAGATCGAACCAATCTAAAATTCCTTCTGTTGTCATAACATCTGGTCTTCCTCGGCAAGTTAACATCAGTTGCAAAACTGGCTTGGCATCTCTAGTGCGTATCTTTGGTTCTGCAACAACATGCAATCGCCCCTTTTGATCGGGGAGGGCAAATCGCATATGAAACCTTACAGCTTCTGGAGAGGGAAGAAATTCTTCCCTAGGCAATTCTGACCAAACTCGAAACATTTTATGAACTTCGCCCAAGTGCTTAAATTCTTTTTCGCACTCAAAATGGTTTACATAAGTCACTTCACACTGATTCACTTGGGGACAGTCAATAGCTTCTTCCCTTAAGAAGTTACAAAATTTTATCCATTCATCTTGAAACCGAGGACGAAATCTGTGGTAACGAGGGTATTCTTCTTTTCCTGTGACTTTTCTCCAATTGATAATGAAGCGATCTCTTTGAATCTGAATGAGATGAGTTTCTTCTTCATTTTTAAACCAGCAGCGAAGTTCTGGCGGTCCACCACTTAGTCGAATTTCAAATTCTTCGCTGACGTTTTCGACGGCAAAATGTTCAAACGCGGGACTCAGGGGTGGCTGGATTTCTACTCTTGGATATATTTGCCGAACCCGATTCCAGTACAGACCGAAATGGGGAATTTGAAACGATTCAAGACGATTAAATTGGACTCCAAGGACTGTCTCGATGACAGGAGGCGATTCGAATTCAGGAAGAACCCTTTTTTGCTCAACCATGACGCTGAATGACGCGAGACATTTTTTGAAGCCAGATTTGTTACTTTTACGCTGGATTCAGAAGCATTTCAGAAAAGATAAAAGTTACCTATAGTCTTCTATTTTTATTATAGAAGTCAATTCATTCTTTGTGGCTGACTTGGCCTTGAATCATGTTATTCGCCTCAGTATGATCGGCGGCAGTTTTCACCATCGGAGTATCGTAGATACTACATATTCGGATCACGCGCGCTGCTATGGCAAAGGAACGTTCCTCGCTGCTCACTTCCGAAGACTGGTGGGCGGTCTGGTTTGGGTTGACCTTGATCGCTGTGGCCACGGTCAGGCTCGTGACTGAAATCCCCAAGCCAGGAACGTGGACGGTCAATCCGTTCGACGGCCTTCCTGTCTCTGTCCTTCTCGGTCTCGTTGCACTGTTCGTGGGACTCGGATTGCTCACGGCCAGCGGCTTTCGCGTGATGGGCCTTCCCGTCGTGCCCTACCTGCGTGGATTTGCGGTTGTCTTTCTCCTCGCTCTTCTCGCGAAACTCACAGGCCAGCACACGATGCTCAAGAG
>RFGF01000074.1 GCA_003695915.1 Nitrospirota bacterium
GGCACAGGTGGTGCACGCAGATGCGGTCGAGTCGGGCATGCAGCTGGCGGAGCTGCTGAAACGCCATCTGGAAATCGATCACGTGCCGGTTCTGCAGGCCGGCGCCGTGCTCGGCACGCACGTGGGGCCGGGTGCCGTGGCCCTTGCTGTCAGCAGGGAATAGACATTCGGCGACGTGGGCAGCTCGAGCTTTGTCGCTTGTCCTGTCTTTTCAACTGTGGCGCACAGCGAAATCTATCAGGTCGGGAACAAGCGATCCGGCCCTCGTCTCGTTTCACTGTTTCTTCTGATCGTCCAGGCGTTCACACAGGACGAGGCTGCCTAACGGGGAGTCTACGGCTTCCTCCAGCTGAAGGATCGCCTGGACATACTTGGTATCCAACCGTTCTAGGGGATCCTCTGTGCGAAAATCTCTAGTACCCACATAGTTGGCGACATAGACGACCTTTCCCTTGCCGAGTACGCGATAATCCTCCGCATCGCGCACAACGAATGGATCCCCGACAGCTACTTTCCCAACCCAAAAGCTTTCGATAAAGAGACGGACCTGCTTCCGGCGCTTCCCGATGACGATTCTGTTGGCATCTTGTGGAGTAAGGTATTCCCCGGGGCGAACGTCGAACTTGTAAAGCAGCCCATCGATCGGTGAACGGAGTGTGAACAATCTCAGCTCGCGCCGCTTCAGCTCCGCCTCGGCTTCTGCCGTGGCGATCTGCTTTCGCAGCAACTCCGCCTCCAGCAGTTTCTGGCTGATTGCTATTTCCGAAATGCCGCCACTCTCCAACAACGGGCGCTTCTTTTTGAGTTCATCGAGAATCAAGTCGAGACTGACCTTGAGCTCCTCCACTCGCGCCTTGGCGACCTTCAGGGCCTGCCTCTCTACATTGTTTTCCATTCGGCACAACGGCTGACCGGCTGAGACATCCTGTCCTTCTTTCACGAGCGTCTCGATCACCCGTCCCGCCCGGACCGGCCCCACAAACACCTCCCGCCCAAGCGGCTCGATCCGGCCATAGACCCTGACCGGTGCATCGGCAAGGGACGGCGTTCGCGCCGGCTCAGGCGGCGATGCGCTCTTTATGAGCGACATGCGTACATAGGTTATCCCCAATACAACAAAGAGCAGAACGAACAATACGATGACGATGGTACGGGTTCTCACGACTGCGATACCTCTTCCGTTTGGGTTTGCTCACGCGTATCTGAGACGATCTGTCCGTTCTCTATCTTTACCAGGCGATCCGCGTAGGGAAAGACCCGGGCATCGTGAGATACGACCACCACTACCCGACCTTCCTCTATGGCGATCCGTTTCAGCAGTCTCATGACCGTCTGACCGCTTTCGGCATCCAGTGCCGAGGTGGGTTCATCGCACAGCAATATCGCCGGATCCTTGATAAGTGCACGGGCTATGGAAGCGCGCTGTTTCATTCCTCCGGAAAGAAGCCGTGGCTGCATATGAAGGCTCTCACCCAGACCGAGCCGGTTCAGGATCTTTACCGCCTTTTGTCTGGCACCTTTTGGCGGACGTCTGCCCTGCACGGCAAAGGCCAGCAGAGTATTCTCGAGAACGCTCAGGCCCTCGATCAGCATCGGCTGCTGGAAGACGAATCCATAGCGTTGGAGACGCATGCGCGCCGCTTCGTTTTCACTCAGGCTGGTAATCTCTTTGTCGCCAAAGAACATGCGTCCTTCCGAAGGCCGCAAGACCAAACCAATGATGGAAAGCAACGTGGTTTTTCCGCTGCCTGAAGGACCGGCGAGAACGGTCAGTTCGCCCGGTTCGAATTCCGTCGTGACGGGAAAAAGCACCCGTCTCATCTGAGCGCCATCGGAGAAGTCCTTCGCAATTCCTTCCAGCCTGAGAGTCGTCATCTTGGGCCCCCGCATTAGTGGAACACCGATGCCGGGTCGGCCTTGAGGGCCACCCGGAGGGCAATCGAAGAACCAATGAAGCTGACTAGGATCGCACCGATGGCGAGCGCCGGCGAGACGAAGAGCGGTAGGAAGCTTGGAATGGCGGATCCGCGCGTGAAATTCAGCAAGGTAACAAGCATCAAGAAGCCAACGAACACCCCCACGCCCGCAATTATCAGAGCCTCGCAAGCAACGACCACCGCGATATCTCGGCGCCGTCCGCCAATGGCCCGCATTACGGCAAAGTCCCTGGCGCGGCCCAGGACACTCGTATACATCGTCAGGGAGATGATCACTACACCGATAAGGACGGCGATGACCGTGGAAAAACCGAAGCTGCTGCCGATGCCTGTGTTCGCGATGTAGTACTTCTTTGTCAGGTACGAAAGCTCCTTTGTTGTGTACACGGAGCACTTCGGAAGCGCGGCACGGAGGCGGGCCATGATCCTGGAGTCGGGTGCCCTATTTAGGCGGACCAGGATGGCCGAGTAGCGGCCCGGCGGGGTGCGGGCAATTTCCTTCACCTTGTCGATGGAAGCGAATACGATGGTTCCCTGGAAGCCGCGAGCGCCCTCGGTGATCGCGCGAACCCGGACGCGACGGTGTCCGATTTCGGTCACCTGATTCAAAACGGGATTCCCGAGCTTGGCCAGGTCGAGTTTGTCGACGGTAACCGATTCAAGATCGAGAAGTGCTCGTTCGTCGGCCTTGAAAAACTGCCAGGGGCCAAGTGAAAGGCGGGGTCGTCTCGTTCCGATGACACGGACCGACTCGTACGATCCGTCCGCGGTGCGGAACAAACCGCTGCCGATCAGCACGGGCTCGGCCCACTTCACTTCCGGAAGGCCGACTATGCGATCGATGTATCGTCCTGAAATCAGGTTGCCGGCATCGGCGTTTCGAATGTTGCCGGACATGACCCAGACGTCGGCATTGCTGTGGTCCACCAGGACCGACATGTAGTTGAGCAGCCCGAAAAGCAAAGACAGTTGTTGACCCACTAGGAACACGATTGCCACCACGCCCAGCAGAGCTCCGGCGGTGGAGGAGCGGTCGTGGACCACCATGCGGAAGGCGGTGAGGGTGCGCATGCTACTCCCTTCCTTCCAATATCCGGCACGCCTCGTCGAAGTCGTTCACCACGATGGCCTCCGCCTGTTCCAGGATCGAAGCGGCGGCTCTTGTACCGCGGCCACCGATCACGATCCGGCAATGGGGAGATTGCGTCCGGATCATGTTTATGGTTTCCAGCGCATCTTCCAGCTGGGAGAGCAGGGTCTGGACGAGAAAGATCGTGTCCGGCTCCAGGTCGGCCACCGTGCGCGCAATCTGAGCGGCAGGTAGGCTTGTTCCCAGGTTCTTGGCAGACCAGCCACGAACCTCCAGATAGGCCCA
>RFGF01000075.1 GCA_003695915.1 Nitrospirota bacterium
AGGCGATCCAGGCCGAATTCCCGAATGGGGTCCGGGAGGCCGGCCTGAAGCTGGTCTCCGACAACGGGAGCCAACCGACGGCGACCCGGTTCATGGCAGCCATGAGCTTGTTGGGGATCGAGCAGGTCTTCACCAGCTCAGACAATCCCAAGTGAAATGCCGAGACCAAGCGCTTGATGCGCACGCTCAAGGAAGAGCGGCTTTGGCTGCGGGCGTTCACGAATCTGGAAGAGGACCGGAAGCCGATCTGCCACTGGATCACGGTGGAAGACAACCAGCGCTCTATCCACTCACGCCTCCGGTACAAAAGCAAGTGCTCGCTCGAGTTCGAAGCAGCGCTCAGCGAGCAGGGAGCGGCACAATCGGCGGCGAAAACTGACTCACGCTCAGCATGATCAAAATATCTCGATAAACGGGGAGCATTACACGGAGAACCTAACAATCTCAGTGGCCAAAAAACAAAGGCTCTTTAATCCCATAGCAAGGCAGCCAAAGAAATTAAAGCGCTTTAATATGCCAACAAGCGAACTTATTAACTTCTACACATGAGAACATGTTTACACAGGCAGAAAGGAATGTTGTAACTGCACGACCAAGAAAGCCAATCTCGACGAAGCCATCGGCCAGCTCTCGACAAAACAAGCCTACGCCGCTAGAGGTGCGGCTATAACACAGGAGTCTCACACACTGATAGACAGAGGCGGGGAGGGCTACCATATTATTGCCGCCTAGCCAACCAAGCAAGAAAGCCGTGGCTGGATTCTTCGGCCCGGCTGTCGCAACCCAGCTTCAACAAATTGGGCTGGACGAAAACAAAACTTTAGAACTTTCTCGCAGAAGCGATGAACGATGAACGACCTTTTCAAGAAATACAAATAGATCCCGATTGCCTGATTGGTACTTCTTCTATACGTCTTTTTAACGACCGAATTGTTAGAAAGCCTATTAGGCGGAATTAAGACTATGCGAACGCAAACGACTTTGAGCCTGTTGCTAATAGCTATCATATCAGGTTGTGGTGACGAATGCCGGAAATACTCAGAATTTTCATGCAAAGAAATCGAAGAGGCTTCCTACAATTTATTATCCAAGCGGCGGAGAGGAATATTTGGGCCGAGCTCACAGCCTCTCGCAGTGTGGCAGTCTGGCTCGCAGCTTTGCATCGTCTAAGAATTTGGTCGGCAATAGAGAATGGGGATATCTCTGCTGCATGCGCGCTAAGGGTTCAGAATGCTATGAAAAGCATCGGTGATTTCCGGGCCACGAATTGCGGTACGAGCAAGACATGATGACATTAATAGCCACTCCATTCCGCAAAGCGGCAGCGTGCTCTCGCGCTTGAAGCTGCGGTGAATCTTGCGCGTGTCCTTCTCTAGGAAGCGAACATCGGTGGCGGAAATGTGACGCGTTTGCCGGCGATGTGCGCCACATTCGTCAGCACATGCGGCTGGGGCTCGCGATTCGTGACGATGTGCCATACCTCGACCCCGCTCGCAACCAGCACATCGCTGATCAATCGGCGATGGCATTGCCACCATAGTCGTTCCGCACACATGATGACGACAGGCTGCGATTGGCCCCTCACAATCAATGCCTCGAGGGCTTGTCGAAACATGTCACTTTGCATGTACGCCGCATACGTTCGGAATGCCTCCTGTTCCAACCCACCTATGATCGCCTCATCGAGGAATGGCGCGACGTTGGGATCCTTGCGCGAGCGCCGACCGCCTAGTGCTTCCATCCAGTGATAGTCGATCCCGTGCTGATGCAAGCATTCCGCTAAGACCTGGCGATTGTAATGCGGCCACTTGCGAGAGCCGGGAAATCGCCGGACATCGACGAGGGCCGTGATCGCATGCCGATTGAGCAATTGCAGGAATTCGTCTTTAGAGCGATTGGAGTGGCCGATCGTGTAGATGCGCATAGATAAAGGTAGGCGCAGGCGTGAAAAGACGAATGGGCATTGGCCCATGTCTCTGGAGCGGTAACTATCAAAGCGATCTTCGGAGCGTCAATCGATATATTTCAAGGTGTCCATGAAGCCATATCCCTCGCGGGAAATCGGGAGCGGGGCATCATACGGCTTTGCTCCGATGCATCGTGTCGCTCGTGGACCCTCGGAATACAGGCATCGTTTAGGCAGGATCGGGGGACGTATGAGTAAGAGGAGAGTGCGCAAGCCCCATGACCCCGAAGGATGCACATGGACGAGCCAAAATTCGTACGACTACAAGGCAATCCCTCGCGACCGGGTTCCTGGCCACTATAATCCCTTGAGGATCGAGCCGGTCGCCGCCAACTCTGACATTCATTAAAGGGGAATGACGAGATCGAGCGGTTGATGCAGGCGATCAAGGAGGCGCGGCTCTGGCTACGGAGGTGCACGAGCTTAGAGCAGGTGCTGTCTGCGTGCTGCGAACAGATAAGCTAGGGGTTCGGCCCCGCCCGCTCGGGTTGCCTCGAAAGATGAATGATGAATAATGAGAACGATCCAATCTGAACACCAAAGACTCCAGAGTAGGCTATAAGGCCGGCGAGAGGTGATCCACTATTGGATCACGGTGGAGGATCACGAGTGCTGCGTCCACTTGCGCCGGGGGCACCAGCCCATTTGAGTTCGAAGCGGCGCTCAGTGAGAAAGGAGCGGCACAAGCGACTGTGCACGATGAATCACGTTGACAACCCTAGACAGCGTCTCGATGAAGGGAAGCCTTACATCTAATGCCAATGACTTCAATTGGTCCCTTAGCACTCCAAATTCTTTCGGCATGCAAGCGATCGCCGTGGAAAAACGAGTAAGAAGGTGACGCAGCACCGTTTAGAGAACGTCTCTTAAACGGTGCCACGTTTCCCTCGTATAGCAAAAGCGAGCTCTGTTATCTCGATTCAGGTCGAGTGATAACACGAGCACCTATCATGCCGATGAGGCCAATGCTGAAAAGCAGGATAGGGGATGGCAAGGGAAGGGACGGCGTTACACCGGTTGTCCCAACTTGTCCTCGGAAAGCTAAGGAAAGGATCTTGCTTGAATCCCCGTTGAAGAGATCCACCGGATTCATTCCGCCAGTTGCCGAAAAGTAATTGTGAGAAAAATTGCCATTCACATCTGAATTGGTCAATCCGAGGCTCGCGCCGAAAGATGTCACGGTGTTGCTTATCTCGGCTGCGCCAAAATCGGTGCTGGCTACGAGAAAAGGCAGAAATCCGAACCGTGGGGTAGCTCCAATCAATCCTTTTTGATTGCTCTCAGCTTCGGCGAACAAGCCTCCACCAGCATTCAGATAGTCGATGATGTCCGCACTGTGGTCGTTGAGAAAGGTCAATTCCGATGCTGTCAACATGCCGCCATGATCGCTCGCTACCCAAATGGCGCTATAGTTACTGAGGGTAGCACGAAAATCAGCAAGGGCGCTCAGTTCGGACGCTTCCATATGGACAAAATCGGTTCCCGCTGTGAATCCGAGCGCAGTGGAAAGAAAAGGTGCCGTCCGGAAGTTTCCGCTCGGAACAGGATGGGTTTTGGATTCAATAAATAAAAAGGGAAGAGCGGATCCATCGCGGGCGAAATCGATTCCCGTCATTGCCAGATTTCTAGCTCCAGTTTTATTCCCACCAATTTGCGCATGCCAAAGAGGATCGTGGCCTGTGACAAAGATTGAGCCTGCCGATACCGGAAGCGCGGTGAGAAGTATGGCCACTAAGCCGATCATGAGGGCTAATGACAATCTTGCAAAAGTTGGACTCAATGACACATCATTCATGGCATTCTCCTTTCTCAAAGGAAAACTTTCTATTTATAAAATGTACTCATCTAACTAGCATTCAACGATGATGCCATATTGTAAGTCTTTGATTCATAACGTACTCCCGATTCGGCTACCCCAGTGATCAAGTCGAGATTTTTAACAGTATTCGATCGCTAGTGCGAGAAAAAGCTTTATTTTCAGCACACAATCTCATTGTTAAATTCTTTTTACAGCTTTTGATTTTTTTACAGTCTTCCTAACTAAGCTAAACAAAGAGGTGCATGCGGAATACTCTGCCAAGGTTGAGCTCATCACCTCAGGAATATGTATTCAATGCCGCTCTAGGCCCATGCTTATCGAAACTCAGAGATTCACGACAGAACTATTCGTGATCCCACACAGGACTTTTCCCCGAGCCATTGTGCTGGCGTGACTGCCCTACGTCTGTGACGAGCCGCACAGGCGGTCCCGCTCCGAACGTTCGCAACGACCTGACGCAATAGCAACAGACAACACATGCGCAAGGCATACTCGGAACACTTCCTTGATAGAAAAATCCATGCAGCAGAGCCTTCCAATGATGAAGAGAATGCGGCATAAAACGCGCGAGGCTTTCTTGCGGGAGGCGTTAGCACAGCCGAGTACTGTCGCTGTGACTGAATATCCTGTTCGAGGATCGAGATGGGCGTCCCACTACAACATCTTGCGAACGAATTGGGCGAATAGGGTTTGTCTTACGAATCAGGCGTGGATCCCAAAATCAGAGCGGGCGCAGGTGCAGGAACCTGGTGCAGCATGATGGAAAATGCCAAGCGACAGTTGCCTGGAAGGCGTTACAAAGCCTTTTAAGTGTCGAAAATACTTACAAGCACACCTACTCAATCTAAGCAATTGTTTTATAGTGTATTTTCGCATCAAGAGCTAAATAACAACAAAAAACCGTTAGAAATTTTTACAATCTCAATACTAGGCTCAATACCGGATTTTTCTTAAGTTCTTATATTTTAATGCAATTTACGTTGGTCCTGTTTTTGCTGGGATTTAAAAGCATTTGACAAACAGGGAGCATTACACCTCAATGCCTTGCATAAATACGTTCGCCCCAAATATTTCTCGCCCTTTTCCCTTTTCCCTTTTACCTTTTGAGGTATGCCCATGAAACACTTGCTGATTCTCGGATTCGTCGGCGCTGTCTTAGGCGGCCTAGCCCTTGCTTCGCCTGCACACGCCATTTCCCTCGACTTTGTCCCGGCCGCGCAAGAAGTGCTGGTAGGCACCCCGGTGACGGTGGATCTGGTCATTTCCGGACTCGAAGCCGGTGGTCTGGACGAAATCGTCTCGGCATTCGACGTAGACGTCACCTATGATGCCTCCATTCTGCAAGCTACCGGAGTGACGTTTGGGGTATTTTTGGATGCCTCGGGATTTGGCACCCTGCAAGATGTGATCTTTTCTCCCGGCGTGGTGGACATTGCGGAAATATCATTTGACCTAGATGATGACTTGGCTAGCTTTCAACCGGATACGTTCACCCTGGCGACCATCACGTTCGATACGATCGGACTCGGCACCTCGCCGTTGAATGTTGTCTTGAATCCGCCAGTCAATGATATCAAAGGACGCAATAATCAAGCCTTGTCGATCACTGCCGCCACCGGCAGTGTCTCATCCGTGCCGGAACCGGCGACGGGCCTGTTGCTCGGTACGGGCCTTGCCGGGCTGTTGGGGTTTCGGATCTGGCATCGACACCAGAAGGCAACGGCGCGTTAAGGAAATGAATTACTAAGAATCTAAACATCTGAGCCTGACCAATGAGACCGTGAGCCTGACCAATGGGACCGCACGCGAATATGCATCACCATACATATAATTGTTAGCGGCTGATTGTCTGTTTCTTCTCTCACTCTGGCGGAGCCGCGCAAGGAGATCTCCCCTGCGCTACTCAACCAGCCACCAAGCCACGAAAAGGAGGGCTGACCATGGAAGGTAGGGCGTTCGGGGGCTACTCGCTCAATTCATCATTGTCGGTGAACCGCTGTCTGATAAGACGACCCTCAACGAATCTAGTTGCCCTCCTGACTCTCCTGCTTCTCCTCTTCCCCTTATGGCCTTCGGAATTTGTTTCGTCCGACGCCCCTCATCCGGAATCGACTCACGCATGGGCCTTGCTAAAACAAGTGATCCTCGGCGCTGAGGCCTGGGCGCAAGCCCCTGGGGTGTGCGACGTCGATGCGGACGGGGACATTGATCGCAACGATATCACCCAGATTTTCGCCGCTCGCGGCACCCCAGCCGCTCCTGGCGACCCGCGCGATGCCAACGGCGACGGGCTCATCACGATCAACGATGGGCGCGCCTGTGTCCTCCAATGTACGCTGCCTGGCTGCGCCATCGTCACGGGCGGAAACAACGCTCCCGTGGCCAATGCGGGCCCGGATCAAACCGTCCGCGTGGGCGATCTCGTCACGCTCGACGGGAGCGCCTCCAGCGACGTTGACGGGGATCCCTTGACCTTTGCGTGGTCTATTATCCAGGAACCGTCCGGCAGCGCGGCCACATTATCCGATCCCACGGCGGTCATGCCGACCTTCTTCGCCAATGCCGCCGGCACCTATGTGCTCCAGCTCATCGTCAATGACGGCACGGTCAACAGCGCGCCGGACACCGTCACCATCACCACCGAGAATTCGCCCCCCGTGGCCAATGCGGGCCCGGATCAAACCGTCCGCGTGGGCGATCTCGTCACGCTCGACGGAAGCGCCTCCAGCGACGTCGACGGGGATGTGCTCACGTTCCAGTGGACGCTCACACCCCCATTGGGCAGCACGGCGACGCTGAACGATCCGACCGCCGTCATGCCCACCTTCACCGTGGATCTTCCCGGAACGTATACCGCGCAATTGATCGTCAATGATGGGCAGGTGAACAGCGCTCCGGATACCGCCACGATCACGACGGAGAATTCGCCACCGGTGGCCAATGCCGGGGCGAATCAGACGGTCTTGGTCGGCGATACCGTCCAATTGGACGGCAGCGGGTCGAGCGATCCGGATAACGATCAATTGACCTTCACCTGGTCCCTAACGAGTGTGCCTCCAGGGAGCACGGCGAGTCTGTCTTCCACCACGGCCGTGGCCCCGACCTTTGTCGCCGACGTGCCCGGCGAATATGTGGCCCAGTTGATCGTCAACGACGGCACGGTGGACAGTGTTCCCGATACCGTCATGATCACGACCGGCAATTCGCCGCCGGTGGCCGAGGCCGGGCCGAATCAGACGGTCCAAGTCGGGGACACCGTGCAACTGGACGGGAGCGGATCGAGCGATCCGGATAACGATCCGCTCACATTTACCTGGGCCCTGATCACCCTGCCCACCGGCAGTACGGCGGCCTTGTCCGATACCGCGGTCGGCGCCCCGACGTTCGTGCCCGATCTCCCTGGGACCTACGTCGCCCAGTTGATCGTCAACGACGGCACGGTGGACAGTGCCCCCGATACGGTTACGATTCTGGCAGAAGCACCACAAGCCGATCTGTCGATCACCAAAACGGCCAGCGTCGACCCCGTCATTGCAGGGAATCCGCTGACCTATACCGTGACGGTCAGCAACGCGGGCCCCTCGGATGCGCAGAATGTCGTCGTGACGGAGACCCTACCTCCTGGCGTGACCTTG
>RFGF01000076.1 GCA_003695915.1 Nitrospirota bacterium
GCACATCCCGAGCGTCCGACAGGCCCGACGCTCAGCAACCCCATACGTCTGTTGGACATGCATCACACGTTGCCGGTGCCGCTCAGCGGTGAGAAGTTTTCCGAGGCGACATCCTGTAGGATTTGCTTGTCGAGCGTAAGATCAGCGACCGCTCGCTTTAACCGTTTGTTCTCCGCCTGCAGGTCTTTCAGCCGACGCGCTTGATCGCCTTGCATCCCACCATACTCTTTGCGCCATGTGTAATACGTCGCGTCTGAGATACTCCGTTCCCGACAGATCTTTTCAATGGATTTCCCTTGAGCGGTCAGGACATCCACCTGCTTCAAGAGGCGAAGAATCGGTTCCGGGGTTCGTCGTGTTCGAGCCATGGGCCACCTCCTTATTCCGTTCCATATATCATCCGCATTCCGAAATGAAAACTGGACCGAATTATAGGGGGCGGCTCAGCACAGTCACCCCTTATACTCGCTTTTTGCTATAAAGAGATTCAAGCGATTCGCTTGGAAGCCTAGGGAGCGCGCTGTAAGTATGGAACGGAGCAACAATCTTTCTGCATGACCGGATATCAATTTCGGCAGGCGATAAATATCGCACGGGAAACGAAATGATCGTCAAGTATTGTCCCTATTCACGGAGACCGCTATGACTCGAAACAATCTTTGGGTAAGCCTTCTCGTTGCTGCGTTGAGCATCCCGATCTCGAATGGACATGGTCTGGCTGGCGACGACTTGCAGTTTCGCTATTGGAACAAGCCCTTCATCCTCCGCACGAGAAGGTCGAAGTGCATCTGGCGATCGGAACGGATGCCGCCCTGGTCGATTATTTTCTCGCGCACGGGCAGAGCATCCGGCTCTATGTCGGGGATTATGTGGAAGGCGAAGAATCCAATCCCAAGCGGTACGACACGGTGATTCCGCTCACGGCCGCCGATAGCGCGCTGTCGCCGCGCGCGTTCGGATTCACGCATGGCCTTCAAAAAAAGATGGCGTTTGCGGTGGCGTTCAATCAGGACGGCGAACCGATTGCCAGGACCAATGTGGCCTACTCCATGCTCTTGGACCAGGAATTGGCGGCGCTCACGAACCATATTCGCGCCTATACGGAATTCGGCGAGTCCGTCGCGAGCAATATCGGCCGCCCATCGTGCTGCCGGTGGCCAAACTCACCAACACGAACTATCTCGACAGTTACAGCATCGAGCGGGCGGGGACCGAAATGGTCACCGCGAGGTACAAGGCTCCGTTCATGGAGGTGCTGCGTTTGATCGAACTGGATAAGATCGATCCGTTCGGACTCAAACTCTATCGCGTGAAAGGCCCGTTTTTCGATACGCTCGCCAGAGTGCGCAACGGGCTGCTCGGAACCGAGAAAGCCAGTTTTTGTTGCGCCAGTTACGATCCCGATGGTCACGGCTATTTTTATGTCTCCAACATCGATGGCGCCAACAAAGGCGGATGGCAGGCGCATATCCAACACATCTACACGTCCGACGATCGGGCCTTGCCGCATCTGCGCACTTCCCTGACACGCAATCCTTCCAATCCGGATTACTCTTCCGTGCTCGATACCTTGGCGTTCGACTGCGAGGCCGACACTCGGATCTGTTTCCAATTCGGGGCCAAGGCGAGCGGCTATGTGAATCCACGGGTGGTAGCACCGGCGCCGGTGAACGTCAGAGGGCAGATCAGCCGGATGCCCACGTGGCACGGCCAGTATCTCTATTGGAGTGCAAATTATCAGACCGCTTCCGGCGAGACCGGCATGATGATCAAGCGGGCCGTCATCAAAGGCTTCGATACCCGTACCAACATGCTCGAATTCGGACCGGCCGAAGAAGTCGTGAAGACAAAAAGGCCCGGGCTGATCGGGTTTGGGGAACCGTCATTGACGGACAACGGCGATCTCTACGCCGCGGCGGCTTCTATCGATCCTGCGACCGGCCATGTTAATATCGTGCCCGTGGTGTTTTATCAACGATAGCCTGTTGAGCGTCATTTGCACGCGCTTTCGGAACTCGCAGTTGAACCTGGGTGGATGCGGCGTGCGAGTTGCGGGGCGAAAGGGCTTTGATTGGGAGGAAGTTTGACCAACTTCGATAGCCCGTCCACCACCCTGCCATGAACCAAGATGTCATGTGGCCGCCGGGCTGATCCTCTATGCTCGGAGCCATGCGTCGGGCGCGATTCGTTCGCCGAAGCGATTACTGAATAATGGACATGCGCTCGATTTGGTCTTTCCGAATCTCGTATTCTTCCTTGGACATCCGTCCGGCTTCGAATTCCTCCTTGATGCGATCCATTTCCTTTTTGGCTTTGTATTCATACCCGGCGCCGGCGCCGACGACGCCGACCGCCGTTCCCCCGAGAAATTTCCCACTACAACCTGTGAGTCCCAAACCGGCCAAGCAAAGCAACAAAGCTGCGAAGACTAATGATGTGCGCATACGGCCTCCTCGTTCGGTAAATGTTGCCATAAAAAGGTACTTCGGTGGTTGCTCTCTATACAGGAAAGCGCTTCTGTGTCACCAGCGGACTCGCGTTCGGCTTCGCAGCGAGATTGGGGCGGCGATGTGAGAACGGTCCGCGTAGAGACAGGAAGCCAGCTGTCACTCGCTCAGGAAGGCTGTGATCAGCATATCGGAGTCTTTTCAGGACAGCTTGGTCGGCGGTTCAGTCCACACATGACGAGTTGAGCATCCGGCTAAACAAATACAAGGGGCGAGACCGTTCGCCGGCTACGCCCCTTGTCGTTATCGGTGAGTCGAACCGAGCAGGAGCCCAAACGATACAGAATGAACCCTTCGGCTGCGTCTTGGAATCGCGTCTTTCGATGGAACGTGCTCGTTCGAGCACGAAGTGTCGTGTGCTTGCTCGCTTCGAGGCTAGGCCCCGCCGACCGGTTGGAAAGACGACTGTTGCGCGAGCTGTTCGTGGGGCTGCGGCTCCGTACACGGATCGTTGAGACCTTGGAGGCGCTGAACGCTGGCGAGCGCGTCCGTAATCCACATATACCGCTCTTGTGCCCAGCGATTGAAATGCTCGATATCGGGGAACATCAGATCCCAGGCAGGAGCTGAATCCAGCAAGAGCAGATGATGGGGAAGGTTGCCGCCGGGAAAATAGACGACGAGGACGGCCGATTTTCCCATGAGACTGATATCGGTGAACATGTGGATCATCGCACGGGGCGGCAAGGTCACCGTACGGGATGCGGCTTCCACGATCGGTCCATACAGGCGAAGAAGGAATTGTTGGATCGCTTCATAAGGCGATTTGGTGTGATGGAGGTTGAGATTTGGAGGCTCGCCGATGAGGTTGGTGGTGAGGTAATCCACGGCCTCCCAGGTCGGCATGACTCCGGAATGGACGAGCGCGTCGACAAGATAGGCCAGCCAGTTTCTCGAATGGGAACTGACGACATTCGACATAAGCAGACATCTCCTTTCTTTAGCACCCTTCTACCAATTGAAAGGGAAATGATGAAAATGGAAGGTCGAGATGCCGGTGATCGATCCGGCAGGAACAATCGGTATTACAACCCTGCAACTGTATAGACCGTCCTCGGTCAAGTCAAGTCTCTTTTCGGCATGTTTGGCCGGATGCTCTATACCTTGACCAGCCATTTTCTCCACACTTACAATCGAATTTTGCAACCACTATCCGCATGATCGATCGGTCGGGTTGGAGAGAGTCCTCGTTGTCACGTTTCTTTGCCCGAAAGGTGTCGTATGAAAGTGAGTTATGACAAAGGGGGCTTGATCGCTCCCGAAGATATTCAATCCTCGCGCCAGCAGACGGAACGACGAGCTGGAAGAGCGGCCAAAGTCATGTTGGTGTTCCCGCCGGACTGGTTCCCCTCCGAACCGTATTTGAGCCTGCCCACCTTGACGGCCTTCCTACGAAATGCGGGGCACGAGGTCATCCAAAAGGATGTCAATCTCGAAATGTATGATTGGTTTTTCAGTGCAGACTTTCTCCGTCGCGTGCTCAAAAAAGTGCCCCAGCAATTGGATCGGCTCAAGAAACTCTCGCGGATGCGGGAGTTGACGGAGGGAGAAATCGACCTGCAGCTTGCGCTCTGTGACTGCACACGGACGCGCATCCAAGCGTTGATCGAGAAGGCCGAGCAGGCTAAGGCTATTGTGCGGGGACCGGAATTTTACGATGTGGAGAAGTTGGAATGGGCGCTGGGTGTGTTTCGCGAGGTCACGGCGACGATTTCCCTGGTCTATGCACCGGCGCGAATCTGCATGCCTCCGATGGAGACCGATCTGTCCTACAAGCTGTTTATGTCCTCGGAACTTTTGGAGGCCGTCGAGGATACGCAGGTCAACGTGTATCGCGATGTGTTTGACCATATTCTGAAGCCGGCCATCGAGGCGCATCGCCCTGATATCGTCGGCATTTCCATCGTGCTCCGGCAACAGCTCTATTCCTCGATGACCTTTTGCAAAATGATCAAAGAGCAATTTCCGGGGATTCATGTGACCATCGGAGGGAATACGGTGACCCGGCTTCGTGACGTTTTGCCGGAACGCCCCAATCTGTTTGCGCTGTTCGATAGCGCGGTGATGTACGAAGGCGAGACCGCGTTTCTCCATTTGGTCGAATCGGTGATGGCAGGGAAGGATCTTTCCCACGTGCCCAACCTGATGTATCGCGATGCGACCGGTATCCACACCACGACGTCGACGTATGCCGAGAACATGGCACAGCTTCCCCCTCCGGATTTTGACGGTTTGCCATTGGAGAAATACTTTGCCCCGGTCCTGATCCTTCCGTACCTCGCCACCCGCGGCTGTTATTGGGGACGGTGTGAGTTCTGCGATCATGGAGAAGGGTATACGGCAGGCTATCGCAGCAAAAAAATCCATCAGATTATCCAGGAACTCAAAGGCCTCAGGGAAAAATATCAGACACGCTATTTTCATTTTACCGACGAATCCTATCCGCCCGCCTTGTTCCGAAAATTGACGCGGCAATTGATCGAACACGAATTGGATATCGCCTGGACCACGCACATGCGCTTTGAAAAAAGCCTCCTCGACGAACAGGTCTGGCAGGATGCCCAACGTTCGGGATGCAAATTTCTCCACATGGGTTATGAATCAGGAAGCGAACGGGTGCTGAAGCTGATGGACAAGGCGACGACGACAGATGTCATTCGTCGGAGTCTGGAGCTTTCCGCTCAGCACGGTGTGTGGAATCATATCATGGGCTTTTTCGGGTTCCCGGGAGAAACGTATGAAGACGCCAAGTTCTCGATTCAATTTCTGGAAGAAAACAAAGAATACGTCCACTCCATCGGCTTCGGGACGTTCGATCTGAGCAAGCATACACCGGTGGCCAAAGATCCCGAGCGTTTTGGCGTGACGTATTACAAGAACCCCGAATGGGACTTGGCGTTGGACTACTATTACACGGTGAAACACGGGCTGGGGGTCGAGGATGCCGAACGCGTCTTCGAGGAATTCGAGCAACATCATTATGCCGGATGGGATTTGCGCATCTTTATTCGTGAATATGTCTTTTTGTATGTGGCCCATTTCGGCACCAATAAGTTGCCAGCATTGCAATACCGCATCGAAGGGCAAGAGGATCGTCCGGCCTTGGCCGGCGTCTCCTAACGTTCATCTGCGTGGGAAAGGGCAGGGCATTGATGTATGACCACTGATCTTATTCAGATCGAACCACAGCGAGCCAGCGGGTCCACTGCTCGTCTCAAAACCATGCTGTTGTTTCCGCCCGAGTGGGTGCCGACCGCTCCGTATCTCGCCCTTCCTAGTTTGACCGCCGTCTTGCGCGCGCACGGGCACGAAGTCGTGCAAAAAGATGTCAATATTGAAATGTACAATTGGTTTTTCAGCGACACGTTTTTGATTTGGGTCAAACTGCGAATGGATCAGCAACGCCGCGAACTGGGAGTCAGAGAAGCGAGCGGCCAGCTTACCGAGTTCGAAGAAGAGCAGTTGGCGTGTCTTCGACGGGTCGAGCCGATCGATGTCCTGGAGCTGGCGGAACGAGCGGAACGCGCGAAGGCCATTACGCATGGGGAAGAGTTTTACGACGCGGACAAGCTCGAATGGGCACTGAATACCTTCCGCGAAGTCATGCAATATATTTCCGCCGCGTATTATCCGGCGTCGCTGGTGTTCTATCCCATGGAAAGCCATCTCGGATACCGCTCGGGCGTGTCTCGCGAAGTCTTGGCCTGCTTGGACGACGAGCAGGTCAACGTGTATCGGGACGTCTGTCGCCAACTGGTCCTCCCGGCTGTCCACAAGGAACAACCGCAGGTGGTCGGCGTATCGATCGGGACGCAAATGCAATTGTTGGCCGGGTTGACCTTCTGCAAGATGATCAAGAGCGAGTTTCCGGATATTCATATCGTCGTGGGTGGAAATGTCATCACCCGGCTACACGAAGACCTGCCCAAAAAAGAAGAATTTTTCAATTCGGTGTTCGACTCGGCCATTTTGTACGAAGGCGAACATGCATTGCTGTGGCTGTTGGAAGCCATCGCTGGCGAGCGCCCATGGACGAGCGTGCCGAACCTGATGTATCGAGACAACGGGCAGGTCCGCGTCAATTCAGAAATTTATACGGAAAAAACCACGGCGCTCCCCCTCCCGGATTTCGATGGGCTGCCGCTGGATTCCTACTTCGTGCCGGTTCGCATCCTTCCCTACCTCGCCACGCGGGGGTGCTATTGGGGGCGATGCACGTTTTGCGATCACGGCCAGGGGTATTTCGATCAATATCGCGGCAAACCCGCCCATGACGTCGTACGGGAAATCAAAGCCCTCAAAGAAAAATATCACGCGGAGCACTTTCTCTTTTCCGATGAATCCTATCCGCCGGCCCTCTTTAAAAAGGTGATTCGTCTCTTGGTGGACGAAGACGTCAAGATCAAATGGACAACCTTGATCCGGTTCGAAGAGTCGCTTCAGGATCCCGAGATCTGGAAACTCGCCGTCAAATCCGGATGCTGCACGCTGTATTACGGCATGGAATCAGCCAATGAACGCGTCCTCGAGTTGATGGACAAACATGCGAGGAAAAGCGTGATCGAGAACAATCTTCGGGAGGCGGCCAAGGCCGGGATTTGGAATCATGTGATGGCCTTTTATGGGTTTCCTGGAGAAACTCGTGAGGAGGCCGAGGAGACCCGCCAGTTTCTTCTCGCCAACCAACAGTATATTCATTCCGTCGAGGTGTTCTACTTTGTCGCCTACCGACATACGCCGATGGTGCGCAATCCCGAGCGATTCGGTATTACGATTCACAAGCAGGAAGAGTACGATCTGCCTTTGGATTATTATTATACGTTGAACGAACCGGGCGGGATCAGTTGTCTCGAAGCCATGCAGCTCTGCGAGGAGTTTTATCAACGCGACTTTGCGCCGTGGGCTGTGCGCGTCAATGCCCGGGAACACGTCTTTCTCTATATCTCCAAATACGGGACGAACGACTTGCCGCAGATTTACGTCTCGCGATCGACAACAGAAAAAGCTCGAACGGATGCGGTCCAAGGATTGATTACGTGGCCGGTGGCACACGGCGATGCAGAGCGAGAGCGCGAGGCGGAACCGACGATGACGCGCGTTGTCAGTCACTCGGCTCCATGATCATCGGTCGGCGTTCTCGATTCGCGAGACATTGGCGGGGGCTGGAGAGAAGTATCGGAATCGACCGAGAGGGGCCGAACGTCTTGCCGTGCTGGACCGAGGGATGCAGGTGCTTGGGCATCGAGCCACGTCGATAGCGTGCGATACGCTGCCTCGATTTCTTTCATTTTTGCCTCGGCTTTCTTGTACATGTGCATATACTTCTGTGGACTATTGGTCAAATTGGCGTAACGGTGCGGTGTCCACTTTGCTCGCAGCGCATGATAGCGTCGGTCGAGCATCTCGCGGGTAAAAGCATCGGAAAGATCGAAGAGCGCCATCGCTGCACGGAGGGAATCGCGATCCATAACCGCTTGAACCTCTTTTCGTTGATTTATTTCTCCACGAGCCGAGCGGCTCGCTCTGCTCGGGCTGATGGGTGGTGGTTGCACAGGTTGACAAAGGGAACGTCAACCTGTCAATGCGGCGCTCAGTGAGCAATGGTATGCGTATGCGTGAAGTCCCAGTGCTGGAACCCACACGGGTGCTGCAGGGGAAAGATTACAGGGAAGTGCTCCGGCGCGAAATGGATGCGGGGAAAATCCCGTTGAGTCTCGGCAAGCGGTGCCCGGTGAAATGCGAATTCTGTTATGAGCTCGATCATTCGTATCGGGAGACCTTGGATCCTCCCAAGACGACGCAAGAGGATTGGGAATTCATTCTGAAGTATATCAATTCCAAGCCCACGGACCCGCTGCAGTTTTGGTGTCTGGGCGGAAACGAATACATGGAATGGACGGATTTGTTTCTCCACCCCAAGGCGATGGAATGGGTCGAGGATTTTTTGAAATACACGGACAAGAATATCCAATTTTTTACCGTGGGGTTCGTGCATGTGCCGAAGATTCATCGGTTGGCGGCACAATATCCGGGGCGGATCAATTTCGAATTGTCGGTGATCACTCTCGGGCGGTATCGCCAGCAATTGATGCCCCATGGGCCGTCCGTGAAGCATGTGCTCAAAGTGCTCGATGGGCCTGCCGTGTCTTCGGCCAATTTTTACGCCTTCGATCATCAGACGATGTCCGAGGATGCGCGTACCATTTCGCGCATCAACCAGCAGTGCGTATTATGGATGGGATGTTTGACACCGGTTCGCGGGCTCCCGGATAGTACCGTGGCCCTGATGCGTCAAGGACGAGAGGCTCTGCCCGCAGAGGCGGAGCGCATTTACGATGCCGGCCTTCCGAATTTGATGACGATTCATACCGAAGCCTATGTCACGGCCTTTCTCAATCGAAAGCGGATCGTGAGTCTCTTCGACTCGTTGGAACTGGACAAAAAAGATCCGGTCGTCATGGCCAAAAGTGTGGCCAAAATTCTCACCATGTTCAGAAAACGCCGAGCTCGATTTATCCCGGTTCCCAATGCCATGCTCGGAGGCGATTCCGACTGTACGGTCTTGTTGACGTTCGATGACATTGCCAAATGCGTGGTTCCGCAAGGCTATAAGTATATTTATTTGCCCAAGTGCGTGATCGAATCCGGGCGAGGACCGGAAATGGATATCGCCGGGGTTACGCTCGAGGAATTTACCAAGAAAACCGGCGTTCGCGTTCGCGTCCTCCACAAAATCGACACCAAGTTCGCCAATACCCGACTGTATCGAAACGGGTCGCTCCAAAATTATGTGGAAGATTATGTCCGAAACCCGCTGGCACGATCCTACGAGGCCATGCCTTTGTCGGCATAAGACGAGCCGGACATGACGTGCGACCCTCGCGGGGACATTCTGTTGACCATTCACAATCCGTCGCCTTCCGTCTAATGGATTTGAACTCCCAGGGTCTCCGGTTTTACCAAGCCGATGTGTTCACGGATATGCCCTTCGGCGGAAATCCGGTGGCGATTTTTCCCGATGCCGGTCAGTTGACCGATCGGGAATTTCAACAGATTGCCAGGGAAATGAACCTCTCCGAAACGGTGTTCGTGCTCCCTCCGTCCGAGTTCGGGGCGACGGCCAAGCTGCGCATTTTTACCCCCACCCATGAAATTCCGTTCGCCGGCCATCCGGTGCTGGGGACGTTTTATGTGTTGGGAACTTTGCAACGCTTTTCCCTGCACGAGCCGGTCACCCATGTGCAGTACGAATGCAATCTCGGCGTGTTTCCGCTTCAGCTCTACATTCTGAACAATCACATCGACCGGGTCGTGATGAGCCAACCCGCCCCGCAATTTTTGGACGTCGTAACGGACGTGACGGATCTTTTCGACATCGCCCGGGCGCTCGGTGTACCCCGGTCGGCCATCAAGGATTCGCCGTTTCCGGTGGAAGTGGTGTCTACGGGATTGCCGGTCTTGATCGTGCCCCTTCGGTCTCTCACGGCCGTGAGGTCAATTGAACCGGACTTTCAAGCCATCCACGACATTTGTGCACGGTGGGGCGCGAACGGGATGCTGGTGTTTACGACAATGACCGTCGATGAATGGGCCACCGTGCATACACGCGTCTTTGCGCCATCGATCGGTGTGGACGAGGACCCGGCGACCGGGAGCGCGAGTGGGGCGCTTGGAGCCTATCTGGTCAAAAACGGCGTCGTCGAGGTCGGACCGACGACGGAAATCATCGCGGAGCAGGGGTACGAAATCGATCGTCCGTCGCGCATTCTCATCCAGGTGTTTTCGGATGACGACATCATTCAGGAGATTCGGGTCGGCGGACAAGTCGTGATGGTCGCCGAAGGGCGGATGTTTTATTGAGCGGAGCGATGTATGACCGATGCCCCTCGCACGATGCACGCGGTGACCTTTCATGAGCATGGGGGACTCGAGCAGCTTCGGTTCGAACCCGTGCCTGTGCCCGAGCCCCGTTCCGGCGAGGTCTTGGTGCGGGTCAAGGCCTGTGCCCTGAATCATCTGGATATCTGGATTCGCCAAGGGATACCGGCCTACCACGTCCCGCTTCCTCACATTTCTGGGTGCGACGTGGCAGGAACGATCGAGCGGGTGGGGGGCGACCAAGACGAATCTGATCTTCAATCCCTCGCGCCAGGCCAGCCTGTCGTAATCTCTCCAGGGCTCAGTTGTTGGCGATGTGAGTTCTGTCTTTCCGGCCGCGACAATTTGTGCCCGACGTACAAAATTCTCGGGGCTCAAGTGAACGGGGGCTATGCCGAGTTCGTCGTGGTGCCGATCCGCAACGTGTTGCCGATTCCACGCGGGTTGACCTTTGTGCAGGCTGCCGCGTGTCCGTTGGTGTCGGTCACGGCGTGGCATATGGTGATGACCTTGGCTCAGGTCGAACCGACCGAGTGCGTATTGGTGATGGGCGGCGGGAGCGGGGTGGGCAGCATGGCTATCCAGCTCGCCAAAGCGGTCGGCGCGCGGGTGCTCACGACCGTCGGCGCTCGAGACAAAGTCGAGAAAGCAAAAAAACTGGGCGCGGACGAGGTCATCGATCACAGCACGGAAGACATCGCTCAACGGGTTCGCGAATTGACGGATGGGCATGGAGTGGAGGTCGTGCTCGATCATATTGGCCAGCGAGTGTGGCAGGCCTGTTTGCGCTCGCTCGTCCGTGGGGGACGGTTCGTGACGTGTGGTGCGACGACGGGAGGGGATCTACCCTTGGATGCTCGCTTCTTGTTTTCCCGGCAATTGACATTGAAAGGCGCCTATATGGGGACCCGTGGAGAATTGGTCAAGGCGATGCGACTGATCGCAGCCGGGACGATTCGGCCGGTCGTCGATCGGGTGTTGCCGCTTCGTGAAGCCGCCGCGGCGCAACAGCTCATGCTGGATCGGAAGATTTTCGGAAAGGTGGTCTTGAAGATCACCGACGATGCGGAGGAATCAGCGATGTGATCGGAATCGGCAAGGGAGGTCCGAGCTAATGCCCTAAGAGCGCCCGATCACAGCGAGCAAGACCATGATTTGGATGCCCACGAGCCAGATGAATTGTTTAGAAGTTTTTTGGTCGAGCGCTTCGATACGGCTGCTTAGCCGCTGGTCGAGGGCATAGATACGATTGCTCAGTTCGTCGCGAAAGCGATCCACCTTTTGGTCGAGGTGGATAATCATCTCCCGGAGTTCGGCATATCCGCGCGAATGTTCTTCGACTTTGCCTTCGAGATACGCGACGCGTTCTTCGAGTGATGGGGGCATCGTCAGAGACCTCGCAGCAATGACGCACGCTAGTATATCGAAGGAATTAAGAGATGGCTAGAAGCTATCTTCAAATTACCTTTTCGATTTTTGGGATCTCTCCATGGCATTCCCGTGGAGGCAGCAACCCCATGTTTTCGGTCTTCCAGATTTTCACTTTCTCGAAACGAGACAAGTTCTTCCCAAAACCAATTTGGAGATTCGCTCGAGTTTCGAGACAATTTTGCTGGTGCAAGGATAAGCGAGTGCTAAGCGATGAAGGCCATGGCTGGTCAATTGGAATGACAGTCCCAAGAAAGCGCAGTACGACAATCCATGTGCTTGGGGAAAATTCTTACTGATGTCCAGCACTGAATGAAGAAATCATCTTTGAAGAAAAAATGGACGGGCAGAGAGGCCATAGACGGCGAAGGCTCTGTAAGGAGAATCACGGGGCCTCTCATCGAGGACCTGAGCGAAGATTACGTAGCCGGCGGACAACGGCCAAAGGCACAGTCGAAAAACGGTGCGGGCATGGGAACGGATTGCGGGATCGAACCAAGGATCCGAGATGGCGCCCACCCTGTTCGGATCCTGAGCGCTCCTCGTTCAGCACCCGTACGCGCCATCGAAGA
>RFGF01000077.1 GCA_003695915.1 Nitrospirota bacterium
GGGAACGGATTGCGGGATCGAACCAAGGATCCGAGATGGCGCCCACCCTGTTCGGATCCTGAGCGCTCCTCGTTCAGCACCCGTACGCGCCATCGAAGATATTGCGAGAGCGCATGGATGTGTAGCGTTTTCGATGATCCTTTTGTATGATCGTCCGCTCGGACGAGGCGAATCGGGGCGCTTGAGCCAGTCGCCGACATAGGCCCTGTCATCGATCGACAGCGTCCAGCACAAATCGAAGCACTCGAGATCGAGTATCTTGCGATAGCCCAGGACGAAGGCTTGGCACGCCAAGGTTGGCGAAAAGACCAGGCCTTCGTTCATGAACGAGTGAGATCGAGAGGAGTGAAGATTGCTGGATACGCATATAAGAAGTTCAGCGTGTATTCGCTCCAAGATCTGAAATTTAAACATACACAGGACGAGAATCGTGCATCGATGCTCCAACAGGACAGCGTATGGCACGGACTCTCAATGGCGAGGGCTAAGCTTGGTTCTCAGCATCAGGAAAATCTTAACTGCCGGCTAAGTTAAAGGCCTGTACGAGCCGCTGCCGCACCCTTCGTACCGCTCAAGTAGGTCGAGAGGATACATGAACTGTATCCTCGCCGTATTAAATCAATAGTAGATCCCAAATACTAATTCGCATAAAAATGAAGATCCAGCGTGGTTACAGCTTGGATGATCAATTGTATCGACCTCCAGGCCAGCAATTGAGGTACCAGAATGTCAGCCTGCATGAGTATTCATAGGAATACAGTCTATCCAGATTACCTTATAGCTTGGCGCCAATTGGCAAACCAGATCTGTAACATGAGCACTGTCCAGATCTGGGGCAGCCGGTTTTTGCCAGCAAGATGTTCCTGCCATACAAGCCGTACAACTTTCGTCTTCAAAAGGCCCAATGACACAAGAGCGGATTCCGCAAGCCAGTCTTCTGCCCAGGCTCGAAGGGGACCTCGCAGCCACTGGGCCATGGGCATTCCGAATCCCATCTTGGGTCGCTCGATCAGAGTTTTCGGCATATGCCGGTACAATACTTCCCGAAGCAATAACTTTCCTCGATCTCCGGATTCATTGAATTTGTACTGACGAGGTACGCGCCAACTCCATTCGACCAGGCGGTGATCGAGCAGCGGCACACGCACCTCTAGAGATACCGCCATCGAGGCGCGGTCCACCTTAGTCAGAATATCATTCGGTAGATAGTTCATCTGATCCATAGCCATCATCTGTTCTGGCCAGTCGAGCGGAAGCCTCATGGCATATCGATCATTTTTTGACTTTGGCTCCACCTGCATCACGGAAACCGGATCAACCCATGCGGCGGTCATCTCGAGATCCACGTTGCCCGCATCTGCACCGAGATACCCGCCCAGGCGCCGCACTCTTGCGCCCAATCCGTCTGCACCGCGGTAACCTTTGGCGACGGCTCGGGTGACCGGTCCATCCACAAGCCAGTCCGGGATATGCCGCAAGGCACTTGCTGCGAGCCGCGATCCTATCGGACCCAGACGCCGCCTCCACCGCTCGATCCGCGTCGCCCAGTAATAGCGCGGATACCCACCAAACAGCTCGTCACCTCCATCGCCGGAGAGTGCGACCGTCACATGGTTTCGCACGAACCTCGACAGCAGGTAGGTCGGCACACTGCTTCCGTCAGCGAACGGTTCATCGTGGATTGCTGCGACCTCGCCAATCAGATTGACAACATCGCGCGACTCCAGGATCGCTTCGTGATGCCGGGTGCCAAGATGGGTTGCGACGGCTCGTGCATGCCTAGATTCGTCATGCGATGTGTTCGGAAAACCGACGGTAAAGGTATGCACCGGCTCGGGCGACAACTGCTGCATCAGCGCCGCTACGACTGAGGAGTCCACACCACCCGATAAAAATGCGCCGTAGGGCACATCGGATCGCATGCGTAACGCAATCGCGTCGCGTAATCGTGCCTCGAGTTCATCGGCCGCCTCGCAGAAATCCATTTCGAGAGGATTCGCGAGTCCTTGAAGGGCCACCTCCTTTAGGTCCCAATAGCACTCGTTCCTCACCTCTCCATCACGCCATATCAGCAAGGTTCCCGGAGCCAGCTTTCGGGCACCCCGCAGAATGCTGCGGGGCGCGGGAACGCACAGAAATCTCAGGTAATCAGCCAGCGCTTCCTGATCGATGCTGCTGTCGAGCCAGGGCAATCGTGCCAGCGCCCGAAGCTCCGATGAAAATGCGAACTGACCCTCGGCGTCTGCATAATAGAGAGGCTTGATTCCCAGGCGGTCGCGAACCAATGTGAGAGATTGCTCCTGCCGATCCCAGAGTGCGAAAGCAAACATGCCGATAAAACGCGCCAAGGCCTGCTTCAGCCCCCAGCGCTCAATCGCCGCCAGCATCACCTCTGTATCGGAATGACCAAGGAAGCGCTCCCCCAACCCCTGGAGTTCCCCGCCCAATTCCTTGTAATTGTATAGCTCTCCATTGAAGACGATCACATAGCGCCCCGAGTGGGACAGCATCGGTTGATGACCCGCTTCCGAGAGATCGAGTATGGCAAGGCGCCTGTGCCCGAGCCAGACATTTGCTTCCGTATCGTGCCAGTAGCCACTGTCGTCAGGTCCACGATGGTACAGGGAGTCTCGCATTCTCAAAGCGAGCTCCGGATCAATTCCCCGCCCCAACCAGCCGACAATTCCGCACATTAGCTCATCCACGTATTTTTTTTGGCGACTACTAACCAATTCGTGGGCGGATACGCCAAAAGGCGATCGGAAAACTTGGAAACGAAGTAGATCGACAACAGCACTTTATCGATCAACTACCACCACCCCTTGCTTAGCAAACGATAACCAATCGGCGATATCCAGGATTTCAGTATATTGGCTAACCAGAAGACTCCTCCCCCGCAGGCCTTCCAAGAAACCACTTCAAACCCGTTATCCTCAAGGAGCTTGATGAGTGCCGCTTTATTGGAATAATGAGGCCCATGACGTCCAAACTCGAACGGCAAGGTCCAGTGGGTAGGAGTGCTGATTACTAGCCAGGCACCAGGCTTGAGCGTCCGAGCCACTTCCTGCATGGCCTGAACATTGTTTTTGATATGTTCGAAAGATTCGATAGCCACAGCCAAATCAAACTCAGCGTCGGCGAATGGCAAACGACTGGCGTCGCATTGATGGTAGCGCCAAGGCATCGCTTTACCTCCCGAGTTGGCGATATCCACCCCGTCCACTTCATAACTGGTGAGAAGCTCATGGTAACGTCCCTCAATCCTGCAACCAATATTCAGACACTTACCGCCTGTATTCGGGAGATTCTAAAGGGCCTGCTCCAACACAGTATCGAGATGTATTCGTGACCAATTTGGATGAAAGGCTTCTCGAATATAATTCATGCGATTACCCACCCGTCTGCTAACTCAAACCCAATTGCTGGAAGGTTTGCGCATGTTCGTCGGCGCAACGCGCCAAGGTAAAACGGCTTGCCACCTTCTCTCTGCCCGCCATGCCCATATTTTCTGCTCTTACCGGGTCCTGCAGAACATGCACGATGATACTTGCCAACTCCTCCCATTTATTGGGCGATACGGCCACACCATCGACACCATTGTCAATCAACTCAGGAATGCCATCGATGGAATAGGCAACCACCGGCACCCCATATGAAAAGGCCTCCAGTACCGAAGTGGGGCACCCCTCGCCCCACAAAGAAGGTAAAACCATCAATCGCGCCCGGCTAAACCATGATGAAACGTTGGCCTGAAAGCCCTCGTAGTATACATGACCATAAAGACCAGCATCTTCAATAGCGCTCTGGATTTCCCCATTCATGTCGTCGCGCCCCACGAAAACAAATTTTGCTTCTGGTACAGTCTTCAGCACCTCGCGAACTACCTGCAGATACTCCCGATGCCCCTTCCTCCGGTTCAGGTTCGCCACCGTTAGAACTTCCATAGGCCGTTCAGTCAACGGAGGCACATCGGCAGGCAACGATGCCAGCCCGTTGTAAATCACAAAAATGCGCTCCGCTGATATCCCGCAACGCGACACCAGCGTCTGTTTCGCTACCGTAGAATTTGTTATCCAAGCATCCACCAGTCGATGCGTGAGACGCTCCGTCAGCCTAAAAAACCGATCTAGCCGACTATCCGAGTCGGGATTCCAGCGGATGCCGTGAACCAGTTTCGCTCCCGCAAGCCACGGCTTCAGGAAACGAAGCGCGATCGAGGCCCGCAGGCCGATGACGTACACTGCCGAATAGCGGTTCCGTCGGACCAGTGAGACCAGACGACAGAGCGCATGGACGCCGAATCGGCCATGCCCTAAGCCTTGACTGCGCTCGCCTAGAACAAGCGGCTGAATGCCCAGCTCACGCACCCACTCCGTCCAAGGGCCTTCACCGTCGAGAGTCGCAAGGTCATATTGCACCACCTCACTGGACTCCCTCGCCATTCGGGTGAGACTGCGCTCGGCACCACCGAGCTCGCTTGAAGAGAATATGACAAGAATACGCATCAAGAGCTGGCACCGGGGGTTACAACATCACTATCGATCGCTGAAATAGGCACTTTCGTTGCCTCGTAAATACCTTCCTGAAGCCTCGTGAGATTAGGGATATGTCCAATATTCCAGATCCGGCAGACCATTCGTAAGGTCGAACAAACGAACTGATCTGTTGGGCTGGACACCCGACCCGCACAAAATATCAGTCAGTCGGTCAACTCATCTTCCGCGCCAACACCACTAAATGCGTAGCCAATATCTTTCCATACAAGCTCAACCCAAGAATCTTCAGCGCGATCCGTTCCAGAAACCGCTTGAATGGATGATTGAAGGGTGAATAGGGTGCCGACGCATATTGATATTCACGAATAACAAGCAACCCGTGATTATGAAGAAATGCCTTGAATCCAGTCCTGTCCCAGAAATTGACATGACCGAGGGGATTGTCTTTGCGCGATCGGCCTCGCAGGCGCGTCGCCACCTCAGGCCATAAACACCTTTCCAGCGGCACTTCGATGACCAACCATTCCGCCTTTTCCGCCATGGTCGAAAGCGCAGTCTGAGGATTATCGACGTGCTCCAGAACATGGGACGACACAACCACGTCAAAGCTGCCGGATGCCAACTGCCCCACTGTTTCCAAGGTTTCGAATCTCAAACCTGGCTTGCTGAAGTTCCGACGCGCGCTTTCAATGCCCGTGTGACTGATGTCGACCCCGATAATTTCTTCCCCGAAACCGTTCCACCACAGCCAGTAAGTCAATACGCCATTCCCGCAACCATAGTCGAGCACCCTCTTTGGTCTCCGAAGCTCGCCCCAGACACGCCGAATCGCCGGGTAACGATCCCGTACGGCTGAATCGAAAGCGTAAGCTTCCTGGTAGCTGGCATCCTGCCAGAATTGTTCGTAAAAGCGGCCCTTGCCCGAGGGGTCACCCATAGCGTCTTATCATTCCAAGCCTTTTCAATAAACTCGCTAGTACACCGGCCATCTTCCCACCAAGTATCAACAGAATCCCCGCACCGACCGACTCAACCCACACATCCATGCCTACGCCCTTCCGATACGCCCTCCATGCACCTGGCAGATGGGCCAATCGCAAATAGATCGCTAGCCTGAGCCACTTGGTATGGTAGACGCGCGGCGCTCTTTTTCGGTAAAGCTCACCATACTGTTCGAGTAATACCTTATAGCAGCGCGCTGTCTCCGCCGCTTTTGTCGGGCTGCTCCAGCTACTCGTAACCGATCCGCTTCGATTCTCATGATATATCCGCAATACCTTGTTCGATATCCAGAAGGGCCCATCGTGGGCGAATTTCAGGTAGCTAACGATGCCGCATGACTTGCGCATTCCCAGGTCACTGTAGCCTTTCGCTCGTATATATTCGCCTCGGAAAATCGGCAAGTATTCGCCCGAGTGGCGTTCGTTAAGCAAGTCGTCCAGATTAAGGTATCCACAATAATCCGGCTCCTCTGCGGTTACTGTCCCTCTCTGATTATGACAAGCTGCGAAACACAGGGAGCATTCACGAGGCCATTGGTCCAGAATTTCCGATAATACATATGGCCACCCTGAAACAAGCTCATCATCCGCATCCAGAATTATCACCAGACTGCCTTGCGATGCGCGAATGCCGGTATTGCGCGCTGCACACATACCTCTGTTGGCCGCATGACGAAGCAGCTTGGCGCCGGGATAGCGGCCAACGACCTCTTCCAGAACCACGCCATCCGTGCTGCCGTCGTCGACAACGATTGCCTCAAGCTCCCAGTCTTCAGGCAGCTTTTGCACAAAAACCGAATCGAGGGTACCTCCAACGCTGTCCATCGCGTTGAAGGCCGGAATGACAAAGGAAATCAGCATGCAAAACGTTCTGCCATGAGTCGCACGCTTGCACGGCGGGCCTGTAGCCGCCAATCCGGATTCACAATGAAGCGTTCGATCGCACTAGCCAGGTGTTCCTCAAAAACATGTGTGTCCGCTTCGCGAATGTACCGCTTTACGTTCGCCAAGTCTCGATAAATCGGCGATGGGAGGTAGCCATTCCATATTGAAAGTGGAGGGGCGATTAGGTTGCCATTTTTGCCCGGGAGCACCATTTCCTTTAGCGCATAAACATCCGTGGCAATCAACGCCAGGCCATGCGCAAGAGCCTCCAGTGCGGCCATCCCAAACGATTCGACATAGGTTGGCAACACCAGTACATCAGCGTGCGCCATAAAGCGTGAGTGAATCTGCTCCCTGGAAAACGTTGCCTCATGCACGACGATGTTAGGGCACTCTGCTGCCAACGCAGAGAATCTAGGTGGAAGATGAGTTACGATATCCAATCTACAGTCAGGATATTTCCTTGCGATCCTCCCGAACGCCTTCAGCAATGCTTCTCCGCCCTTGATCTCAAATTGTGTCCCAATAAACAGGAACCTCGTCTCCTTATCGCAATGCTCAACCGTAGTTACCTTTTGCTCTATACATGGATAACACACTTCCGCTTTTCGAAAGACTTTCTCTCCGAATAGCAACCGAAGGCTTTCACGGCAAGCAGCGCTGATACAACGGATTCGACGACACCGATCGGAAAGCAACAATCTCCGTATCAAAGGACGATACAGGGGCATCGCGTGAATTCTATAGCCCACCATACTCCACGGGTTGTCAAGCTCGATAATAAAGTCCCCTGTGGCAATAAGACCACCCCAACAGTAAATCACGGCATCCTTGGGTGCCCCCTTTGGTCGCATCTTAAGGTTCAGGAGCGGGATCTTTTGCTTCAAGGACAAGGTGAGCTTCTCGTCGTTTGATCGGCCAACGGATACCTGAGCGCCTCGACGTCTGTCGGCCAATTCCGGATTCACAACCTGGTCTTTCGGCCATCGCCGAATCGTGTCTAGATGACGATCTCGGAGGTAGTCGTGCGGATAGAAAAAAACCTTCATGTCATCTCGACCGACGCAAATCATCCTTCAACGTCCCAGGCGCAAGAAATTGGACGAGTCTGACAATCCACAACTCTCCCAGGCATCTGAACCGTGTTTTTCTGAACACCAATGAATCATCCCGGCTCCAATGATGAGCTTCCACTGGGTCGTCGAGGTATTCCCCAGGTCATGGTTGACAGCACGACCATTATTATCAGCATTTGCAGGAACGCAGTACCACCACGCACCAGATTGAAGAGATACACATAGGTCAGTAGCGACACTGATATGCTCCATGGGCTGGCCCCATACCACATGTTTCTGTGAATAACACCCAGAAACCATCCCGTTGCCAGAGCGAGGACCATCGCACCCAGTACACCGAACCCGAAAAGGAAATCCACAGCAAAACCGGGTGGAAGATAGGCAACGTCTCTTCGCGTTGCAGGGCAGGACCCGGGCCAGAGCCAGCATTGCTGCGCGACGGAACCGGCATCCACGGGCTTGGACGGCCATAACTGACGCGGCAGAAGCGCCAGGCCGGCGTTGAACAACCATGACTGCCCCATGTCGACGCCCCAAAGGATCGATTTCGTACCCCCCAGCTCTATATACCGGGCCAGATGCTCGGCGCCTTCAAAGCTGCTCGCCAGACTCTGCAAGGCCAACCAAAGATGATAGTGTTCCTGTTTCAACCAGAGGCGTCTTTGTGTAACTTCCGGACCCGAAACTTCCGGACCCGAAGCCTCCGGACCCGAAGCCTCCGGACCCGAAACTTCCGGACCCGCAATCTCCTGGACGTCCATCCACAGGTAGCGCACGGCATCGAGCGGCCCCGCGGCTGCCAGTGGGGCTAGGCAGATAATCCAAGCGGCAGCCAGTGAAAGTCGGAGCGCATTTTTTCGATGATAGATGATCGTGACGACCACCATCGTGGCCAGCATGATTGCGAACATCATCCGGCGACTGGCAAAGGCGAGGCCAACAACAAAGGACCACACGAAGAGGATCCCCACAAGCACGGCCATGGCCCCAGTCGCCCTCCTGGGCAGCCCATTTTTGCACACGAGAAAGCCGCTCAATACTGCAATACCTGCATAGATCCATCCTCCCGCCCAGAAGAACAGCCAACCCTTCCCGTAACGCGCCCAATTCTGCTCATAAGGTTTCCACGAACGGAATGTGAAATCGATCCATACGGTCTGTGTTAGGGTATATAGGGAGAGAAGAAGGCAACAAGCGAGGAATAACATTGCTCTTCTCCACGACGCAGATTCCAGCCGGCCCACGCCATCATGCCGCCCTGCCGGAAAAGAGTGGTAAGCTCGCGCTGCTCCGTAAAGTATGGCCAGCATGAAAATCGCCGAAAGGCCTACGCTCTGCAGAAGCATACTCTGTCGCGGCGTCCATTCAGTTTGTGTAATCACCAAGCCCCACCTGAGAAGTGCTGCCTTCAAGGGGTATCCCAGCCACCAGAATATCGCAAAACCGAGGATGGGCGACATGACAGCCACGGCGCCGCGACCAAGCTGACTGGCCACCCGGTGTGCGAGTAAGGGCACGGCCAGAGCCAATGCGAGGATGATTCCCCAAAGCAGATCAGTCATGAATTACGAGACAACCATTGTTTGAGTGTTTCGAATACTATTCTGTGACCCAGCGGCGTCAGATGCCCATCTATGGGGTAGTAGAGAGGCTTATCCGTGCCTTGCGTTGCGGTCAGCAGGGATGGCGTCAAATCAATAAATTCCACCCCAAGTCGCCCGGCAATGGAATGCAGCCGTTCCCGAGGACGGTCGAAATTCACGATCGCGTCCGGAACGACAATAGCGAACATTTTCTTCCGTTCAGCCCAATGTCTTGGGTGTATCCGCTCCTGATACGGAAGGTAGACAACGACCAATCGCGCACCATCAGCCTTCGTCTCATCGGCGAGCATCTCCAACGCAGTTCTGGTCAGAGACCATCCTTTTTCCACTGCTGGCAGTAGTAGATCAACAGCCGGCGCCCAGTTGCTGTTCCCCTTTACGATCTCCTTTCCGAGTTCTACCACTCCCCCCTTTTTAAGAACTACCTGCTCGGTCTCGGGAAACAAGCGCTTTTCTACAGTCAGTCGGGCGCCCCGATAGGTTGTCATGAGGAAATGAACAAGGGCGCTGCCATAGGGGTTGTTGCGGAAAATGGCTTCGCCATCTGGCCAGGTCACAGGCATCTGCCTGCGCGCGCTGATCGCAGACTCGATCTCCATGCTCGATACATCACGGAGACTCGATAACCACCATATATTGTTCTGGATGTCGTTCGGAAAGAATACGAGAAAAGCGATTTTCGGACGCCTTTGCTTGACAAAATCTCGCCATATAACCAGTTCATTCAATGTTCCAGCCGTGCAAAGCCCGAAATTGGCGATACGCAGGGCGGGAAAGGCTGCCTGAAGCAAATTCGTGAAGCGTTCGTCTTCCTCGACGCCAGTTCCCCATACATAGCTGTCACCAAGAAATGCGATATCGACCGATTCATCCGGGTCCAGATCATGATCCCGAAAACCCAAGCGATTCGCCCGCAGCATGACACTGAATTCCGGTGTACGGTGTTTCCCCTCGGACCCTGGCGCCGCGATGGAAGCATACAGCGGCGACGACAGCAGTTTCATACCCTGCCTGATTTCCTCATCTTTCTTGGCATACACTTGGCGCAACACGAACTCCGCCAAAAGAACGGTGAAGACAAAAAAGGCCACGCCAAGACCGATCGCAGCGCGGCGAATCATTCGTTCACGAGATGGAGCAGGCAGATCTGGCTTCAAGGCAAATCGCCCTCTTTTATTGCTGTTTCTGAACATCAGTAATAAGAAAGGGGCCCAGTGCGAGATGTTTAAGCCCGGAGTTCTCCAACGTAAACAGGGCTTGCTCAAGTGTGGCTACCAGGGGGTAGCCGTGCAGATTAAAGCTAGTATTCAACACTCCACCCACTCCCGTCCGTTTTTCGAACTCCTTGAGCAGCCGGTAATATGCAGGATTGGCCGACTCGGTCACCACCTGTGGACGCAGGGTATGATCGCCCTGATGCATCGCGGCCCGAAGATGCCGTTTAGCAAGCTCCGTGGCCTCGAAGGCAGTAATCATGTATGGGGCCTGTACGCGGTTCGGGTCATAGCCCTTCAAATACTTCCCCGCTGCCGAATCAAGCACCGAGGGCGCAAACGGCATCCAGAAATCCCGTGACTTGATGAGATCATTGACGGTATAGAAGGATTCCATATGACTCGGATGAGCCAGGATCGCCCTGTTGCCCAGTGAGCGCGCGCCCCATTCGCATCGGCCAGCAAAGCGAGCAACCACCTCACCCTGCGCCAACAAATCGGCAATGGTGCTCTCGATATTTGGCACCCGTGATACCTTGTACTTGTCCTCAAGCCTCTCATCCCTGATGAAAGCTTCGATCTCTGCTTCGTCGAAACTCACGCCAAGGTAGAGGTGAGGCAATGGGTGCGTTTCGATCTCCCGTTCCGCATAGTACGCATAAGCTGCGCCAATCGGGTTGGACTCGTCTCCGCATGACGGCATGAAATGGATTTCCTCGACCTCCTCCATCTCCTGCAGGCGTTTATTGAGCTTCACGTTCATGAAAAGACCACCCCCGGTAAATATCCGGCGAACATTCGTTTTCTCTATCGCCTGTCGCACCCATTCGACCACACGATCTTCGATCAGGTACTGGGCGGCCGCAGCCAGGTTATCGAACCGCTCGCCTACTGCATGCTCGACCAGATAATCATAAAACTGGGCGGTATTCAGCTTGGACCGAAAAGTCAGGGGATTATCAGCATCTAGCCAGATAACCGGATCGAAGATTCGCTTGTAGGTCTCCAGGAAATACTGCTTTGCATAAGGCGCAAGCCCCATGACCTTGTATTCGTGTTCGAGAATTTTCATCCCCAGAAAGCGGGTAACGTTGGAGTAGATGCCACCCAGGGAAGCCGATGCCGGCGTGGCCGCAAGCCGCTGCCAGCTATCATTCGCGGCCAACGTCACCGTCGCGGACAGTCCATCGCCAGATCCATCTGCCGTAAAGATGAGCGCGGGACGATTGTCTCCCGGTTCCTTGAAACTGTGGTATGCGGCACGTGCGTGGCATGTATGGTGCTCGATATGAGAGATCGGCTTGTCCCCAAGCCCCAGTTCGGCAAGGGCCGAGTTCAAGTACGTTTCGCCTTTTTGGGCCAATATCAGCTGACGGGTCGCTTTTACTGGCAGCAATAGTGTCTTACCGCAGGAGCCCAAGGCGGATTCCATTGTTTTTGCAAGTCTAATCCATCTTGAGGCAGGCACGATGCGTTGCTTCGTATCGAGCAGATAGGTATAGGCATCAGGCGGATAGACTACATTCGAGGCAACAACAATTTCGCTAATGTCTTCCATGGTCCAGCCTACCTCGGCGAGCATCGCCTCTATCGCCTGGCCGGGAAAGGCTGCGGAGTTCTTTATGTTGTCCATTTTTTCCTGGCTCAGGACAGCCAAGATCCGTCCGTCCTCCGCCAGAGTAGCCGTGGCATTGTGCCCCATATGTATAGAGAGAATTCCCATCAAGTCACCCGTCAAGCAAAACCAGTTTTCTGTAACTCCAGAACAATCCTAGGACCATGACAAGGTTCAGTGCCAGCAAGGGCGCGGCATAGCCCACGTATCCGAACAGCATGATTGTCAACAGGATGCGCGTACCGCTCTCCACCAGCAGCAAGCGAACCAAGGGCCGCAGCCGCGCCTGTGCATGCATGAAACCAATGGGCCAACGTGCAGTGGCCAACCAGAATGCGCCACCGGCCGCCGCCCAGTAGAGCCATGCCTCGGCTGGGGCATGCTCACCAACCCACAGTTCGAGAATGGGGCGGCCACACAGGGCAAAGGCCACAGCGGCAGATCCTGCCAGGAGGAGGACCCATCGCTCGCCGCGCACATACCACCTTGCCAGCTGCGCACTGTTGCCCTGCGCATGAGCTTCTATGATGTACGGCTCCAGATAGGCAGGGATCCGCCAAAATATCTGAATGATCAGGGTCGGAATCCTCCATATCAGACTGAATTGACCAGCGGCCTGTGCGCCGCCAAGCCAACCGACCAGGATTGTATCTGAATTCTGTACCAGCGTAAGCGCACCGTACGCCGTATAGCCCATGCTGCGTCGTCGTGACAGCGCAGCAAGACCGGAACGCCAATTGCCTCGTACGGCCGGCATGTTTTCCCGCGCCCGCGAAGCCATGGCCAGAATACTCCTTGAAGCCACAAGGCCGGCGGCCATTGCGCCAAAGATGCTTGCCAGCCCCGCCGGATGAGCCAACGTGCTGACCCAGAGTGCCCCCAGGTACACAATATTCTGAAACACAGTCGCAAGGTTGCAGACCACCTGTTTCTTCGCGACGGTGAGTTCGACAATCGCACCGGCCTGCTCGTACTGAAGAAAGGCGCCGAGGGAAAGTAACGCGAGGGCCTCTGGCCAATGTACACGAAGCTCTGGAGGCACGGATTGCTGGAGCGATATCCCCGCCCCAATGGCAACCAGCGCGAGGAGGAGGCCGAAAGCCGCTAGGCCACGACGCACCACCAGGCACGCAGACGCGTAGCCATCCCAATCGCCCACGGCTCGTGCTTCGCCTAGGCGGCGCACCCCACCGCTCGTGAGCCACACGACACTGGTCCCGGCAAGCCCCAGCCAGCTAGTGGCGAGAGCTACAATGCCCAGACCTTCTACGCCGGCTAGGGTAATCTGCAGGGGCACTGCTGCGAGCTGCGAAAGCGCTGTCGCAACCAATGCAAACTGCCCGGTCAGCAGTGCCGAACGGTACGATCCCATGTCTGCCACCCGCTTCACTGTACCTGGCCGCTAGGCCTGGCGGCGGGAATCGGTACTCGGCCCGTTGCCCTGACCTTCCTGCCACTGTCACAACCTCGCCCAACCCGACCGGGCCAGCCTCCCATTGACCAGTCCATTCTTTTATAGAAATCGCGGGTCGCCCACAAGCAGGACCAGTGGGCTCAAACGGAAATACATTCGTTGAGCTCTCCGCTAATGAGGGCGCGGCTTGTGCACCGTGTACAGAAGGCTCGGATACAGACGCGTCTTGAGCAAAATCCCGACAACCAAGGGTGCCAGACCGATATGGTTCAATAGCGACAGCGTTTTTGCCGCCCACTTGTAGGCGATCACCTGCTCCTGCTGTCCTGATGCTACGCACCGGAGTTTGCGCTCTGCGCGGTTTGTCCACTGAAGTGCATGCGCAGCGAAACACCGTTCCACCTGGGCGGGATGAACCAGCTGCAGATGCTCGATATAACCTGCTCGTTCACCCTTTCCTTGAAATCTGGCGAGCGATCGCATCAATGGCTTAGGGCACAACGGGGGCATGAAAATGCCCAAGTGGGGCTCCACTGGCCATATGTAGTTCGGTGCCTCCAAATGGAGGTATCCGCCCGGTCGAAGCACTCTTGCGATTTCCATGATGCAAGCTTCGACATCGCGCACATGTTCGATGACGGTATGGCAGACTATCCAGTCGAAACTTTCGTCCGCAAAGGGAAGATTCTCGCCTACTCCCTGGACAAATACTACATTGGTCAGCCCGAAATCGGCTGCCATCTCATTTCCTACCGACACGGCCTCGTGGTCGGGTTCGATGCCCGTAACCGTCGCGCCCGGACATTCCTCCGCCAGCGCCAGACAGTTGAAGCCTACCGAACTGCCGATTTCCAATATGGCCGATGGTGACCCAGGCAAGTCAGTCCTGACACGGCCTGCCGTTGCTCGAGCGCTTTCCCGGCAAACGGACACATGTCTTTCAATTGTCCCGCCAGCGAGCTCGAAATTCAGATGGCAACGGGACCGGGTGACATCGATCCAATCCTGCCATTTTTCAATGGACGCTGAGGAAATCATGCGTTTCCTGTCTTTCTCAGCACAATCAGTAGCGATGCATTTGAACGGGGTGCCCAGCGCCCAAGAATACGTGCGACATGGGATTTCAAGTAATTGCCAGCAGTTCGTTTATCGATCTGAGTAAAAAATGCCACTTCGCTTAGTTCCAACCTTGCCCGCGCGCCAATGGCCTGAAAATGCTCTGGCAAAAACTCGCAAACATGATCGTAATACACCTTCACATTCCGTCCTGCCCATGCCCTCAAGACCAGACTAATGTGGGTCGGGTTTGGCGTAGTGATCACCAAACATCCCCCAGGCACGAGATGTTTCCCCAGATTGGCTATGGCTGTGACCGGCCCATCCAGGTGCTCGATCACATCCGACATCACTACCACATCGAAATGCTGTTTCAAGGAACAGGTCTCACAGTTCGCTAGCACAAGGTTGACACCGTACTCAGCCGCGTACGCTACCGAGTCAGCATCGATATCTATACCTGTGATTTCAGCTGCCACTTCGCTCAGCAAATGATGCAGCCACATATCCCGGTTTCTTGGCAGATAGGTTTCCACGCCACCGGCCGCGCCCACATTCAGAACCCTTTTCCCACGCGCACAGTCCAGGATATAGGCAAAGGGATCTTCCAGCACCGTGGGCGCCTTGGTGAGCACCGACAATTTATTTAATTGCACTGATACAGTCTCCAATTGTAATTGGGTAGATGGCCTTTGCTAACCGACCTCCGTCAAAAATCACGCTGAATGACGTTCACGGACTAACGCGTATCGCTGTTATCCCTGGGTCTGAAGCCAGTATTGGATCGCCAGCATTTTTGCGATGATATCTGCCGAGACGCTCTCGTGTCGCTGGAATCGCTCCCAGGAATTCTGCAAGGCATTTCTGTCGAACAGCCCATCCGCGTCATGTGGCGCGGCAAATAGTTCGTCTCCATAATGCCGCCATGCGCCTCTAAGAACGCGTTCCTGCGGTATGCCAAAGCCAAACCCCCGCTTGGGCGCATGAAGCAACTCATCAGGAACAAGATCTTGGACTGCACGTCGAAGAATCCATTTGAGTCGCTTCAATGGGGCGATCCACGGCACCTTGCTGCTGACCGGCGTCGCCAGTGCAAAGGATACCATCTCCTGATCAAGGAAAGGGGCTCGCATCTCCACCGATGCCAGCATTGGTGGCAGATCAGAAGAGATCGTCACCGAATGGGTATTCTCTACCATGAGAGCACAGAAATTCGATTCATCGATAAACTTTTTCGAAGGGCACAGCCGGCCCCAGTACTCCAGTTCTTCGGCTACCACATTGGTCACGGCATCACGCGCTTCGGGGCTGAGCATCAGCGACCAGTCCTTTCCCTCGCGCCCCCGATAGTAGGCAGCCTTGCGCGTTCCCGGTTGCGCTCTCAGTATCGAGAGGGCATCCTGCTCCTTCTCGCCACCTCCCAATCGTTCGACAAAGGTTCCAACTGGCCCAATAAGGGACAAGAGTGTCGATAGGCGTGCAGTCCGAACGTGTCCTGTGTAGCCACAGAACAGTTCATCCGCTCCGTGACCACCCAGTACCACCTTGATCCCATCGTCGCGCACACTTTCGCACAACTCATAGGCGTGCACCAGTGGAAGCAACATGATCGGTTCACCATAGGTGTCGATAAGCCTGCGAAAGACATCCCACTGCCTTTCACCGTCGAAATAAAATTCCTTATGGATACATCCAAGTCGATCCGCCACGATACGCGCGCGGCGCAGATCTTCATCCGTCGAATCGTAACCCAAGGCATAGGTCCGAATCGGCTCTCTTGAAAATTGGGTCATCAACGCTACAATCGCGGAACTATCGATACCCCCTGACAACAGCGCTCCGACCGGAACATCAGCAATACTGCGTAGCCGAACCGCATCCTCTAGAATTGCCCGAAGCCGCTGCGGGGTGGCTGCACCACGGGCCGGCTGAGGCTGCCAGTATCGCCAGATCTTTTGAATACGACCATTCTTGACCCTTACTGCGTGCCCCGCCTTCAATCGCCTTACTCCGCGATACCCTGTATGAGGGTCTGCAATATGACGCATGTTGTGCAGTAGCATCCCTGCGATGGCGTCACGATCGATGCTCCTGTCAATGCCCGGCGCGGCCAACACAGCCGGAATTTCGGAGCTAAACACAAAACCATAATCGGTTTCTGCGTATACAAACGGCTTCTTGCCTATCCGGTCACGAGCGCAGAACAACTCGCCGCTTAGACAATCGTAGATTCCGAAAGCGAACATGCCCCGGAGTCGGTGCAACATATCCTCGCCCCAGTGCCGGTACGCTTCGACTATTACCTCTGTATCCGAGCAGGACTTGAACTTTGTTCCTTCTGCTTCCAGGTCCTTCCTGATCTCTCTATAATTGTAAATCTCCCCATTGAAGACGATCACATACCGACCATCTATCGTCTCCATCGGTTGATTACCGGCCTCAGTCAGATCGACAATGGCGAGGCGGTTGTGACAGAGCCCCAGCCGGCCGTCCTTAGAGATCCATATCCCCTCAGCATCAGGCCCCCTGTGCCGTTGGATATGTAGCATGCTGTCGAGACAACCCCTGCGGTCCAGGTCCTGACCAGGCGCAAGGTATACCCCCCCTATTCCGCACATATTATCGGTCGCTCTCGGCGCTCTTTTTGTCCGGCAGGCTCAAGGGCATTCAATCGGGTTCAAAGGCGGTCGTATACTTCTGTTTGAGATCGGAATTCTGATCACGCTTTTCGAGGAAGCAGTTCCCGATCGCAAGAGCATCGAGCTCCGTGCCCATGAAGCATCGGAAGGCGTCTTCCGGCGATTCCACGATCGGCTCGCCCCGGATGTTGAAGCTAGTATTGACGAGCACAGGGCAACCAGTGAGCTGCTTGAATCGCGAGAGCAGCGCATAAAAGCGCGGGTTTGTCTCTCGATGGACGGTCTGGATGCGGGCGGAGTAATCCACGTGCGTCACAGCAGGGATTGAAGAACGGGGCACGTTGAGCTTGTCGATGCCAAAGAGCTTTTGTTGTTCATCGGTCATCGCCATACGATGATCCTTTCGCACGTCGGCGACGAGCAGCATGTAGGGGCTGTCGTGATCGAGCTCGAACCAATCGGCGACATCTTCCCGGAGCACCGCCGGGGCGAAGGGGCGGAAGGATTCACGGTACTTGACCTTGAGGTTGAGAATTTTCTGCATGGTAGGCGAACGGGGGTCGCCGAGGATGGAGCGGTTGCCGAGCGCCCGGGGGCCGAACTCCATACGACCCTGGTGCCAGCCGAGGGCGAGTCCCTCGGCGAGCCTTCGGGCGCAGGCATCGAGCAGCGCTTCGTCGGAGAGCGTCTCGTAGCGCGCGCCGCAGGCGGTGAGGCGCTCTTCGATCTCCTGCTGGGAATACGCGGGGCCGAGATAGGCGCCGTGCATGCTGTCTGCGCCGTTGACGGCTCGGGGCCTCTGTGCCCAAAGATGATACGCGGCCAGGGCTGCACCCACCGCTCCACCCGCATCGCCGGCAGCGGGTTGGATCCAGAGATCATCGAAAATGCCAGTACGTAGAAGCTTGCCGTTGGTCACACAATTGAGGGCCACCCCGCCGGCGAGGCACAAATGGCGTTCTCCGGTCTCCTGGCGGATTGAACGGGCGAGCTTCAGCATCACCTCCTCGGTGACGGCCTGGATGGAAGCGGCCAAATCCATTTCCCGTTGGGTAAGCGGACTTTCTGGTTGGCGGGGCGGGCCTCCGAAGAGATGATGAAAACGTTCGTTCGTCATGCGTAGCCCTGTTGCATAATCGAAGTATTCGATATTGAGACGGAAGCTGCCGTCATTTTTAATATCGATTAGGTGATCCTTGATACGATGAACATATTTGGGCTCTCCATAGGGCGCGAGCCCCATGACCTTGTATTCGCCCGAATTAACCTTGAAGCCGGTATAGTAGGTAAACGCCGAATAGAGCAGGCCTAGAGAATGAGGAAAATGGATTTCCTTGATAATGCAAATGTCTCTGCCCTGGCCCACGGCCAGAGAAGTTGTGGCCCATTCGCCCACGCCATCCGCGGTGAGGATGGCTGCGCTTGTGAACGGTGAGGGGTAGAATGCACTTGCTGCATGTGAGAGATGATGTTCCGAAAAGAGCAGTTTGTCCTTCCATGAGATGGTTCCATCAAGAGTCGATAAATTATCGATTATCATTCGTTTTTGGAACAGCTTGTCTTTGATCCATACCGGAATTCCTTTGGCGAAAGACGTATATCCCTTGGGAGCGAAAGCGAAATAGGTTTCCAGAATGCGCTCGAACTTCAAAAATGGCTTTTCATAAAAAATGACCGCATCGAGCTCGTGCGGAGCAAGACGACCTTCATGGAGGCAGTAACGCACCGCATGAATCGGGAAATTAGAGTCATGTTTCTTGCGAGTGAAACGTTCTTCCTGTGCGGCGGCCACAATCTGTCCATCGTACACCAATGCAGCGGCCGCATCGTGATAATAGGCTGCAATACCAAGAACGTTCATTGAGCGGTGGATAGGGATGGGCTAGAACAAGGTATAAATAAAGGGTGCAACAACAGACCCTTGTGCAAGGATCAAAAGTCCGCCTAAGACTAATAGCACAAGAATGATCGGCAGCATCCAGAATTTTTTCCGGTATTTGAGGAATTGCCATAGCTCGATAAGCAACGACACGACGCCTCCTTCAAAATTGTGTTGTGAAACGCTCTGGCTCGTCAAAACGGCCATCGGTTCGAGCATTCCAGTACGAGTCTGATGAAATGAAATGCCTTTGCATGGTATCGCGTCCGATCAACCACATAATCATGCCGACCGGGACGATGACGGCCACATACATCAAGCCGAGCACAAGCGGGCTGACGATGCGGTTGAGGAAGAGTGCAAGCTGCATCCAGCTGTAATTAAAGGGTGTAAGAAGTTCAGGTTTCAGGATCGTTACTACTGCAGTGATGAATGCGGCAGAGAGCCAAAAGACAGGCCAGAAATTTATGCCGTTCGTGAATGCTTGCCAGCCAGCGAGCATGACAAAAAAGGTCACGAACAACAGTCCGAATGAACGATTGCTCGGAAGCTGTGGTCTTTCCACTATAAGAAGCCTCTGCTGGTGTGGATGTGCACTTGCAAATCGGATCTTACGCCAAGGCGTTCTTCGTTTGGATAAGATTCGGCCGCTTGAAGACAGACGGGCAACTGTTCCCCAAAATAGACATCACCTGTAAGTCTACGATCATTTCTCGCTCTCTATTGAAACGCCCGGCGTGCAAGGTCTTGAAATGCAATTTGATGCAATTTGGAAAAATGTTTTCATAAACAACCTGCCTGTTGCAAGTCCAGCCCATGCCTGAATACTCCGGGCCAATGAAAACACGTATGTGCAGTTTGCTCGCCATTACTCAGAGCACGCCCTGCTGATGCGTGTTGTGAAGCAAAGGTTTGGAACAAGAATGCTATGATGATCAAGGTCCTGCGCACTGTTTCTCGTGTTTTTTCTCGTCATGAAATGTAAGCCATATGCTGAAGCGGTGTATGGAGATCTATCGTGTGATAGAACGCCTTACGGCGTCTCGTAGCTTACGGCAAAAACTTGGCAAGACAGGGGCAAATGCGCTTTGAGAGCGTGGCAGAAATTCAGGGCCTGATGGACAACATTGTTAGGAATATTTTGGAGAAAGATTGCTCGCTAGCGTGCAAGCATGTTTCGATTTTGTACGCATGCGCTTTGGCGTTGGCGGCACGATCGCTGCATAAAAAAGAATGCATCGATCACTGCGCCATGTATATGCTCGCGCATATACAGACTTCACGGTGTTTGGTTGATCGACGATATGCAATATTGCCGGATGGTGGCGAACTATAAAAATGATCTATCGCGAGATAGTAGATTTGAGATCATTTTTGATCTATGATTGAGCACCTTGGCTTGGAATGGCACCCTCTCCCTATTGAATAGGCCAAGGTTCTTTTATGGTCAGCAGCATAGCGCATTCCTTTGAAATATGCAGGATTGACGGCATTTGCTGCATTTTCAGAAGGACGCGCGAATCATCTTCATGAGTAAGGCGTGACCTCGTATGGGGCCCATTGCAAGGCACCCTGCATGCCAGTTTGACAAAAAATCAAGCGCTTGAAACACGAACCATTCGTCATGCTGAATGATAACTCTGCATCAGAATTTTTTAACATTTCTGTTTGAATCGTGTGTGGCATAACCGGCATCTTTGGTTATCAGAGATCGGATCTTCCCCACTGTGTCGAGGCGATGGCGTCAGCAATCCGCCATCGAGGGCCTAACGATCGCGGAGTGTGGTGTGATCCTGTAGTTGGGCTTGGCCTTGGGCATGCCCGGCTTTCGATTCTCGATCTCTCGCCCGAAGGGCATCAACCGATGCACTCGGCTGGAGGACGATATGTCCTAACCTACAACGGAGAAGTGTATAACTTTGCCGAACTCCGAAAAGAGTTGGAAGCGAGAGGAGTTGCATTCAGAGGGCATTCCGATACCGAAGTGCTGCTTGCAGCCTTCGAGACGTGGGGCGTCGACAAAGCTGTCTATCGCTTTATCGGCATGTTCGCTTTTGCGCTGTGGGATCGCGTTGACCGTATTTTGTATTTAGTGCGCGACCGGCTCGGTATCAAACCGCTCTATTTTGGATGGGTAAGCCAACATTTTATCTTTGCGTCCGAACTCAAAGCATTCCATCGTCTTCCGTTTTTCCGTTCCGCGATTCATAGAGGCGCGCTAATGCTGTATGTGCGGCACGGGTATATTCCTGCGCCGTTCTCGATCTATGACAACATTTACAAATTGCCACCAGGGTGCATGCTGATGCTTACGCCGGAGCGGGCCGCTCGGCCTCACCGTTTTTGTCCGGATCCCGATTCGATCGGAGATTGGAAGCCGATTCGATATTGGTCAGCGCGAACGGTTGTCGAGCAGGGGAATCAGTCACCGTTTCTTGGTTCGGACGTCGAGGCCGAGGAGGAACTCCATTCCTTGCTACGATCGGCCGTGGGGTTGCGCATGATTGCGGATGTGCCGCTTGGCGCATTTCTTTCTGGCGGTATCGATAGCTCGACCGTGGTAGCCCTGATGCAGGCACAGAGCGTAAAGCCCGTGAAGACGTTTACGATCGGCTTTCACGAAGATGGATACAATGAGGCGCACTATGCCAAGCAGATCGCGCAGCATTTAGGAACCGACCACACGGAACTGTACGTGATGCCTCAACAAGCGATGGCGGTCATTCCTCGACTCCCTGAAATCTATGATGAGCCATTTGCCGATTCATCACAAATTCCTACGTTGTTGGTATCTGAATTGGCTCGTCGAGATGTCACGGTGAGCTTATCCGGAGATGGAGGAGATGAGCTGTTCGCCGGTTACAATCGCTATTTTCTGGGCTGTAGGCTGTGGCGACAAACCTCCTGGATTCCGCCGAGACTTCGACAGGTTCTTGCCCGCGGATTGACGCTCTTCTCGCCCTCTTGGCTCAACACGATGTTTTGGCGTCTCGGCGCTCTCGCACCGGCCCTCCAACATCCAGGAGACAAGTTGCACAAGCTAGCGGGAATTCTGGCGATAGACCATCCCGAAGGGATGTATCTCAGCTTGATTTCGCTGTGGCAGGAGCCATCGCGCGTGGTCCTGGGCGCCACGGAACCGCTCACCACGCTCACGGACTGTTCCCGGTGGGCCAAACTGGATGACTTGACGTTGCGCATGATGTATCTGGATTTGGTCACCTATCTACCCGACGATCTTCTGGTCAAGGTCGATCGAGCCAGTATGGCGGTGAGTCTTGAAGCGCGGGTGCCCTTACTGGATCATCGCGTCGTGGAATTCGCGTGGCGGCTTCCCCTGTCGTTGAAAATCCGTCGGGAAGGTGCTGGAAAGTGGATCCTCCGTCAGGTGCTTGACCGCTACGTCCCGAAGGCCTTGATCGAGCGTCCGAAGATGGGATTCGGCGTGCCCATTGATCATTGGTTGAGAGGGCCGCTTAAAGACTGGGCGGAGTCGCTCTTGGATGAACGCTGTCTGCGGCAAGACGGCTTTTTCAATCCGCAACCGATCCGCGAGAAATGGGCAGAACATCTCTCAGGTAAACGAAACTGGCAATACGCCCTCTGGACGATCCTGATGTTTCAAGCATGGCATCGTTCCTCAACCTAGAAAAAATGAAGCGTGGGCGTTTTTATCCGCGAATCGGCGTTGGACGATCGTATCACTGGATCGGTGACGTCGCGCTTGTCGAACATCATGATACTTGAGTCGCTGATTCGTGACGTCACTGAGGGGAAGCATCATCGATTGTCCCAGGAGATCGGTCAGCCACGCATGACCACTCGCCCTCGCCTGTTATATCTCATTGCCGAAGATTGGTATTTCTGGTCACATCGTCTGGATTTGGCTCGGGCAGCACGCAATGCCGGGTTCGATGTATCGATTGCCACACGGGTCACCGAGCATGGGGAATGTATTGTACGAGAAGGATTCCATCTGTATCCCCTGCACCTCGAGCGTCGGAGCCGACATTCTATATCGGACGTCAGAGCCATCCTGCAGCTCATTCGTCTCTACCGGAACGTCAAACCGCATCTTGTACACCATGTAGCGATGAAACCTATTCTCTATGGTTCGCTGGCCGCCTGGGTTGCCAAGATCCCAGTGGTGATCAATGCTTTTGCTGGGCTTGGATATGCATTCACTGATCAAGATCGTCGTCGAAGAGCACTGCGGTTTTTGCTGTCACATTCTCTGAAGATTGCTGTGCGACTCAGCCAGTCCTTCGTCATATTTCAGAACACCGAGGATCGCGATGTTCTTCTCGCTGAAGGTGTCGTGCAGCCTGAAAGGACACGGATTATTGCGGGATCAGGCATCGATACCGATCGTTTCGTGCCCCAAGCCTCGTCGCCTGGCATACCAATCGTTCTTTTGGCTTCGCGTATGCTGTGGGACAAAGGGATAGCCGAGTTCGTTCAAGCTGCAAAGCTGCTCAAACAGCGAAATATGTTGGCACGGTTTGTCTTGGTCGGACGATCTGATCAGCAGAATCCAGCGGCAATTCCTTTGAGTCGTCTTCAAGAGTGGGTGGAAGCCGGAGATGTGGAATGGTGGGGACATCGCGAGGACATGCCGAACGTGCTGGCCTCTGCCTCCCTGGTAGTGCTGCCCTCATTTCGCGAAGGTCTGCCCAAAATTCTGCTCGAGGCAGCAGCCTGCGGAAAACCGCTGATTGCAACGGATGTCCCAGGATGCCGCGCTGTCGTCCGGCATCAATATAACGGACTCCTGGTTCCTCCCCATGATGCTCTTGCGCTGGCCGATGCCATTGCATCGGTTCTTGGCGATGCAGATCGGCGAGAAGCCATGGGCCGCGCAGGCCGAGATATGGTCGTACGTGAATATTCAACCCCGATCATTACGCGAGTCACGCTGGCACTCTATCGCGAACTGCTTAGCTTGTCTAAAAGGAGGATAGGAAGATTAGGCAGAAGATGATGCGGGTTTTGGTGACCGGCGCTGGAGGCTTTCTGGGACAAGCCGTTGTGGGGGCGCTGTTGCAGAAAGGCTATGCCGTTCGCGGTTTGTATCGCCATGGATCTCCATCGCAGGAGAATACTCCGATGGAAGTCGTCATTGGCGATATTCGTGATCGCGCAGCTATGAAAGCCGCAGTGAAGGGATGTTGGGCGGTTGTTCATTTAGCTGGTAAAGTTCATGCGGATCACGGAACACATTCCAATGCTGAGGACTATCACTCGATCAATGTGGAGGGGACACGATTTCTCCTGGAAGGTGCTCTTGCACAAAATGTCCAGCGCTTTGTCTTCGCCAGCAGTGTTAAGGTTTTTGGGGAAACGACGGATGGTTGCGTCGATGAATCGCATATGCCTGCGCCCGTTAGCCACTATGCCAAATCGAAATGGGCTGCGGAGCAGCTCGTCAATGCTCTTGCCTCTTCTGGTCGGTTGCTGGGCATTTCTCTTCGGATTCCGATGGTGTATGGCCCCACGGAAAAGGGAAATCTGTTCCGGATGCTTGTGGCGATTGATCGCGGCTGGTTTCCACCGCTTCCGCGGATTCCGAGTGTTCGAAGCATGCTCCATATACGAAATTTTGTGCAAGCCGTGATCAGGAGTCTACAGGCCGATCAACCACTAAAGCCGTGTTATATCGTTACCGACGCCAAGCCCTATTGTGTTACCACCATCTATGAACAACTGTGTGCTGGCTTGGGGAAGCCCATTCCGGCATGGCGCATACCCCTGTGGGTGTTGAACGCGGCGGGGTCCGCTGGCGATATGCTTCAGCCGTTGATGAAGCGACCTATACCATTAACCCGTGAGACGCTCCGGAAGCTTATCGAACCGGCTTGGTACTGTTCGGATAGCATCACTCGCGATATGGGATATGCTCCAGAATATGATTTCCAGGATGCTCTTCCCGAGCTTGTTGCATTTTACCGGCGTTTCGCATCATGAGGCTTCTCGCTATTGCCGGGTTAGTCTTCTTTCTCTCGCGTTGGTTGACAAGATACTTGTGCCGACCCAATGCGCCTTTATCTCTCCTCGATCATCCCAATCAGCGTTCGCTACATCATGCGCCCACACCGCGCACGGGAGGGCTTGCGATGCTTGTCAGCAGTGCCTGCGGTGTTGTCCTGGCTGCACTGATACATGGCGGCGAAAAGCACAGCGGCTCCTTCTTTGATGCAACTGGCATCTGGATCGTCAGTGCTCTAGCAGTTCTTGCAGCGATATCTTTCTGTGACGATCGATGGGGATTGCCGATCAGTCTGCGATTGAGTGTCCAGGTTGTTCTAGCAGGGGCAGTGGTGAGTAAGTTGGATCTTGCCTTGCATCCTGTGTGGATACCGTTATTCGGCAAGCTGGATTTAGGCTGGGCAACTTGGCCAATGACTGTCATGTTCCTTGTGTGGATGACCAATTTGTACAACTTTATGGATGGCATGGACGGTTTTGCAGGTGGCATGACGCTGATCGGATTCGGGTTTTTAGCGTATTTTGCCTGGCAAGGTGCTCATTCACTAGTGTTCGTCTTTTCCCTTATGATCGCTGCGGCTGCCGGGGGATTTCTATTGGACAATTTTCCTCCCGCTCGCATTTTTCTTGGAGATATAGGCAGCATTCCGCTCGGTTTTCTGGCTGGCACGCTGATGTTGCTTGGCCAACGAGACGGACTCTTCGATGTGTGGGTGCCGGTCATGATATTTTCACCATTTATTCTCGATGCCACAGCGACGTTGATCCGGCGCGCTCTGCATGGTGAGCGAATCTGGGAAGCTCATCGAAGGCATTACTATCAACGACTGGTGCTGAGCGGCTGGGGCCATCGCCGCACTGTGCTCACTGAATATATATTAATGGTCTGTTGTGGGATCATCGGTTGGTTTTATTGGCAGTCCGACGTGATGGAACGAGCGATCATTCTGTTGAGCTGGCTTGCAATTTTTTGTGTCCTGGGTGCGAGCGTGGATGTGTTAGCACATCATCGAATTGGACAAGAAGCGGAAAAATGAGGGGCGGACAAGCAACCAGTAACAGCTTGGCAGGGTCGACCACGCCGTGGCTGGATCTCGATCATCTTATCCGTCTTGTGTTGTACATCTACATTTTATCCCTGCCGTTCAAATCGATGTTGATTGTCGAACGGAATGGATTCATCGTTCTCTTGATTCTCCTGGCATTCTGGTGCTTGCGCCATCGGCGGCTATTCCTGATACGAACGCCCTTCGATCGTCCGATTATTGCCTACGTGCTGTGGATTGGCTTGACAATTCCATTCGCAATGTTTCCGGCTTACAGTCTCAAGGAATATGGCAAATTGCTTCAGCAGATTCTAGTGTTCTACGCGATATGTTATTTCTTTCAAGATGGGATGCATCGCCGTTATCTCTTGGTCTGTTTGCTTACGCCTTTGGTGTTGGTCAGTGCCTATGGCATCGTCCAATACGACCCAACTCACCCGCAAGCTATGCAGTCGTTTTTGCCTGCGGAGGTTTGGTTGACCACGTATCTAGTCATGTTTCTTCCAATCGTGCTCGCGCTCGCGTTCGAAATCGAAACGCCGTGGATTAAAACGCCTGCCTATGCGACAGTGGCTTTGTCTGCAATCTCTCTTGTCCTCACGCAGTCGCGTGCAGGCTTGGTTGCATTGGTATCGGAATTATGGGTTTGGGGGTGGTTGTTGCGCCGCCATTTTGCGTTGGTGATCGCTGGCGGCATCACGCTCACGATTTCTGTTGCGCTGGCGATTGTTTTGATTACCGATTGGGGGGGGCTTCGTTCGTTCGAAGAACTACGTGCCTATATCCCGATTCGTAGTACGCCATCGTCTGTGGTTCATCGCTTCGACATTTGGGCTTTCTGTGTGTCGGAAATCATCAAGCATCCGATCGTTGGTATAGGATATGGAAAAGATAATTATAAATTGGTGTATGGCGAGCAACCGGAAGTCGTTGAGCCAGGGCATGCTCCTGTAAAGTCGGCCGGGGTTCATAACATACTGCTGTATCATGCGCTGCATGTTGGTCTTCCTGGCCTGTTCGTGTTTTTATGGTTAATGGGCGCGATTCTTCATCAGCTATTCCTCAGCCTTCGCTTCACAAAGAATCCAGAGAAACGATCGCTCTTGCTCGGCACCTATGTCTCGACGGTGGGATTGATGGTCAGATGTTTTTTCGACCATATGTTCATTGGTACCTTGGCTATTCTCTATTGGGTGATCCTTGCTGTGACGGTAATTTATCTGACGACCCCAGAGGAGTCATTCTACTCGCGTTCTTAAATTTTTTGTTTAAATCTAAGGATCTCGTCTTATGCTCATGAAATCGTGTGGGGTTAATTTACTCAAAAAATTTTGGGACGTTTATGGCCAGACATTAATCCGCCATCGTAAAGTGCTGGTGATCACGGCTCAGTTAGCTCTGGTTGGCTTGGCCAATTTGACGGCGTTCTTGCTGCGGTTCGATGGTACGATTCCTTCGGCGTATAGAGATAAAATGCTTTATGGGCTTCCTATCGTGCTTCTTGTGTATAGCACTTGCCTTAGAAAATTCGGTGTTCAACAAGGGTTGTGGCGCTACGTTGGTCTGTATGATTGCAGACGAATTTTCGCGGCCTCCATAGTGGCGGCGATGATATCGTATATCGTTTTGCATGTTCTCCTACAATGGAAGGACTATCCACGATCGATTATCATTTTAACCGGACTGTTGAGCGGGCTATATCTTGTGGCTATTCGAATAGGTATCCGATGGCTTCGGGAATGCGCAAGAAGAGATTCGACAGCACAGCGTGCGTTGATTGTTGGTGCCGGCAATGCTGGGGAACAGCTTGTTCGCGATATGCTGCAAGATCCGCAATCTCCCTACAATCCCGTAGCCTTTGTCGATGACGATCCTGTTAAACAGCGAACGAAAATTCACGGTGTCCCTGTCATCGGGACCATCGCAGACATCAAAGCTGGTGTCGAGCGGTGTCAAGCGCAAGAGATTATTGTTGCAATTCCGACTGCTTCGACGAGTGTGAAGCAAAGAATTCTCGAAGCCTCGGAAGGATGCGCGGTCCCCATCAAGATTCTGCCGAGTATGAAGCAATTGCTCAGTGATCCCGCCTTGCTTCGACAGCTCAAACCCATGAGCCTTGAAGATTTACTCCAACGCGAGCCCATTGAAACAGACTTGCAAAGCGTGCGCGCTTTACTCGCAGACAAGAATGTTTTGGTGACAGGTGCTGGCGGCTCTATTGGCTCTGAGCTTTGTCGGCAGGTTGCACGGTGCTGCCCGGCCTCGTTAATTCTCTTCGAACGATATGAAAACGGCTTATATGCGATCGACTTAGAGTTGCGGCGAACATTTCCGGATCTGACGATACTCCCGCTTGTGGGAGATGTGACGGTAGCGGAGCAGGTATCCGAGTTGTTCCGGGTAACTTCTCCCGATATCATTTTCCACGCAGCCGCTCACAAGCATGTCCCACTTATGGAAGGTAATCCCATTGAAGCGGTTCGGAACAATGTCTTCGGAACACGCACAGTTGCTGACGCGGCTTATCGTTCGGGCGCGTCGCGATTTGTTTTGATATCTACGGATAAGGCAGTCAATCCTTGTAGTGTCATGGGAGCGACAAAGCGTATCGCTGAGCTTTTGATTCAGCAAATGAATAACCTGGGGGATACGAAGTTTGCGGTCGTGCGCTTTGGTAATGTGCTGGGGAGCAATGGCAGTGTGGTGCCACTGTTTGCAGAGCAAATTCGGAGAGGCGGACCAGTGACGGTAACCCATCCGGATATTAAACGATATTTTATGACCATACCCGAAGCCGTGCAGTTAGTTCTGCAGGCCAGTGTTTTAGTAAAAGGTGGGGATATCTTCGTGTTGGACATGGGCGAGCAAATTCGGGTATCAGAATTGGCGCGCAATATGATTACGTTGTCAGGCTTGGTGCCGGACAAAGATATTCAGATCACCTATACAGGACTCAGGCCGGGGGAAAAGCTCTATGAGGAATTGTTCGATCAGTCAGAATGTGTCGAAGCAACATCTCACCCGAAAATTAAACGTGCAGTTCGGTGTGAGGGCTTGCCCGATGAATTAGATCGTATGCTTCAGCATCTTGAAGCTACGCTCTATACTGGCAATGTCGACAAAGTTCTCTGCATTCTGAAGAATCTGGTACCGAACTATATTAGAGGATCTTCTGAGAACTCGGGTGTTCAAGCGATCAAGGCATGATCCAGATAAGTGTTCAGAAGGGTTAGCAGTTTATGCGTCGGCTAGATTGCGCGATGATGCTTCGTAGGCATGAGAATTATGATGAGATTTGTATTGAGGATGAGCGATGAAATCTCGCCATTTTATGTGGGTGTTTTAGTGTATATTTGAAATTGCGGTGATTACTTAGCATCTTTTGATCCAGCGGATAAATGTATACCGCTCTCGGCAGTATCTCGGCCGCCGGTTTGGTCCTTTTAATCCCTTCCAGCACGATGGTCAATTTCTCTTCAGCGGTCCAGCGACGCCCCTTTATGTGGACACCTCCTTGGTTGAGAGTTAGTCATCCTACCCACTCACGCTCCAACGTGTCTGCTCGCTCAGGGAAGCTGTACGCGAAATTCAGGCCATCACCAGCGTATCTCACTGGACGTTAATCCTCGCTCGGTGCCACGGAGTCACAGCCACACTTCTTTATTGCTTTTTGAGTTCCCTGATGAGTGTGCCGATGAGTTTCTTGAGAAAGGCATTCTAGAACCAGACCTGCACCTAGAAATCAGGTCGCTAGTAAAGCCTCTATCAGCACGAAGATAATGCTGGATTTCACATCTGATTTTCTTCGCTTTATGGATAATCCCTTATAAGGCACTTCCTAACAGATCTGGACCAATTTGGGGCTGATGTCGTAGATGCTGGTGGTCGTTAAGAGCAAGCATTTTAATTTCCCAGTCCGATTGTTGAACCGGTAGCAAACTTCTACGAGGTGGAGATGGGATTATTTCCGGGGCACACCTCGGTAAGGATGTAGTCAGGTTTTGGCATAGCTCTAGAAGCATCGATGCCGTTGATGTGGTCGCGGCCCAGCGGCTTGTCCCTCTTATTGCAGATCATCACGTGCTCGCCTCGCACCTTCATTGAGCATAGGCCTTCCACTTATTGGTGTCGTACAAGGGCCCTTCCCTGATAGGGTCCTTGATTATGTTGCATGATTTTGGTGCGGCTATGCGCAGCGATCGAGATTGCCTTGACCTAGGTATTACGCTTGACGATGCTTAAAACGATCGGCGTACCGGCGGTCCCCCTCACCCCGTTTGCCATGGCGCACCCGGTCAAAGGTGGCCTGTCGCATTCGAACGCCCCAGCAAAAGACCCCATCAGCTCTTCAGACCACATCATGCAGATGCGCACCCGGCCGATAGAAGCGTTCCATCGCCGACGCACTGGCCACGGCACTGAAGCGCTGCCAATAGACCGGAACGCTCCAGATAAAATGGCGCATCAGCTCATACTTGGTGGTATCGATCAATGGTTGGCCGACCGCGCACTGCGCCAACGAAATCGATGCCAGCAGTGCTTGCATTTTTGGCGAACACCAGTCATTGGAGAGAGTCGAGCATGGCCACATTCAGGACATTTCTTCATGCCAAAATCCTTCCCAAGATTTGTCCAGCTTTGTTAGGTATCACTCTTATTAGTGGATTAGCCGCTGTTTGCGGAGTTCCTATAGACATTTTTTTTGAAGACGACAGCGTACTTGCTTTTAAATTTCAACGCGAAGAGTTACTTTTTCCTCTTCGCGTTGAATGACAAAACAGCAAATAGAGCTTATGGGTTGCTAACGATCCTCTTTTCATCTAAGCCAGTTGGTGTGCCGAACCAGATCTGGAGGGAGTCATCATTGATGTTGTGAAGAAGCACGTCGCTTCTACCATCGTTATTCATGTCGGCCACGGCTCGAATTTCCCACGCGGGATCGGTGATGCCGAAATGGGCAGCTGAAGCGAGGGTGGCGCCATCGAGGAACCAGATGACGGTATTCCCGGTTGCAGGCTTACGCCAGATAAGATCGGCCTTGCCGTCACCGTTGAC
>RFGF01000078.1 GCA_003695915.1 Nitrospirota bacterium
GGCGTATCTGGTCATCGTGCTGGACTGGTACACCAAGAAGATCGTGGGCTGGAACCTGGCCCTCCGCAGTCGCCGGCAGGAGTGGGAGGCGGCCCTGACCCAGGCGATCCAGGCCGAATTCCCGAATGGGGTCCGGGGGGCTGGGCTGAAGCTGGTCTCCGACAACGGGAGCCAACCAACGGCGACCGGCTTCATGGCAGCCATGAGCTTATTGGGAATCGAGCAGGTCTTCACCAGCTATGACGACCCCAAGGGGAATGCTGAGACGGAGCGGCTGATGCGGACGATCAAGGAGGAGCTGCTCTGGCTGCGGGAGTTCACGAATCTGGACGAGGCGCGAGCGGCGATCCGCCACTGGATCACGGTGGAGGACAACGAGCGCGACGTCCACTCGAGCCTGGGGTACAAGAGCCCGCTCGAGTTTGAAGCGGCACTCAGCGCGCGGGGAGCGACACAAGCGGCTGCGTAAGATGACTCACTCTCAACACCATAAAAAGTGTCTTGACAAACGGGGGGCAATACAGTTTTTTTTAGTTCCGCATCTAGGATGCTCATCATGCCTAAGCTTTTGATTTTTATCTTTCGACGCTCATTGGAAGAAACCGTTGCACATCTTCTTCATGACCTCAACGTTCATAACTATACGCTGATTCATTCCGGAGTAGTTGGCCGTGGAACATCTGGCATTGTGGAAGGGACATTTGAGAAGCCCGGAGAGAATGCCGTGCTCTTACTCGAACTCCCTGATAAGGATGTACCAATGGTCGTCGAGAAATTCAAGGAGTTTCATGAAATCCATGAAGCTAAATATCATGTGCCGTTGCGGCTTTTTGTGCTTCCTTGCGAGCGGATAATCTAAATTCGATCGCAGCTGGGCCGATCTTTCTGCAAGAAGCGATGCGTCATCTGCTTCATGTTTCACCCGCATTGCCGTCCTTGCCCGATCCGGCACCGGGTCGCCCTAGCCCGGAACAGGCATTCCTATGGGCCAGTTTGTTGCGATCGGCTGTTGAAGATCACATAAACATTTTCGTTCTATGACCAACATTGTTCTCATTGCCTTACGCCGCCCCTATACCTTTGTCGTTCTTGCCATCCTGATTGTGCTCTGGGGGATTGCATCAATAATCGAAGCCCCCACGGATGTCTTCCCCAATATTCAAATGCCGGTCAGTTCTATCGTGTGGGCCTATGACGGTCTGATGCCACAGGATGTCGAAGGACGGATTACCTATGTATTTGAGCGCTTACTGACCTCGACCGTTGAGGGGATCAAGTACATTGTAAGCCATTCTTATTTTGGCTTCAGCATTGTCAATGTCTTTCTTCAGGAAGGAGTGGATTTGGGCGGCAGCGAAGCCGATATTGCCGCCATCAGCCAAACAGCCGTCAAAGCCTTGCCGCCTGATATCGCTTCCCCCATGGTCATGCGATTGTTTCCCTCGCAAGTGCCCGTCGCTGTTTTGCAAGTGACATCCGAAACCTTAACGCCTGCCGAGCTCTACAATCTTTCGATTATGCGCATCCGGCCGCTGCTGGTGACGATTCCGGGAGCCATCCTTCCCCATCCGTATGGAGGGCAGGATATGCAGGTCATGGTGAATCTGAAAAAAGACAAATTGTTGGCACGTCATCTCACTCCGGCAGACGTCCACAAGGCAATCGCAAAGCAGAATCTCGTCCTGCCCGGAGGCGACATCAAAATCAAGTCGACAGATTGGCTTGTGCTCACCAATGCGTCTCCATTAACGATTGCGGAATGGGAGGAAATCCCCATCAAGCGAGTAGGGAATGCCTTTATTCACTTACGCGATGTTGCTGATGTGCGCTTAGCGGGACGCGTGCAAACTAATGCGGTGTTCGTCGAGGGCAAACAAGCGGTGATCATCGTGGTTATGAAGAGCAGTGAAGCCTCGACGTTAGAGGTAGTCGATGGCATTCGGGCAATGATCCCGCGTATCGAGAAAGTCGTGCCTGAAGACGTGAAAATCAAACTCCTTATCGATGCCTCGACGTTCGTCAGAGACGCGATCAATGAAGTGGTGCATGAGATGGCCATGGCCGCGCTCTTGGTCGGCCTCATTATCTTGCTGCTCCTCGGCTCTTGGCGCCCAACCTTGATCGTCTGGACGTCGATCCCTTTGTCGATTTTGAGCGCACTGATCGGCTTGCATCTGCTCGGCGAGTCCATCAATGTCATGACCCTTGGCGGGTTAGCCTTAGCGGTCGGCATCCTCGTAGACAATGCCACAGTGATGATCGAAAACATTGATCGCCACCTCGAAATGAATAAGTCCATCGAAGAAGCCATCCTCGATGCCGCAACGCAGATTCTCCTTCCCGCCTTCGTGGCGACCCTGGCCATTATGATTGTTTGGATTCCGTTGTTTCACCTGAGTGGGGTTGCAGGGTGGGTATTTCCGTCAATGGCAGAGGCGATTCTCCTCGCCATGGCCGCCTCGTTTATCCTTACGTATACGCTGGTGCCCACCATGGCGAAATATCTCATGAAAACGAAGCACCATGACCAGGCTTCTCCCGCACAGGCTCCCACCAATCCCTTTCTTCGATTCCAGCAAGGTTTTGAACGGCGATTCGAGCAATTTCGTGAAGCATATGGCAGACAGCTCGAGCGCGCTGTGGCTCATCGCCGGAGCTTTGTCCTTCTTTCATTAATTCTCGCAATCGGATCGTTGGCCCTCTATTTGATGAATGGAAGGGAGTTCTTCCCCGAAATTCGTTCCGGCACATTGCAAATGCATATGCGAGCGCCTCTCGGAACACGGATTGAAGCCAGTGGCCGCATTGCCACACTCGTCACCGAAGACATCAAACGCTTGCTACCCGGGCAGGTCGAAAATGTGGTGAGCAATTGTGGATTACCGGTCGGCGCCCATAATCTGGCGTTTATCCCTACACCGACAATCGGTCCACAGGACTGCGACCTGACTATCACGTTGCACAATGAATATTCACCAGTCTGGGAGTATCGAAAGATCCTTCGCAAAGGGCTTCGGGAACTCTATCCCGGCGTCGAATTTACTTTTCAGCCGGCGGATTTAACAGCCAAGATTCTCAATTTTGGATCCCTGGCTTCAATCGATGTGCAAGTTAACGGCCCAGATATGGCTCTGAATTCCGAGTTTGCCGAAAAGCTCGCACACCGGTTTCGGCAGATTCCCGGTACTGCCGATGTGGTCGTTCATCAGCCGACACGCGTGCCTACTATGCTGGTCCAAACCGATCGACGATTTGCACTCAGTACGAATCTCACGCAGGCGGCTGTTGGGAACAATATGCTTATTGCGACGGCCGGCAGCCAGCAGGTGGATCAGAAATATTGGCTCGATCGTCGGACAGGCATGTCTTACCGGATTAATGTCTATGTGCCACAACCTCAATTAACCAGCATCAAAGAGCTTCGTACGATCCCGGTCGCTCCGGAGGAACGATCGGCTTCGGAGATGTCAGAAGTGGAGCTGCTGGGCAACGTCGCCTCGATTTCGCTTCAGGGAACGCCGGGGGCGATCAGCCATCGCAATATTATGCCGGTCTTTGATGTCTTCGTCTCGCCTGAGGGGCGCGATCTTGGCCGTGTCTTGGCCGATGTCGAAGAAGCCATTGACGAGCTCGAGCCGGAAATGCCCAAAAGTGCTTCCGTCGAAATTCATGGGCAAGCGGAAATTATGCGCGATGCGTTTGACGAATTACTGATCGGACTCGTTGCGGCGATCGTGCTGGTCTACCTGGTCCTCGTCGTCAATTTTCAATCCTGGCTTGATCCGTTCATTATTATTACGGCGTTGGTCGGGGCCTTGGCTGGCATCGCATGGTCATTGTTCCTTACGCACACGTATATTTCTGTGCCAGCGCTCACAGGCGCTATCATGACCATGGGTGTAGGGGCTGCCAATGCGATCCTGGTGATCGCTTATGCGCGTGAGAGGCTGCGAGACCATGGAAACGCTTTGCAAGCCGCTATTGAAGCCGGACGGGTACGCTTTCGACCCGTCCTCATGACCGCCTCGGCAATGATTTTGGGAATGCTTCCAATGGCATTAGGGAACACACAAAATGCCCCGCTCGGCCGTGCCGTTATTGGCGGTCTGATCGTGGCCACAGTGTTCACCTTATTTTTCGTACCCTGTGTTTACGTCATGATGTACAAAGACCGGCTAAGCCGAACACCATTTCCATCGGCGTGAGTAGGATGAAAATGATGCGACCTCGTGTTTCACTTCTGTTCGTGTTTCTTGTGGCCGGGGCCTTGGCTCTGGGATATCGGCTGTACGAGGACCGACAGCAAGCCGTAGCCTTACAGAAAGATACCCTCGAAGCTGCGATTCCAACCGTATCCGTCATTGCCCCACAACCAGTAGAACCCGTAGAGACGATCACCCTCCCTGGTACCTTACAAGGATGGTTTGAAGCGCCGATCTATGCCCGCGTCACCGGCTATGTAAAGATGTGGTACAAAGATTATGGCGATTGGGTGAAGAAAGGGGACATTTTGGCTGAAATTAACGCTCCTGATCTTGATGCGGAATATGCCCAGGCAAAAGCTGACTACCGCGCCGAGAAAGCCAAATACAAACTAGCTGTCATTACGGCAAAGCGCTATCTTGCAATGCGAAAAACACACGCAGTGTCTGAGCAAGTCATTACAGTTCAGTTGCAAAACATGCGTACCGAGGCTGCTCTGCTCAAAGCCGCATTGCAAAAAGTCAAAAACCTCGAGGCGTTTATACGATTCAAGACCATTCGTGCACCATTTGATGGCGTTGTGATCCAACGGAATATCAATGTAGGCGACCTTGTTAGTCACGAGGGTGGACTGGCGGGGTCGGAAGCAAAGGCCAACCTGTTTACTGTGGCTGATGTGCATATGATGCGCCTTTTTGTCAGTGTCCCGGAACGCTTTGGGCCGTTCCTCAATCCGGGTCTCACAGCTGACGTCACGGTGCCACAACTCCCCAATCAGCACTTTACGGCAAAATTTCTGACGATTTCCCGTGGTTTTGATGTGAATACCCGCACCGCTATTGTCATCTTTACGATCGATAATGAGGATCATCAGCTGTGGCCGGGATCGTATGCCCAGGTTACGCTTTCTGCTCCTATATCACATGAAGCCTTTCGGATTCCGACGACTGCTTTGGTGTTTCAGGAGCATGGCACGCAGGTGGCCGTGCTTTCGCCAGATAATCGGGTGCATTTTAAACCCATACACATATCGCGCATCTTAGATAATGAAATCGTGGTCGAAAAGGGCATTGCTGCCGATGATCGAATTATCAACAATCCCAGTGCAGGACTCCTGGAAGGAGATTTGGTACGCATTGTCACGCCAAGACCGGGATTCGACCTTGTCATGCAATCCGCTACGCAGGAATCTCCATCGACAGCTCCTCCCAACCCGCCTAACGAAGGGCCATAACCACAGGATGTGGCATAAGCGAATGATCCCGCAGAGCTGGATGATCGGTGGCTTAGCACTGGTGCCGCTTCTTGCCTCCTGTACCAGCGACTGGCTGCCTCATATAGATGTGGCACCTGCTTACCAGCCCCCACAATATGTGGTGCCCACTTCGTGGCATGGCCAGAGCCCTTTTGTCGAAGCTCATCCATCGGATGATGCGATACGGCCAGACTGGTGGAAGCTGTATAACGATCCCGTTCTCGATCAATTAATCGAACAAGCAATGCAGGCCAACCCCGACTTGCAAGCGGCCGCTGAACGATTCGTTCAAGCAAGGGATATGATGATGAAAGTTCGATCAGGCCGGATTCCTCAGTTTGGACTCGGTTTTGACGTGTCA
>RFGF01000079.1 GCA_003695915.1 Nitrospirota bacterium
CGCGGATAGAGAACATCGTGGTGCAATAAACCGAAGAGCGTTCCCTGCAGAACGACCGCATTCGTCTGCCGTCCAATGTGTTCGCTCACACGCCAATCATTGAGCATCTCTTGTAACCGTTCATTGCGCCAAGAAGCTTGGGAAAGGAGGATGCCTGTGAGAAGTTAACAGCAGAAACCTTTCGCTGGAGCCTCAATGGGTGAGAGTCCCATCCGGCAAAGCCTGACCAGCAGCCGGTAGCGAGTCTTGCGTGGGGCACGGGTAACCGGCACCACGAGGCGTAGACAGCGAGTTCGGAAGCCATGCAACTGAGCCTCGAAAGTACTGTTGCTGGAGCCTTCGCCGTTGAATGAGCGGGGGCAGCACGAGCGCTTCATTACGGGTCAGAATCGCTTGTCCGGCCGGGGTCGCGTGAACATGAGCAGACGGACAAATGAGGCTCCCCAGGAACTTGGGAGGCCCTGATGTCTCCATTTGCAAAATCCCGGGTTGGAGTCGCCGGGTGACGAAGCTCCAGGCTCGATGCAGGATAAGACGCGCGGCGGCATCGAGAGCGAAACAAAGGCCGTGTGCAGCAATGGTATTGCGTTCGCGAAGGCAACGAAGCGAAGCGAGATGGGCATCAGGGAATCACAGCGTCTTGATAGTACCGAGGAAACCGGGGAACGTGCCTCCTGAAGGGACCCGGGGGAGGGAAGCGAGACGTCGGGATCATGGATCGTCATCGGGAAACATGCCAGATGCACAGTAATCTGCGAATTGAAGACGTGTCAACGAAACGGCGACGAATAGCACGGCTAGCCGAGCGATCGCCGGAGTTGGGATTTACGTCGCTAAACCATCTGATCGACATCGACTGGTTGCGTGAAGCCTTTCGCCGAACTCGCAAGAGTGGAGCACCAGGCGTCGACGGCCAGACGGCGCACGAGTACGCGGAGAACTTGGAGGCCAACCTTCAAGATCTGCTCAAACGGGTGAAATCGGGGACCTACCGGGCTCCCCCCGTCCGACGGAAACATATTCCCAAGGGTACGGGCGCGGAGACTCGACCAATAGGCATCCCGACGTTTGAGGACAAAGTACTCCAGCGTGCCATCGTGATGCTCTTAGAGCCGATCTATGAGCAAGACTTCCACGACGGGTCATACGGGTTTCGTCCCCAACGCTCGGCGCATGACGCGTTGGACGTGCTGTGGACAGAGACAATGCGGGTTGGCGGCGGCTGGATCTTAGAGGTTGATTTGCGCAAGTTTTTTGACACTCTGGATCACTCACATATCCGGAACCTCGTTAGCCGCAGGATACGAGATGGCGTGGTACGACGCCTTATCGGCAAATGGTTGAAAGCAGGAGTAATGGAGGATGGAAACGTCCATTATCCGGAATGCGGAAGTCCGCAGGGGGGGTGCATTTCCCCCATGCTGGCGAACGTATACCTGCACTATGTACTGGATACGTGGTTCGAGGAAACCGTCAAGCCGCAAATTGCGGGAAGCGCCAAGCTGATCCGGTTTGCGGACGACTTCGTGATTGTCTTCTCGAATCGGAATGCAGCGTTCCAAGTAATGGCAATGCTGGCGGATCGATTCGCCGAATATGGTCTCACCGTGCACCCGGACAAAACACGGATTGTCGACTTTCGACACCCGTACCACTCCGGGCGCAAGCGGGAAGGCCGACCGACACCGGACACGTTTGATCTGCTTGGCTTCACCCACTACTGGGGCAAGTCACGCAAGGGCAACTGGACGGTGAAGAAGCAGACGATGTCGAAGCGGTTAACCCGCACCATCCGGTCCATCTACCAATGGTGTCGCACGCACCGGCACAAACCGGTACGCGAGCAGTGGCAGAAGCTGAGCCAGAAGGTCCGGGGCCACTACGCCTATTGTGGCGTCACAGGCAACGGTCGGATGCTCCACAACTTCCGTCATGAGGTACGACGAGCGTGGCGCAAATGGCTCAACCGCCGCAACCGCAAACGCCAGATGACCTGGGCGAAGTTCGAACGGTTGGAGACGCGATATCCGCTTCCCCTGCCCAAGATCTATCACACAGGGCACACGTAGTAACATGATGCCGAGGAACCGTATGCTCTAATGCGAGCACGTACGGATCTGTGGGAGCCCCGGGGGAGTAATCCCCCGGGGCCACCCGGTCAGGTCGGGGGTTGGCTCGTGTTTCGGCGAGAAACGGCGTGTTTTAGGCTGGCAGGTCGACGCCGGAATGTGCCCAACACCTTAGTTTCCATCGGATGCTGCGTTCGTCCGAGGTTGGATCGGTTTTGGGGTTGAAAGGTGTGATCTTGCTCCAGTCGCCATAGATCCAACTCGATTCGGGATCGCCGTCGTCCGCCTAGGGAACATCTTCTAACACGCCCCGCGACCCATCGACGGCGCCGATATCACAATACGGCTTGGGCACGGAAAGGTGGACCAAGCAGTTCGTACACCGAATTCGCTAGCTTGTCCATGTGCGGCGTCCGAAAGTGCCAGCTGCCTTGGAAGCCGACATCGTTGTGCCCTGCATCATCCGCGTACAACAGGACAATGTTGGGTTGTTCCTCGGTTGCAGCGCGCGACCGGACGGCACAGAGGCCCATAAACGCAATCAACAAAGTGTTATTCATGATACTTCTCGCAAGGGTCAACTTTGACGAACTTGAAAGGTAAGGGAGCTTTGCCTGTAGCTTCTCAGTCTTGCTCACCACCGGGGCAAGCCCGGTGGAGTGGCAGGCTTTTTGCCTTTCAGTCTCGCTCACCGTCGGAACAGTCCTGGGGGTGTCGGGCGCCTTAGCTTCTCAGTCTTGCTCACCACCGGGGCAAGCCCGGTGGAGTGGTCAGTCTTTCTATCACCGATGCGATCCCCAAACGGACTGTCATTCTC
>RFGF01000005.1 GCA_003695915.1 Nitrospirota bacterium
AAGACTTGCCTCAATTCCTGCTGAAGGAGCGTTGCAGCATGTTCGGCGCAATAGAATTTTAGTTTCCGGCATGACGCGGGGGTTGGCAGCGGGGTTTCATACGTCCGATGCGCAGGGAGCCGAGCATACCGGAACGGTTGCTCGGAAAAAGGATCCGGACGAGCAGTCGGATGAGAATACAGCGCGAACTCATCGTACACCGTTCGACCGCTTTGACGTTCGCGCACACGAAGGCGCACGACCGTTTCTAAACAAAACGTTCCGCGCTCCTTACATTCTCGAAGTTGAATGCGGACAATTCCAGTTTCCCAGATGAATGCCGGAAGCGGACCGTCCTCCTTATGGAAATTGGCTTCAGACGAATCCGCGACATGAAAGCCACGGGTTTTCAATGCGGCACGTATTGTCCCTATCCATTCCTGCTGAAGATTCAACATGTGTAACGTTGCCTGCCAGCGGTCCAGACAAGCGCTCGCATCTCCCTCGTCGGCTGCACCCCAAAGTTCCCCAACCACAATTCCCACCGGCAAGTAGAGCAAGTACAGAATCGTGCTAATTCCGCCGAACCCCCACAAGGATCGTTCGACGGCATTGGGAGTCACGCCTACTCGCTCCAACGCGCGTTGACGCCAATCCGGTCGTATCCAGCGGATCGGCCCTAGTGCTGTCAAGTCGATATGCTTGGTCGCCTGCCCTCGCAGGTCGCGGAAATCCTTTCGGTATGTATGCCCCAATCTGACCAGAATGGGCGCGGAGCGCGGAGCCAGTCGTTTCACAATTTGACGAGCTTCCTTTTCCTCATTCCTAATGAGCAACGACTCATCGCACTGCTCTACGGTGAGCGATCCCCACAGACCCGTTTGGGCCGAACAGGCAAGATACAATGATCCACCATAAATCACGGAAACATCCGGCGGAACATCGAGATACGCATCCGGCATCGGTCGATAGGCATCCGTCTCAAAGATTTTAAAAGAAGCAATTGGCGGAACGATCCAGAGCTGATATCGTCCCGGCGCCACCACGATGTAAAACCAGCCTCGACGCTTATCGAGCAAGGATGGCGAATACGCGATAATGCGTTTCATGGTCTCGCCAGCGTCGATCTTGGCAAGACCCAATTCGAACTGGCCAAGCGTCCATGGCGTATCAAATGGGTTCCCCTGCCTATCATGTTGCGTGACCACGAGGCGAAGAAGCACCAGCGTTTTCCCCTCATCGACCAGTTTGCGGGTCTCATGCCAACTTTGCACATAGACAGAATCCTGAGCACATCCTGCGACCAAGAGACAAACGAGAATCTTGGCTGTCCACCCACGACAGGCAAACCATCCTGCACATCGTGAGTAAGCATAGGCCCAGGTGCTTTTCATGGACATTGGCAGCCTCGGGGCCTTTCCCAAGTATGAGCTCATGACCATAGAGATTTTCCAAAACCGGTACTCCATCATACTCTCACCTGCGAGTACTTTCTGTAAAACCCTCTACCGTCAATCTCGGAGCTCCGGACAAGGCTCGATGACCCTCGCCTCGATCGGCCGTTTATGCCCTGTTGATTCCCTCTCCGACGCTGAGCGCGTAAATGCAGGTAGAATGCTAGTGGATAAAAGCATGGTCACACAAAAAAGCCCTTTCCTCTGCAGGAGGGGAAAGGGCTTGACAGAAGTGCTCGAAATTTTGGTTGCGGGGGAGGGATTTGAACCCTCGACCTTTGGGTTATGAGCCCAACGAGCTACCAGACTGCTCCACCCCGCTGGTTGATACTAGTCGAGCCATGCATGCCAAGTCAACGCATCATGACCTTCACGATCCCTAACGCCTATGCTATGGTCAGACCGTCATGGTAATCGCCTCCGTATTTGGACTGATCATATGCGCCGCCCTCGTGATTGGTGACTGGTATCAATTCACCAGTTTGCAGAGCTGGGCGACGCGATACGGATGCGGTATTGCTCGCCGGAGAGATACTCTCCCGATTTCTTCCGACAGGCTGACGGCCGTGTTCGGTCCATATGGTGTGTTGTCGCTGCCTCACGGCATCGCCCGCTGGTTTCCAGCTCAAGGTCGTATCGTCATACGACCCTCTTATCGCCTTTTTTCACTCCGCTTTCGCACCGCTTGGCCTCTCAAAGGCACCGTCGACGTCATCCCTAATGCTCAGGGATTGACCCTCCACATGACCAAACGCATCCCGTGGACATCGGCCATCCTCACGATCCTTTGGTTGGGAATCGTCGCAGGCGGCACGATGGTGTTCCTCGTCATGTACGGGCTGGACGGAGGGTTTCAATCGGCCAGAGGCGCTCTGCTCGCCTTGGGGATCGTGGCGGTAGGCCTACTGGTTTTGGGTTTTGGACTGATTCTCTTGTCGCTCGCTTATCGGCTCGAAGACCATCGGCTCATGGAGGTCTACTATGAACTGCAAGCAACTGTGACCGACCCGTGCTCGCCCGTCATTCCTTCGATTTCGAACGAAACACCCATGAGAAATATAGTCCCGCTACAGCAATCGTGACGAGCTGGATGGTTTGCAACATCCGGCTCACGACCGCACCAGGCACAGGTGGCGATAAAATAAAATGGAAGCCCAAAAATTCGGGCGGCGTCTCTGGCGGCGATTCCCAGGGTGGAAACAGCACTGCCAAGAGGAGAAGCCCAACCATGATATACAATATTCGAAGGTTGAGAGTTTCGGTCCCGTACGAGGTTGATTCGTGCGAATGCACTCGTTTTCCACATTGTGGACAAAACTTTGCCGCTACCGGAATAGACGCTGAACATGATGGGCAGGTGGCCATTGCATCCGCTCCTTCTCAAAAAGGTTCGATCGAGCCATTGAATTTCACATCAGCCTGAACTCCATCGATCTTTATCACCTCATCATGTGTGCATAGCTTTGGCTGCGTGGCATCCTTTGGCCTCGAACATTGACAGCATTTTTTTTCGGTTCCTATAATTTTGCTCACCTATTTGACCGTTCTGTTTCGCGTTTGCATGCACGAGCCTTGGGCCTTCGCCGATCCTATCATCGCGCAACGTGTGATGCCTTTCCAAATCGACGCCTGCATACCAGGTTCGCGCATCCATGATCGACCCTAATCACGCTCCAGCCACCTTTTTTGTAGCATCATTGTGACACTTCCCACCATCCGCACCGTTTCCGTCATCGGAGCAGGCGCCTGGGGAACCGCCCTCGCCCGCCTCTTGGCTAGGCAAGGAGCGACTGTCCGTCTCTGGGCGTACGAGCCGGAGGTCGCGGAGGCCATCAATACCAAACGAGAAAATCCGTATTACTTGGAAGGAATCTCGTTACCGGAGGCGCTCTTTGCGACTACTCACTTAGACGAGGCCGCCCGGGGAAGCGAGCTCGTGATCCTCGCCTCCCCCTCCCATGTCCTCGGCGCGTTGTGGCAGGAACTCGTGCCTGTGCTGAAGCATCCTATTCCGATCATCATCGCCACCAAAGGGATCGAAGAGCCGTCCTTACGATTGATGTCACACGTCGTAGATGCGGCCCTTCCGTCCTCTTGGCACCGGTGGATACTCGTCCTCTCAGGGCCGAGCTTTGCCAAGGAAGTCAGCCAGGATAAACCCACGACCATCCTACTTGCCGGTCGCGATCCCCGCTTGGTCAGTCATCTTCAAGCCCTGTTGATGACGCCATCGTTTCGAGTATATGGAGGCACGGACCTCATTGGTGCCCAAATCGGAGGATCGCTGAAAAACGTGATGGCCATTGCTGCCGGAATCGTGGATGGGCTCCAATTGGGCTTCAATGCCCGTGCCGCCCTGATCACTCGTGGGCTGGCCGAAATGATTCGGTTGGGCGCGGCGATGGGAGCCAACGTGGCTACGTTGTATGGACTGTCCGGATTGGGTGATCTGGTCCTGACCTGCACAGGCCAGTTGAGCCGGAACCATGCCGTCGGGGTTCAACTGGGCCGTGGGACACCGCTCGATCACATCCTGTCCTGCACGCAGACCGTGGCAGAGGGCGTGCGTACAGCCCGTGCGGCAGTGGGGCTCGCCCAGCGACATACCATCGAGATGCCCATCGTCCAAGGG
>RFGF01000080.1 GCA_003695915.1 Nitrospirota bacterium
TCGGAGGAGCTGTCTGCGCGCAACCAGGTAGCTACGTTCAAGCAGTTACGTTGTTGAAGATGACATGTCCCTGACGGTCCCGATCCTGTGTCGAACGATGCCGGTCCGAAACGCCGACACCCCGTGATCCCGCTCGCCAAGCTCGACCATGGAAACCGCGCTTCTCTATGACCGCCTGCAGTTCGCGGTGACGATCACCTTCCATTATCTCTTTCCCCAATTGACGATGGGGCTTGCGTTGCTGCTCGTGTATTTCAAAACGCGCGCCCTATGGACGAAGGATGAGCATTTCCATGCCGCGGCTCGGTTTTGGACCAACATCTTTGCGCTGGCGTTTGCGTTCGGCGTGGTCACGGGCATTCCTATGGAATTTCAATTCGGGACGAACTGGGCGAAATTCTCGACCTTCGCGGGTGGAGTGATCGGCCAAACTTTGGCCATGGAAGGCGTCTTTGCCTTCTTCTTAGAGTCGAGCTTTTTGGGGCTGCTGCTTTTCGGCGAGCGGCGCTTGAGTCCCCGGGTGCAGTGGCTCGCGGCAATCATGGTGTTTCTGGGAGCGTGGCTGTCGGCGTATTTCATCCTGGCGACGAATGCCTGGATGCAGCATCCAGTAGGCTATACGATGGTCGCCGACGGGTCCGTGCATGTCGACAATGTGTGGGCGGTGCTGAGCAATCCATGGCTAGGTTGGCAGTTTGCCCATAACATGAGCGGCTCGGTGGCAACGGCCTCGTTGGCGATGGCAGGCGTGGGTGCCTTCTATCAGCTTGCCGGCTGGCATCCGGCCTTTGCCAAGACCTTTCTTCGGACGGGGATCGTCAGTGCGGCGTTGGCCTGCAGTTTTCTGATTTTTCCGACGGGGCATGAGCACGCGCGGCTCGTCTTCGATCACCAGCCGGTGACGGGGGCGGCCATGGAAGGGTTGTTCGAGACCAAGCGGGGCGCAGGCCTGCTGCTGATCGGGCAACCGAACATGGAATCGATGACGATCGATAACCCGCTCGTCCTCCCGGGGATGTTGAGCTTCTTGGTCTATGATGAGTTGTATGCCGAAGTCAAAGGTCTCACGGCGTTTCCTCGCGAAGAGTGGCCGGACAATATTCCGCTCCTCTATTACGCATACCATATCATGGCTGGGTTGGGGACTCTGTTTGCGCTTATCACGGTTTTGGCGTTGTGTTTACTGTGGAAGGATCGATTGTTTCGCCCCCAGTGGCGGTGGTTGCTCTGGATCCTGATGCTGATCGTCCCATTGCCGTTCGTGGCGAATACGGCTGGCTGGATGACCGCCGAATTGGGGCGCCAGCCCTGGCTGGTGTACGGGCTCTTTCGGACGGCCGATGGAATCTCGCCGGTCGTCCATTCAGGGAATGCGCTGTTTACCCTGATTGGATTTTTAGGGATCTATGGACTGCTCGGGATCACGTTTATCCTGCTCGTTGTGGATCGTATCGCGCGCGGGCCACATACGGGACACGGGGCATGAGCGACGAGCATCCAAAGCGCGCACCAGCGCCGAAGGTCGCATCGCTTCGTAAAGGAATCCAATAGCGTATGGAAACGTTCTGGTTTGCGGTCGTCGTGCTCATGCTCAGTTTGTACGTGATGCTCGATGGCTTCGATTTTGGAACAGGAATCGTCTATCTCGCTGTCAGTCGAACCGAGGAGGAGCGACGCATGGTGCTCCAAGCCATTGGTCCGGTGTGGAACGGTAACGAAGTCTGGTTGATCGCAAGTGGAGGGGTGATCTTTTTTGCCTTTCCTAAGGCCTATGCCGCCGGATTTAGCGGTTTTTACTTGGCCTTGATTTTGGTGTTGTGGTTGTTGATGGTGCGGGGGTTGGCGTTGGAATTGCGATCGCATTTTGCCAGTCCATTGTGGCGGCAGTTTTGGGACACGGCCTTTTCAGGGGCGAGCGCGCTGTTGGCCTTCGTCTTTGGCGTCGCCCTGGGGAATTTGATTCGGGGAGTGCCGCTGGACGAAGAGGGCTTTTTCCATGTGCCCTTCTGGACTACGTTCACGCCTGATGTTGCAGAGCCGGGGATCTTCGACTGGTTTACGATCTGCATGGGACTGACGGCGGTGGCGATTCTGGCCCATCATGGGTCTGCGTATCTGACGATGAAGACCACTGGAACCGTGCATCGTCGGGCTCGGAAATGGGCGGACAAGAGCGTCTGGACGGTAGCGGGGGTCAGCCTTGCGATGACCCTGACCATGGTCCTCGTTCAGCCGATCATCCATGATCATTATACCGCCCGACCTTGGGGCGCGCTGCTCAATGGGCTCGCACTCCTGGGGTTGGGAGGGATGCTCTATGGACGACAGACACGAAAGGATGGTTTGGCGTTTGCGGCGTCGTGTGTGTTGATTGTCGGCATGCTGGGAAGTTCCGCCTGGGGACTCTATCCGAACATACTGGTGTCCTCGACGGATCCCGCGTTCAGTCTGACCGTCTATAACAGTGCAGCCTCGCCACATGGCTTGGCCATCGGGATCCAATGGTTCTCTGTCGGCTGTCTATTGATGGTAGGGTACATGATCGCGATGTATCGCTCCTTTCGGGGAAAGATTACGTCCGATATGATTGGGGACGGGCATTATTGATCGGGGGGATGTTGCCTACGGCAAGAAGCTGACGCTGAGTCCCTGCCGAGATCTGAGGGATGCTTGGGAACGTTGCCTGCCGATGATCAACATGTCGAAGAGGAGGAAGCCATGGACGGTGAGTATGTGATTTGTGTGCGCAATGTGATCGGGGTCGGAGAGGCGCAACGGTTCGGCAATGAACCGGGGCCGACGCGATGGTTACGCGTGCCGCCCGGTGAGTACCCACGCCCTTCCCATCACATTCCGAAGCGGGAGTGGGTCGAAGCGGTGCTGGAGCGTGCCAAGACGGGCACGAATCCTCACACCGGCTTGCCCACCGGCGATATACTCGTGTTCATTCACGGGTATAACAATTCCCAAGAGATCGTGCTCCAGCGCCACCGGCGGTTGGAGGCAGACCTGCGCGAGGCAGGGTATCAGGGTGCCGTCATTAGTTTCGATTGGCCGAGTGCCCAATCGGTGCTCAATTATCTCGAAGATCGAGACGATGCCAAGGCCACCGCCCGCCGATTGCGAGACGATGGCATCAGTCTCTTTTCGGCACGGCAGGCTCGGGGCTGTGAAATCAATGTGCATGTCTTGGGGCATTCGACCGGCGCGTTTGTGATCCGCGAAGCGTTTTCTCAGGCCGATGAGAAGCGCGCGATCAAGGAAACGCCGTGGACGGTCAGCCAAGCCGTGTTCATCGGCGGCGATATCTCCAGTCGCTCCCTCGGTATATTCGACGCCAGAGGACGATCATTGTATCGCCACTGTATTCGGTTGACGAATTACCAGAATCCCTATGATTACGTCTTGAAATTGTCCAACACCAAGCGGTTCGGCGTGTCGCCGCGTGTGGGGCGTGTCGGCTTGCCGGTCGATGCTTCGCCCAAGGCGGTCAACGTGGATTGTGGACCGTATTTCCGAACGCTGGATGAGGATCAGGCGGAATATTACGGGACCTTTGCGCATTCCTGGCATATCGGAAACAAA
>RFGF01000081.1 GCA_003695915.1 Nitrospirota bacterium
GATGGCCATCTTGGCTTGTCGCGCTGGCAAAATATTTTCTTTTGCGAATTCGATGGCCCGCGCACCGAGCGGCGCGTCGTCTGCACGGTGATCCGGGATTCCGACGAGCGCGACTGAACGCCGCCGCTTGCTCGGCTGATGTGTACATATCAAGGCTTCATCTGACAGTCACGGAGTCCTCGCCCTAATTGGTTACGCCCCAATCATCTTCGCCTTGGCCCAGAGTACGCTATCCACAAACGTCTGCATCGGGGTCTTGCCATAGCACCAGCGCCCTTGGTTCGGCCAGCGTTCGTTATACGCTTTCAGCCAGGCAGCGAGATCCGCTTGCAATGCATCAAGCATCTTGTAGCTCTCCTTGCGAAATGCCACCCGGTAGAACTCGTTGAGCAGCGTCGTGTGAAACCGCTCGCAGATCCCATTGGTCTGCGGGCGCTTGGTCTTGGTGCGCGTGTGCTCGATGTCTTCCACCGTCAGGTATCGTTTGTAGGCATGCCGATCCGGGGCTTCACAGAACTCCGTGCCCCGATCGGTCAAGATGCGGCTCAGCGGGATGTCGTACTCCTCAAAGAACGGGAACCCCCGATCAGTGAGCAGATCGGCTGCCGTCACCGGCATCGTGCGGTCATACCGTGTGGCCAAGCTGACCTTGCGATAGGTGTCGATGACGGTCTGCTGAGAGATCCGGCCCACCCCCTTGAGCGTGCCGACGTAGAAGGTGTCCTGCGCCCCGCAGTAGCCGGGACATTCGCTCTCGAACTCCCCATGGGCTTCTTTGTCAGCTTTCGCTTTCTCCAACGCGACCACCTGGGCCTCGGTGAGGACAAGGCCATCCTGCGCCACCGTGGCCTCCAGACCCTTGAGCCGCTTGCGCATCGTCTCCCAGTCATGCCGGAGGCAGATGCACCGCACACCGGCCGGGGAGACCGTCAGCCCCTGCCGGCGCAGCTCATTGGCCACGCGGACCTGGCCCCAGGCCGGGTGCTCGCTCGCCAGGTGCACCACCGCGGCTTCCACCTCGGCCGGCACACGGTTCTTCAGCATCGGCTTCCGCTGGGAGATCTCCTCCAGGGCCGCCTCCCCGATCTCGTAGGACTCTTTGAACCGGGAGAAGCTATCCCGGCTGTAGCCCATGATCCGGCAGGCCATTGGAGACGTTCCCGAGTTGCTTAGCCAGCGCCAACAACCCGAGCGTGGTCTTCATGATCGTCTGCTCCGTCGTCATCGTCCTCGCTCCTTTCTCCCTCCGGGGGACAGCGAGGATTCTACCTGACTGTCAGATTAAATTCTCACATCTATAGCTTATAGCTGATGGAAGATCATCGGATTATCAGCATTCTGTCGTGGTTTCCAGAATGGTGGTTGCACATCTATTTGGTTGGGCGAATATATCTGCCTGATGTCTCACGAATACTTCGAAGAATTCGGTGGTAATGATAACAGTTCTGCCAGATTCCTCTGATCCTGAATTGTTCCAAGAGCATTGTGGAATCGATAAAAACATTCCCGCTTTGTGTTCATATATCCACGCCGTCTTTTATTCAGCCATTTTTGTGCCGCGTTGCGACCGCAAGATGAAGTCCAGACATTTCCACATCGTTAGGCGAATCGAAACGATTTTTTCGTTGACAAATTAGTACAGGGATTTCATGCTCTTTACTTATTGAAGGAGATTTTCAATTTTTCTCCGGCGAGGAGGTGTCTTATGCCCATCGTGGTCAAAGGGACAGCCGAGGAGCGTGCCAAGGTTGAACGCTGGCTTCAGCAACTGTGTCCTCATGTACGTATCAATGCTTCGAATCGCGTTGAATTGGTCGATTCGGAAGGCGATATGACCGAGGCATCCTGTTGTTGTTTGAAGTACCTGATCTCGGGAACCGCCTACGTGGTGACCATCTATCCTCTTTCAGGACCGGGCGCCGTGATTCCTGGAACCGTTGGTAAAAAAATCGGAGACCACGGAGGTGGAGCAGCCGATACGGACCCGGGCGCAACCTACCGCTACGACCCTGACGAACTCGGTCGGTATATTGCGGGAATCGGCGCGGATACGGATGTCTATTTCGATATTTCGGATAACAATGGGAAAGGGTATTTCGGGTACGATGCGCAGAATCGACCCATCAGCTTTCCGCCATTTCTTCTCCTCGGACAACTGCTCTGTACCGGCTATGCCTATCACAATGCCCGAGGAACTGCGGCTCGCACCCGTACGGTTCGAAGCGCACAAGCACTTGCCCACGAAAACGCCATACGACGAGGCACACCGGCTCCGAATGGGCGCCCTTATGCGCAACGGGCCAACGGTTTTGTCTGCCGAGTTGGAATGGACGGAATTACGACCCGTCCCCCGGATAATTATTAACCACAGTGGGAATTGCGCATCCCGTTGGGATATGCATCATGGAGGATGAATCTGATGACACCGGCATGCCACATCCACCAGAGTCCCGGACTTTCTCTCTGGATCAAACTTTCCAAGGAACTGTTTTTCTTTGGAGAACCGCTAACTGTGGAGTACTTGTTTTCCAATGAGTCGGCTTACAATGTGTATGTTGTCAGTGATCGGACCTATACCTTGTGCTTGAAAGATCCTGAGGCAGTGATTTGCAAGCCGATCGATGAAACATGCGTGTTGAATCTTTATATGGCTGAGCTTCCATTGCCGGAGACGTTGGATGTGGGTGGCTTCATGCCTCCCAAGATTCAACGTCTCGCAGCCGGAGAACAGACCAAAGGGGTCGCGGCGATTTGCCTGCCCTTGAGGGTCACGGTTTTTGATGAAAAGGGTGACTTGCAGGAAACTGCCGTTCAGATGGCGGAGTATACTCTGTTCTCCTATCGATGGGGTACGGGTTTTCTGAATTCACGCCTGATCCCCAAAGCTCGAATACGCTCGATAGCTTTTTGAAATGGCAGCGGATTGTGAAATCGAACGAGGTGCCCATTGCGATTCGTTAGGATTCCTGTGCCGCAAGAATATTGAGAAACGTGAGGCGTAGCGGGCACGATCCATCGGGTTGGATATCGTTCCGGTTTGAGGGGGCGACGAGAACAATCCCAGCAAAAGTTCTCAAGCGTCTCGTGAGCGGCAAAGCCTGCTGACCTCCATCGCGGAAGATGGTCTCCTACCTCAACGATCTGTGAATGAAGGTCGCATCATGGATATCGAGGGCCACACAGCCTGGCGCTGACGAATGAGCCAAAGAGTCTGGCTTATTGTTTCCTTTGGACTCATCTTCACGGAATTCACAGCTTCGATTCATCTCGTCCTTATAAAAAGTCCTTATAAAAAGGAGAACACGCCATGAAACATACAAGCGCTGGTCAGGGGATGGTCGAGCTTCTGATTGTAGTAGCCGTCCTTTTCTTTATTTTTGCCTTTTACCAGACGTGTTCGCGAACAGCTGGGGCTACCCCTGAAAAGCTGACCATCACAGGGCCTCCAACCTTGGTCAATGGACAAAGCGGAACCTATACGCTCAACGTAACTCTCGACGGTAAACCCGAGACGCCGCGGGAGTTTCGCATACGCATTGATGAAAACGATTTTATCGACGATACGTTGGCCGCGTTCATCGTCCAAGTCAATACGGGTGAAGATGCCAAATCCATGACGTTCGATCTCACCTGCGAGGATCTGAAGGCTATCAGTGGAGAATATGATCTTGTTGGTGACGATGGGACATCGGCAGATGAGAAGACGCATGGAATCCATGCCGAATATGGACGAGGTCCGTTGGCCATCAATCTGACCAGCGAAGAGGATTATGAGATTGATTGTGTGTTTACGGAAGAAGAACTCGAGCCTCCGACTGACGAAAGCAACCAATAGCTGGCGCTCGAACTGGATGAAAATCTGCCCATGGTCCTCGGCAGCTCTTTGGCGGGTGAAGGTCTTGATGGGGAGTTTTGACGTGCGCAATCGATGCTTCTCGAGTTTGCAAGCACTCGAGCATCAGAGATTCGATATCACGATTGATTTGTCTGTTTAGTCCATTTCAGGTTCTGCCATTGGATATTGGATGAGAGGTCGCTGTTCCTCTATCGAGAGCTTTGTCGTCGAATGTCCGCTCTCGCTCTCCTTTCTCTCAGTGTCATGCGCTGTTCAATTGAACAAGGAGTTTCCCTCCGAGGCGCTGAGAGCGCTGTAAGCTCGATCGAGCAAGTTGGTGCATAAAGATCGCATCGAATGGAGGGCAGGATGCCTTGTGAAGTGCCGACAGCACGGCTTCCTGCACATGGGCATGGCATGAGGCTTATGCCACCAACTGCCTCGAAATTGGCTTGAGATAACTATACAAGCGACGTCGTCCGTCTGTGCCAGATTCGGGGCGAGCGCCGAGGATCACCCAGATGGGGTGCGGAAAGCGATAGACGGATCCGTGCCGAAAGCCGTCGAGAAAATCTCGCATGGAAGGGAGATAGCGCCAAGTCTGCGAGGGACGGCGGTCTCCCGCACATCGCCGGAGATAGGTATCCAGCACCGGTTCGTCACGGAGCGGAATAGCATGGACACACTCGAGTTCTCTGACGAGACACGGCATTCCAAGGCTATTCATGCCACTGAAGGCGTGTTCGGCAGTGAGGATCGAAGGATGGGCGTCAGTGGAAGGGAAAAGCTGGCGATAGCGAAGGCGGAGCTGATGACAGAACGCGTGCTGTTTGGGCAAGACGATCAGTGCCGTTCCTCGATCGCGGTGGAGAAGTTGGCGAATGATCGGAAAGGAAAGGTCTCGCGAATCCAGAATCGAGAAGCTATGAATGGCCCAGATGATTTCGTATCTATCGGATGAAGACGTGCGAGTACGGACTTCGTTCCAAGAGCCATCAAATGTAGAGCGATGTCGAAACGGGGAAGGAAGCGATCCGCAATCTTTCCTGTCGGGGAAAAAGGCCACGCGATCATAGCGAATTTCGAGATCGGGGTTGAGTGTAGACTCGAGCATGCGGGAAAGGTGCCTGATTTCAGATCCGATGTCCAGCAGGTGAAGGTTGCGATTGAGCGGACGAAAGAGCGCAGGCCAATCGATGGCTTGGAAAATAAGGCGGAGATCTGGCCCGAAGAGGCCATCCAAGATTGCGGCATCTCCATCCTGTTCCTGATGATTGTCGGAAGGATTGGGCGATGCGGAATGGGTGATCGAAGGACGAATGCAAGATGGGTGTTGTGTCATAGAGACTCCTTTATGATTGTTGTGCCGCAGATATCGTTTTTCGCAAAAAGAATACCGGGGCATGGCGTGGCAGTCCGAGTTGGCGATCATTAAACGCGATGCGGTTTTTCAACAGACAGGTCGAGAATAGCTGGAGACGAGGAGGCAATTTTTGCCGTGTGCCGGGATAAACATGCTCGTATCGGACAGGTGATCGTGGTGTCCTATATAGAAGGTCCCAGGCGTGTACGAGCGAGGATGCTCGCTGGATCGAGTTTCGCACGAAAGGCTATCTAGGTATACTCCCAGTATGGCAGCGCGAACCAAACGCTCAAGAGCTATGAATTTTTGGATACTGCTCACATGCGCCTTCGTATCGTTCAGCGGCCTAGCGAACAGTTTGGCCGCCGAGGCGATGCTTGGCACATGGACAGCGGGGCCTCCGGCTCCCACGAAGCGCACCGAAGTTGCGGCGGCCGCGCTCGGCGGAAAAATCTATGTCGTCGGTGGATTCAGCGAACCGAGCCTGGGCAATCTTGCCAATTTTGCGATCAGCCGCGCTGTCGAGGTCTACGATCCGAGCACGAAGACCTGGTCGACGACCACCTCCTTGCCGGAAGGCCGTCATCATGCGGGGATGGTGGCCTATGAGGATCGTCTTTATGTGGTGGGGGGATTTACTCGTTCGTTCTTGTCGGTTTGGCATCCTGTCTCGACGGTCTATCGATTCGATCCCTCCACGGAGAAATGGTCCGAGCTTCCCCCGATGCCGACAGCGCGAGGGGCCTTGGGCGTGGCCGCATTGAACGGACGGCTGTACGCCATTGGGGGATTCGATGGTGAAACCAACCCTGCTGTCGTGGAAGTATTGGACCTTGCAACGCAACAATGGTCCACCGCTGCGCCTCTTCCCACTCCACGCGATCATCTGGCCGTCGTGAGTGTGGGATCGCAAATTTTTGCAATCGGCGGGCGTCCTGAATTGAACTATCATCGCAACATGGCGACCGTGGAAATGTACGATTCGGTCTCTGATCGGTGGCAATCGCGGGCGAGTCTTCCGACTGCCAGAAGCGGGATCGCCGCCGGGGTCATCGACGGTTGGATTTACGTGGTTGGAGGGGAATCGGAGCGCGGGACGTTCGCGACGAACGAAGCGTACCATCCGCAGTCGGATCGCTGGCAAACCATGGCCCCCATGCCCACGGCTCGTCACGGGCTGGGTGCGGCGGTCCTGCATGGCCGCTTGTATGCGCTGGCAGGAGGTCCCACGCCGGGAGGATCCTTCAGTAATCTCAACGAGATCTTTACTCCCCCTTCGCCGCACGGGAATACAACCAGGTCGCGGGCCACTCCAGCACAAGTGGGTGCTATCATGGCGTTGTTAGCGACATTCGACAAGGCAAACGTTCTGCCGCCGGAAACCAGTGCTCAGGCCAATCAAATCATCCATGCCTTAATTCAGGTCCAAGCTGCGATTACCAAAAGCACGCATCCATCGCTCCAGGCTTTTGTTCGGGCGGCTTTGGAGAGCCGATGGGGCGCACAGGCCGACTCGGTGCTTGCCGAGATTCGGAGACAAGGATTGACGGCTGAGGTCTTGGAAGTGTTGATCGACTATGGTAAACGCCGATCGATCTGGGATGATTCAGCTATCGCAGATGGTTTTCTGGCTTTTCATGTGACGCGCAACGATTGGCAGTTGCTGGAAGAAATCGTTCACAAGGCCCGCCACGTGTTTCAAGCGTCAGGAACGTCCTTGCAACGTGTCTTTGAGCAGCAGCGCCAGCACATGCCCGGTGCCAGTCAGTCGTCACGCTCATCTTCCCTAGGCAATTGAACGGGGTGACCCCGCTCCGCCGATCGATAACAGGCTTCGGCCAGTTCCACAGCGCGCCAGCCGTCGTAAGCGGTGATGGGCATCGTCGCCCCGGTTTCGACTGCATGACAAAAGGCTTGAATCACGGACACAATCGTCGGGGTTGGAGGAAGAGTTCGAGAAAGAGTCTCGCCAGATCGTGTGCGGAGTTGCACGGTCGAGGCCGACCAATCCGCAAGCCCCTGCCCATGCTCGCCGACGATTTCCACTCGGGTCGTCCGCGTTCCGCTCACGCGTGAAACATCCACCATGCAGACACGCGCCGAGGTGGTGGTGAGGCGGACCCATCCCCGGTCTTCAGGTGCCCCAGGGACCGGGCGCTCGAGTTCGCAGTTTACCTCCCGCACGCGTTCGCCAGTCATGAAACGGACAAGATCCAATAAGTGGATGCCGATTTCCAATAAGGCACCTCGCCCGTTCCAGGCGCGGACTTCCTCTGATGAATGCGGGCGATGTTCCATGCGCGCGGTCAAGACTAGGTAACGCCATGGGCCGAGGAGAGGCGCGTGGGCTTTCAATTCGCCGATAGCGGCATCGTAACGCAAGGTGTGCGCCGTCATCACCGGCACGGACGCCCGCGTGGCCAGTTCGGTCAGTCTCCGTGCTTCTTGTGCGGTGACGGTCAGGGGTTTTTCGATCAAGAGGGGCTTTCGACGCCGGATGGCGTCTTCGGCAATGGTCACGTTCAAGGAAGGAACAGTGACCACGAGAACAGCATCGATATCCGGATCGGCAATGAGGGCGTGAGGGTCCTGATAAAACCGAAGATGATGGGCCTGAGCGAAAGCCAATCCTTCTTGTGCGTTACGCCGACATACGGCCACGAGCTTGGCTGGTGGATGTGGTGCTAACAAATGGCGTGCGTAGCGCATGCCGTGCCGCCCGAGCCCAATCAACCCAACCTTTAGGATTCCCATGGAGCCACTCGCTACGATGAAGCACGAATCGGAGCCCGACGAGCGGGTTCGGTTTCCGGGCGTGCCGAACCGTGGATCCAAACGAAACAAAGAGGATCGCCCACCAGCGCGGTGGGATAGATGGCATCGTCAATCACATAGGCCGCCGCGTGCCGGTCGCACCAATCGGTGATCCAGGGAATTTCTTCGATCGAGGTCGTGATGAGCCCGGGGCAGGACAATTTCTGTAAACATCCGGCAACGAGGTCGAAGACCATGGTTCGTTCCTGGCTGAATGCCTCGACGTCGAAGGTGACCGGATTGGCGCGGCCGTAAGATAAAGCGGAGAGCATGGGGAAACATTCAGGATCGTTGAGCACGCTGACGAGCCAAATATGATCGAACGTTCCGGGAGCCGATCGCGCATCGGCTGCACGAAAAGATAGGGGAAGATCATGACACGCGGCATTGAGTATTGCGACTTCTTGCGCGCGAAGATTGAAGGCCATGACCTCGCGTTGACGATCGAGCACTTCCATGATGAGCGGCGGAAGTTCCGCGACACCCGCTCCTACGTATAAACTACGTCCGCGAGATGAAAGCCTGTCTTTGAGGGCTGCGGCGATGGCGAGCCCCAACCGTTCGCAGGGGCCGCGCCGATCTTCCCAAAACGCCTCTCCGCCTTCATCGCAATAAATAGGGGCCAGCGCTCTGTAATCGAGCTTGGTAAAGATTTGTTGCATGAGTTGGCGGGTTTCCGTGCGCAAACGTGATCTGGTGCGTCTCATCGACGAATCAGTGTACCAAGTGTTGGAGCAATCCGTCATGAGCGGAGACGACAATCAATTCGAGCAAACATTAACCACGTGTGGCCGGGGTCTCGCCTAATGTCCGCGGAATCTTCTCTCGATGTCAGGCGTATCGTTCGGCTCTGGTGGCCGTTGGCAGGAAGCTGGCTCTTGATGGGCCTGGAGCTCCCGCTTGTCGCGGCCGTTATGGCCCGGCTCCCGGACCCCACGATCAATCTTGCTGCCTATAGCGGCGTGGTGTTTCCGATTTCTTTGGTGATCGAAGCCCCTGTGATCATGCTCCTTGCGGCCTCGACCGCCTTGTCCAACGATTGGGCATCGTATCGACTCCTCCGATCGTTCATGTGGGTGATGGTGGGACTCTTGACGGGTCTTCATGTGCTGGTCGCGTTTACCCCGTTGTTCGATCCGGTCGTTGACCACGTGCTCGGCGTGCCCGTGGCAATCCGAGAACCGGCGCGTTGGGGATTGATGATCATGACGCCGTGGACGGGCGCGATTGCTGTGCGGCGCTTTCATCAAGGGATCATGATTCGCGCCGGGCACTCACGTGCGGTCGTGGTGGGAACCATGCTTCGCTTGACCGTCAATGGGACGATGCTTGTAGCTGGCCTTTTGTGGGGGGCGGTATCGGGCATCGTCGTGGGCACCACGGCCGTGGTGATGGGCGTGCTCATGGAAGCTTTATATATCGGGCTTCGTGTTCGGCCGTTCCTCGTGCGCTTGCGGGAAACCGCACGGTCGCCATCGCACGAAGACGCCTCCTTGACGTTACGTCGTCTCTTCGCGTTCTATGCCCCGCTTGCCGTCACCCCGGTGTTGACCTTGCTGGCCTTGCCCGTTGCGAGTGCAGCCATGAGCCGGATGCCGCGAGCGGTGGACTCGCTGGCCGTATGGCCGATCTTGGCCGGTCTCTCGTTTTCCCTGCGAAGTTTCGGTTTAGCCTATCAAGAAGTCGTCGTGGCGCTCTTTGACCGTCCAGCCGCGTTCCGGTCCTTGGTCACGTTTGCTGGAGTCCTGTCTTGCAGCATGAGTGGGATCATGGCCTTGCTTGCCGCCACTCCGCTCGGATGGCTGTGGTTTGCCATAATTGGGGGACTGGAAGACTCGCTGGCCTCGCTCGGAAGTCGGGCGTTGTGGATCGCCTTGCTCATGCCAGCGTTGAGTCCGTTTGAAAGTTTGTTTCAGGGTCTGCTTGTCAAAAAGCAGGAAACGGGAAAGGTCACCCAGGCCGTGGCCATCTATCTTGCTGTGACATCCATGGTCTTAGTGGCCGGAACGGCCTACGGCCGTGTCACTGGATTATATGTGGGCATCTTTGCTGCAGCGGTGGGATTGTCGTGTCAAGCCCTATGGTTATGGAGATGCGCAAGGCGCTTATTGTCGCGTTGGCCAGCGCTGTCTCGCGAGCAGGTCCCGTAACAATTGATCCCCGTACCGGGGAGAGTCCTGAGCGGAGTTCGGACGCGTCTCGACGCTTATTTATTTATGCATGGCCGCGTGACTCAGAAGCCTGATCATCGGACCCCGGATGGTCAAGGACCTCGGACATATGTTCGACCATGGCCATGACCTTTTTGTATTGCGGATGATCGGGAGGAAGCGGGTTGCCGTATTCGTCCATCAGCAATTCCTGCATTCCTTCGAGCAGTGCATTCATTTCGAACGGAAGTTCGGATTCAGAAGTTTTCGATGATTTTTTCTTCGCCATGGGGTTCCTCGTCTTACAATGTCAATGAATAAAGAATGTTCGAGAGAGCCGTCTCATGCTTCTGGGGTGGTGTCGGCTGCCTGTGTGCATTTCGTGCCCGCTACGAGCGTTGGTCCTCTTCGAGAATGCTCTCGATGACAGTTTTGAGGTTTTCGTAGGTCAGATTGGCGACACGAATATTGCCATCCAACACGATCGTGGGGGTATGTGTGACGCCGATGGCCTCTCCCCACGCTCTGCCTTTCTGAAGGGCCCGATACGGTTTTCCACTGGCCAATCCGGCTTCGAACGCCGCAGGATCGAGCCCCACTTCTTTGACGAGTAGTGCGCGGACAGTTTTGTCGAACATCTGGATGCCTTGTTCGTGGATGGCGCGAAACAACGCGGCCTTCATTTCCGGGCCCTTTCCCATGGCCACGGCCTGCTCGTACATTTCGAATGCCGTGGGCAGTTTACCTGGAATGACCGGAAATCCGACGAGACGGACTTCCAGACGATCGCCGAATTCTTCCTTGAGCTTTGACGCGACGACCCGTTCGAACATATGACAATGAGGGCAATAGAAATCTGCAAATTCGAACAAGATAACCTTCCCAGGCTGATGGCGCGAGGGTTGGTCGATTCGTTCATATTCGCCACGGAGATCGGGAGCGGCCATTAACGTGTGGGGCAGAGGTCCCATGGTCAATCCCGCGACGACGCATGCAAGCACGATCCACGACAACGCTCTCTTCATAAATACATTCCTCATGATAATGTATATTGGCTGCTGAACAAACGTTTGAAGAACGTGTTCAAAGAAATGTAGACTCACGGTTCAGGCTATCATGATCGATTGAGGCGTTCAAGATCGTTGAGCGCACATTCTCCGGCGGACCTAGATCAGCATCACCGACTCGATATTGTGTATTGAAGCCAAAGGAGTGCAGCACGATGAACGTGGCCGATCTCAAAAATTTTGCCGATTTTTCATCGGAAAAGATGAAAAAACTCAATGTGTTTCAGACGCCGCGGTTTTTTTGCGATGTGTATTGCTTCGAGCCCGGGCAAGAGCAAAAAGGGCATGTGCATGCCGACCAGGATAAGGTCTATTTCGTGCTCGAAGGAAGCGGCACGTTCCGTGTCGGATCGGAAAGCCGAGTGTTGACGGTCGGCCAGGGGGTGATGGCCCCGGCGGGCGAGGAGCATGCGGTGACGAATCACACGTCCGCACGCCTGCGGGTGCTGGTTTTTATGACGCCGAACCCTTTATGACCAATGGAGAGCCGCTGGTGACAGTAGCGAGAATCCTGCCCGTTCCACCGCGATCCTCGCAAAAACTCGGCTGTGATCGATCAGAGAAGGAAAGCATGATGTTTTTCGAGAAGAGCCATCCCCCTCTTTCAGAAAAGAGGGGGATGAGGCTCGGTTATGGTCGGATTCCGAACGCGCGGTAAGGCGACATACCGCGCGCGAGAAGACCCGATTTAAAATTCCGTTTAAAATTCCGGGATCTGAGGAATGATCGCTGGGGGCTTGACGCTTCGGAACGTGTCAAGATTTTCCTTCCCCTCGGCCGAGAGAATGCCCAACGCCCCTTTAGCAGCGCGGAAAATGCTGTGATCGACGAGGACATAATCGCCAGGGACATCGAGTGTGAATTCGACAATGACCGCGCCAGCCGATGGGACCAACGTCGTTTGCACGTTATGCTGGAGTTTGCCATCGATCGCGCCTTCGACATACACGTTGTCGAAAATCTCTCCAATAATATGAAATGACGAAGCGCTGTTCGGTCCGATGTTGCCGAAATATAATCGGACCTTTTCCCCCACCTGAGCTTGCAGGGCTCTTTCTCCAATCACACCATCCACTCGGCCGTTGAACACGACATAATCCGGGTGCTCGGCTAGCCCCTTCTGCATATCCAAGGCATAGATGCCTTTGGTGTCCGTCGGCTTCGTGAAAAACTCGCTTTGCACCACCGCAAATTCGCGGTCGACCGGTGGCAAGCCCCCTTCCGGCTCGACCAAAATCATCCCGTACATGCCATTGGCGATATGCGCAGGGATATTGGGCACCGGCGAAGCGCAATGAAACATGTACAAGCCAGGATTCAAGGCTTTGAACGCAAAGGTGGCTTCCTGACCCGGACTGACGAGGCTCACGCCGGCGCCCCCTCCTGGTCCATTGACGGCGTGCAAATCGATATTATGGGGAAATTTATTTTTTCGATGATTTTTGAGATGGAGTTCTACCGTATCCCCCACGCGGACGCGGATCATCGGGCCAGGAACCGTGCCATTGAAACTCCAAAATTGGTACTGAACATCCTCGGCCAACGTGCCGGTGTACTCTTTGGCCTCCAACTCGACAAACACGCGCGCAGGCGATCGGCGATCGAGAGGCGGAGGCACGTGCGGTGGGGTAGTCAGTTGAGCCTTCACTTGGATTTCGCTGAGCGCGGGAGCGGGATGAGCGAGCCATGTGAAAGCCGCGATCAATGCGAAGACGGCACAAGCCGAACCAACGTTTCTGCGTTTCATTGCGTTGCAACCTCCTTTGTATGGTGATAACGATGTCGTTGCAGCCGGCGTGCACCCTCATCGATGGGCATGCCGGCCTTGCTGTGAGCGGCATGAGCATAGGCGAAACCAGCGCAAGAAAACTATGATCTAGATCAAAAACCGGAGGGATCCGCTAAAAACGGGTTGCAGGAAAGCTGGTTATGATGGGGCTGAATGGTTCGCGAGGGCGGTCAAAGCTGGCAGGTCGTGAATGACGAGATATCTCGAGGCGCGGGAGATCCAGCGAGCCTTTTTGAATCGACTGAAAATCCGACTGGTGGTTTCCAGCGTCAGGCCCGCCATGTCCGCAAGGTCTTGTTGAGTCAACCGAATCGTGAGGCGAATGCCGTCGGGCGTGGACACACCGGCTTTCTTGGCCAAATCCACGAGAAGTGAGGCGACGCGCTGTTCCGCGCGATCCAAGGCGAAGGCTTTGGCCTGCTCTTGGACCTCGCGGAGCCGATCGCCTAAATACTGAATGATCTCGATGGCCAACCGGGGATTGCGCTCGATGACATCGAGCAACGTTTTGCGGTGAATTTTGAGAATGGTGGTTGGTTCCATAGCTTGGGCACAGCCTGGATGAGGCGATCCTGCGAAGGCCGAAGCTTCGCAGCAAAAAAGATCGCCGGGCCGCAGGACCTTCAGCGTGACTTCCCGACCTTCCGGTGTGGATTTGACACATTTGACCGTCCCTTCCTTGACGATGTGGAACCATTCGGCAGGATCCCCTTGGCGGAAGATGAATTCGCCTTTGGTAAACGGCAATTCGATCGTTTGGCGGTCTAATGCGTCCTGTTCGGCCGAACTCAGTCGATTGAACAGAGGAAGCGTCTGCCATGGGCGGTGAGGCTTGGGTGGGGGCATCGAGGCGCCCTTTGGCTTAGACGAGCGTTTTGACGGTTTCGATAATCGCTCGGGCATTGATCCCGTAATGGTCGAGCAGCTCGGCTGGTTTGCCGCTATGAGGAATTTTTCGGACTGCGAGTTTATGCACATGCACGCCTTCGCCGGCCAAGGCGCTGAGCACGGCATCGCCGAGGCCGCCGTGTGCATAATGATCTTCCACGGTCACGATGGTGGGCGATGTCGTCCGCACGCAATCGAGCAACGTCTGTTTGTCGATGGGCGCAATGCTGTAGAGATCGACCACGCGCACCGGAATGCCTGCTTGTGCCAACGCCTCATGGGCTTTGAGTGCTTCGAACACGGTTACGCCGGCAGCGACGATCGTCAGGCGATCGTCCTTGCTCTGGCGGAGCACATGGGAACCCCCGATGTGGAAAGCGGTGTCGTTCGAGTACAGAATGGGCGTTTTCGGTCTGCCGGTCCGAAGATAGACCATACCACGATGGTTGGCGGCGGCTTCGACCAGCCAATGCGTACAGACGGCATCTGAAGGATAGAGCACGACGACTTCCGGTTGTGACGCCATCATCGCCAGATCCTCCAGCCCCATTTGGGAAGGGCCATCCTCGCCGATGCTCACGCCTGCGTGCGAGCCCATCAATTTGATATTGGCTTGCCCGATCGCCGCCATGCGGATAAAATCGAACGCCCGCGTCAGAAAACAGGCGAAGGTGGCGGCAAAGGGAATCCGACCGCTGGCGGCCAGCCCCACGGCCGCACCGATCATATTTTGTTCGGCGATGAAGTTTTCAAAGAATCGATCAGGAAACTTAGCTGCAAAGCGTTCCGTAAATGTGGAGTTCTTCACATCGGCGTCGAGCGTCACCACCAACGGATTGACTTCACCGAGGCACACCAGCGCATCGCCGAATGCTTCGCGAGTGGCTACCTGATCGTGCGGTTGGTACGTGGGAGGCGCGAGTCGACCGATATCCGGTTGTGAACGAGTGCGGCGGTTCGGGCGCGCGATGGAGATGGATGGCTTGGGATGCTGAAGTTGGGCCGTGAGATGAGAAACGGCTTCCTTCGCCTGCTCGGGTTTTAAGGGCTTGCCGTGCCAATTCGGTTGATCCTCCACAAAGGGAATGCCCTTTCCCTTGATGGTCTTGGCCAGAATCATGGTGGGACGTTCATGGGTCGCGCTCGCTTGGCGGAAAGCATTGAAGAGGGCCGAGTGATTATGGCCGTCGACACCGATCACGTGCCAACCGAACCCTTGCCAACGGGCCCGATACGCGTCGAGGTCGTGTTGGAGTATCGTGGGATCTGACTGCCCAAGACGGTTGATATCGATCACGGCACAGAGGTTGTCCAGCCGATAATATCGGGACAGCTCAGCAGCCTCCCACACAGAGCCCTCGGCGGACTCCCCATCGCCAAGCAGGACGTAGATGCGGACATCGGATTGGTCGAGGTATTTGGCATGCAACGCCATGCCCATCCCCGCGGAGAGCCCTTGGCCCAGTGAACCGGTCGCGACGTCAACGAACGGCAGTCGGGGAGTGGGATGGCCCTCGAGATCCGATTCGAACGTCCGAAGGCGGAGCAGTTCTTCGGGTTTGAGAAAACCGGCCTCGGCCCATACCGCATACAACAGAGGCGCGGCATGGCCTTTGGAGAGAATGAAACGATCGTTGTCCCGATCTCGAGGATTGGAAGGATCGAACCGCATCACCGAAAAAAACAGAGTGGCGACGATATCGGCGGCGGAACAGCAGCTCGTCGGGTGTCCGCTTCCGGCCTCGGTCGTGGCCTCGATGCTATGAATGCGAAGGCGGGTGGCGATGTCGGCTAAGGTGTCAAAAAGCTCGGGGGTCGGTTCGGTACTCACGGTGTGCTCCGAATGGTTTAGCAAGGCGTTGGAATCGTGTATTTTTAACGACGATAAGCGAGGATAACGGTATCAGACGCCTCTGGCCCAGTCAATTATGAGACGTGCAAGCCTGAGTAGCCGAAGGGCTTCGCGAAGCGATACGATATCGCGTTCGACAACCGGACCTCGAAGAGAAAGGAGCGATCATGCGAAGCCTGGCTGACAACAGAATCTGGCGTGATCTTACAAGATGGGCACTCATGGGATGCGTTCTCGGACTCTTGATCGGCTGCGTGTCAGACCGAGCACAGCCCTCTCAACAGTCACAGCAAGAAATCCGCAGCGATGCCGATCGATTTTTCGAGAAGATGGAGGTAGAGGAAACGAAACGAAAATCCAAATCGATTCCCCGATAATCGCGGATGGATGGATGTGCCGTCAGTCGTTTTCGGCAGGAGCAACGATCAGCTCCTGCCTGGTCGGAATCTGCGTGAGAATCAAAGATTGGGCTTGAAAAACCCCCGGAAGCCCTGCCCCCTTGGCATAGACCAACCCACCCTGCACCTTCCCGAGAATCAGATTTCCACGATCCAGTCCACGTCGATCTTTTCCTGTAAATACGGCTGAAGGCTCGGCAAAGCCGAAATCGTTCGGAGGGGCCGGTTCCGCCCGTACGGGCAGTTCAGCAGGAAGGTCGGCAATCCGACTCACGAACAATTGGATCAGTTTTTGGTTGAGCGGCAGGGTGGGGTCGTCTTCGAGCACCCACTCGCCGGTTTGACGGATGAGCGTATACTGGTCAGTCGGTGTGTGGATCGTGAGCATGGCCAACTCTTCCGGCATCAGGCCGAAGAGTCGTTTATCCCGCAGCAGGAAGAGGCTCTTGGCGACCTGTTTCAGCGAGGCCGGATCGATTCGGAACAGCGGTTGATCCGGGGTGGTCATGGCGTAGGCTTCGGCGGACCCTGGCGCTTGATACAGTGCAATGCGGAGCTCCCGCTTAGGGGTGTGAAGCGTCACGGTCGTCTGAGGAGGCGACAGCGCCGCCAGCAACCGTTGTTTGTCTTGTTCCGAGTCGACGAACCCTTGCGCCGTTAGATCGTTCAGGTGCATCAGGAGGCCGAGGATGCGGGTGGCATCACCGGAGGCTTTGATGGGGTGCACGATGCGCCAGTGGTGCGTGATGCCGTGGATGCCGGTCGCGCGCACCAGCGTGATGAGCTCTCCCCGCTGCTCCAAGTCGATGCGGGTGATGTGCTGGTGATCGAATGAAAGAATGTCTTTGCGCCGAAAATGATCGAGCGATTTTTGGGCGAAGGTGCGAACATTGAGCGACGTCAGAACGATGGGCCCTTCCGTGCCTTTCCGTACATAGAGTGTCGAAGACAGGGGACCGGGATCTCCCAACTCCAGCCGTTCGGTTCGATCGCCGGCCGTGGCCGTGATGATCAGGTGTGGGGGGGCGAGACCGAATTTGTCTGCGGCGGTGCCCTGTTCGTCGATCACGCGGGAAATTTTTCCTAGCACCAGTGCGCGAAGAATCTTGCGCACTTCGCGTGAATCCGCTTGAGCCTGGACGGGCTCCGTGATCCACCACCGATCGTGTTCATCTTTGATCATAGCGAAGTGTTCGCGCGGGGTGGTCCACGTCAGCTTGTCGATCTGGCGATAGCCAAGATGCAGAAGTTGCTCTTCGCGCGTTTGAATTTCTCTCGCTTCCTGCCTGGCCGGCACATCGATGAAATAGACGTACACCTCCAATGCGCCGAAGATCAGCGCGAGCAGAAGCAGCAATCGATACGGAGAGGCCGCGAGCTTTCTCATAATCGACGGCGTTTTCGCCAAATGGAGAATCCGAGAAATATGATCATAGCTGGGAGAAACAGGACTTGAAAGAACAACAGTACCTGCTCTTGCTCGGGGTTGGGCATGAAGGGCCGGAATGCCGGTTCCTTGGGTGCAATCGAGACCAATTCCTCTTCTCCTGCCAACCACGCCACGAGATGCAGAAAAAAGTCGGTGTTGCCAGGATAATTGAGGTAGCCGTTCGAGGCGAACGTCGCATTCCCGACCAGTACCATGGCCGGTGTGCGAGATTCTGCGGATTGAGACGCAGAGGGAGAGGAATCCGGTCGAGCGGAGGTCTCAGCCGAAGATTTTGGAGTCAAGACGGCTGCCACGACGAACGGGCCTTTTCGATCTGTCACCGGATCGAACACCGGCTTGGCGGTGGACAGATCGGTTTCAGCCCAGCTTTCCGGCGAGGTATGGGCCAAGGGCGAAAATTCCCAGTCGGGTCTGGCTGCCGGATCGTGATCGATGGGGCGCGAAACCGGTAGCAGGACCGGGGCGGTAAAATCCTTCGTGATGGCGTGCGTGGTAAAGGTGCGAATCAACAGGGCGGTCGGACTGGCGCGCCCGAGCCGATCGCGCTCGTCGACGATAATGCCCGCTCCCAGCCGAGCGCCCCACTCTGCGAGCATCGGGTCCATGTGGGTTTTCGTCGGTGGGCCGAGCAAGAGCAACAGTCGTCCACCTCGTCGGAGATACCGGCGAACTATAGCCTGCTCGTGAGCGGAGAAGGGCGTGATCGGATCGACGATGCCCAACACGGCGATGTCGTCGGGAAGTGCGGCGATGTCGGTCAGCGAGATGGCATCGACGTCATAGCCTTGTTGCGTAAGGACCTCCTTCGCTCGAGCGAATCCGGGACGTTCGCGATCGGTCAAACTGGGCTCGCCGTGCCCCGTGACGAACCGAATGACAGGTTTGCGGTCCCGCGTCACGCGGAGAATCGCATTGGTGAGTTCGGCCTCTGTCGGTTTCGTGACGTACACGCGCTGATCGCCGCTTTCCAAGACGGCGGTGTCGATGCGATGAATGTCGTACGTTCTCGCGAGATCGGGCTGACGTTCGGGGTCGACGAATGCGACGTGAATCTTGGGCGATTCCTGTTCGTAGGTGGCGAGGAGATCGCGAAAGGCTCCGTAGCTCGGACTTTGTTCGTACGAGAAGACCGTGATGGTCACGTCGCGAGGCAGCTCGCGCAAGATGCGGTAGGTTTGATGGGTCAGCGTAAAGTTCTGGGTTTCGGAAAAATCCCATTGCGGAGCATGCTGGGCAGCCAGGAAATTGACGATACCGGCGATCCCGCCGGCCAGCACGACCGAAAAGATACTGCTCAGGCCGAGGCGCGTCGAACGACGAGCTGAAAAGGCCGTGAGGTCGCGGTAGTTGAGGACAAAGTACGTCACGAGGCAGACGAGAGCCAAGCCTTGCTGGAGTAGGATTAGCCACGAGGGTTGAGGAAGAATCTGAGGCAGTAGGAATCCGGTCCCGATCAACAAGAGACCGAGGATGCCGATGACGGAGCTCCAGCGCGCTATTTCCATCGGTACGCATCGATGGCCTGATGAGCGGCAAACCACATCACGGCCACGCCCGAGAGATAATAGATGACATCCTTGAGCGCCAACAGTCCGCGCACCATTCGCCGGTAATGTTCGGAAAAGGATATGTACGAGAGCACGCTTCCCAAGACCGTATCTCCCGCCAGCGCGCCCAAGGCGCCGATCAACCAGAGGGACAGAATCATCCCGAAACTGATGAAGGCGGCGATGATTTGGTTTTCCGTGAGGGCCGAGGCAAAAAGCCCGATGGACAGGAGAAAAGCGCCATGCAGCAGAAGAGCGAGAAAGCCGATGAATACCGGATCCCAATCGAAGTCGACATAGGCCGACAACGTCAAGGGAATCAGTCCCGTCAAGACCAGCAGCACGGTATAGACGATCACCACGCTCATGAGTTTTCCTGTGACGATTTCGTTGACGCCGATGGGAGACGTGAGCAGCAACTCGATCGTGCGCAGCTTGCGTTCTTCCGCGAACAGGCGCATCGTGAGCAAGGGGAGGATGACCATCACGATCATGCTCATGCTCATAAACACGGGCCGAAAAACCAATTCGTTCATATTCAGATACGCGAACGTGTTTTGGATTTGCATGAGCCGTAAGGCTTGGCTTCCTGCATTGACGACGGCCCAATAGGTGACGAGCCCGACGACGGCCAGAAACACCGCGCCAATGACGTACACGATGGGCGAGACGAAATAGCAACGCAACTCTTTGGCAATGATGGTCTGAACGGGTGTCATGGCGGCTGGATCGTCAGTGTGTCATCCGTTCATGTCATACGCTAGCTCGTGAGGCGTGTGTCTGCACAGCGGGTGTGAGATCTTCGTCGGAGTGGGTGAGGCGGACGAAGACGTCTTCCAGCGACATGGACACGTTTGTGAGTTCGAGGAGCCCGACTCCGGTATTGACCGCGAAGCGGGCGAGATCGTCACGAATGTCGTGCCCGAGTTCCGCTTCCACCAAGAAGCTGTTGGACGATGACAGATGAGGGAAGACCCGCACCACGCCCGGAATCGTCAGCAGTCGGTCGGCGAAATCCTCGGGCGGCGTTTTGACCGTGAGTCGCAGCTTTTCCGATTCGCGGAGCCGTGCCGCCAGTTGTTCAGGCGTATCCACCGCGGCAATGCGGCCTCGATGAATGATGATGACGCGCTGGCAGAGGGCCGTCGCTTCCGGAAGAATATGGGTGCTCAACAGAATGGTGTGCGAACCGGCGAGGCGTTTGATGAGGTCGCGGATTTCGACAATTTGATTGGGGTCCAGCCCGACGGTCGGCTCGTCCAAAATCAAAAGCGGCGGATCGTGAATGAGGGCCTGGGCCAGCCCCACCCGTTGTCGGTAGCCTCGGGACAAATGGCCGATGACGCGCGAGCGCACGTCTTCCAACCCGGTTTGCTGGACGACGCGATCCAACCGTCCGGGCAAGACCTCTTCGCTCAGCCCTTTCAAGCGACCGACGAACGTCAGATATTCGTGAACCGTCAACTCCAAATACAACGGCGGCGTTTCCGGCAAATATCCGATGCGCCGTTTGGCTTCCAACGGCTCGTGTTGCATGTCGTAGCCGGCGACCGCGACCCGCCCCTCGGTCGGCGGAAGATAGCCCGTCAGAATCCGCATCATCGTGGTCTTTCCTGCACCGTTGGGTCCGAGAAAAGCGACGATTTCGCCTTTTTCCACCGCAAAGGTCACATCGTCCAAGGCCCGGTGATGGCCGTACTGTTTGGTCACATGTTGGACATCGATCATCAGACAGCGACCCTTACGCGCACAGGTACATGAATAACGGCGAATCTGGCGACGTGTTAATTATAGGAAGGAAGTCATGGAAGATCGTCACTGCGGACGAAAAAATCTTACCCGCCGGAAAAAGTGGGCGTCAAGTAACGAGCATGGGACGAGGACATCGTCGGAGCTCCTGAGCGGCAGACGATTGACACCTGGCTGAATTACGGTAATATCCGAATTCGAAGGACAAGAAACTTGACTTTGGCCCGAAGCCAAATCCACGCAAATTTCTCACTCGGGTTGATCATGAACAAGCAATCGCGAATGATCGGAATGGGTCGGAAACGCTTTTACCGCAATGCTGTCATTCACTCGAAATGGCTCGTCGTCGGGGGACTGTTGGGAATCATGGTGCTGGGAACCGCCGGTTGCTTCAAGAAAACCCACGTCGCGATCATGAGCGAAAAGGAGCTCGAGCAACGGCAAGCGGGTGCAATCCCACCGGAATCGCTTCCCGCTCCCGAGCGTGCGCACGTGCGGGGAGCCGCCGAAACACCAGAAGCCCCGACAGCCCCGCTCGAAGGCCCTACAGCCGTTCAGCCTTTTTCTCTCGCAAAAGAGGTCCCTTCGGCGACGGCGCCGTCGATGCGGCCTCCGACGGAAGCGGAATCGATGCCGATGCCCGCGCCTGTTCCGCGATCGCAAGAGCCAACAGCGCAAGCCGAAATGGCCCAGGCCCCCACGCCTGCTCCTACCCCTCCCGCCCCGGAGGAACCGGCAAGACTCGAAGCCGAGGCGGCGGAACCGCAAGCAAGGAGAGAAATCGAAAGCATGGAACAGGTGACGCCTCCCTCGGGCGAAGCCCCGTCAGTGGCAGCGATGCCATCCGAGCCGCAATCGCCTCCTCCAACTGCAGTCACGCCGCCGCAGGAGTTTTTAGAAGAGCCATTACCGGCGAAGCTCGGCGACGTCTTTTTCGATTACGATCGCTATACGATTCGTGCGGATGCGATTCCCGTTCTCGAAGACAATGCACGTTTGCTGCTCGTTCGCTATCCGAATCAGCGCATTGTGATCGAGGGGCATTGCGACGAGCGGGGCACGGTGGAATACAACCTGGCGCTCGGGGCCAAACGCGCACAGGCGGTCAAGAATTATTTGGTCGATCTGGGTGTGCCGGCCGAGAATATCGACACGATCAGCTACGGGAAGGAAAAGCCCTTTTGCCGCGAACACAGCCTGAAATGCTGGCAGCTCAATCGTCGCGGGCATTTTGTGCTGAAATGAGTTGGGTCATGCTCTGCCTTCTCGTTCGAGCAGCCTCCGCATCCGAGAGCCCAGCTTGCGGCACATTCCAGACATCGATGTTTAGTCTCTCCGACCTTCCTTCCCCTCAATCCCCTGTAAAATAATCGGAATCGATCTTTTTTACTTCGTAGGCGCCCACGACCGAAACGCCGACGTTGTGATCGACCATGAGCTTGGCCAGCCTGGCTCCGTCGATCAAAATGATACGCGAGTCGATTCGAGTCGCATAATCGAGTGCCTCCTGGCTGAAATTGGAGGTCGTGATAAAGACGCCCTTGCGGGCGCGTTGTCCCTGGAGGGCACCGGCGAATTTTTGAATCTCCGGACGGCCGACCGTCGAGTCCCATCGCTTGGCCTGCACATAAATGACATCGAGCCCGAGGCGGTCTTCGTTGATCATGCCGTCGATCCCGCCGTCCCCGCTTTGCCCGATAGCACGGCCGGCATCCTGGCGGTTCCCGCCGTAACCCATCGCGACCAATAGGTCGATGACCAGTTTTTCGAAGAACGAGGGAGACGAGGCTTTGACTTGGTCGAGCAGGTCGGCTTCCAGATCGGTGCGAAGCTGCCGGTAGGCGGCAGCGAGCGTATCCTCGGGAGTTTCGCGCGTTTCCCCTTCGGAGATCGAGGCGTCGGCATTGGTGACGCGCCGCCGGTTTCGGAAGGCGAGAAATTCCGGATACCGTTCGAGCAACTTGACGTCGATGCGGTCTGGATGTTCTTGGAGCAGCGCCAGACCTCGATCGGTGATGCGAAACGTGCCACGACGAGGTGTTTCGAGCAGACCGGCCTGCTTCAAGTACGTGCGCGCCCAGCCCACTCGATTGGCAAAGAGCGGTTGCGTCCCGCTGGGCAGCATTTCGTTTCGTTCCTCTTTCGTCAAGGAAAACGCATCCGCCAAGTGTTCGACCGCTTCGCGGACCTGATGCTCGCGTCGATCTGCGGCCAGCCTCAACAAGGGCATCATCAAAGTTTGATAGTCGGGGATAGGCACGATGAAGAGGTGGCGGTGTTCGTCCAATAACGCAACCGGAAAAAGGATCGAGTGAAATCTAGAGTCTCTTCACGAAGAAAATCAAGGTGAACTTTCCCCGCCCACCATGGCTCGCCTGTTAGGTCCGATCGATCACGGTGGGAGCTTGTGAACGAAGGAACGCACATCGCACAATAGCGACTCGAACATGCCGGATATCCGTCATGAGCAACGCTGTGACCGTTATCGCTTTCACAAAGGAGTCCGACCATGCCGTACATTTCTCAGAATGCGCGCACGCGCTTGGCGCAGGGTGGCGCACCAGAAACGCCCGGTGAATTGAACTATCTCGTCACCCGATTGCTCGATGGCTATCTCGAACGAAAAGGTCCGCTTTCCTATGCGTCGCTCAACGAGGCGATCGGAGTTTTGGAATGCGCAAAGCTGGAACTCTATCGCCGGCTCGCTGCGCCGTACGAAGACCGCAAACGGCTGGAAACCGGCGACGTCTATCGCCAGGTCTGAATCATCGGCAGCGCCAGCCCGACGAAGCGGGGTGTCGAGGCGCCAAAGAGTTTTCGATGGAATTTTCGATGGGTGGAGCTGTGCGTAGAGCGAGGCACGTTGGCCCGCCATAGCGCTCTTAAAAGAAGAACAGGGTCCCATTGCTTGCAAAAGGGCTGCAGCCGCTTGGTGAGATCCGCTTTAAAAGCCGCCGACAGAACTCCCCATGTCATTTCATGTATTTTTATTTAATAATGGTAATTAGGGCGAAACGTAACCAAAATAGATCTTCAAGAATCGTTTGAACAGATTCTCCGTTCGGTGATTAAAGCGATATTCGATTTCTTTTAAGTAC
>RFGF01000082.1 GCA_003695915.1 Nitrospirota bacterium
ACTTTCCCTTTCGAGCCGGCCAGTTCGATCGTCTGGCCGAGCCTGATCGGTTTATACAAAATGATCATGATGCCGGCGACGAGATTGGAAATCGCATCCTTGAGGGCAAAGCCCAGCGCAAACCCGGTCAATCCCAAACCCGCGACCACGCCAGCCACATCGAACCCCAGTTTGGACAGCGCCAAAACGAGTCCGATAAAAAGCAGGATGGCTTTTTGCGAATTGGACATCAGTCGAAAAGATTCCGACGCTGCCGCATCGAACCGCGCCTCGATGTTCTTTAGCGCCTTGTCGATGACCACGCTCGCCACAAGAAACACTCCGAAAATCGCAACGGCCTGCAGAAGACTGTCAGAGATCATGCTCGGTACATCACCCCTTTCCCTGCTTCCATTTCGATTCTTTATGATGAGAGCCGGATGTCCCACAGAGAGCTGCGATACCCAACACTCGGCTGGGATCCATCGCACCATCCTCGTCCATCGATGGAATCGTCTCGCAATGACAACAGAAGAGCCATCGACACACGAAGGCACAGGCTTTGGCGGATAGCCGCGGAGGCGGGTGCCTCGCACAGGTCCATTCACCCGCCGTAGGAAGTGCTGTATGGGCACTGGCCCGGCACGCTTTCTCGTTGTTCGAGAATGCTATCAGCAATCGTTCGAGGTGGGGAAGGCCAACACATCGGCGCCTCACGGCGTGTCTGCGCACGCGACGAAGCGTCTCGGCTGTCATCATCGCCCCTGGCAGAACCTGACGCAGAACGACCGAACATCCAGCTCGCCGTTCATACCGGTCGCTGATGCGTGGGTCGCAGTTGCCGAGCATGATTTCCGAAGTCTATGAAGAGCTGTTTTTTCACTACAATAGCGGCGAGCATGCATTCCACGCTCAACCCTGCGCTCGCAAATCACCTGGCGAAACGTTCGCCGCGGAACTTCCGGCGATCGAGAACCGAGCGAGCGGCATCCCCGTCTCAGTCTGAGCCTCTCGGCCTCGCTCGACAGCAGTCTCAATAGTCGACAGCGTTTCACCCCCAATCTCGCTCTGACCGATAGATGCCCAAAGAGCCGGCGTTCAACGCCATAGATTCGAGCTTCGTCCAAAGTCCTGGTTATTTTCGAATGGAGTAAATTTCAAAAGCGACGATCTTGCGGCCTCCTGCATACACTCTCGGCTCTCCGTCATCCGCTGCTGCATGACGCGCCTCTTCGTTGACTGCGGTGTTTCTTCGATGTACCCGTCAAATCAGCGGCAACCGACGTGCCGAGCATGAATTATTCTGCACGGTAACCTGCGCAGGCTCTTGTGCTCTGCGTATCATTTCGCACGCGCGCGGACTCTCGTACTCCAGGCTCGAATATGCCCGGATGTCCGTGTCTCGGGAGGTGCGGAATCCCCAACCAGAGGCGAGTATCCTTAGCTCGTTCGCAGCAACCGTTCGATCTTCACGTCTGCATCGGGCTTGTCGTAGCGAGTCAAGACCTCTTCGATCCTCGATCGGATAGGCACTCGGTTGCAGCATGTTGCCCCCATAGTCGTTGCGTACGTTGGCTCGTCCACTTGCACCCCTCGATGCCCGGGACTTGTGTACTCTTTTACTCGCATGGCTTCCGATTCTGGCACGATGGTACCAACCACTTTGGGCGATGATCGACATCATGGAGCAGCGGAGCGGAACCGCATAACGGGCCGATCAGGATTTACTTCATGGGATATGGCTTCATGAACGCCTCTGCAAGTGATCGATTGCATTTCGGAACCGTCTCTGATACGGAGCGATCCAAAGAGACGGGCCATTGCCCATTTCTTTTTTGTAGCGACCTCGATCCATGACCATTTACACCATCGGCCACTCCAACCGTCCCAAAGACGAATTCCTGCAACTGCTCGACCACCATGCGATCGCAGCGCTCGTCGATGTCCGGCGATTTCCCGGCTCTCGCAAGTGGCCGCAGTACCATCGCACAGCTTTGGCGGAGTGCTTACGTCAGCACGGCATTGATTATCACTGGATGAAAACCCTGGGCGGCCGACGCTCGCGGAAGGATCCCGACGTCATGCCGTTTCTCGACGAGGCCATCATAGGGGGATTGCGACAAGAGGCATTTCGAACATATGCGGCCTACATGCAAAGCGACGTGTTTCGACGGGCCCTCGAGGCGTTGATCGAAAGAGCGCAATCGCAGTCTGTCGCCATCATGTGTGCGGAACGACTGTGGTGGCGATGCCATCGCCGATTGATCAGCGATGCGCTCGTTGCGAACGGCGTCGAGGTGTGGCACATCGTGACGGATCGAGAGCCTCAGCCCCATGTGCTGACGGATGTGGCGCGAATCACCGGGAAACAGGTTACGTATCCGCCACCGATATTCGTATCCTAGAGAAGAACACGCGCAAGAACGACCGCAGCTAGATGAACGAGAGCACGCCGTCGCATTGCGGATAAAAGCGGCTCTTGATGTCATCATGTCATGCGTTGGCAGTGCTCCTCGAAATCACATCAGTAAAGATGGCGGCCCGTTGCGCGATTGACGCGAGCCGCCTATGCCGAGCTCGCTTATCATGGACCGGCGCCCCATCGCTCTTCGCAAGCCGTGCCATCCGGCTTAGCTATTACCTGCATACTCGAACAATGGTCTCCGTCGAAATGTCTCCTTGCTTGGAACTGTTCCGCACCATCGTTTTCCCGGTCACCGCTGATGGCAAAATCGATGCGCATTCGGACCCGCCGCGTCGATGCCGGATACCCGCGCTGAAAGTCGGAGAAAAGGGTGACGACAGGTTCTCCTCCCTCCGCACCGGTGAAAAATCGATTCCGAAGGCTTTTCCAACACATCAATACGACGGGGCAACACACCACAAACGTGCTCATCTATGTCATTGTCATGAGCTCCAGTTACCATATGTGGATCGCGCTCCTGTCCCGGCAGCTACATTCGAAATAGTGCGATGTCATTGCTATCCCTCTTTTCTCGGCGACACCCATCCGTGCGTTCTGCGGTCTCCATGGCGATGGGTTTGGCCTATCATGAACACATCCTGCGTCTCCCCTCGAATATCCTCGAACACCAACCGTCGCCTCACGGAGTCGTCAGGGATAATGTGCACACCTGATTCTTCGCTTACCGAAATCTCAAGCGTCCCCTGGCCTAAGCTCAAGACTTGAGCTGCCGCTCGTTCGGTCGAGTGCCGCATCCCATGCTAACCAACACCCTTTCATCCACTGAGCTCACCATGTGCTCGGATCAATCGGATTCCACAATCTCCATGTGACATGGTAGAGTTTCCGGTACGAATACCCACAAACACACCATATCGCACAAGGAGGCTCTCACCATGGACAAACGCGCCATCGTCGAACGGCTCCTGGCCGCCAAGGAAGCCTCAGGCAAGACGTACGATGAACTGGCGGAGGCCTTACAGCTCTGTAATGTGTATGTGGCCCAACTTTTTCGTCTCCAGGCGCAATTGAAACCGGAGACGGAAAAGAAACTCGTGCAGCTTGTGCCGGGATTGACGGAAGACTTACTGAAGGCGATGCGAGCCTGCCCGGTGCGTTCTTATGATCCGGCCATTCTGCAGGAACCACACGTCTATCGGATGACCGAAGTCTGTGCGCATTACGGCGCGGCCATTCTCGATATCATTCACGAACAATTCGGTGACGGCATCATGTCGGCCATCGACTTCAAGATCACGATCGAAAAGATCAAAGGGGCACAGGGCGAGGATCGGGTCTTGATGACCTGGAACGGCAAGTTTTTGCCGCACATTGAACAGACCAAGTAGCACCCGCCGATCACATCCCTGCGCGAGTGCCTCACGAGGCACAATGTCGAGACATTTGCTGTTCGGTCTCGACTCGTTGCCACGACGAGGCTCACGACTGCTTGCTGAGCATCGACGAGGCGTCGCACCATGCGTGGAAAAGGCAACGAGCTGGTCGGCGAAGGTGGTACGCTCCACGAGGCAATCGTAGGCGTGCAAGTTGCCTGTTTCGGGATCGCCGATCGAGAATCCGGACTACCTTCTTGCAGGGAAACTCAATGGGAGAACCCACGGACAATGGCTCCGCGACACGATAAATCACGCTGGACGAAGACACGCAGCAGGAAGAGAAACGGAATTCTTGATAGCCCGGGCCGGTATGTATAGCCGGGCCGAGATGCGTTTCAAAGATCAGCTATCGAGGGCCAGAGCCTGTGAACCGAAATCCCCGACCCGACAACTCGTCCATGATCACTTCCGGTTATTTTGCAGCGACTCTCGTGGAGGGATCCGAAAAGCCGGCAACTATCGACGAGCGTTGTATCCAGCAAACTCCTCGGCACGAATATCCATAGGACGAATGCCGGCCTTCAGAAGCATCGTTTGCACACCTCTCACCATACCGGGAGGACCGGCTAAATAATATAAGGGCGCTACCAGCCCCTCGATATACCTATTCAGCATGGCGTAATCCAAATGACCGGTTTCTCCGGTCCAAGAGCTCTTGGATCGGTCCGGTTGGGTCATGACGCCGACAAAGGTGTACCCGGGGATTTGCTGCTGCAGATGGCGGAGTTCGTCCAGAAACGGCGCATCTTCGGGACGACGGTTGACGTAAAAGAGCACCACACGATAAGGAAGTCGTAACGTCGCCATTTCCACCAGCATACTGCGAAACGGCGTGATCCCAATGCCACCGGCGAGAAAAATCAGCGGCCTCACCTGACTCTCGGGTAACGTCAAATGGCCAAAGGGGCCTTCGATCTGCACGAATGTGTGCAGAGGCATGCTCGCCAACGTCCGTTTATACACGGTTTCCCGCACTCGTGTCGCTACCATCAAGTGGGCTTCCGATGGCGCACTGGCCAAGGTCAATGATCGAGTCGGTCCGTCCGGATCCGGTTCGGGTAGGTCGAGAAGCGTCAGATCGATGAACTGCCCGGCCAGGAACGAAAAACCTGACGGGCGTTCAAAATATAGGGCTATCGTGCGGTATGCCACTTCCTCCCGCCCGATCAATCTGACTCGATATCCGGACGATTCGTCGGCGATCATTATTGAGCCCTATTCGTTGCATGGTCCATGATAAAAAATGGTTTTTGGGATGCCCAGAGGCTCATCGACCAGAACATGATTCTTTCCGCTTGACACAGACATTCCGCACCATCGCTTTAGACGTTCGCTCGCGAGAGTCCGCCTCGATGAATCCATCTGCGCGAGCCGTATCGGACACGAGGAGAAGAGCTATCGCTCGCCGGAAAAGCTGTGCAAGCCTTTCGATCACCGCTTTTCAGCTGGACCGGTTTTCATCGGGTTTCGTAAAGCCCCGATCGACAATACGAGACTTTTTCCATAACGCGCAAGTTCCAGGATCGATGGTACAGTGCCCAAGCAAGGCTGTTCGACTTGGCCATTTGCTCAATCTGCACCGGCTATTGGCCTAGCCGGTTCCGATTCATGGCTCATCAGACGTCCCCTTTTTGTGCAGACAATTCATCCATCGCCCATCGGAAGAGCATCTGAAATTTGGTGCCATATTCAACGAAGTAGGCAAGAGATATCAAGCCCTAGATGAACCTAGCCGGGCACTCGGCAACGCGCAACCGCCCAGATGGGCCACAGCCGTATGACGTCCGATCACGGCCGAGTTTCGTGATGACGAAAGCGGAACAGAGCAAGGAATCGATAGAACGTCGCTCGATTAGGTTCGAGATTCGACAGGCGACATAGACGCCCTGTGACATCGCCATCGGTGCGGTATCCGATAGTAACCTTCCCGTCGGTTGATGACAGGCTACTATTATTCTCACTCATCATGACTTCGTGGTGACGACCAGCCCATTCATCCGAATGCACCACGATGCGACTGCACTGTTCATATGAGGCCCCGAAAACCCGCGCCAGTCCGACAGAGAACTCCAGCGGCCAACCCCTGGCATCCGACAAGACTGCTTCAGTGTGAACGCGTCTGCTCTTTCCATTTTGTGCATATTCCACCGGGCTGACTACCGGTCACTACATTTGTGGTTGAACTGCCACAGGTAACCGTTGCAGAAGCATGACCGTTCTCCGAGCCGACTGCACGAGGTTCTCATCGCGGTCGGCTAAATCGATACACCCGAGAACACCAGCCCTACGGCCAACGCTCCGAGCAAGCCGTGCTTCATTCATTGGCACAGGTTCGGATGGAATCCATCGAATAAGACCGACATGGCCAGATCGGGGCGTCATGCGTCGTAGATCACTGGATCGACCAGATCAGGTTGCCGAGAGAGAATGCGTAGGTGTACGGTCGCGCGGCGATCAGCCATGCCTTTCTGGCGCGCCCAAAAAGAAGGCGCAATGCACCGAGAAGCCTTCAGTCACTCTCCGAAGAGTCCAGCGGCAGCCTCATGGGAATGCCGCCGAAGAAAACTTGAGCGCTCGCTCCTGGACTGCCTGAAACGCATCGAGTATAAGCTATTATTATCTAATTGCTCGAATCACCGAACTTTCCGGTTGCTTCGCTCTGAAAGGAGCCAAGCCGTTTTTTGTTCAGTGAATGAGAGGAGCTTGGATAGCGACCGCGAGGGATCCACTGCGAACGTCTGCGCCGGCGTTTTGATGTCTGGCGTCCAAAGAGAACAGAGCGTCTGCCTCGACGGTTGAGAGCGAAAGGAAGGTCGTTGTGCAAAATGGGCCAAATGCGCGAGGCAGCGGCAATCCGACGAGCCGAACCCTAGAACAATGATATGAGCTCCGGGAAGTTGCATGACGTCCTGATGCCGCTGACACTCCGTGCTCGTGCCGGAAAGATCCACCAGGATCTCTTCCATGTGCGCCACGAGGGTCAGCGCATCGATATGCCAGTGACGTTTCTTTTCTTTCCGCAGATGACGGGACAGCCTGGGGATGAGACAACCACGAGCGCTCCCTGTATACACATACCAACCTGGCGGAAAATCGTGCCGGCCGAGCGAGCCGACAACTAGTCGCTGTGGTTTTTCGAGGGCAAGCACCAGATGGTAGAGGCCCGACGTGAGATCCATGAGACGCAGGTCTTAAGATCGGTTACCGGCTTCCGACTGCGTGAAAAGCTGCAGCGATTTCGAGCCCGCCTGTCTGTGCCCCTGTTCCGAGCACAGAACGCACAGACAGGGCAGCGTGTGCGCCCGTCGCAAGCGACGGATCACACTGCGCTCAGGCGCGGGCCGTTCCTCCCTCCCGACCGCTCACCAATGTCCTGCATCCCATCTCATCCCCACTGACAGGAAAACTTGCATGTTTCATTATTTTTCCGCCTGCGGTCGGGAGGAACGCTGCCCATGAGGGCGCGTCTTTTTAGTGCGTCCCCTCCATGGGCTTGTTAGGCACAACCTTCGAAATAAACGGAAACCGCTCGGGATGCTCGATGGACTCGACTGCCAGATCAACGTCAAGGTCGAGCCAATAAAGGTGGTGGGGGCTGGGTAGCTGTGCGTTCAAGATGGCCCCAGCCGACGCGCCTTTCAACCAAGGAAATTCCTTGAACGGAATAAACAGCTCCCGGCTCTTGATCAAGATCCAGCATCCATGCCGAGAGATGTTGCTCACCTCAACTTCCGAAGTGTTTTCGCCAAACGTTTTGGATGTCATCGGTATGCGCCTTAATCAAATTCTGAGCCTGTCGGATCTCCCCTATCACTTCACCCATAATTCTGCGCCAATTCGATCTGGGTCCCATCCAAAATTTCGCCTCACGGCGTTCACAGTGGTCATGAACATGCATTCTCGGCTCCTCGCGCGAGAAGAAATCGAAGCGAAATCCGCCTTCTCGAAATAGAGTTGGGCTCAGTTCTTGGAACCTCCCTCCTTGCCTTCCGTTAACGCCAAAGACAACTAAGGTCACCTCGGATCAAATTGATCCCCTCTTTCACAGATCGGCTGCAATATGGCCTAAGCAACATAATATACACCTAATCAACCTACCACCCAATTATGTATGCTCATTTACAGATGGCTAAACTTCGTCGGTGAACTATTCACCTTCCTTTTGGACATAGTTCTTGATAAACTTCTTGGCATTTTCTTCGACGTCCTCCTCCGACTCTGCCGTTACCCCCTTTCGGGAACCGTCCTTAAACGCTGATTTTACAAGGAAACCATGTTCCGTTTAGACCCTCCACGCGCATCCCGCTAACGACCAAGCTTACCTGCCGGTATGGAGCGCCTGTCTGCGTGCAACGCACAGGCAGGCCAGCGGAATAGCGGTCAGGTGGAGCGCTTTGTTAGCCAAATTATTTTGGCTCATCAGGAAATTGTGTGGGTCAAGTTGGGGAGAGGGCGGGGTTGCGTCCGACTCGCGGAGGCGAGGGCCACCGCAACGTGGTGAGCGGATGCGGTGCGCGCAGTGCAGGCCGAGGTCTGTCCAAAGCTGGCTTCACGCAGAGCGCCGAAGCCAGCAAGTTTCGCAGGCCAGCACACGCGAGCCTCGTGCGGTCGAGCCGAAGCGACGGAGCATAGCAAGCGACCCCATCCGCCGCCGCACGGTGGCCAATTGCCTGTGGGTCGTCGTGCCGACTGTTTTCCCACACTACAGTCGGAAACGCCCTTATTTTTCTGTCGCTTCCATAAGTGCTTTGATAATTTTTGGATGTAGTATTTCTCCTTTATGAAACGGAAGCACAAATCTTTCTTTGTCCTTTTGGTATATTCTGTGGCTTCCTTACTTCTTATATGTTCAAAACCCGCTTTCAGAAGCATCTTTTCAGCTTCTTCAGGTGTCAGTCTTGGTAATTTAGGCAACGTTAACCTCTATATGAGGTTGTCAGGATTTCTTGGGATAGACAGTATTCTTTTTCCTCTGGAGATAAAGTTTCAAGATACAGCTCTATAGCTTCTTTGATATTTTCAAGAACCTCTTCCAAGGTATCACCTTGGTATGGCAGCCTTTTAACTCAGGACAGAATGCGAAATATCCATTTTTGTCTTTTTCAATCACTATGGTTACTTTCATCGTGATCGCTCCTCGTTATTTTATTGATGGCTAACGGCCCGCAGCTGAGCTGAGGTTCACATGACCATCGGCTTAGACAATTTGCCCCAAAACGCTAATCAGCCCTCGAGGAAACGCTTGGCGAGTTCAACGCTTCGCATAACCGGTTGACAACAAAGCGCAGCGAAGTTGCCCGGCCGCGTTAATCCGCTTGTTAGCTGATTCTATCGGGAAACTAACAATTTCAAAATATTCCACCCCCAAAATGTAGATATTGTCCCTAAAAACACAAATACTAAGATATCAATACGCTTTACCAATTCTCGATATGGCAACGTATCAACGCCTTCATCAATACATGGAACACCGAAATGAGGCCATGTGATCCTTACAATTGGTCTAATGACATGAAGCAGCCAAAAGCTTGTGGCGAGTGCCAGTGGGCACGGAGAAAATGCAACAAAAATCACTTTACCAACAATGCTAAGCTTGTCAGCCGCTGTTAACGATAGCCTTAATATGGCTCCTGCAAGCATGAAATAGCCTAGACCCGTGAAAATATATTGCATCAATTCTGGATCACGCAGTATTCCAATTAATGTGTTCTTAATCCTCATATCAGCCACCCATTCGCAGCTGAGCTGAGGCCCGCAGGGCCTTCGGCTCCACCTGTCTGCGCTTGCCTGTGCCGAGCACGGCAGACAGGTGCCACGCACATTCAGGGGCGCGTGTTCGCCCGCCGCAGGCGGCGGATCACGCGGCGCTCAGGCGCGGGCCGTTCCTCCCGACCGCTCGCCAATGTCCTGCATCCCATCTCATCCCCACTGACAGGAAAACTTGCATGTTTCATTATTTTTCAGCCTGCGGTCGGGAGGAACGGTCCGCTTCACCCGCACGCGGACCGAAGCGTGCCGGGTGCAAGCGGTTGTTATGCATGCATGTTAATCATTGAAATTGTAAAACGTGGTTCCACCAATGCTATTCGAAGTACCGCTCGTGCCGTCATTAAAATTATGGAATGTGGTGCCACCAATCCTATTCGATCTACCACTTGTTCCATCGCTAAAGTTGTGGAAAGTGGTTCCACCTATTCTGTTGGATGTTCCGCTAGTACCATCGCTGAAATTGTGGAATGTAGTCCCACCTATGTTGTTTGAAGTTCCACTTGTGCCATTGCTAAAGTTATAAAACGTTGTTCCACCGATATTGTTTGCTGTACCACTGGTACCATCATCACAATTGAAAAATGTTGTTCCCCCGATAGTGTTTGATGTGCATCCCGCATAAGCATTTGTACCAAGCACTAATGAAATAATAACCATCGAAAAGGTGATCAGGTTCTTCATGGTAGTCCTCCTTTATTATTGCCTAACGGCCCGCGGCTGAGCTGAGGCCCGCAGGGCCTTCGGTTCCAGCCGCGTGTTCGCCCGCCGCAGGCGGCGGATCACGCGGCGTTCAGGCGCGGGCCGTTCCTCCTGACCGCTCGCCCATGTCCTTCATCACATCTCACCCCCACTGACAGGAAAAAATCGCATGCGCCATCACTTTTCCGCCTGCGGTCGGGAGGAACGGTGAAGTTCACCCGCCACGAGGCGAAGCCGAGCGGTCGGGTGGAACGCCTTGTTAGATGCCCCGTTCCCGCTATAGCTCCTTGTAGATGTCGTCACACAACTGCTCAACGCGGCCGATTGACCGCTCTAAGAAGGGGATAACTGACTCGTTGTTTTCGGCGAACTTGAAGTCAACCCAGATCTCCACACGCGTCTCCACGATTGAATTTGGCACGGGCATCTGCGTGCGGGGATCGATTGGGACTCCCATGACGGAAACGCCAGATCCAAAGGTCACGCCGGAGCCCCACGAAACCGACCCTCCGCCACCTTTCGACGAGACCGTCACCCGTCGTGTTTCGGTCCGCGTCTGTTCGACCAGGTTCTCATGCTTGTTGTCGTTATTGAGGCGGTTGAACGTGCCGAGCCAGGGGTCGTTGAACGGCTGAACCTTTTCGAATACTGCGTAGATGCCGGGGGCGGTGGTCTTAACTCCGCCATAGTTCTTGGCCATCGCCTGCTCGAAGTCCTTGACCGAGCTCCGTATCGGGAAATATAGCCTGCCGGGGTCTCCGTCAACGTACTTCTCGTGGACGTCCCGCGCGACGTAGTCCAAGCAGGACCGGAGGTTTTCGAGGACGTTCTTGATGTCGACCTTAAGTTCCTCGGACACTTCTTTGGCTTGTAGGGATGCTTCGTAGTCCCTCTTCAGATCGACCATTGCTTCCTTGCACTTCTTGATGAGCGCCTCGACGCTCTTCCTTCTCGTCACCATCTTCACATCCTTGGGAATGGGCATCTAACGGCCCGCGGCTGAGCTGAGGCCCGCAGGGCCTTCGGCTCCAGCCGCGTGTTGGGCTGCTAAACTGTTTGTAATCAAGGTGCCCTCAAATATAAACTGCGATAGGAACTATCTCCAGAGCTGGCCCACTGACCTCAGACCTGACTTGAGGAAGGTTCATCTGCTCCAATTGGTTAAGCGCATTCCATAGCTGTTCTAGAGTTTCTCTTCCCACACCACCCAATGCCGTGCCTCGCAAAAGGTCAACGGTTTCGTCAGAACCTTTCTCTATCTTGCGCACGACCTTACCAAGCAAGCGATATTCCTTGTAAGCAATCTCAGCCATTGTCCGGTCACGGAGATAGTCTGCGAACAAAAGAACCACAATTTGAAACCGATTTGGCTCAGCCGCATCAATCACAAAAACTCGAGTGTTTTTTGCCTCAATATCCGCCAAAATACCCTGAAGAAACTGACGGAACAGTTTCATTTGCTTTTTTTCATCTTGCGGGCCTTTCTTCCCTGGCGTTTGGCTGGAAACCTTGAGCATAAAACCCGAAAGTACTTCGAAAAGTTCAAGAAGGCGATCAATGCGTTGCAGCGAGTCCACTATCGGGTTCGGTCGGAATAGGCCGTGAATCTCAACAAAATCCGATGGCACTATTGTTCCCCAAACTTCAGTGCTTTCGTATGGCCGCTTTATGAGTCTCTTATCATCAAGAAAAGAATGAAGGCGAAACAACAGAGATCCGTAAGTATGGTACCGCTCGGCTTCTTTTTTCTCCCCAGTCTCTTGCTGTTTCTTTGAACTCAGAGAACCACCAAGTTTCACCTTGAGTAAGTTAAGCACATTTGGAACCCCGAACTCTGCACTCGCTTCCCCTGAGGCTGCCTTCTCAGAACCAGTGCTGGTTATCCTCCGAGTTGTTACTTTCTCCACAATGCTGAAGCCACCCTCAATAGATGCCAGCAGGTCGAGGAGAGCATTTGTATCAACATAAATTGGCACAATGAGGTCCGATTCCATTACTAGCCCTGTCGTTCTTTTGGCGAAGCAGCCCAACGGCCCGCGGCCGAGCGCTGAGACCCGCCGGGCCTTCGGCTCCAGCAGCGTGTTCGGCCGCCGCAGGCGGCGTATCACGCTGCACTCAGGCGCGGGCCGTTCCTCTCGACCGCTCGCCAATATCCTTCATCCCATCTCAACCCCCCACTGACAGAAAAAAGTCGCATGCTTCATCGTTTTTCCGCCTGCGGTCGGGAGGAACATTATTTTTTATCTTTCTTCTATAAACGGTGGAAATTTAGTCCAGTAGAGAGAAAAAATCAAAGCGAAATTTCCCATAACCCGCTGTAACTCTCTTTGGTTATTCAGTATAAGTGCGGATAATTATGGTAATTAGGGCGTTTCGTAACCAATGTGTGCTAGAACAGGCGCATGGTTACAGGACGAAACACAGTTTTTAGTTGTGCGGCCAACTTTTTGCGTGGGCGCAAGTGTATTTTCTGTGGCTCCTTTAAGGTCCTGCACACGAGTCGCGGATATGTGAAATGCCAACTCTGTGGCAAGAGCAAAAGTCTGAGTCGGTTGCGTCGCGAGATTGCGATTCTGCAAGGGTTCTATCAATTGCAACCGGCCTATCGATTGGCCCAAGACCTGGGCGTCGATGTCAAAGTCGTCACGCGGGTGTACCAACGATTGCGGGAAGCCTTGTTCCATTTGGCCGAGCTGGAAGGGGGCAAACTCAAAGGCGAGATCGAACTGGACGAAGCAGACTTTGGCGGCAAGCGGAAGGGCAAACGAGGTCGAGCCGCCGCCGGCAAACGTGTCGTATTCGGGCTCCTGGAGCGGGAAAACCGCGTCTACACCAAAGTCGTGGAGTCGGTCAGTGCCGATGAATTGATGCGCCATATCCAAGCCAAGACACGGAAGGGCTCGGTCTATTACCCCGATGCCTTTCGGGGATATCAGTCCTTGAAACGGTATGGGAAACATCATACGATCAACCACTCAAAGGCATTCGTGAATCGCAATCACGTCAAAAATCATATTAACGGCATTGAAGGTTTTTGGAGTTATGCCAAACATATCCTGTATCACTATCGGGGCGTCTCGAAATATCATTTTCCGATGTACTTAAAAGAAATCGAATATCGCTTTAATCACCGAACGGAGAATCTGTTCAAACGATTCTTGAAGATCTATTTTGGTTACGTTTCGCCCTAATTACC
>RFGF01000083.1 GCA_003695915.1 Nitrospirota bacterium
AATCTTATGCCGCAAAGGTGCTCCTTGCGGCCATGCGATCTTCATATCCGTCTATCAAAATTGAAGACACCGATCCTAAGAGACGTTAATCTTAAGAAACTCCTTCGTGCAGGTTCGGCATGGCCACCCAAAGGCGAAGGCCATCGCGGCGCCGGCCTATTTGCAGGTGAGTTCTAGTTCTGTGAGGGAGGGTGTTCCCTGCTAGGTGAGATGCTCAAATGATGCTGCCAGTTGGCAACCTGTTGAGCGCCGAGCGGCTGCGCGCTTCCTGTCAGGCTCTGTGCGGCACGTTGGCGGAGCACGGCTTAGTGGTGGGGAACGCTTCTTGGGAGACTACGCAGGGGTGTGCGGAAGTGCATGGATCTTCATTTTGCCTCCTAGCTCGGGCGGAACAGGTTGCTGCTCAGCGGCGTGTTCGTCGAGGAATAGCCAGACGATTACGCCGCATACCGAACAATTTCAAGCTCTGTCCCACCTTGCACCTTCGCTAAAATCTCATCCACTCGGCGAAGAACCGCGTCTTCCATTAAGTACTCGGGACACGTGGTGCACTGAAGCACCGGAAGCCCTTTGAGAATCACGATACTCGTGTCGCTGACTTTAAAGGGGAGATCTGTCGTTTTCCTAACGAGCTCTCCACCACATACGGTGCATCTCATGGCTTGGACCTCCTGGTTTTCAAGTCGTCATCCCATTCGCCTGTGTGTGGACGGTATGCTGTAACGACACGGGACATTATCGCCTACCACATCCGTTGCAAAAAGGACATGAAAGGCATCAGAGCCGGCTCTACCGAGGACGAGATAGCTCGGAAGGTACCTGTCATCCGGATAGGCTTCCACGAGCTCAAGAGTCTCTACGGCGCTGAGGATGGACTCCCGTGAAATGAAGCGATCTGCAAGACGCATGTTCACGTGATAGGTCCACAGGACACGTCCGCCTCGGAGACAGTGCTGAATGAAGCCAATTGGATCGCGAGGCACTCGACGGTCACAAGTCACCTCGGTCGGTCCTTTCCCATGACCTCCATTCGCCAAACGGACCGCGGCTGCGCTGAGGGCCACAGGCCCTTGGGCTCCGCCGGTCTGCGTGCAACGACCAGGAAGGGCCGCATGGGCGCCCGCCGCAGGCGGCTGATCACGCGGCGCCCAGACGCAGGTAGTTCCTCCCGACCATTCGCCAGTCCCTTACCCTCTCGTCAACAGCCCCCTCAGGCCAATCCAGCATCGGGTTCCTTTTTTTCGCCTGTGGTCGAAAGAAACGCTTCAATTCAGCCACGGGCCATGCAGCAGATGGTCTGCTGCAGCCGGGTGTTCGCCGCATGATCATTATCATAGCCTTCATTCATGCCCTGTGCTTCTCTAGCGGTTAAGCCTCAGTGTTTCACGTTGTCGCACGAATTCAAGGCCGCCAAATTATTCAGGCGCGTGGCCTAGCGGGGCGATCGGGGCCGATCATTTCCTTAGCAACCTGTAGGGTCTTCTGAGCGAGTACCATCGCGCCCTCATCCTTGCCGGCGCAGTAGAGATCCATGACGTTCCGGTTGACAGTGTCCCACTCGTTACTTTCCGCCCGTACACGATGGAAGGCAGCGACTCAAGGAACGAGAAAGATACCGCCACGAGCCCCCTCGCTCATTGTTGGCTCCTCTCTAGTCGAATATTACTTCTTCTAGCGAGAATGAAATCTTATGTCTTAGTGTGAGACGAGTCAAGAAAACATCCTCACATTTCGGGTGCAAGCCATTCACGGATTCAATAGAACACATTCCCGTATCTCGGCTCTTCCAAGAAAACTTGCGACTTTCGCTGCGGCGCTTGACGGCCAGGTTGAGTGTTGGGTAGGTCCCGGATTCGTTCTAGCAAAGATCTTTGCTCTATCTTAGAAAGTCGAGGCTTCATAAAAGAAGTGTGACGCCGAGGTAGCCATATTTCTGTCTGGAACAGAGGGTGTTTCAAGGAACGATAACGGTTGTTGTCATGCCCTGTTGACGTCTTTTGAAACGACATCCTCTCTTCCACATCACGGGATCTAGAGGTATACGTTCGGACTTTGCAGGTCCAGGAGTTAAGAATTCCGGCACAGCCGCTCGCAGGGGATTCCGTTGCGGTCGCCATCCAAACTTCTTTGCCCGCACTGATGAAATAGCGCTTGCGCCTCCTCGCAGGAGCGAAACATCCGACAGGTCCAGCGGCGCGTACAATCGATAGCCGCTGACCGATCTACTTCGGACGATTCCAAAGCAGGAGCATCTCGCTTCTTTTCTCTTCGCCACTCCCATGGCGGCTGCCGCTGGGCTTCGGAGAGCGCCCACAGCCCGCGCTTGGCAGCTCTCGCCTCATCTTCGCAGGCAACGAGCGCACGGCTGGTCGCATAGCGGCGATACACCCACGCCTGCCTCTGGCAGACCATGATCTGATTGATCCACTGGTCGCCCACATACACCTGCCCCACGATCCAGCCATACCGGTCTCGATCCACAGGTTCGATCCGGACCTGTTTCCGATAGACCAAACGGGCTAAGGCTTGCTTGGCTCGCTGGCCATAGGGCTGACGTTTCTCGGGTGTATCGATTTCCGCCAATAGGACGCGAACAGTTGTCCGGTCGGCTTAGAGCACCGTGATCGTATCGCCATCGCTTACACCCACTATCGGGCCGGGCAAGGACAGCCGTGTGCGTGCTGTAAGGGTCCGTGTGGGTCAGCGTTTGGAAAAAAACGAGTATGGGGGAGCCTCTGCAGAAGAGGTTCACTCTCTTGATGATCCTGGAGTGTCCGGCAGATAGGTGGCACGCGGGTGTATCGGCGTAGCGCTTCGTGTTGATGTGTCGGGTCGTCAGTTGTGACCAATAAAACGTACAACGACTTACCGTATCTCATGCGATACGCCGCTGTATTGATTCAGATATCAATAGGGAATGTTCATAGCGACCTATGCGAGCGATCAGTGAAGATCTCTCACCCGCTTTCTTTTATCGTTCTAGAGCTTCGAATCAAAAAAGCCAAATAGAGCTTGTTCCCGGTGAAGGCGCATAGAATTTGCTTGTCTGTAAGTATTTCACGCATTCGTAGCAGGCACGAGAGCAATCGTGAGCAGGGCGAAAAGCTGACCGACGTTGATTTGTGGTCAGCTTCTCAGTGATCCAGCCTAATAAAAGGAGGAAAAGGAAATGCATCAACTGCATCAAGGCAGGCCTCAATTATGGGCGTTATTGGTCATCTTTCTGGTGATGAGTGCTTGTGCGACTAGCGGGGATTATGGCGATGCCCCGGATGGCGGATCGACCGGATATCCCGCCCCGTTTGCTCAGAGAGGGAGCTTCCCGACTCTGGCGGCCAGCGGAGGAGCCATGACCGAAGACCTACGCCAAGCCACTCTGGGGCCAAGTGCCAGTGCAGAAGCCGACGCCAACGATCCCGCGGATCCCGACGGCCAGCCCAACCTCAACCCCTCAAATACCGATGCAGATGACGGCATTGTGGATTTTGTCGTGGTGTTGACCTCCATTCCTCCGCCCGCGGGGATGACCGTCAATGTGGTGGGACCGCCAGGAAGCCGTGGTGGCACGTACTTTGTGAATGCGCTCATCGATCTCAACTTGGACGGACGCTGGGGCGGGCTGGCCGGCCCGGGATTGCCGGAATGGGTCGTGAAAAATTTTCCCGTCCAGGTGGCCGCCGGGACCACCACTCAGGTAGCGCTCCCGCCGTTCTTTTATGGGTTCGGCAACCGTCTGCCTGATGGGGCTTGGATGCGCATCCTCCTGTCCAACGAGCCTGTAACGAGTGGTGATTGGGACGGCACCGGCAGCTTCGATGCTGGCGAGGTGGAAGATCATGTGATCACGCTCCCGCGCATCCAGCCCAACAAACGGATCGTGATTCACATGACCTGTCCAAGGGTCGTACGCTTCCCGAGGGGAGCCGGACAGGTCCAGTTTAATTGCCGTGTAGATAATGTGGCCGTAGGCGCCACCAATGGGAGTTTCAGTTATTTTATGACAGCTGTCAACAATATCCCGAGCGTCCAGGTGCAGCCGATGGGTCAAGCGAATCGCGGCTGCGTCCCTGCGGGTCCACCTCCTGGCGGTCCTGTGAACTGTGGGACCCCACCGGGGGATATCCCCATCGCTGGTGCGGGGCCAGTGCTTCTCCCGTTCACCGCCATACAAAGGGGCCCGCTGCCCTCGCAGTGGACCTATCGCGCGAGAGCCGAAGATCCACCGGCAGTCATACGTCCCACGGGAGTGACGATCGGGTTTGGAGACAGTATGGGTGATGTCCGGTTCGAAGAGGTCGATGTCTTGCCTGACGCTAGGCTGGAAATTACGGACGGACAGGTGATCATTGTTCTGAAAGCGAAAGATCCCGCAATACGGGAAGACATTCGTGTGCCGATTGGGCCCGGTGAACGTTTTGGGGGTGTGTCGTATGAGCAGCTGCTTGAGCAAGGGGCCGGCCCTATCCGGCTCCCAGCGTTACCATGAGCGGTCCGGACGGATAACGGCGACACGCACAAATTTAGACCACCACGAAGATGGACATGGCTTGTTCGGTATGCAGTCGTTGGAGGAATGTCCACGCGTGGAGAAGCTCGATCCGAGATAATGCCAATCATCCAATTACGTCATTCAACATCATCCTATAGCAAAATGACATTGGCCGATTTCTTGGTTTTTAAAATAGTGAACTCTCACATGATTCAAAAAGCAAGTAAACATACAAAGGAATGTTCTTCCGGACCATAGGCGACTAATGGAGGAGATGACGGTTATGTCAGCGAGGGCTGCCGTGTGATCGGGGCTGGTTTATGCGGAGCGGTTGGGAGGAACGGCCCGCGCCTGAGCGCCGAGTGAACTGTGCCTGTAGTGGGCGAACATGCTGTCGGAGCCGAAGGCCATACGGAGCTCAGCGCTGCCTCAGGCCGTTAGGCCGCGGAAGCAGATCGAATACGAAATGTCAGCTCGCAGAACGAACCACAATCGACAACTATTTCGCCTCAGTCTGTACCCAGCGAATCCTGCAGAGGTTCGGCGTTGGCGTATCTTTGCAGGTGTCTCAATCGGAGCAAGTGGTGCAGGGTCACTTGGTATCCTTGTTAGCAGGCTCCGTCATCTAATTCCAACAGATATGTTGCAGGAGCAGTTCATCTACATGGCCTTAGCCATTGCATTTATCACGGGGTTACCACTCTATGCATTCTCACGGGTGCTTTGTATCTCTCTAGCGGAGCTAGGATTTCCCACGAGCCTCATGTATCTCGCGTACGCGTTACTCGGCGTCTTTCTGCCTAATTATCGACCCATCCTCACAATTATTGTAATTGTCGTCGCCTGTATCTTTCTCGTGCTCTTCACAAGTGGTGTATCTTTTTTCCGTACGCAGCAGAGTATGTCTGACTTCTATCTCGCAGCGGTTCAACTATGCATCTTCCTCTGTCTTTGGCTTTATCCACTATATTGGATATGGAGGTAACCTATGGAAACTCTATTCGCTCGCTGCCCTAGCTGTGATTCAAGAGAAATCGCCCTGCAGTGTCTCAACGGGGGGTATTTCGCGAGTTTTGTGCGGTTTGCAGCTTCGAGCGAATTATGTCGAATTTTCGTGCCAGCCTACGAGGCATTGTAACCCCGATATCTTTGCCATCTGTCCACAAACAAAGTGCCCTAATCCTGGAAGCCCCGGATCAAATCTGTGCAGGCCGCGAGCGAATTTTGTCGTTTCCTCCGACGTAAGCGGGGAAAATAGAGAATGATGGTGCAATGCTTGGAGAATTTTTTAGGAGAGGAACTAGCTAACTAAATTGTTGAGCGACCGGGAGAAACGGTCCGCGCCTGAACGCCGCGTGGTCCGTCGCCTGCGGCGGGCGAACACGCGGCTGGAACCGAAGGCCCGCCGGGCCTCAGCTCAGCCGCGGGCCGTTAGGCGAATAATCGCTTGACAATCGAGGAGTCAAGAAATGGAAAAGGATTCCCACTACTATCTCAAGTACGCGTTGGCTTTGCACACCTGCTGCTATGACGCAGGCGAAAGTCACCTAATCGCCAGTGGCGACTGGGGTCAGGATACGAATGAGACGATGGTCGCAGGCTTTAACAGCGGGAATAATCGGAAGTGGCATGCGATTGGTCCAATCGAGGCTAAGCGACGTCGGCTTGCGGATCTTGAACAACGTGTCAGGCGTGAACGTGATCCTCGCAGGAGACTCGTCCGACTCGGCCAGTTGTTGCATTACCTGGAGGACATATACCCACACGCGGGCTTCGGCGAGATTATCGGCCACGCCACTCCGACGGTGATGGGCAATGACCCCGATTCGCTGGCCAGCGACCGCAATAAGACGGAGGGAATGATCCGCTCGTCTATCAATTACCTCCTACTCTTTTGTGACCCTCCAATTCGATCAGCAGCCCGGCGCCGTCGGTCAAGGCAATTGTTTAATGACATACGTCGAAGCGGGCTCATTGACGACCTGATAAGCCAGAGTGATCCATCTTGGAAGAGTGGTACTGGTACGCTGGGCGACGATGGCGACCGAATCATCGAGAGCAACAAGCAGCGGATCGAGGAATTCCTCCGGCAACAAGTTCCCGAGAAAGTTGCAACGATTACCGACTTTGACACACAAGGTATCCCAGATCACCTTGGCATCGAGTTCGACGACGCGGGCGAGCCGACGCGCATTCCCAGGAGTCCAGACGAGGAAAGTTGCGGTGAGGAGGGTCAGGGAGACCAACACCAACAATCTTCCATAAGAGGGGATGTAAGAATCGAGCAGGTGCGATGGACCCGCGAGTCCCGTCATCAAGTACGTGTTGCTTTCACGCTACATAATCGCGGTACTGAGAGATCCAACCCGGGCGTGCTGAGTGCCAGGGTATTCGACATTTCAGCGCAAGCCATTACGGCTGAATCTTCTTGCTCGATCCCTGCTATAAACCCGGGCGATCGTTATAAATCCGATGTACAGATCGATGTGCCGGCTCAAGGGCCTAGCCTAATCGAGTTATGGGCTCATCTATACGACCGCAACGCCCGCGACAACCAGGCTATAGTGCTAATTCCTTCTGAACCTGACGAACATGACAAGCAGTCCAATGCCACCGACGGCTGCTCTGGCGATCCCGATGTCAGCATTGCGCGGCCTCTTCCCGACCGCGACAGAGAACATCTCACCCACATTCTAGCTGAGGCAAAGCTAGCCTCTCGGTATTTTCAACGCGTGATTTCTGCCATCGCTACTGCGAGGGAAGACCGATCACCCGCTGTAGAGGCTACGCTTCAAATGGGCATAAACCAGATAGGGCAAACCGTTGGCCAAGAGGTCGGTCGGATACTTGCGGAGGATATCATCGTGCATTTCGTTCGGAGGCGCAGACAAACGCCTTACTTCTCCCGGGCTCCCGAGCTTGGTGGTATCGAGAAAGACGACAATGGGGACTGCTATGTAGTGGTTAGCGTGTTTGCTTATAGCACCGAGGCGCACGCAAGCGAAGTGCTCAAACGGGTGCGCGTCAGGCTTGGCCAAAGTGATGGGACCGTCTCGGTTGTCAGCCGTACGGATGAACAACCCGTGTGGCATCACGATTCGAGCCGCGGCAATAACGGCCGACGGCGCACCGAAACCTACACGGATGTTTATATTCCTGTTTCTGAATCACTGTGCGAGGCGTTGCAGGACGAAGCGGAGACACCCGATTTAGTGCTTGAGGTGACGGTTTGGGAAGTAGTGGAGCACAGCATCGGATCCGACACGGTGACTCCAGTGACTCACCGCTGGCGCGTTAGCCTGACACGGCTTCGTGAGGAACTGAAGGAAAACGAATGCTGCGAATGACACGCTTTGAGGTTTCGTCCGTCCAAGAAAGCACAGACGGACCGAGGTCTTGGTATGCGTTGATCTGAGCGTGATCGGATTGCACATGCATTACCAGAAGCTGCACCTAACAAGGCGCTGCACCTGACCGCTATTCCGCTGGCGCTCTATAGCGTCAGGTGAGTTTGGTCGTTCCTCCAGACCGCAGGCGACCAGTGGAAGATATGACTGTATTATCAGTGGGGAGTGCGGCGTGATCGTTTGGGTTTATTATGTAGAGCAGGTCGTTAGGCGGCTATCTTTCCAGTGAACAAGGAGGCAAGCGATGAAAACGTGGAGAGAATGGATTGCCTCGAACCCTTCGGTGATGATGGGGAAACCGGTGATCGCCGGAACCCGGATCACGGTGGAACTCATTTTAGAGAAGCTGGCTGCCGGTGAGACGATAGA
>RFGF01000084.1 GCA_003695915.1 Nitrospirota bacterium
TCGACTCGATCTGACAGGCTTTTTCCGCCCATGCCTTTTTGAGCTTCTTGTCGGTGGCGATCCTGGACAGATCGACACATGCGGAGGCGACGCCGTAGCCACAGGCTTTTTTGAGGAAGAAGTGCGGCTGCCCGGTTGAAAGGTTTTTTCTGAACTGGGCCTGACGTTTTTTCACTTCTTCCTCGGAGAAGAGAGACTCCGGATTGGGAGGCGTGGCCTTGCGGATGGCCAGCTCGTAGCAGGCGGCTCCGCTGCCGGAATCGCATCCTCTGGCCAACAGCCTACCCATTTCCTTCTGGAAGGCCTTAGAATCCGCCTCTGGCTGCATTTTTAGGCTGGTTTAGACCATGAAGCATGAATGGCCGTTTTTCATCTTACAGGCCATTGAGAAAGCTTCGAGAGCATCTTTAGCGTACAGGTTTATTGGTTCCGCTTTTCTCCTCGTCTCATGTGGGGACTCCTGGCCGGTGCGCTGTTCACTGCGTTCGTAACGACCAGCGCCCAGTTGTTCTTCATCCAGTTCCCCCAGACCCTGCCTGTCACCACTCAGCAGATTGGACAACAGGGTGTCGTTTACCGTAATCTGATAGTCGGTCATCGTGTGTTCTCCTCTCGGTTGGTTAATGGTTTGCAACATCAATCCTACGGTGAGGAGGCCACGGTGGCCAATTCAATTTACAGCACTATAGGGGTATAACCCGCAGTGGGAAAATCGTCACGATTATAGTTCCACTGAAACAACCGGTTTAGCCCATTTGGAGGGGGACATGAGCCAGAAGACTACGCAGCCGAAAAATCAAATTCTCTACGGCCCTCCGGGAACAGGGAAGACCTATGCCACCAGGAAACTGGCGGTGGAAATTTGTGACGGGAATGCGTCAGTGGATCGTAATGAGGTAAAAAAGCGCTACGACGAACTTTACGAACTGGGCCGGATTCGCTTCGTGACTTTCCATCAATCATTCAGCTACGAGGACTTTGTCGAGGGCATCCGTCCGCTCATGAGCGATTCTGAAAGTGGAAACCTTCGTTACGCAGTTGAAGATGGCATCTTCAAGCGTATCTGTACTGCAGCATCGCGCTCGGGGCGAGAGTTTTCACAGCTCCGGTATGACAAGGATCTGAAGGATCGTAAGTACTTCAAGATGTCCAACGGAGGACGGCAGGACCCGGATGTTGATGAATATTGCCTGGAGAACGACATAATCGCCCTGGGATGGGGAGGCGATATCGATTACTCGAAGTACGACACCATTTCAAGCCAAAAACAGAAAGGTTTAGAGGAAATACGGAAAATCTGGGCAGATCATGGCTACGATCCGGAGTCAAAATACGAAATAGAGGCTGTTTGGTATTTCAAGGATTACATGCAGGAAGGTGATATCGTCATCGTTGGCGATGGTCTGCCTCGCATCAAAGCGATCGGCGAGGTGATCGGCCCATACGAATACTCTGACAATCCAGAACTTGGACACTACCACCATATCCGTCGAGTGAACTGGTTGCACACCGATCTCGATCTCGATGCACATAACTTGGTCGGTAAACAGTTGGCCCGGAGAACGATCTATAGCTTTGATTACGGAAGGATTAATTTTGACTTATTAGAACGGCTGATCAGGATTGCCGGGAATGTGGACGCCAATACTCCCTATGTATTGATCATTGATGAGATCAATCGTGCGAACATCAGCAAGGTATTTGGCGAGCTGATCACATTGATTGAAGACGACAAACGGCTGGGGGCGGAGGAAGAAATCAAGGTGCGGCTTCCCTATTCAAGAGAAGATTTCGGTGTGCCTTCTAATCTTTATATCATAGGCACTATGAACACGGCCGATCGCTCTATTGCTATGCTGGACACCGCGCTTCGCCGCCGTTTCACCTTCCGGGAAATCATGCCCGACCCATCGTTGCTGTCAGATAATGTGGGCGGCATCAATCTGCGCGCAATGCTTGCGGGCATGAATCACAGGATCGAAATCCTCTACGACCGCGATCATACTATCGGCCATGCCTACCTGATGGGTGTTAAGTCCCTAGATGATCTCGCAGATCGTTTCGAGAACAAAATAATTCCACTGCTGCAGGAATACTTTTTCGACGACTGGGAAAGGATACTGAAGGTGCTGGCAGACGAGCAGAAGCCGGAAGACCTCCAGTTCGTGCACAAGATTGAGAAGGACGGCGTTCGGTATGAACTGAATCCTGGTGTGTTCCGAAAGCCGCAGGCGTACATCGGCATTTATGCGTCTCTTGAGGCTGAGCAGAAAGCAGGAGACGAGGAATAGTCACCATGCTGGCGTTGCAAGAGTACGGATATTTGGTCCGAGGTGGTGTGGATACATCCTTGGACTGCGCAAGCTTGGGAGAGACGGCGTTTGACGCCCTCGAGGTGGCCTTTTACGATGGGCTTCAGCCGGAGGCAGAGGAGCAAATGTCCGGACCGTTTCTGGAGCCAGCGCGGGAAGGCGGGCGCAAGGCGTTCAAGGTGGCGAACTGGGTGGGTGTGCTGTCGGTGGGTGGTGTCAGCATTGAGGTTCTGCCCAAGACCGCCACAAACCGTGCGCAGGGCCGGCAGCTACTCCTGAATATGCTGCGACTCACTCAGGCGGCCAATTTCAAGGTGTTTTCCAGTCATGCCTTTGCTCCCGAGCGGATGTCGATGTACGAAATCTTCATGCGCATCTTCCTCGATCATGCGCTGCATGTCGTAAAACGTGGTCTCCGGCGTGACTATGTGGAGTGCGAGGAAAATCGTCAATGCTTCAAGGGGCGCTTGCTGGTCGCTCAGAATTTACGGCTCAATCTCGGCATGCATCATCGTGTCTATACGGTTGCCGACGAGTTTATCGAGGATCGTCCGGCCAATCGCCTGCTCAAAAAAGCCATTGAGCATGTTCGCAGAAAATCGATTCAGATGGACTCGCAACGGCTCGCTCAAGAGTTGCTATTTGCCTTTAAGGAAGTGCCTGCCTCTCGCAATGTTGATGCAGATTTTCGTAGGCTGCGTTTGGACCGGACGATGCAGCACTATCGGCCCGCACTCACGTGGGCCAAGTGGCTTTTGAAGGGACTGTCGCCGTTTGATCGAGAAGGTGAAACGGAAGCGCCGTCACTTCTTTTCCCCATGCAAAGGCTTTTTGAAGAATATGTAGGGGGGCTGCTCCGCGAGGTAAAAGTTGTTGGCTCGTTGGATCTTCAGCCTTCTAAATATTATCTTATCAATAACCCTGAGAGCTTCCGGTTAAGGCCTGACTTTCAGTTTTGTTTTAAGGGCTCTCTTTGCATCGGCGATGCTAAGTGGAAGCAGCTAGACCAAGAAGCGCCTAATAGCCGCTTTGGCATTTCCCAAGCTGATCTCTACCAACTATATGCTTATGGTCACAAGTATCTTAAAGGAAATGGACGCCTATTCCTTTTCTACCCTGAAACAGAGTCGTTTTGCCAATGGCAAGATCTGTGTTATGAGGAGGGATTACAACTTTCATTGATTCCTGTTCCTCTGCCTGACAGCGAGGAGGTGAATCTTGGCAGCTTGGCTGGGAAGCTGCAGAACCGTATGTTATCGGCAGTAGGTGACCGCGCAGATGTGACATGCTCGAAATAGCAAGACTGCTTAGCAGCAACTTTCTCACCCTCTGAATGAACTTCATTCATTCGCCTCTCTGGTCAGGTGAACCCGCTCCCTAAGCAGACTTAGGCAAAACGTCTCATCCGCTGTAATGTCTGCCAGTTTTAGTTGACGCCATACGGTGGCGAAGTGGCCATGGGCCAGGGGAAGTTCATTCAGGTGTTCCCGGTAACAATCATCCGCATCCGGCACCAGTTGTGTAAAAAATGCCCACTTCTGTTCAGGCGTCAGCGCCTTGAACCGCACCTGAAAGTCAAACCGCCGCATGGCTGCCCGATCCAGATGTTCTACCAGGTTGGTGGCGAGGATGAACAGCCCTTCGAACGCCTCCATTTGACTGAGCAGCTCGTTGGTCTGGCTGATCTCCCAGTTGCGCTGTGCACGGGTGCGATCCTGCAGCAGGCTGTCGCCCTCGTCCAAAAACAGAATGGCGCCTTCCCATTCCGCCCGCTTGAATGCCTCGGCCAGGTTTTTCTCCATTACCCCCACATAGGGTGAGGCCAGGTCCGAGTAGCGCTGAATCATCAAGGGTCTGTCCAATGTCTTCGCCAGGTGCCGGGCGAAGGCGGTCTTGCCGGTTCCGGGCGGTCCGTAAAAACAGAGGCGGGCGCTGGCCGCGTTCGCCAGCATTCGCACCAAAAACCCTGCGCTCGGTTCCGTATTGATCAGGTTCACATTGTAGGCGAAGGTGTCGGTATGCTTTGCCACGCGAATGGCGGGCAGCGACTGCGAGCGTCGCCAGCGGTTGATCTGATCCAGCAGCAGCTGTTCCCGCTCCGACTCCGTGCAGTCCACATGCGAAGCAACTTTTGCGGCCTGGGCGTAGATGGATGGCGGGGTGTCGTGCACGTCCGCCAAGGCGTCCAGCAGCGCATCGGATACTTCAAATGCCCGCCAGTGATCCTGAATGATGCCTCTGCGCACGCTGCGCGGGGGAATCGGCACTTCCAGCAAAAAGTCGTGGCGGCGCATGTGGGCAGGGTCGATTTGCTGGATATGGTTGCTGATCCAGATGGTGGGGACGGGTGAAGTCTCCAGCAGGGTGTTGATGCGGTTCTTGTCCGTGCGGCGTTGAGAAGGGGACTGTCCAAACAGCCAGTCGAGCAGATTGCCCCCCTGGCCGAACAGGTCCTCCGCCTCATCGAAGACGATCAATGCATTGGGCTGGTTCTTGAGCAGGCTCTGCGCCAGACGGTACATCGCCAGGCGGGGCGTTCTCGAACGCGACATATTGCGAGCCACGTCATCGTTGCCGGCAGTCTCATCCACCTCGTAGGCGCTAAAGCCGCCTTCTTCGGCCAGTATTCTCGCCAGCTCCGTCTTGCCCGTGCCTGGCGGTCCGTAGAGAAAGACGTTCACTCCTTCGAGCCGATGCTGTTTGGCGCCCTGCAAATAGCCTTTGAGTTGCATGAGCGCCTTTTGCAGGTGCGGGTAGTTGGATGCACGCAATGTGCCTGATCGCAGAGGGCGCAGCCACAGGCGCATGATCTGCTCGGGGGAGGTGTAGACCTCCCGCGCGAGGCGTCGCAGCGCCGATGAGACCTGCACCAGATCCTCCATATCGCTGAAATGCTCCACCTCCGGCTCGATCAGCCCGGTCTCCATCAGGGTGCCGTCCTGGTCGAATGCCTTGCTTACCACCTCCTCCGGCTGCTCAAGAAGATAGGCATACGGTCCATACCACGCCTTGAAACAGTCGATCACCTCCTGATCGATCTTTTGCGCTGACTGCCGACACCCTTCGTCCGTGTGTATGGTGATCAGCAAGGCGAGCAGGTTTTTCTCCACCTGGGTCAGGTTGAGCATCTCGCCGAGCAGCAGGAGATTATTCACCAGGGGGTGTTCCCTCTCCGCAGGGCGGCGATCGCGATGCTGGCGCAGCCTGGTCACGATCCAGCGGTTGATCCATGGGATGTCTATCCTCTCTTGTCTGGCTTTCGCCTGCTCGATCGCTTCATCCAGCTCGTTGTGGACGGACGCGTCCAGATCCAGATCATCGCGCACATGCCTCAGCAAAGTATGAGCCGTCTCGCGATCGCCCCCATGTTCCGGGTCGTCATCAAGTAGAACCTTTTCTGTCCGGTTACGGCGTTTTTTGCGATAGGCCTGCCACTGGTATGCATGGCGCAGCATGTGCAGGCTGATCATTACATAGTCAAGATCGGCGAAAGGCAGATGGGTAGCGTGTGGGGGCGTCATTACAGATCTCCCAGTATCTCGTTCAGCGCGCGCAGGGTAATGGGAAAGTCCACATGCAAAATGGCTTTGCCGCCTGCGGCAACGAACGGCTCCACGCTTTTGACGCGGTCATCCACCAGAATGTGATTGGGGGCGGCATGCTCCGCCTTCTCGTGAGACTTCTGGCACCAGTAAAAGGGATAGTCTCCAATGTGCTCCCGCACCCACTCTTCCTTCTGACGGGCGTTCTCCTCGGGAGAAAACTCCGACACCGAGGTGAGAATGGCGGGACGCAGTCCCATCTGTTCAAGTGTCTGCATGAATTCCACGGCGCCTTCA
>RFGF01000085.1 GCA_003695915.1 Nitrospirota bacterium
AAACGAGCGCTGTCCAGCGTCGTTGGTCCACGATCCTGGCCGTCTGCAGTCCGGATTCTGATGTGTGCGACGCCATCCGATAGCCAACTGAGGATGCCCACGTCACCGCGCGTGTTGCAGGCAATGGCCACGGGATCTTCTCCTTCCGACCACAGCGGCTGAAGAGCCAGCGTGAGCGCGTGCGCGTGAGACCCTTCCTCACACGGTCGAAACGTCGTCGGGGCATAGTCACCGAACGGGCGTCGTACCGGGGATACGGGATGGAGTCGCCAGACGTTCCGATTCGTCCGATCGAGAATCCATAGTCCTCCATCGGGATGGGCGGCCAAACGCCAGGCGATCATCCGGGGATCGTCGATGGTCACCGGAGCGGTACGATGGCGTCGATCGTACAGGATGAGTTTGCCTTGGACAGCGACATACAGGATGTCGTCGTAGCCCATCGCCAAATCGGTGGGTGGCTGATCTGCCGTGGGGAAGCCGATGGGGACGACGCCCTCGCCTGCGCCAGTGGCGACGATCGCCTGCCTTGCCGAATCCCACCAGGCACGATGGCCGAAGGCATCCCGTGTCTGGGGGACAATCGCGAGCCGCGACTCCGCAATGCCCAGCCATGCCGGGGAGGGCTCGATGTGCCGGGTCGGGCGTCGCTCAGCCAAGCGAAGCACCTGCTTGTGGCTGTCGTAGTGCACATTGACGCGATGGCGCCAGTGTGTCTCGTCAGCGAGCATCCAAAATCGGAGTCCGTTTGCATCCATACGATGATGACCTCAGCACGTATCCGGGACCACCGGAATGGCGACGAATGCGGCGTCGCTCGGTTTGGGGCCTGCTTCCAGGTCCGGAGCCTCCGCCGTCAGCGTTTCCGGTGGGACCACTTCGATGACCACTTGCAAGAGTTCAGGAAGTTGCCATTCGCGGAGTTCCAGCGCATGGGATGCGTTCCGCCAGCCGGTGCGGTCTTTTTCGAAAAGCGAAATGGCCACGACGCTGTTGATGCCCGCGACACGCGAAACTTCGACCTCGACTTCTTGGTCACGGACGGCACGGCCCAATGGCCATCCTTCGCCTTGAAGGCCGCCGGGTGGTAACGGCCAGAACAGACGGCGCAAGGCCTCGCGGACATGTTGCAGCACCGTGGCGTCTCCGAATCCTTCCCGAATGCTCACGCTCAGGCTGATGCCGAGACCGATGTATTCGCAGCCGATGACATACAGTTCGGTCCCCAATGGCCGGCGCACGTCGAGGTGACGATGTACCGTTTCCAAAAATGGACGATCCGGTCGGGGATTGGGCGCCGGTCCCATCGGGCGGTCCGGCCAAACCATGACCGAAACGACCCCGGGAACATTGAACCGTCGCTGATGGGGTTTGAATCGAGGCAACACCTCCAGCCGACCGACATCGATGCCGGGAGATTCGTTCGCGAGGATGCGATAATCCTCGGAGGTGACAGCTCGATCCCGGTGTTTGAGTAGACTCGGGATGCGGCGTTCCGCTTGCTCCAATGTTTCTGCGTCTTCTCCACCGCGCAACGGCATAGGCTGCTGAATCTTGAGGTTGTTCACGAGTGCGCCGGTGATGGAGACCGCCGTCATCGTTTTCAAGGTCCCTGGTGGGACATTGCCGGCTCGCCCTCCCCCCGCGCGCATAGATGCGGCGCGTATCCGTTGGCCTGCCTCGGGAATGCGCCCGCGCACGCCATCACCGAATCGAATAAGCCCCGCCTCGCTATCCAGGGTGTAGGCGCGGGCTTCGCGAGCCACGGTGGGATTGTGGTGCAGCGTGGTGAAATCGTCGATCCGGAACCAGGGACGAAACCCGGCGTTGGGTTCTTCTACCTCGATTCGGATCGTTCGCGGATCGACGGATCGAGCGGAAAGCGAAAATTCTTGATGGGGCATCCCATTACTGACGCCCAATACTTTGCCGGTGATAGTTTCGTATTGGATGACGTCCACGGCGTTGATACCAATCCAGGACAGCGACAGGTGTTCGACCGGCAAGCCGCGGCTCGGATCCATGGCGCGGAGTCGCAGCCAGGTCACCAGTCGGGAGGCTTTGTCTGGATCGTCCAGGCGCGGCGGCGCATCGCCCACGCCAGCGAACAGATTTTCCAGAACGTTGTTGCTGGGGGCCTGTAAAAATTCAGCCGACGGCAGAATCAATCGCACGATGCCGGCTTGCGTGAGACCCTTCGTGGAATCGGCATGGGGTAGTGTATCCACGGTCACGAAATCGAGTTCGCCGGCCGCGTTCAGATAACTGATTTCCCAGCGGTGGGGGATCGGTGCACGGGGGCCGATGGATTCGAAGAGCCCCGGGACACGAGTCGTCGGCACGAGTCCCACGTTGAGAATCTGTTGGCGCCCGCTCGAGGTATCGCCCAGCGTGGCTCGCACGTCGGCGACCAGTTCTTTTTTCGGTGCGAGTAGCGCCAGCCAAAGCGATCGATCGACCGTGCGGTGTACGACGTCCAGTCCATTGGGATCCGGCGCGCCTCCCGCAAAGACCGGGGTCGTCACATACGGGTCGGGATCGCCCTCGATGTTGTACAAATCCCGAAGCCCGAGGATGACCTCGTGCAACTGGTGGCGCTCCGCTTCCGTCACGGGCCGCTTGTAATAAGCCTCGGCTGCGATCGGAAGGATCGTCAATTCCGTTTGCGTTTCATAAGGCACGGGCCCCTGGATCGTTGCCGGGGTTTTCAGCGCCACTGCGTGTGTGTGCGACTCGTCACCCCAGGTCACGGTGACGAGTCCTTTCGCCGGCTGGGCTGGCTTGAGGGGTTGTCCCAGCAACTGCAGGAAGGCCAACCGTTGGCGCTCGGGAATCAAATTGGCCCGGTACAAGAGCGTGTCCACGAGCCACGCGAACAATTCGATCAAGGTGCGGCCCGGATCCCCGAGGCGCGGGTTCGTCCATTCCGGAGTGTGCGCCGGAATGCGAGCGAGCATTTCTTCGACGAGATCGTCGAAGGATCGGTCATCGAGCGCAGGTGGGCGAATGGGCATAATGATCCTACGATGTCGTATCGATGGACACGCCGAGGCGATGAACGGTTCCGGTCCGGCGAATCCGGTAAAAGAGATCGACGCGAACTCGCGTTGGCTGGTCCGGAACGTCAGCGACATCGATGCGCTGGAGCTCGATGCGCTTTTCCCATCGTTCGAGCGCGTCGACGACGCGATCGCGAATCCGCCTGCGCGTCGTTATGGTATTCGGTTCGTTGAGGAATTGGCGAAGTCCGCTTCCGAATTCCGGTCGCATCAATTGCTCGCCGGGCGTCGTGCTCAAGATCACGATGATCGACTCTCTGATGCTGGTCTCCAGTGACGGAAAATGTAATTGTCCATGTTCGTCAGGAAGCGGTAGTAGCGGCCAACCGATGAGTGGGCGTGCAGATACTGGCATAGTGGATCACCGTTTCTTGGGAAAGGGAACGCAAATTTTCACAAAGGGCAACCACCAAAAGATGATGTTGAAGAGCTGCAAAAAAATGTTGAAGACGATAAATGCACACAAGGTGATTATGGGAATATTGAATCCGCAGATCCAATCCAGTCCCAAGTTGGGACCTTTTTTACCGCCGGACCCTTCCATGAAATCCTTCGGGCTCGTGTGCAGCAACGTGTTCATGAGCTTGTCCGGCACCAGGAACGCCACATTAGGCTTGAGAGATTTGAGCTTCTCGAGGAATCCTCCATCGAGGTCCGGAAGCGATACGGGCACAGGAGCCGCTTCGCCATTCGCGTCGAACCATGGCGCAATGGTGAAAGGCAGGCTGTACGAACTCCAAATCAATTCGGGTGGACAGTCGGGTGTGTGCTTGACTCTGACGAAGGTACGGAGCCGATAGCAACGACCGCGTTCGTGGAATCGCCCTTCCACGGGAGCGACCAGGGTAAGGTGTTGCTCGAGGACGGACAGGACGGCTGAAACGATCGCTTCGTGCTGAGCCGGGGTCACAGCCGGCCAGGCCGACGGCATGAGGACCGACGGAGGGTCGGCTCGGTCGGCTCCTTCGGCATTGATCAGGACGCGAAAGACCTCGTGGACAAATTCACCGGCTGGGTGATACACGGTGTCGGTGTTTTGTGTGAAGGGCAGCGCAATGTCGTTGAGCGCGTTCAGAACAGCCTTAGCCTGGGGCGAGGGGCCGAATGCATCGAATTCGACTGCTAACTGACGTACCATTCCGAGAAATTCCGTCAGACGACGAAATTCCGCGTGGGTTTCGTCTCGGACGTCGGCATACGTGACGAACTGACCCGCGCGCGGGACGATCACTGTCGTATGCGGCTGGACAATGGGAGGAAGATGCTCTCGGAGCAGTTGCACGTCTTCCTGCGAATAGGACGGCACGGCCCGATCGTCGGCACGATGGGGTATATCGTTGGTCACGGGAACCAGGCCATAGAGGATCGTTTTCCCCAGTGCGCGACAGAGAGCCGGAGGCGCCACGAACAAGGGACTGACGTGTTCGGAAACCTGGCGGCGTTTGGCGAGCATCCAGCGAGTGAGCACGGGATGTCCGGTCTGCAGCTCGCGGCGACGAGCGGCGTCCGGGTCCCATTCCTCGCTCGATCGATCGTGAAACACCGACCATCCCTCTCGGCGATCCGGATCCACCATCCATCCTTCGAGGCGTTCATCGTCGGCGGTGAATGTGTGTGTAGAACCCTTGCCGCGCTGGGATGTCTCGAACGAGGCTGTATGCGGCGCGCGGCCGATCCGGCGGACGACAATGCCGGCGCTGTCGATGCGTTGCGGATCGAGTCGCGGACGGCCGGGAATATCGCAATGCGCTTCCACCACGACGAGATGAAAGGTCCGGTGAATCGGCTGGAAAAGTTTCAGGGCATGGGGATGTGCGTCGTCTTTCGTCGTGGCGAGTGTCGGGATCAACGAGGACAGACCGTGCTGAAGATCTCGAAGAACCGCAGGAATGAAATCCGATTCGGTTCGTTGCAGGATAGTCGGACGAGATGTGCCCTGGCTCGGATCGAGATTCAAGCCGTGAAGGCGAATGGGATGCCTCACCATACGTTCCCTGCTCCTGGCGTGTAACTCGATGAGACCACGGCATTGGTAATGAGCGTTTGGCACTGCACGACACCGGAAAATTGGGACATGCCGGCGCTGACCGTGACCATGCCGGCTGCGATGTCGACCTGGCTCGCGTTCACGGTGACTTTGGCCGCCGCGGTGATGGTGATACCGTCGGGTTCGAGCGTCACGGCATTGCCATTGCTGTCTCGAATTTCAATCGACCCCGGTCCGTCCTTGAGGGTGAGTTGCTGGCCTCCCGGCGTTTCCAAAGCGAGTCGCTCCTGGCCATCGTGGTCATCGAGCGTCAGTGTGACGCCGTTTCGCGAACGAAACACTTTGAGCTCGTTTCGTCCTCCGCTATCCATGCTCTCCGGCGGCATATCGCGTCCGTTCCACAATCCCCCGACGATGATGGGCCAGCGCGCGTCCCCGTTGACGAAAGTAACGAGCACTTCGTCGCCCACATCGGGGATCCAGAACGTACCCCGATTGCGGCCGGCGAGCGGGACCGCCATGCGAGCCCAGATCGGCGCATTCTGATCGTCCACACCGTCGCAATTCAGCAGCCGAACTTGCACGCGGGCTTGACCTTCTGGATCTCGAAGATCAACGACTTCAGCGAGATAGCTCCCTAACCAGAGACCTGGTGTGGGTGTCGCAAATGTCTGGTCGATCGGTATCACGAAGCCCCCCAATAGGCGCATTCGCCTTCGAACACCGTTTCATAGCCGCGGACGACATCGTAGCGATGAACGGCTCGGACGACATAATACGTATTGTCGAAACGCGGCCCCAATCCCTGCACTGCGACATGCGTGCCGACGCGGACGGCTGGATTCCCTTCCGCTGTTCCCGAGATGCGCACGAACCGACGCGCGCGTTCATCGAATGCCGCATGCGCCAATGCAGTGGCTTCGCGATGTGTGGCGACGGCCAGGTGCCCGAGATGTTCGGAGCGCTCGATGGACACGCGCTGCATCATTTGTGCGCCGGTGATGCCGCTGCCGGGACCCAACTCGGCACCCTGGCTTCGTCCGATCACGCGTTGGCCTTGCAGGGCATTCCAGCCCGTCACGGTTACGGCTGTGACCTGATGGGCGAGATCGGCCAGGACGCGGGCGGAGCGCAATTGACTGTGGAGTTCCAGCTCGATCTGTCCGCGTCGGACGGCGCCTCTCGGCGACACGTGGAGTTCGGTGCCGACGACTTGGACATCGCCATCGTAGCGAGCCAAAATTCGCCGGAGAAACGCCAGATCGCTTTCGTTCAATTGCACCCATGTGCCGATCGTGTCCGTCATGCCGGTGACGACCGGGGTGAGATGCAATTGTCTGCCGATCGTATCGACGAGATCGGCGATGGTGAGATCTTCATAGATCTTGGTTCGCCTGGTCATGCGGGCGTGCTGCAAGAGATCTTCGGCGAGGACGACCAGCTCCGGTGGGGCGTTTTCGGGGAAGTCGCCTTCCAGTCCGGTGATTTGCCCTCGAAAAATTTCTTGTGGCGATGCTTCATCCCCGGCATAGACGGAAAGGAATGTCCCCAGTTGCAAGGGACCGAGGGATTCGAAAGCGAGGTCGGCGCTCCCATCCGGGCGACTGGCGACATTGCTGAACCGGAGTTCCATCGCCGAGAGCCCGTCTTCGCGCTCGGTCATCGTCATGCCGATCAAGAGCTCTTGGGCTTGTTCTTCTTCACGCTCGTCTATCCGGAGCGTCGGTCTGGCACGATAAACGGCTCGTTCGCTCACTGCGGATTCAGGCATAGTCGGGTTCTCTCCAGTGCATCGCGTGTCGATCCAGAACGGCTAATCGGCGCGAAGGCGGCTTTCGCGTTGTTGCCAATGTTGGAACTCCTCCTGCAGTGATCGTGAAGGCGATGATCGTTCGGTCGGCTGAGAAGCCATCCGAGGCTCGCTGGGCTCAGGGGTCGGCGCAATTTCGGCTGTGACTTCGTCGAAAACAATGGCCATCGTCAACTCGGATCCAGGGTCATACGGTCCCGCAAGCTAATCGAGGTGCCGACATCGGCGCCCAGGCTTTTCGAGCCTTCCATCGTCGCCTTTCCCCCAATGTGAAACGTTGCCCCGGTATCCGTCGAAAGCGAGGCTGTGTCGGCCGCTGGCTGCAACCGGCGCAGCTCGAGTTTAGCCAAATGACGCGCGGAAGAAGGGTTCCGTCGCAACCCAGCGAACGCTCCACCTGTGGCGGACACGCCAGCCGAACGCGATCCGGCGACGATGCCGGCCTCGAAAGACGCTCCTGCACCGAGCGAGATCTCGCCACCCAGCGAAGCGCCGGTCTCGAACGCACGGCCGCCCTCCAATGACAGGCCAGCGCTGAGTCCACTTTCCGCTCCCAGGCTGACCTCGCCAGTGGCAAAGGCCACAGGAGGTGTCAAAGATATCGAAGGCCCAATGGCCAACGATCCGCCGGCCGCGAATCGGAGACTTTCTTGATTGTTAGCAGCGCCGATCGCACGTGCCGCTTCGGGAGCGCCGACCCGACGGCTCACACTGTCTGCTCCCCCGGGTCGATTGGGATCCGTGGGAACGACGACGTGATCCGCGGCCAGACTTCCGTGGGTATCGACGGAGGGCGCAGTTGGGGAGAAAACCTGGTCCTGACGCGCGAGCGTCACGCTCACGGTCGCTCGCAACGGCACGCCACCCGGTGCGAAGAAATCGAGTGTTTCCGAGTACGATTCCATCATGCCCTGGAATGTGTACGCCCCCCATTCGAACAGGACGATGATCGCCTCGAACTTTTTCGTATCTCGCTCGTAGGGATCCATGAACCGAGCGATTTTTTCGGTCAACCCGCGTACGTCTTGGCCGTTATGGGTGGTGTCGAAGATGAGCTCCATGGCCAACTTCCCGGTACTCTGGGTCACGAATTGCTTGGTGCTATTGCCGCGGCCTTTGTTCTGGATCGTATTGGTGACCGTGTAGCGCAACGATACCGGGTTGAAATGCACGCGAATGGTGGTCCCTCGGTCCGGCCCCGATTGCGGCGTAAATTGCGCTACTTCGATCAGTTCGGCATCGTTCATTGTGCGTGCGCCTCCACGGAGAGTCCTTCATGGACCAAATGCACTTCCTCGATGCCGATTTCTTGCCCTTTGGCGTTCAAATCCGCCGCTTTGAATTTCGTGGGAAGCGCTTTGGCCAAGCGGTAGGTAATGACGGGTCGATCGCGATGGTCGTTCATGGTGATGGCGACGTCGAGCCGATAGGCGTATTTGTTCTGAGCGGAAATCAGCGCGAACCATTTCCATAAATCCCGAGTCGTCGTCATTCCGCGTCGAAGGATGACCGTGGCGAACGTCACCGGCCCGACTCGCTGCGCCGCTCCGTAATTCGCGCCTCCGGCCTTGATCGTTTTGGTTTCCATCGTGGCCTCGAGTCCGGTGCATTCCGCAAATGCTCCGCTGCACAGGGGAACCGTTCCGCTTCGAGGAGTTCCGTCCAAGGCTGTTTCGGAGAACTCCACGTGGAATCGGAAGACGTGGAATGGGTAGAGAAGGTGTTCCGCAACCGTTTCGTGTCCTGTAGGCATGGGCGATCTTCACTCCGGTGGTGGCGAAACGATGGAAACGGCGCCCCCCTCATCGACGGCCAAGAGTACGGCGATGGTGTCGATCGGCAGTGCGGGGGCAAACTGAACGTACGCAATGAGGCGTCCCTGGTCGATATCCTGTTGGCTCATGGTGCTTCGATCGCACCGTACGTGGAACGCCTGTGCCGGCGTTCGTCCTCGAAGTCCACCGGCCTGCCAAATCGCAAACAGTACGGTGTCCATGGCTTCGCGCAATCGCATCCACAGCCGCTCACTGGATACATCGAAGAGCAATTCTTCGCCCACTTCTCGCGCGACGCGCCGAATGACGGCGAAGAGCCGACTGACTCCGCCCGGACGGTCATAGCGATTGGGGCTGGTCGTGACGTCGGAGACGACCTGGAGCCCTGACGGTGTCTGGGCGAACAGGCTGATCCACTCCTCCAACGGAAGCGGACGATCGCCATCGGCAGAGCGACCGCTGATGGTCTCTTTGGATAATTCGGGCATGAGGCCGGCTACATCGATCACGGTTTGATTGGCAGCGCTCCGAAATGTCCCATGCCGGAGTGCATTTCTTGCAAGGATCCCGGCAAGGATCCCGTCGGGGCTCTCCACCCCGCCTGGCAGCCGCGAGGCGGTCGCGGTTCGGCACCATGGAAAGGCCAGTTGAAGAAAAGGACTGGCGATCTGGCGCGAGGCGGTGATCACCTTGGCATCCACTGTGAGTCCGGGTCGAGGAAGCGGAACGGCGGCGATCAGTTCCATCTCACGGAGATGCCGGACCAGGACCTGTTGCACGATCGTTTCGACGATCGAGGCCCAATCGGCGAACGCTGTCCGATCGCAGCACGGCGCAGTGAAACGCGGCACTGGCGTGTCGGGCGGGGGAAGCGGCACGTCCGAGCATTCCACGAAGTGTTCCTCGGTGCTCGGGGGAGTCGGCAGAGCGAGCGGCAGCGGATCGGATGCGACCATCGCCGGAAGATCGGGAAGACAGACGAACGAGACATCCGGCAGTCCAAAGAGATGGCCGACGCCGTGCCAGCTATGCCGATCCTCAGGGGTGCTCGTCATCGACACCGTCAGGTTCGGCTCGCGAAACGACGAGCCCGGCAATAGGCGATCGAGGAGCGCAAGGCGTTCGGTTCGCGGCGCTGAGAGTGGCCACGGATCACCGACCCGCACCACGTAGCATTTTCTTCCCCCTTGGATAAAAAAGGAGCGGACGGCCGCTCCCAGATCCGTCGCCAGTGCGTGGTCGTCTCCGTGTAGAGTCCGATGATTCCAATCGAACAGGGCGTCGAACGACTCCCAGGTTTCGATGGGAATCGGGATGTCTAGTAGCGCCTCGATGCTTCGTCGATACGGTCCCGATGCCCAACCGCGCTCATCGAGCCATCTGAAAAGCGGTGCGGAAATCGTTGTGCCGGGCCGGACTCGAACGAAGCCGATGAAGCAGGCGATGTCCATCCGCGTGGGTGCGCTCGTCGCAATGGCCGGTTGTTCGTCGAACAGCAATCCCTTCATCGCTCTCAGGCGCTTTCGAATTCGAGCCCTTCCACGCTCAACGTGAGTTCTTCCATGGCCACATCGCCGCCGCCTTTGGCCGCGAGCGTGGGGCCGGTATATTTCATGGGTACGACGCCCCGGAGGATCCAGGATTGCACGTCTTGGCCGGCTTCGTCGCGGAGCGTGATGACGACGTCGCGTTTCGCGCTCGGGCCGTTCAGGCGAGTGTCTTTGACCCAATCCCATAGGTCTTGCGAGTTGACGATCCCCCGCTTCAGGGTTACGTCTCCTACCTTGTGAATGCCGGGGACCTTGCGGACATGGTTTTCTTTTTCGTTGCCGTTACGGTATTCCGCGATGGTGATGTCGGTGCTGAGCCCGGAGACATCGGAAAAGCCGCCGAGCGGTTCTTCCGGGCCGATCGGTCCGTTCAAATTGACGAGGTAATTGAAGGCGGAATAGGGAATCGTTCGTTCGGGCATAAGCTCCTCCTGTTAAGCGTCGAAGGCTGTACCGCTCATCATGGCCGACTGTCGGCGGTTTTTTGACCGATGCGGAAAATGACGAATTCAGCGGGCTTGAGTACGGCCACGCCGATCAAGCAGATCAACCGTCCATTGTCCAAATCGTTCTGGGTCATCGTGCTGCGGTCGCAGCGAACGAAAAAGGCTTCGTCCGTATTTTTTCCTAGCAAGGCGCCGGAGATCCATTCGTTGTATAAAAACGAACTGACGGTTTCTCGAATGTTGGCCCACAAGCGTTCGCCGTTCGGTTCGAAAACGGCCCATTGCGTGCCCCGATCGACCGAATGTTCCAGATAATTGAAGTAGCGGCGGACGTTGACGTATTTCCACTCAGGGTCCGAACTGATCGTGCGCGCGCCCCACACGCGGAGGCCGCGACCGGGGAACGAGCGCAGGCAATTGATGCCCAAAGGGTTCAGAACTTCTTGTTGTGCGAAGTTGATGTCCGTCTCGAATCGGAGTGCTCCCCGCACGATCTCGTTGGCTGGGGCTTTATGGACGCCGCGCTGCACATCGTTCCGGGCATAGATGCCGCAGACGAACCCGGATGGCGGGAGCG
>RFGF01000086.1 GCA_003695915.1 Nitrospirota bacterium
CGAATCGATACGCCGATGGAATGGCAGTATTACGCGCACGGCGGCATTTTGGAGTACATGTTGCGCCAGCTCGCGACAGCCTGAGTTCGGAGGCACCGAGCCATAAGATCGGTACTCGCTCGTGCCTCACGCGTGAGAGAACCGTTACGGCCACAGGCCAGCCAAGGGATCGAATCCATGCCTAGGATCAGCTCTTGCAAGCCCGCTGTGCTCGATCGTCAATGAGACCGTTAACGGGAGCGTGAATGGCGGAGATGGCGGCGAGGCGCCGGCATCCATTCGATCTGTTTTCCGGTTTCCGTGGTGTCGTATCCGCCCAAGGCTTGGATCTCCGCACGGAACCGGCGGCTCGTGAGGGTATCGAGGAAATCGGCTAGCGCAGGATGACTCTTCAACAACGCAGTGGGGATGACAAGATCGTAATATTCTGATTGCAGCGGAAGAAATTCGAGATCGAAATACCGCGCCACCGCCTGCGTGCCGATCCCCACATCGGCCAGCCCTTCGGCAATCAGCCGTCCCACTTCCAGATGCGAGCGTGCCATGCGCACCGTGCCGGTCACCTGTTCCGGGGCGATGCCGGCTTGTGCGAGGGCATGATCCAACAAACGGCGGGCGCCGGATCCCGGTTCACGATTGACCAGACGAATTCGACGATGGCCGAGATCCTCCACGCGTTCGATGTGCTTGGGATTCCCATGAGCCACCATGAGGCCTTCTTCCCAGGAGGCGAACCGGATGACGGCATAATGTGGATCGCGAAGGTGCTGCCTGAGAAACGGGATATTGCATTCGCCGGATCGGTAATCCATCACGTGGAGTCCCGCGATATGCACCTCGCCCCGTTGGAGGGCTTGCAAGGCCGCAGTGCTGCCCATCGTCCAACCCACCACCGAGGCCGTGCTCCGGTTGTTGCGGAAATATTCGCCGGCCAAATAGATCGCAGGATCGCAGCCTGCCACGAGAATTTCTTCTTTGATCATTTCCCGATTTCTCAGAAGCTGGATGTGGACACGGGCTGGATGTCGAGTCCGGGATGACGGTTGAGGAGCCTCCTCGGTGAGCAGGCCGTCGGCCGGGATCATAAAATTCAAAGAATCTCCCAGCTCGGCTACGGGTCTGGCCACGAGGCGAGATCCGACATATGCGAGCTTCACGCGAGTGCGAGCTTGGCGAGATGATTCCGGCGCGCCCACGTAATCGGCTTCGACCACCTGGGGGCTGTCCTGCAACGTGAACAGTTCTTCGACGGAACACCGCAGTTCGCGCGCGAGTTTGAGGGCGATTTCCGTGCCGGGCGTATACCGGCTGGATTCGATCGCGGAGAGGGCTTGGCGTGTGACGCCGATTTTGGAGGCGAGTTCCTGCTGGGAGAGGCCGTGCATTCGGCGCAGCTCCCGTACACGATTGGTGATCGATTCGGCAGCGTCGTTGAACGAGGAAGCCTGCATTTTCCTGATTCTGCGCATACCCTACTGTAGCAGAGCAGGAAGCACAAGGTACCAGGACAAACTCAGTCCGTGCAGGAGTTATCGAGAACCCGGCGATGATCACATCCGCGGCGCATACATGATGATGCTCATCCCTACCAAGCAGATCGCCGTACCGATCAGGTCGAAGCGATCCGGGCGTGTTCCATCCAGCGCCCATCCCCATAGTAAGGACAACACGATGAACATGCCGCCGTATGCGGCGTACACGCGGCCGAAGTGGGCAGGCTGGAAGGTGGGGATAATGCCATAAAGGAACAATATCCCGCCGCCGACGATGGCATACGTCACCGATCGGCCCTCTCGGAGCCATTGCCAGACCAAATAACCACCGCCGATTTCGCACAGCCCTGCAAGAACAAACAAGCCCAGCGAGATGGGAAGAGACATGTCTCACCTTTCTGTCGATGTGAAAATCATGAACGTGAAAAATTGTCAAACGAGGACTGTCTTCTGTGCGTCCTCCCTTCTTCCGAAATACGCGGTCTCCTGTCGCGATCGGCTGAGGTATTCATCGAATGTGTCCAGGCATTGCATCATTTCCTGCTCGGATCCATCTCAGCCAGACAAACACGGTCATGGCGCTCCCAGCCATGAAACTGCCGAACCAAAACGGCGCGGAAGGACCTAGATGATCCCACAACCATCCGGCGATGAGGCTGGCCGGTAAAATGGTCAATCCCACGACCATGTGATAGAGACCGAAGCCGGTCGCCTGACGGTCCTCGGGGGCCAGTGTGGCGACATAGGCTCGTTGGACACCTTCCGTCAGCCCCATGTAGAGGCCATACAAGACGAACAGGGCCGTAATCAGCCACGGATCGTTTGTACTAGCCAATCCGGCATAAACCAGCGCAAAGAACGCAAAGCCGAGTGCGATCACGCGCTCGCGTCCGACGCGGTCGCTGAGCATGCCGCTGGGAACGGCGACTGCGCAATACACGAGGTTGAAGATGAGGTACAATCCGGAGATCCAGGCTGGGGTAATTCCGGCATGTGCGGCTTTCAAAATCACAAAGGCGTTGCTCGAGTTTCCCAAAGAAAACAGACCGATCACGATGAGGAATTCGCGTAGACGAGCGTCCACGCCGTGGATGCGCCAGGGCGGGCGAGAGCCAGGAGGCCGCACTCGATCAGGCTGCACGTACAGAACGATCAGCAGGACGGCAATCAGGCCGGGGACGATGGATACCCAAAACACGAGGCGGTAATCGGCTGGCCAAATTGTCAGCAGCAGGACGGCGACGGCTGGACCGAGTATCGCACCGGCTGTATCCATCGAGCGATGAATCCCATAGGCAAGTCCCAGTTGCGGTTGCGGGGTCACACTGGCAATGACCGCATCGCGGGGCGCTGTGCGGATTCCTTTTCCCGTGCGGTCCACGAAGCGAGCGGTCAGCACGAGCCCCCAATGATGCGCCATCGCCAACAGCGGTCGCGAACAGGTGGAGATGCCGTACCCCAGGCCCATGAGGAATTTGTGGTTGCGAAAGCGATCGGCCACCATACCGGAACCGAGCTTGAGAAGGCTGGCTGTGGCTTCGGCCACGCCCTCGATCGAGCCAATGACGAGTTTGCTCGCACCCAATTCGGCTGCGAGGAACATGGGCACGAGCGGGTAGATCATTTCGGAGCTGATGTCCATGCACAAGCTGACCCAGCCGACGATCCATACAGTTCGAGGAAGACGAGCGACCATGAAGTTACAAGATTCGATCGAGAGCATTCGAGATGCGCATCGGTCTTGTGCTGTGATGTATCTGTGAATGTGACGCGCTGAGCCGCGTCACCTCCGGTATACCATGAGTGGGCAAAACACAACCATATCTTCAGCACAGGGGCGGAAACGATGGATGACGATCGGTCAACTCGCTGGAGCCGCCAAGGTCAACGTGCAAACCGTTCGTTTTTACGAACGGACGGGATTGCTCTCGCCTGCCGCCCGGTCCGCGTCGGGCTATCGTGTGTACGGACCCCATGAACTGCGTCGGTTGCATTTCATCAAACGGGCGCAAGCCCTCGGGTTCACGCTCAGAGAGATCGGCGAATTGCTCGCCCTTCGGGTGCAGGGGCCAGCCTCCTGCCGAACCGTTCAGACAAAAGCCGCACGCAAGCTTCTGGCCGTCGAGGAAAAGATCAAAGATCTTCGAGCCTTGGCCAAAACGTTGCGCATGCTCGTCCAGACATGCGAAGAGGGGAAATCGACGGGGCATTGTCCCATTCTCGAAAGCCTGTCGAGCGAGGACGAGACCCTCGCTTGAGCCAAGGCAGGCCATTCGTGTCGCCAACAACCGTGTCTCTGGATGACACGAGAAGGGGTATGCCGGATGGCGTTTGCGCAACCGTGATGCCGTGGTCGTCATTGCTCCAGGCACCGATGGTCAAACGAGGTTTGAGTGACCACCGATGAGAAGGCTGCTTGACCTTGTACCCTAGTACAAGGTTTAGAATAAAAATCGGTTTTTGTGGAAGTAACGTCCTCGTTAGGGAGTGAGAGGCCTTCGATGTTCAAAGTCACGAATCCTCGGCGAATGATGATGATCGGCCTTGTGGGAACTATCGTGGCGGCAATGTGTTGCTTGACCCCGCTTCTGGTGAGTGTATTGGCGGTAGTGGGACTGGGTGCGCTCACAGGGTATCTCGATTTCGTGTTGCTACCGGCCTTGCTCGTCTTCATTGGCTTGTTCTTCTATGGTGCACTGGGTCAAAGGTCGGGAAGCCGTATTTCCTGTTGCGAGCACGAGCCTATGAAGCACGACTGAAGACCGACCCGAACTCGAGTCGATCGGCAGACAGTCCCGATCGGTCATCGTGTGGCGCACTAATGAGAATTCATTGGGACACGCATTTGTGAAAAGGAGTTGCCATGGAGCATTCGACCCCTCGTTCTGAATCAGCGTTCGGCGAGCTGCGACGGTTGAGTCCGAAGGTTACGGGTGGCTTGGTTCGCATGCGAGAAGAAGCCTATCGAGACAAAGCCGTTCCCGCCAAGTACAAACTCATGACTGCCCTGGCCATTTCTATCGCCCTTCGGTGCGAGCCCTGTATCGATGCCTATGTTCGAATGGCGTATGACAAAGGGATCACACGCGAGGAATTCGTGGAATTTCTGGAAGTGGCCATGACGATGCAAGGATGTCCCGGCGAGGAATGGGCTGTCAAAGCCTACGAGGTGTATAAGACCTGTCAGGACGGGCAGCGTTCCGAGGTGGAGGCGAGTTGCTGCTCTCACTGACAACGGGAATCGATCTGGAGGTGAGGCGATGAAGCGAACGGTTCGGATAGTGGCGAGCGCGCTCTTGGCATGGCTTTCGATGTTTCCTGGATGGACGGAGTCCGCATGGGCCGATCGGGTCCTGATTCATATGAAAACGTCGTTGGCGGAAGACGACGCTCAAATTTGCGCGGTGCCTAATATAGCATGGGCGCTGGTCAAAGCTGGTCATCGCGTCACCATTCTGGTCGATGCCAGCGCAGTGACGTCGGTGACCAAGGGGTTTGGATGGTTCAATGGGTTGTTTCGTCCCGACACCACGGCTTTGGATCGTGCCGCCTTACCGGAGCGCGAACGGCAGAGTCTGGCCGATCAAATGGGCGAACCGCTGGAAAAAATTCCTCATGACTACGGCGAGTATTTTCGGTTCCTAAACGGGCTCGGTGTGGAGGTCTATGGCAATCGGACTATGATGCTGTTATACAACATCGATCTGTCTCGCGTAGATCCGATCGTAAAACCCATTCCCTTGGCTCGCATGGCGGAACTCTTCACCACGGCGGATCGCATTGTCGTGTATTGAACTATCGAAGGTGAGGGTGCATACGTGTTCGGGACAGGCTGGAAACAAGCCGAGTCATGCAACATGAAACGGCGAGGGCATTCGTTTCGTCGCGAGGTGCAGTTGCCGAGGTCAGGCGAGAGGCTATCATCGACCACGATAGCGGGCGTCTCGGCGCTCTCGTCGCCTGTCTGTGTCGCAGAATCAATATTGGACCAGCAGCACGTGCTGCCGAGCCGAGCGAGCCGAGCCAAGAGGTAGGTAAATGAAGTCATGACGCTGGCTTTTCGATATCGTGTATCCATTGTGTTGATCATGTTCGTGTTCGGCTCTGGAGTGAGCGGAGCCCGAGCCGCCGAACCCGGTGAATCGGTCGAGCCGGTCGTGCGCGAAGTCCGAGCGCTGCTCGACGAATACCAATTTCAGGCCGCACTCGATGTCTTAACACGCGCCATTGGCCACACTCCTGCTGCGGCTCCACTCCACAAATTGTCCGGCGATGTGTTGATGATCCTTCGAAGACATGAAGAAGCGCTGTCTGCCTATCGGCAGGCGGTGAAACTGGCTCCGGAGTGGGTGGACGCCCAATGGGCACTGTGGGCGCTGTTGACTCGTGTGAGCGCCGATCCCGAGGAAGTGCTCTCCACCCTCCAGGCCATTACGCGCGTCGAGGCCGAGAACCCGCTCGTTCACCTTCGGCTCGGGCGCACGCTTCATGAGTTGAAGCGCTACGAAGACGCGGCGGCGCATTTCCGACGCGCGGTGCAGCTCGCTCCGGAGCATCCGGCGTTTCGTTTGTACTTGGCACGGGCCTTGTTCGATATTCTGGATATGTCCGGCGCGCAAGCGCAGGTGCAATGGGTGCTCGATCATGCGCCACACGGATCGCCCGCCTGGGTCGCCGCTCAAAATTTAGCGCACGTGGTTCGAGGCGAGACGACCGATCAAGGAGCCCGGTCGGACTTTTTTGCGACGACCAAAAAGCCCTATGGCGAAACCGGCAAAGATTACAAGACCTGGGCGTTGACGCGCGAACGGGCTTGGCGGGAGATGAAAACCGGCGACTATGTCACCGCAGAGGCGTTGTGGCGGGAGACACTGGTGCTCGATCCTCAGGATGACCTCGCCCGCTATTATCTGGGTCTGACGCTGATGAAATTGAGCCGATACGACGAGGCTATCGAGATGTTGCAAGCCAGTCTGGCTGAATCCCGTGAGCCGCCGTATTTCGCCGATGCGCTGTTTCAGATCGGGCAAAGTTACGTCCGCCTCGAACAATGGCACAAAGCCATTCCCTATTTTCGAACGCTGTTGGCTCTGAAAGATCGCGCGAAAGAAGATTATTACGCTATGAATTTCCCGGATCTTTCGGCAATACAGGCTGCTCTGGAGGACGCTCGACGTCATGTGAAGCCGGGCATGGCCGAGGCCACACTCCCATGGCCCATTGCACCCGAGCCGGATCGGACGACCAACGATGAGCCAGCCATTCCCCGAGAAAACGTGGGCCTGCCGCACACATCGTCGTCGTTGGCGATGCAAGATCGAGAAGCCGGATCGACACAGGTGTTGCCCATCAGCGTCGATACCGTGCGCGGATGGTTTCGCGAGCTGATGACCGCGAGAAGCGTCGTGCGGGACGATCTTCAAACCGGATCGCACGAATTTTACCCTTTGGATCCTAGCGATTCTTTTCGCCCCGATCAGCCGGAAATCTACGTGGTCTTTGCTCTGACGACGCCGCCGTCTGTGGCAACGACGGTGACGAGCCGGTGGGTTGCCGAGCAGGTCGAGGGTCTAGCTCCTGAGACCGTCATCGGAATAGATGCCGTGGCCGTAGGGCTCAACGATACGACAGGCTATTTCGTGCTCGACCGACCGGAAGGGGGGTGGCCCGCGGGCCTCTATCGCATCGATCTGTTCACCGGCGATACGCCTTCATCGTCCACCAACATCGCGAACGTGCGCTTTCGCGTTGTTGCGCCTGTCCAGTAGTCTCCGGTGCGCGTGCGTGCGTTCTCGACTTCATAAGCCCTGAGACCGCCTTTCCCCCAGCCCGTTCTTCGCCCCATCGTCGATGCCGGTAGAAAGCCCCGGGTTCTATCTGAAAACCTGCCGCGCGAGGTGTCTTGTCAGAATTTGCAGAATCAAGGCTTATCACGTTATGATTGTATAGGGGTAGGGTCTATAACTATAAGAGAGGTGATGATGAAATCGGTACCGTTCGTCGGAGAAAAAACCCAAATCATCAGTGAAGAACGAAAGGCGGAGGCCACGCTGCGATTGAATCGCATCGAAGGGCAGATCAAAGGCATCAAAAAAATGATTGCGGAAGGTCGACCTTGTGTCGAGGTGCTGACGCAATTAGCCTCCACGCAAAATGCGCTTCGAGGTCTGACGAAGCTCATGATGCGCAATTATTTAGAAAATTGCGCGACCGAGGCGATTCGGTCGAAGGCCAGTGAAGAGATTTACGATGAGCTGATGGAAGTCATTTTCAAGTTTGCGCGATAACGGTGCGACGATGAGAGCAAGCGGATGGAGTGTGTTAGGAGCCGGCTTGGTTGTGCCGTGGTGTTGTCTTGCTCCGGCGGGATTGTCCCTCGTAGGGGTGAGCGGGCTTTCGCTCAATGTACTTGGCCGGCTTGAAGCAGAACTCTTCCCTTATTTGGCAATGGCTGCGACTCTGCTGATTGGGTATGCCCACTATCTAATCGCTCTCAAGCGTCAGGGAAACATGTTCAGCCGAATCGTGACGTGGGCAAGCACGGGACTTGTGGCCACATGACTCGCTCTTCAACTCATGTAAGGAAAGGAGGAGAGCAACATGGCCTATAAAGAAGGCGAAGTGTATCAATGCCCCGATCCTAACTGTGGATGCGAACTCATGGTGATCAAGGGCGCACCACCGACTTGTCGCGGGACGCAGAACCCCACGTGTTGTTGCGGCAAGGAAATGAAAAGAGTAGTCGACAAGGGCGGTCGGAAATGATCTTCCGATCCGCCTCTACGCGAATACACGCTTGGAAAAGCACGGAGAGAGGCGAGCATGATGGCGATATATCGAGTCGGAATTGTCGGGATATGGGTTCTGGCATTAGGGATGGTTCAAATGGCCGCTGTGTCGGCGGGCCGATCGTCCACTGAGGAAACTCCTCGACACATAATTATCCGAGTCGATGGGGCGTCGTGTCCCTTTTGTGCCTTTGGGTTAGAAAAGCGGATTGGACGCCTCGATGGCGTGGCGAATGTCCGACTTGAAATGAAAGAAGGGAAGGTCATTGTCACGCTGGAAGAAGGAGCGACGGTTTCCGAAGAGGCACTTCGCCGAGCGGTTGACGAAGCCGGGTTCACTCCACGGGAAATCGTCTATCCGGATTCGCCATGAGTACGCGGTTAAAGAGCAGGGGGTGTGCCGTATGGGCTGGGAGCGTGGTGGCGTGGTTGGCAGGAGGCGCCATCGTCATCGCCGATCTCGATCGAGTCGAAGCCGGTCCCATTACGTTCAATTCCGCGTTGCCTGTGCCACAAGGTGTTTTCATTTTCCGAGGGCAGGCCATCTTGAGCCGGTCGACGGATGATTCCAGTACGATGGATCGGGATCGGAAAGTCCTGACCATTCCCGCTGTCTTCGCCTATGGCGTGACGAGAGACTTTGCGGTATTCGGGATTGTGCCATATCACGAGAAACGTTTAGAACTGACCACATCGAGTGGGCGAGTGCGACGTGGAGATTCGGGAGTCGGGGATAGTACCTTTCTGGTCCGCTACACGTTGCTCGCCATCGATCGGCTTGGGGACACACGTCGATTCGCACCATTTGTCGGACTCAAGGCGCCGACTGGCGACGATGATCAGGTCGACGGTCTCGGCCGGCTTCCCCAGCCGCTTCAATTGGGATCAGGTTCGTGGGACCCTATCGCCGGGACGAGTTTTACCTGGCAGACATTCGATTGGGAATTCGATGCGGCCGTCCAGTATCGCGTGAACACCGAAGCCAACAATTTTGAGTTCGGCGATCAAGCCCGCGCCGATGCCTCATTTCAATACCGCCTGTGGCCACCCACTCTCGGAAGCGGGGTTCCGACGTTTTTCTATGGCGTCATCGAGAGCAATCTTGTCTATGCGGGAAAAAATACGGTGGAAGGCGTCTCTGATCCAAACTCAGGCGGCATAACATGGTTGCTCGCGCCCGGTCTCCAATACGTCACGCGACGGGTCGTCTTGGAAGCCATCGTTCAGATCCCGGTGGTTCAGGACCTCAACGGCACGGCGCTGGAGAGGGATTATATCGTCCGGGGCGGATTTCGCGTGAATTTTTAACGCTACCGGCGTTCTGTTGGCGCTCTGTGAACAATGCGCATACGACGGCTCGTGTTGATCCTGGTCATCGCATCAATGGTAACCGCAAATGTTCTGTTCGTTCAGGCCACGGTGCGCGCCAACGAGGGCTACACCGTTATCTCCACATGGGGGAAACAAGGAAGAGGGCCGGGAGCATTCGATGGGCCATTCGATGTCGCCGTCGATGCGGAGGGATTTGTCTATGTCACCGATGCCGGCAATCGCCGCGTGCAGAAGTTTACGCCTGATGGGACCTTTGTGCATCAATGGGGGAATCAAAGATCTGCGTCTGCCGTCTTTCGCAAGCCAACCGGTATCGCTGTTGGACCAGATCACACGATCTTTGTCGCCGACTATATGATGGATACGATTGCTGTGTTTACCGATGACGGGACATTGCTCACTCGCTGGGGCCGGTCAGGACATGGCCCCGGGGAATTGGACTCACCGGCTGGCGTGGCCGTGAGCGCCGATGGAACGGTGTACGTGGCGGACGAATACAACTTCCGGATCCAGAAGTTCACGTCCGAAGGCCGATTTCTTTTGGCCTGGGGGAAGAAGGGCAAAGTCAACGTGGTCATCTCAGCTTTGAATTTTCTGCTGCCCGAAGATCGGGAGGGAGAACTGTATTATCCGGCGCGGGTCGCCGTGGGGCCTGACAGACTCATCTATGTGGCGGATTCCTATAACAACCGGGTACAAGTGTTTACGCCGCAAGGGAAATTTGTCCGCAAATGGGGTGGTCTCGGGATATGGAGCGGTCGCTTTCGCGTGTCATCCGGCATTGCATTCGATCGCCATGGACATGTGCTGGTCGCGGATTTCTACAACAATCGCGTGCAGGTTTTTGAGCCCGATGGCCGGTACGTCACACAATTCGGCAAAGCCGGTTCAAAGCCCGGGCAATTCGACGGACCGACCGGACTTGCCAGCAGCCCGACCGGCGACATTTACGTGGCCGACTTTCACAATCATCGCATCCAGCGATTGCGGTGGACCACGAAATACCAGCGATAAGCGGACCCATCCTTGACCGTCATCGCCAAACAGGGCAGAATTGTTTGTGGACGATAGCGCTGCATTATCAAGATCCCCTTGTCATCGATGATCGAGTGAGAATGTATTGCCCGAAGACGAATGAGTCCCTACCAGGGCGATCTTCCAATTGTATTGCCATGTATCCAGTTACCGATATGTCGTCGATGATGCTTCGATGGGTTCCTCACACTCGTTGGTTCTTTAGCCTAATCGTCGGCTGGTTGGCACTCTGGATGCTCGCCGTCCCGCTTGTTCATGTGCATCCCGAAGCCGATCACCGTCATGGGTTGCCCGACCATTTCCATGGGGGAACCTATCACACCCTGTTGTCGAGCGAACCGCCGTGTGCCTTTGCCGATCATCGACATCATCATGATGGGGTTCAGGCGGATGAACCACTGGGTTTCCCCCCTCGACTCCAGCATCCGCCCCACGGTCCGGAACATGCGGTCGTGGAGTTTTCGTTTATCGGCGTCTCTTCTCTTTCTCATCTCACCAAAGTCTTTTTTGCCGATGTGGGGCCTTCTCCTGACAGACTGACCCCCAACCATCGGCGTTTCGTCGATAGGGTCGTCCGCTTCGCGTGCGCATCGAGCGGATCGATTCTCGTCGCCTGCCATCGCGCGCTTCGAGCTCCTCCGAGCCTCGCGGCGTAGTCGCTATTTCGTATCTTCTCACTCGGTATCCAACAACGGGTAGCATCCCGCGAAGATGCGCCGCCTGAATAGGTATGGTGTATCGGCAATTGCTCGCCGTGCGTCTTATCGCGGGTGGATCGGTGAGACTGTCGGGTATCGCGGGCGGCTTCACATGCTCGGAGCCATTCCCACAGCTTGTCGAGTTTCTGAGGCAAGCTTCGCAAGGGAGCGACACATGATTTGGAACAATCAATGGAGACGAATCGTTCTCTTCTTCATCCTGTTCGGTGGCATGGGCACGCATGCCTATGGTGCGGAATCCCTCACGCTCGATCGAGCCATCCAAACAGCCCTTGCACAAAATCCTGAGCTCTTGGCGATCCGCCAGGAGCTGGAAGTCGCGCGTGGTCGAGAAGTCAAGGCCAGACTCCTCAATCGGTTCAATCCGACCATCCGCGGTCGAGTGATGAATCGGAAGAACCCCGGCTCGGGCTCTGTGACAGACTCTCAAGTGATGTTGTCTCAAGAAGTGGAGGTGGCGGGCCAACGTGGGCTCCGAATCCAGGAAGCCGTGAACAATGTGCAACGTGTCGAAGCCCAAATCCGCGATCGAGAACGGATCCTCATCGGAGACGTCAAGCGAGCCTACTTTGCAGCACGTGCGGCCGAGATGCGGCTTCGTCTACGCCGGGCAATCGAAACGCTCAATCGACGTATTCGGGATGCGACTCGACGGAGGGTTCAGGCAGGAGCAGCTCCTACTCTGGAGGCGAACTTGGCCGAGATCCGCTACGGCCAATCGCGCAAAGAAACACTGGCGATCGAGGCGGTCGTTCGAGCGAACATCGTGACGTTGCTCAGATTGCTCGGTTGGCCCTCCGATCGTGCTGTCGAATTGGTCGATCCGCTTCGGGGATCGCTGACTGCGGTCCGACTTCCTCAGCTCCTGCAAGTGGCCAAACGTCAGCGTCCCGATCTCCTCGCCGCCGAACGGGAAGTAATGCGGGCCCAGGCTGCTATGAAGTTGACCCGCCGCCTGATCGTTCCCAATCCCACTTTTCAAGGGTTCTATCAAACCGAGACAGAAAGTGCCGAGGGCACGAGCACCATCATCGGGGGAGGTATCGGTATTCCTCTCCCGCTTTTCGATCGGAAACAAGGTGAATTGGTGACACAAGGTGGCGAGTTGAATCGAGGTCGGCATCAAGTTATCGCGGTCACCCGCCGGATCGAGCAGGAAGTCGAGGCCGCGTTTCACGCCTACGAAGCGGCCCGGCAGGCGGTGGAAGTGTTCGAAGAAGCAGTGTTGGATCGAATCGAGGAAAATGTTCGCTTTATCGAAATCGCCTATCGGGAAGGCAAAATCGGGTTGCTGCAGCTCATCGTTGTGCAAAACGACCTCATCACTGCGCAACTCTCGTACATCGATTCCCTCGCCCAGTACCGGACGGCAGAAGCGAATTTGGAGCAAGCGATCGGCGGAGAGCTGTAAGTAAAGGGAGAAATCGATGAGCAATCGAAGATGGAACGCGATGATGCTGGTGTTCGTTCTCCTCGTGGGCGCCTGTCAGCAAAACGCCATGGACTCTTCGTCCACGGAGACAGAACCTCTACACGAGTTGGATCAGGAGCTCAAGCCGAGTCCTCCCGGAGAACGTCATGCGGAGGACGAGCCTATGACGATCACGCTCCCCCCTGAGGCGCTGGAAACGCAAATTTTCAGCACTGTGCCCGTCGAACGGCGACAGCTCGTGGAAAGAATTCATGCGACGGCCACCATCAAGCCGAACGAGTACAAACTTACGCACGTGAGCCCCAGGATAGAAGGGAAGGCTATCGAAGTCTTCGCAGAATTGGGAGATGACGTCGAACCCGGCCAGATTCTCGCGTCTCTCGACAGTATCGAGCTCGGGTACAAAAAATCTGCTTTCCGGCAAGCCCGAGCACATTTGTTGGTGACGAAGGCCAATTACGAGAGAGAAAAGCGCCTGTTTGAACAACGCATTTCGTCGGAAAAAGACTATCTCGGCGCGAAAGGGGCGTATCTTCAAAGCCTGGCCACGTATCAAGCGGCGTATGAGGCGCTGGAGCTCGTAGGGCTCTCCCCGCAGGAAATCCAACAGATTGTAGCGAGGAAGAAAGATCACCGACCGCTTTCCATCTTTCCCCTCAAAGCGCCTCGGGCGGGGACGATCATCGCTCGGCACCTGACGCCCGGTGAATTGATTACGCCAAAGGATAAGCCGTTCACCATCGCCGATTTAACGACCGTCTGGATCCTCCTCGATATTTACGAAAAGGATGTAGCTCGCATTCGCACGGGAGCCAAGGTTCGCATGACGGTCGATGCGTATCCTGATGAAACGTTTCATGGAACGGTCGTCTATCTGGGCAATATCCTGAACCCGGACACCCGAACCGTCGAGGCACGAGTCGAAATTCCCAATCCCGACCGTCGGTTGCGTCCCGGCATGTTTGCCAGGGCCGCTGTCGAGACGTCCGCGTTGAGCGAGCAGGAGACCCTGGTCGTCCCCCGGGACGCCGTTCAGGATATCGAGCAACGGTCGGTGGTGTTCGTCGAAAAACAGGCGGGCACCTATGAACTACGGCCGGTGACGTTGGGGAGGCAAGAAGACGACCATGTCGAAATTCTGGCCGGCGTTCAGGAGGGCGAGCGCGTCGTCACCCAGGGCTCATTTTATCTGAAATCCATCGTCTTGGGAGAACAGCTCGGAGGGCACGCCCACTGATGCGCACGTCGCTATCTCTGGCTTGAAGAAGGTCGGCGATTATGTTGAAACGCCTCTTTGAATGTTCATTGGACAATCGGTTCCTCGTGCTCGTCTTCGCCGGGCTCATCATCGCGACAGGGGTGTACTCGATGACGATTCTGCCCATCGATGCTGTGCCCGACGTTACGCCCAACCAGGTGCAGATTCTCACCAACGCGCCAGGACTGGGTCCTATCGAGGTCGAGCAGTTTATTACCTTTCCCGTCGAAACCGCCATGTCCGGACTTCCCGGTATCGAACGCATCCGCTCCGTTTCCCGTTTCGGGTTGTCCGCCGTGACCATCTATTTCGACGAGGACTTGGATATTTATTTCTGTCGGCGACTCGTGATGGAGCGGCTTCCCCGTGCTCGGGAGGCGATTCCCGCTGGGTTGGGCAATCCAGAAATGGGCCCCATTTCCACGGGATTGGGAGAAATCTACCAGTTCGAGGTTCGAGGCGACGGATACTCGCTCATGGAACTGCGAACCATTCTGGAATGGGATATTGCCTTCAAGCTCCGTTCGGTTCCCGGCGTAATCGAAGTGAACACCTACGGCGGCGAATTGCAGACGTATGAAGTGCAACTCGACGCCTCGAAGCTGATCGCCTATGACATCCCCATTGCCCGAGTCTACGAAGCGCTCGAACGGAATAATGCCAATGCCGGTGGCGCGTACATCGAGCACGCCCAGGAGCAGTATTTAATTCGCGGAGAGGGGCTGATTCAAACGCTTCAGGACATCGAAAATATCGTGGTGGCCACTCGGCATGACGGCACGCCGATTTATATCGGCAATCTGGGCCGGGTGACCTATGCGCCCATGGTCAGGCAGGGGGCGGTGACCCGGGATGGGAGAGGAGAGGCGGTTACGGGCATCGTGATGCTGCTGATCGGCGAGAACGGGCGAGCCGTGGTGAATCGAGTCAAAGAGAAACTCGTGCAGATCCAAAAGGCCTTGCCCGAAGGCGTCATCATCGACCCGTATTATGACCGTACGGATTTGGTGCGAAAGACCATCGACACCGTTGCGACCAACCTGACCGAAGGAGCGATCCTGGTGATTGCCGTCTTGCTCCTTCTTCTAGGGGACCTTCGCGGGGGACTGATTGTGGCGACGGCTATCCCGCTTTCCATGTTGGTGGCGTTCACGGGCATGGTCTCCGCGCGGATTTCCGGGAACCTGATGAGCTTGGGCGCCATTGATTTTGGTCTCATTGTCGATGGATCCGTGGTCATGATCGAAAACATCGTCCGGCACATCGCCGAGCGGCGCGATACGGCCCGACAGACTGCCCGTCTCAGCGCCGGCGAGATTCGCGCCATCATCCAGGAATCAGGCCGGGAAGTGTTGCGGCCGATCTTCTTCGCAGTCGGAATCATCATCATCGTCTACTTGCCGATTCTCACGCTTCAGGGCATCGAGGGCAAGATGTTCCGTCCGATGGCCTTGACCGTCATCTTCGCCCTCGTTGCCTCATTGGTGCTGGCGTTCACGCTCACTCCTGTTCTTGCCAGTCTCGTTCTGCGCAAAGGCGTCAAGGAGGAAGAAACCTGGGTCATTCGACGGGTGAAACGATTCTATCGCCCCCTGCTTGCTCGGACCATGCGTCATCCCGCTATCACAGGCGGGATCGCTGCCGCATTGTTCGCGGGCAGCTTGGGTGTGGCTTCTATGATGGGCGCAGAATTCATCCCCAAGCTCGATGAGGGTGCCATTGCCATTCAAGCGTGGCGGTTACCCAGCGTGTCGCTCGAGGAATCCGTTCGCAACACGACGCAGATCGAGCGAGTGTTGAAGTCCTTTCCGGAAGTCACCTCGGTCATTTCACGGACCGGCAGGCCGGAAATCGCTACGGATCCGATGGGGGTGGAAATCAGCGACATCTATGTGTTGTTGAAGCCGGACAGCGAGTGGGAAACCGCTGAAACAAAGGAAGGCCTGATCGAAGTGTACGATGCCGCTTTGAAACAGGCGATTCCAGGAACCAAATTCAGTTACTCGCAGCCGATTGAACTGCGGGTCCAGGAACTCATTGCCGGGGTGCGCTCCGATATCGCCATCGCCATTTTCGGCGAGGACATGGATCGACTCAAGGCGATCGGCGATCAGGTTGTGCAGGTCGTCTCCAAAGTGCCGGGGGCCGCGGATACGAAAGCGGAGCAAGTGGCGGGGCTTCCCTATCTGCGCGTGATCATCGATCGCGAGGCCATTGCACGATACGGGATCAACGCGTCGCAGATCCTCGATACCGTTCGCGCCATTGGAGGACGCATCGTCGGTCAGGTAGTCAAGGGTAATCGGCGGTTTTCTATCCAAGTTCGCTTTCGCCCGGAGGATCGAGAAAATTTTAGCCGGATTCGCGACATCCGGGTCTCGGATCCTCAAGGACGCTTGATCCCCATCACCCAACTGGCAGACGTTCGGATCGAGACCGGTCTGGCGCAAGTCAGTCGGGAGAACATTCACCGGCGCTTAGTCGTCGAAACCAATGTGCGCGGGCGTGACCTTGCCAGTTTTGTGGCCGCTGCGCAGCGAGCGGTGGAACAGCAGATCGATTTGCCGGACGGCTATTGGATCGAGTGGGGAGGGCAATTCGAACAACTGCAGCGGGCCTCGTTGCGATTAGCCATTGTCATGCCGTTGGCGCTGTTTTTGATCTTCGTGCTGTTGTACACCACGTTCAATTCCGTCAGACCGGCCTTGCTCATTTATTTGAACATCCCCTTGGCCGCGACCGGCGGCATCCTCGCCTTGGCGCTCCGGGGCATGCCGTTTTCCATTTCCGCAGGCGTGGGATTCATCGCGCTCTTCGGCGTCGCCGTGCTCAACGGGGTGGTCTTGATGGCCTATGTGCTGGATTTGCGGAAAAAGGGGTTATCCGCCGAAGAGGCTGCCATTGGAGGCGCCATGATCCGCGTGCGTCCGGTGCTGATGACTGCGCTAGTGGCGAGCCTGGGATTCGTGCCGATGGCCGTGTCCACTTCCGCCGGTGCGGAAGTCCAACGTCCCTTAGCCACCGTGGTGATCGGCGGCTTGCTCACCTCCACGGCGTTGACCTTGCTGGTGTTACCGACGCTCTATGTGTGGGAAGAACGATTGCGAGAGAGGTGGGCAGGTTTTGTTGGAGAAAGAAAAAAGAAGTTGAGTTAGCCGCAGTGGAAAGTTCAAATATCCACAGGAAGAGAAACCCAGCCCAACATAATGTGAATCTTCCAAATCACACGATTCTGCATAATCCTAAGAAAAGGCCGCATATCCCGTAATGCAGGCGCGTTCCGAACATTCACGAGACTATTTTTCTTGCTTTCCTAATGGCCTCAATATAAAAATTTTGCGAAAAGGCGGAAGAAGCATAAAAAACAATGTTCCTCCCGACCGCAGGCGACCAGTGGAAGATATGACTGTATTGTCAGCGGGGACTGCGGCGTGATCGTTTTGGTTTATTATGTAGAGCGGGCCGTTAGGCGGCTATTTTTCCAGTGAACAAGGAGGCACGCGATGAAAACGTGGAGAGAATGGATTGTCTCGAACCCTTCGGTGATGATGGGGAAACCGGTGATCGCCGGAACCCGGATCACGGTGGAACTCATTTTAGAGAAGCTGGCTGCCGGTGAGACGATAGA
>RFGF01000087.1 GCA_003695915.1 Nitrospirota bacterium
ACCGGGGGAAGCTTGGCGGATCGTGCCGGCTTCCGCGTCAAACTCAATTTCGGTGAAGATTCCCAATTCACCGGAGGGAGCAATTTTGCCGACGAGGTCGACTTTCAAGAAGTCTACGCGCAGTTTATTGCCCCGCTGGGAAACGGTATCGATCTGCGAGTCGGCCGGCAAAATACCTTGATCGGCTACGAAGTCATCGAAAGCCCGTACAATCCCAATTTTTCCCGGTCGTGGTTATTCGGCATCGGCGAACCGTTTACGACCACGGGCATTCGTCTGGCGTATACGGTCAATCCGTACCTGGCCTTTGCGATCGGGGGCATCAGTTCGTTCACCCAAGGGCCTGGCGACACGAATAGAGGAAAATCCCTGGAAGCAGCCATTTATCTAACTCCACACGATCTCGTAAGTCTGACAGGCTTTTTTTTCTGGGGACCAGAACCCAGTCCCAAAAATGCGAACGTATCTTCGTTAAATCTCATTCAAGGAGGCGGCATCCTGACAGCACAGATTACGCCGCAAACGAGCTTCGTCATAGAAGGCTATTATGCCAATCAAGAAGGAGCCAATGCGATCGTGTCCGGCAAAAATGCCCGGTGGAACGGCATCGCCGGATATCTGATCCATGATTTCACCGATCAGTGGGGAATCCGGATTCGCGGGGAGATATTCGAGGATGCCGGCGGATCGCGAACCTGTGGCGGGACGGCCGGGCTCACGGCGACGGGCACATCGAAAACCAATGTGTGTTTTGGAGCGACGGCTCCAGATACGACGAAGGTTAATGGGAATGAAGTGCCAACTGTGGGATCGACAGGTCTCCCCAGAGCCCAAACTCTCTGGGAGACAACGTTTACGCTCCAATACGCGCCCATTCCCTCGCTCATTACGCGGTTGGAATTTCGCTACGACAAATCCAATAAAAATACCTTCCAATTCGGCACCAGAGCAGCCAATCATCAAGAAACGCTTTCTGGTGAAGTCATCTTTCTGTTCTAGCGTGCGAAAAGGAGGACTGCGATGATTCGGCGATCTCTTCACACGCGTCTGTCGTTCTTTATAGGCACCGTTCTCTGGACGGTCTTGACGTGGACATCTTCGGTCTTCGCCCAGGAAGGGGAGACGGTGAATACCGGTGACACCGCCTGGATTCTCACCTCGTCGGCCCTCGTGCTGGCGATGACCATTCCCGGTCTGGCTCTCTTTTACGGAGGGATGGTACGGAGCAAAAACGTCTTGAGTACCATGATGCACAGTTTCATTTCGGTCTGCATCGTCAGCGTGGTCTGGGTGTTTTGGGGGTATACGCTGGCGTTCGCTTCCGATGTCGGCGGACTCATCGGCGCTTTGGAGTATCTTGGTCTGAGCGGGGTCGGGGGGGACCCTGTATCGGGCATGACCATCCCCCATGCCGCCTTTATGGTGTTTCAATTGATGTTCGCCATTATTACGGTGGCGCTGATCAGCGGAGCGATCGCCGAACGCATGAAATTTAGCGCGTTTGCTGTGTTCGCTGTCCTATGGGTGACGTTTATTTATGCGCCGCTGGCCCACTGGGTCTGGGGCGGCGGATGGCTCGGCGCATTGGGAGCGCTGGATTTTGCCGGAGGCACGGTGGTCCATATCAGTTCGGGTGTCGCGGCCTTGGCCTGTGCGTTGGTCCTGGGCAAACGACACGGATATGGCACGGAGAACATGGCGCCGCACAATCTTCCGTTGACCGTGGTCGGTGCCTCGCTCCTCTGGGTGGGATGGTTCGGATTCAATGCGGGGAGCGCCCTGGCCGCCAATGGCATCGCAGCCGGAGCTTTTGTGGCAACCCACGTCGCCACGGCCGCTGCGGCCTTGTCCTGGCTGGCTGTCGAGTGGGCCTATCGCGGGCAGCCGACCATGCTTGGCGCCGCCAGCGGAGCTGTGGCAGGATTAGTGGCCATCACCCCCGCGGCCGGATTTGTCGGTCCGGTTTCGGCCGTGTGGATCGGGCTTGGCGCAGGTGTGCTCTGTTACTTGGGGGTGTTTCTTAAGAATAAACTCGGGTATGATGACGCCCTTGATGTTTTAGGCATCCATGGAGTCGGAGGGACATGGGGGGCCGTCGCAACCGGCTTGTTCGCTAGTGTGGGAGGCGGAACCGGGCTATTCTTTGGCAATCCGGGACAAGTGGTCGCGCAAGTGATCGGTGTGATTGCCACGTGGATCTTTTCATTGATCGGAACGTTTGTCATTCTCAAGGTGGTCGACGGCACCGTTGGCTTGCGGGTCTCGAAGGAAGAAGAAATCCTGGGGCTCGATTTGAGCCAGCATCGCGAACGAGCCTATGCGTAACGTCTCCATTCCGATAGTTCGAGAAATGGAACTTGCGGAGGATCGGCACGATCGCCAACCAGACGCTGTTGCTCCTTATCCACCTTCACGCATGAGAGGGTACGATCCATGAAATTGCTTTCTGCCGTGATCAAGCCGTTCAAACTCGATGAAGTGAAGGATGCGTTGATCGAGTTAGGGATTCAGGGCATGACGGTGACGGAAGTCAAAGGATTTGGCCGCCAAAAGGGCCACAAGGAAACCTATCGGGGCACGGAATATCAAATCGAATTCGTCCCGAAAATTAAAATCGAAATCGCGGTACCGGACAATCTGCTTCAATCGGTCATTGAAACGGTCGTCCGGACAGCCAAAACCGGGAGTATCGGCGATGGCAAAATCTTCGTCTCCGACTTGCAAAGCGTCATTCGTATTCGTACCGGAGAAACGAACGAATCGGCCATCTGATCTCTCTCGGCTACGCTCGAGATGTGGAGTGGGCGGATCGTTCAAGAGGTGCTTATGATCCGCCTCACGACCGAGTGAACCAGGTGCCAAACAAGCCCTCTATCGGGTGGTGGACATGAGAGGTCTGTTCAAAGGCCTCCTTTTGTTTCGTCGTCGGGCGATTATCAGCCGTATCCAACGGACCGCGCAGGTCAGAAAGGAGCTTTCATGACCGATGCCCTTCCCATTGACACTGGCGATACGGCATGGCTGTTGATGTCTTCGGCGTTGGTGCTCGCCATGATCGTTCCCGGATTGGCCTTGTTTTACGGCGGCCTGGTGCGATCGAAAAACGTGTTGGGGACCATTATGCAGACGGTCGTGATTCTCTGCATGATGACTCTCACGTGGATTCTCTGGGGATACACGCTGGCCTTCGGACCCGATCACGGAGGAATCATCGGCGGTCTCGAGTGGGTAGCCTTGAACGGGGTGGGTTTGGCTCCGAGTCCGGATTATGCCTCGACCGTTCCGCATCAAGTGTTTATGTTTTTTCAGTTGATGTTTGCGGCCATTACCGTCGCGCTGATCACCGGCAGTTTTGCCGAGCGAATGAAATTCAAGGCGCTAATACTCTTTGCCCTCCTCTGGTCGACTTTCATTTATTCGCCCTTGGCTCACTGGGTCTGGGGCGGCGGATGGCTCGGGAAACTCGGAGCCCTGGACTTCGCCGGAGGAGCAGTGGTTCACGTCAGTTCCGGCATGGCTGCGCTCGTCTGCGCACTCGTGCTGGGGGTGCGCAAAGGCTATGGAGTGGAACCGATGCCTCCGCATAATCTCCCCATGACGCTGTTAGGCACGGGGCTGCTTTGGTTCGGATGGTTCGGGTTCAATGCCGGAAGCGCCCTCGGGGCGAACGAGATTGCAGGCGTCGCGTTTCTCGCCACGCATACGGCGGCCGCGGCGGGTGGCGTCAGTTGGATGATGGCGGAATGGATGTATCGCGGCCAGCCCACGGTACTAGGGGTCGCGAGCGGGATCATTGCCGGACTCGCGACCATTACACCGGGTGCCGGATATGTCGGTCCCGTTTCGGCGCTCCTGATCGGGCTGATCGCCGGTGCGTTGTGCTACGCAGCAGTAGTCTGGAAAGTGCGCCTAGGATACGACGATTCCCTCGATGTAGTGGGAATCCATGGTGTCGGGGGTATCATTGGCCTCCTGGCGACCGGTGTGTTGGCGTCGATCGGCGCAAAAGGCCTGCTCTTCGGCAATCCTGGTCAATTCGGCATCCAGTTGCTGTTGGTGCTGACGACCGCCTTGTTTGCGCTGGTTGGAACCTATCTCATTTTGAAAGTCGTCGACCTGATGGTCGGCCTGCGGGTCTCTCCGCAGGACGAGGAATTGGGTTTGGACCTCAGTCAGCACAGTGAACGAGCGTATTCCTGATTCGAAAGGCTGCGATCGACAGGAGACGGCTCGTGACAAATCGAACAACCCTGTTGGTGCGGTATGAGGCAGAAGTTTTAACCTATTTGAGGAAGGAGGTAGCGAATGACCCCCCGTGAAGTGCTCGATTTTGCCAAAAAGAACAAGGTAGAAGTCGTTGATCTGCGATTTGTCGATCTGTTGGGGACATGGCAGCATTTTTCTATCCCGGTGTCCGAATTGACGCTCGATCTGTTCAAAGATGGCTCGGGGTTCGATGGCTCGTCGATTCGAGGATGGAAAATGATTCAAAACAGCGACATGCTCGTGATTCCCGATCCCAACACCGCACGGCTCGATCCCTTTACCGAGATTCCCACGTTGTCGATGATTTGCAATGTCGAGGATCCCATTACACGATCGGTCTATGAACGGGATCCGCGCGGCGTTGCCCAACGCGCCGAGCAATATCTCAAGAGTACGAAGATCGGCGATGTGTCCTATTGGGGGCCGGAAGCGGAATTCTTTATCTTCGATCATGCCAGTTATGATCAAAATGCGCACTCCGGATTTTATTTTATCGATTCGGAGGAAGGCATTTGGAATTCTGGAAAGGAAGGACACAATCTCGGGTCGCGCCCCCGCCACAAAGAAGGCTATTTTCCGGTGGCGCCGACCGACTCGCAACAGGATATCCGGTCGGAAATGGTCCAGGAAATGGTCAAGGCTGGAATCCCGGTCGAAAAACACCATCACGAAGTGGCCACGGCTGGCCAAGGGGAAATCGATTTGCGATTCGATTCCCTGGTCAATATGGCGGACAAAATGCTCATGTATAAATACATCGTCAAAAATGTGGCGCGACGTCATAACAAAACGGTGACGTTTATGCCCAAGCCTGTCTTCGGAGACAACGGTTCGGGCATGCACACCCATCAAAGTATTTGGAAAGATGGCAAACCCACTTTCGCCGGAAAGGAGTATGCTGGTGTATCGCAAACCTGTCTCTACTATATTGGCGGAATTCTTAAACATGCCGCAGCCATTGCCGCGTTTACGAATCCGACGACCAATTCGTACAAGCGGCTGACTCCAGGGTTCGAAGCCCCGGTGCTGTTGGCGTATTCGAGTCGGAACCGATCAGCCGGCATTCGGATTCCCATGTATTCTCCCAGCCCGAAGGCCAAGCGGATCGAGGTCCGATTCCCGGATCCCTCTTGCAATATGTACCTTGCCTTCAGTGCGATGTTGATGGCGGGACTCGATGGCATTCAAAACAAGATCGATCCCGGCGAGCCGATGGACAAGAATCTCTATGACTTGGAACCGGAAGAGGCGGCCAATATTCCCACATTGCCCGGAAGTTTGGAGCAGGCACTTTCCGGATTGGAGGCCGATCACGAATTCTTGCTCAAAGGCGGGGTCTTTAGCGAAGACCTGATCGAAGCATGGATCAACTATAAGCGCGCGAACGAGGTGGATGCCATCCGCGTTCGTCCACATCCTTATGAGTTCTTCCTGTATTACGATGTGTAAAGCCGCGATCCCCGGTGTGGGCGCACGGCTCGCCTGACCAGGTCTCTTGTTCAATGCCTGCTCTCCTCTTGGTGCGTCTTCGACCGTGAGCACCAGGAGGGCAGGCATTGCTTTTATGAGCGTGGTCCGCCGACTGCCTCGTGAATCGAAGGGGCGAAGGTATGACAAATAAGCGGGGGACTGGGCATAGTCAATTCCACGAACAGCAAACACATGAGCCCGAAAGGCAAATAGCCGGCATAGCCTAAGAGCGGCATCTCAAAGATCTGAAAGCCGTGAACATAGGGAATAGCGTATTCCCAATGGGCCAGACTTCTGGAATTCCAGAGCTCCCAAAAAAATCCGCAGATCAGGGCAGCCAACGACGAGAGCACCACAGGACGCCAATCCCCCACAGCTAAACGGTCCAACGAATTCGGATTGCCGATGAGCGTGTGGTACCCGATAATCACCATCAGCGGGGACAGCCACAAAAACGGATAAAACATCTCTGGCCGCATTCCGATGCCGAGCAATGTCCCGCCGCCTGCTAGACACCAGATCCATCCCCAGAGACGATTCTTCGGAAGAGGGATGGATTTCCAAGCGCGAAACGGTTCAGAAATCGAGGGAAACGTGTGCAACCATTCGTAGGTGCCCAGCACGGCCGGGAGAACCGTCGAAAACGGAATGGTGGCGAACACGAAATACGAGAACGCATCGAAGTCCTCCGTGCCCACGTAATACCAATTCCTGACGAACCGGTTGAGATACTCGAATGTCCACCAAAAAATCGCGCTCAGCGGGAATAAGAGAAGAAAGTCTCGTGTTCGATCGGTCAGCATGGAATAGCCGATTCGCTTTACCGTCAAGGCGTTCACGATCACGATGTAGCTGAGCCATAAGGGCGTGAAGGTGTGCGATTGAAGCGGTTCGAACCACGAAAACCGAGTCCAGGCCAAAGTCCAGGCAAAACCCAGAGCGAGGAAGCCCACCCATCCCCACCAGGGAAAAGCGCTTCGTGCGACAAGGGGGGTTGGACGCGAACACGGAAATCGGATCCATCGAGACAGAAATGGCGCCAGGACGATCAAGATTGCACAACCGAGAGCGAGAAAGAGAGGCCACGAGAATGGTTGAGCGATGACCGGGGAAATGGGGGCGGGTGGGAACTTCACATAAGGAGCAATGGGATCTCCCCGCAAGAGGACGCCGAGCAGTGGCAATCCTCCGATCGCCGTCATCAACACGAGTATTCGACCGAGGTACATCGTCCACGGAGCGGGAGATTACGAGTCGTGTCAGGCGCGGAATTCAACGAATTCGGCTTGCGCGAGACCGTCTTTGATCATGGTCGCGATATCCAATGCACGTTCAGCTTTCCGAACCTGATCCAGTTGAGTTTTGATGCTCGGATGGGGGGGCGTAAACAGGCGACAGCAATCTTCGTCCGGTTCGATGGAGATGTCATAGGTGCCGATATGTATAGCGTGCTCGGTAATTTCTTGTTTGTCCATGCCGATCAGCGGACGCAGAAGCGGAAGCGTCGTGGCCTCGGTCACCACCGCCAGATTTTCTGGTGTTTGCGAGGCGACCTGGCCGAGGCTATCACCGGTCACCAAGCCCCATGCCCGTTCACGAGCCGCCAATTCTTCGGCGATTCGCATCATCATACGACGATACAGGACGATGCGAAGAGCTGGAGGAGCGGTCAAAACGATGGTCCGCTGGATCTGCCCGAACGGGACAAAATATGCCCGAGATGCCAATTGATATCGGGTGAGCACATCGATGATATCCCGAACTTTTTCTTCCGATGCTCGCGAAACGAATGGACGCCCATGAAAATGGACGAAACACACGCGACAGCCTCGTTTCATGAGGCGATAGGCGGCGACAGGGGAATCGATGCCTCCCGAAATCAATCCCAGCACCGTACCGCTCGTACCGGTTGGCAACCCGCCAGGACCCGGTTCGCGGTGAAAAGAAAAGAACACTTCGTCTCGCAGCACTTCGATGGCAATGGTCAGATCCGGGGAGGTGAGATTCACGCGCTTTCCGCTCACCTGGCACACATAGGCTCCGATCTCCCGATCGATCTCGATGGACGTCTTGGGAAAACGCTTCTCGGCTCGTTTGGTGAGAATGCGAAACGTCTCGAATTGGCCTAGAGGAAGATGCTGGGCGATGGCCTCTTTGAGCGGTGCGAGGTCCGGTGATCGGTCATGTGCTGGCAGGGAATAAGCGAGCGAAAAATTGGCAATCCCGAATGTATGACGGAGGCGCGTTCGACAGTCGGACCACTGCCCTGGATCGGCAAAACTGACGCGAATGCGTCCGGGCAAGGCCTCGACGTGGATTCCCTCGAGATTCTTGAGTCCCGCACGCAGGTGATTGACCAACCGTTGCTCGAAAAAGCGACGGTTACGGCCTTTCAAGGCCAATTCGTGGTAATGAACGAGCACGTGGGGCATCAATCAGTCGATTCGAGAAATCGCTCGGCGTCGATGGCCGCCATGCATCCGGAACCGGCTGCCGTGATGGCTTGGCGATACCGCGAATCTTGGACATCGCCGGCCGCAAACACGCCAGGGACGCTGGTGGCCGTGCTGCCAGGTTTGGTGATGATGTATCCTTTTTCGTCCATCTCGATTTGCCCGCGAAAGAGACCGGAATTGGGCGTATGGCCGATGGCGATAAAGACACCGGCGCAAGCGAGTTCTTCGGTGTGGCCGGTTTTGACATCGCGAAGACGAACACCGGTCACGACCTCTTGCCCCAAGATGTCTTCCACGACGGCATTCCATCGGAACCGGATTTTTTCGTTTTTGAAGGCCCGGTCCTGCATGATCTTGGATGCACGCAGTTTGTCTCGCCGATGAACGATGGTGACCGTGGTGGCGAATTTGGTGAGGAATATCGCCTCTTCCACGGCGCTATCTCCGCCACCGACTACCACAAGTTCTTTGCCGCGGAAAAAGTAGCCGTCACAGGTTGCGCAGGTGGAGACGCCGTGACCCATCAGGCGTCGTTCGGACTCCAGCCCCAGCAGATTGGCGGAGGCCCCGGTGGCGATAATGAGCGTGCGCGCATGAACAGTCTGTTCACCGTCGACGACGAGGCGGAACGGCCGTTCGCGCACATTCGCTTCCGTGACGTGTCCGTGCTGAAAACGCGTGCCGAATCGTTCAGCCTGCATACGCATATTGTTGATCAGTTGCGGACCCATAATTCCTTCGGGAAACCCTGGGTAGTTTTCGACTTCTGTCGTGAGGGTCAGTTGTCCTCCTGGTTGCGATCCGTCGATGAGAAGCGGTGAGAGATTCGCTCGTGCGGCGTACAAGGCCGCGGTCAGTCCCGCCGGTCCCGATCCAATGATAACGACAGAGACGTGCATCGTGCGTGCTCCTTCTTCCGTAAGAGTTGCCTTGCATGAACTGTCTGAAGCCGGTGCACGGCGAGGCTCGCATCGTCCTCTTTGCAACGCCTCGGTCTTCGACAGCTCGCTTCTTGTTTGAATCGACGATATAAATTCTTGACGATACGCCGAAGTTGAGACAGCGGCAAGGTGCCGTCGATGACGTAATCGGCATAGCGAAGTTTTTGACGCAACGGCATCTGGTTCCGAATACGACGTTCAGCCTGCCGTTTGCTCAGACCGTTGCGGCGACAGGCACGGGCGATCTGTGTGGCTCGATCGGCCTTGACCACGATAATTTTATCCATCCGGCGATGGGCTCCAGCCTCGATGAGCAGGGCGGCATCGTAAACGACGACGGCTGAGGGATCATGCTGGGCAATGTCTTTGACCAACTGCGCCTGCGCTCTCGCCACTCGAGGATGAATGATATCGGTTAATGCCTTGAGCTTGCGTGGATCCCGAAACACGATCTGAGCCAGTGCTGCTCGATCGAGCGTCTTGTCGGGATTGAGTATCCCCGGTCCGAACCGTCGCACGATCTCCCGCCAGGCAGGCTTTCCTGGTTCCACCACCTGTCGGGCCAGGACGTCGGCATCGATGACGTATGCGCTACAGGCTTTGAACATCTCGGCGACGGTCGTTTTTCCTGTCGCCAAGCCGCCGGTAATGCCAACGACAAGCATAGCAAACCATATCATAGCCCATACGGCACGACAATCTGGCATTGGCCCCCGGTCTTTCCCTTGACGCGGATTCGATGCTTGGGGTATGCCCAATGCGTACGGATGACGCTCACCCGTCACGGGGATAAGGTGATCTCATGAATGCAAACAGCATGGTGTTCAATCGGCTAAGTACGGCGATGTTGTGGATCGCAGGATGGGTGGCGGTGAATCTCGGGACGGGCGGAGAGGTTTTGGCCCTTCAGGATCGCTACACCATCGTGCATACCCTGCCACCCGGAGTGTCCAAATGGACCGTCGCTTCGGATGGCTCCGGTCAATTTACCTCTATTCAAGAGGCCATCGATCAGGCACAGGAGGGTGATACGATTTGGATCAAGTCCGGGACCTATGCGGAGGATGTGACGGTATTCGGGAAAAACCGGTTGAAGATCGTGGGAGAGAGCACCGAAGATGTCATCCTTTCAGGATTGCATCGCGTGGGGACGTTGCACATCGGCAAATGGCCATACGGCGTGCAGGATGTGGAAATTCATGCGTTGACGGTCAAGCAACACGGCGGATTGGGCGTAGGGATCTTCAACGGCGGCAATCTCCTATTGAAACATGTTCGCGTCGAAGGCATGCTCTACGGCCAATATGTAAGCCATGTGTTGATCGAACATTGTCAAATCGGAGGCAGCGAAACGACGGGCGTGGGATTTGCGGATTCACAGGCGGTCTTGCGAAGCAATTTCATTCACGATAACGATCATGGTGTGTCGATTGGCGGCACGTCGCATCTTGTGTTGGAACAGAATGTGATCACTCGCCATCTGTACGAAGCCGTATTGGTTTCCGATTCCGCCCAGGCCATGTTGATCCGCAATACGCTCGTGCGAAACGGTGGAGGCGTGACCTTCCGGGACCAGTCCCGAGGCGAAGTCCGCGGCAATATTATCGCCTACAATCGGGTGGGCCTCCAATTTTCTCCGGCCAGTAGAACGAAATTGGCGTTTAATGCCGTGTATCACAATGCCGTGCCGTATCAGTTGATTGGAACACCGCCGCGACCCGCGCCGGAACGGGCGGGAAAATCCGATGTCACGTTCGCGCCCCTCTTTGTCGAACCCATGGCCGATGATTTTCGTCTCCGTCCTGATTCGCCGCTGATCGACATCGGGGGCTATCCCTATTTAGGAGCATTACCGCCTCTCGATGGACGCCGTTCCTCGAAGTTCGGTAGCCCGTAGACCGTTCGTGTCTATGCATAACATGCTGTCTCTGGCGCGCCCGTCATGAGAGGCGGGCTTTGGCGAAATGCTCGCAAAAAATGCGATGGGCGCGTGCCATCCGTCGCGAGATTTCTCGCTCCAAGGCTAGCGCCCCTTCCTTCCAATTTTCATAGACGAACCCGAGGCGTCGCGCGAGAAAAATCATGGCTTCGGAGCCTGACGAAGGTAGCACGAGATCTTGCGCATTGCCTCGCACCATTCGCAAGGCATCGATCAACTGTCGAAAGAAAAGGTAATCGTCCTCGAGGGCCGTGGCCTCGTCCTCGGAAAGCAGGTGCTGCTGACGGAGTGCGGTCAGCGCCTCCAGTGTATTCGGCGTGCGTAAGGCGGGAATCCGCCAGCCATGCATGAGCTGTAAGTATTGGACGGTATATTCGATATCGATCAATCCACCAGGGCTGTATTTCACATGAATGGAGCCCGCTGGAACGAGCTCTTTCATTTGGCGCTCGCGCAAGCCCAAGGCCACGTCGAGCGGCCAGGGTTCTCGGCTGTAAACATAGGCATCGCGGTGCGCTTCGACTTTGCGTCCTAATAGCCGATCGCCTGCGATGTGCCGGAGCTTGATCAATGCTTGCCGTTCGAACGGCGCAGCCATTCCGTGCACATCGTAATACCGGCGAATTTCTTGAAACGAATTCGCCAAGAGGCCTTTGTCGCCGTGCGGTCGGAGGCGCGTATCGATATGAAAAATTCCCTCGCGTTTTGCCTCGATCCACCGGAGCATTTCCTGAACCAAGGCTTCGTAATAGTCGCTGGGATGAACGAGCTGGGATGGCGGGGTGTCGCCTGTGTCGTAGACGAAGAGCACTTCGATATCGGAGGCATAGCCGAGTTCACGTCCACCGAGTTTTCCGAGGCCGAAGACGGCAAACGGACAAGGGCGGCCATGTGGAAGTCGGGGAGGCTTCCGGGTGCGAGCGACGACGCGTCGTGCTTCCTGAATGGCTTGCTCGATAATGACTTCGGCCAAATTGGTCAAGGCAAGGGAAAAATCTTGAAGAGGGGCATGCTCGACCAAATGCTTCATATCGATCCGAAACAGCTCACGATCTTTGAATGCGTTGAGCCGAGCTTTTCTTGTCGTTTCGTCTTTGGACGATCCCAGGAAGGCTCGCAGCGATTTGGTCAGTTCCGCTTTGGAGCGGACGAGCGGTTGGCGAGCTAGACCCTTCATGGCCGGAAACAACACGGCGTGCTGCCGCCGCAGACAGTCTTCCCACAAGTAGTCGCTGCTGCCGAACAGCTTGGCAAGTTGGGCGAGGATCGTGCCTTGCTGAAGGAGGGAATAGCCTTTGCGGGTGTGTGTGGTACGCAGTTGATCGAGCAACTGATCGAAATGTTCGAGGGCCTTGGCCGGATCCGGTGCCCATGACAAATAATGGGTGAACTCCTTCATCAGCGCCGCCGTCACGGCCAGCTCTTGTTGATCGGTCTTGGATTCGATTTTCCCTCCGTGTCGTTGACGCACATACAAGCGATTGCGGACCCGCGTGCCATCCACGTCGATCAGGGCTTTGACCAGATAAAGGCGTCGCATGCTGAGCGCGTTGGCAAAAGTATATAAAAATGCCGGCGTATCGGTTCCCTGAATCTCTACGATCGTATCGGTCGTTGACGAAGTATTGTCGAAACGAATGTGCACCGGATGGGAGAATTCGGGGAACTGCTGATGGAGTTTTCCCAAGGTCTCCGCCAGTTGTCGGTTCACGCGAGCGCGGACCTCTGAAAATTGTCGAGCTTCCAGGAGCTGTAAATATTCGCGCAGGGTTGCCTCAAAGTGCTGTTGTTCCTCTGGCCCAAACGCAAATCCGGGGAAAAGCCGGACGCGGAATTGGTCGACGACCTTTTTTCGCATCAATCCGGGCGGACGGACGGGTTTTTTCCGATGCCATCCTGTCCGGAAGGGATCTCTCGTCATGCGAGATGAGATGCCGGAAGAGGGGGCACTCTCGGACTCGAGGTTCTGATACGTGAAAATGAGAGCTTCGCGAATATCTAGCCCATAGACCGCGAGGAGACCGCAAAAAGTGGCAAATTCAGCAAAGTAATCATATGCCACAACCAGCACGTCAAATTCATCGCGGCCACGAGGATGTATCTCGACGATGCCGGGTTGAGATAGGGAAAGTTGCGCAATGAATCCGAGATGCTTGGCGATCTCTTTTGGAGCGAAGTGCGTGTAGTACTCCGGGTCCATCCGATTCAGAAAATCCTCGATCAGGACGGAATCGACATCGGGACACAGCCGCTGGATCGTGGCCAGAGATGGAGTGGAGGTCGTCATGTGTCAAGTATACGCGATCGAGTCGTTGTTGTAAGGCTGTTTCAGAGCCTCGTATAATTTTAGCATGCGACTGGCCGTTGTGACTGCGTTCGGCGGTCGTATCCTCGTCAATGCCCATGCTTCCCGATCCCACACCCGTCTTGTTGGCCAAAGGACTCGCGCCGGAGGAGATTACGCAATGTCTGGCGCCCTATGGATTTCAACATCTGTCCCGAGCCGATGCCAATCTTCAGGCTATGGCCAATGAGCCGGGCGCCCGTCGAGCGCTGGCTGCGATACTCCCGGAACTCCTCGCGGCAGTCGCGGAGACAGCGGATCCCGATCAGGCGTTAAACGAATGGGAGCGCTACCTGGCGTCAGGAATTCACCGGGTCCAGCTGTTTCAGTATCTCGCTCAGGCCCCCCGCATGCTTCATCTTGTCTGCACGATTTTCGGGAACAGTCCTGCCATGGCGCAAACCCTCATTCGGGATCCGTTTCTCATCTATTGGTTGGGAGATGAGCATGTTCTGGAATGTCGGCCGTCGGCGCGGATCTTGAAAGAGGAACTGACGCGTACGTTGAGCAATTTTCAAACCAAAGCGTTGAAATTGGAGGCATTGAGACGTTTCAAGCGCCGGGAAATGCTCCGCATCGGCATTCGAGATCTCCTGCGGCTTGCGGATCTTCAAGAAACGGTCACTGCCCTGTCCGACCTAGCCGCGCTTGTCGTGCAAGCAGCCTATGACATCATTCGTCACGATCTGATCAACCGATTTGGGCCACCTTATCATCGGCGCCGTGGTGGCATCCAGAGCGAGACGCAATTTGTGGTTCTGGGCATGGGAAAGTTCGGAGGTTGGGAGCTCAATTACAGTTCGGATATCGATTTGATTTACCTGTATGAATCGAGCGACGGTCGCACGCATGCGACATTTTCCCAACGTGAAGTCTCGAACGAGGTCTTTTTCGAAACCTTGGCAAAAGAATTGACTCAGGCCTTGACCGAAGCGACCTCGGAGGGTGCATTGTACCGGGTGGATCTCCGTTTGCGCCCCGAGGGATCGGTGGGACCCTTGGCCCAGGCGATGGACACGGCTCTGCGATATTATCGACAGCGTGGACGAGCATGGGAAAAAATGGCGTTTCTGAAAGCGGCACCGGTGGCCGGATCGTATGAATTGGGTCGACGGTTTCTTCGTCGACTGCGCCGGGTGTTTTGGGAATCGGCGAGCTCCGATGAAGAGATTGTGCGGACCGTGCGCACGTTAAAGGCACAGATCGATGCCAAGATGATTCGCCGGAACGAACGCGAGCGAAATGTCAAATTGGGGGAAGGGGGTATTCGGGAAATCGAATTTCTCGTCCAAGCGCTTCAGTGGAAATATGCGTCGCGCTATCCTCGCCTCCTCGAACGGAATACCTTAAAAGCGTTGCGGCGCCTTGCGCGTTATGGCCTCTTACCCTCCTCTGCCGCCTCGCAATTGGCCCAGGATTATATTTTTCTGCGTCAAATCGAGCATAAGCTGCAAATGGTCAATGACCTGCAGACCCATGTCTTGCCAACGGCTTACGATGACTTGAAAAAATGTGCCATCCGGTTGGGCTATGCCAAATCGGCTCCAGGCAACATTGTCGATCAGTTTCTGCAGGAGTATCGGGCCTGTACACAACGGGTCAACGCTCAATTCATCGATCTTTGCACCGGGAAAATCTTCCTGGCTGATTCATGTTCCGCGTAAGACCGCCCGCGCAAGGGTTGATCTCTGTTGGAAAGTGATTATTATCGCTGTAACTTTGTTTACCTATTGTGACCCTCTGGCAGGGGAAAAGGAGGAACGATCTCATGGATATGAATCGGATGACAATTAAATTACAGGAAGCCTTGCAGGCAGCTTCAGGGATCGCCATGCGGCGGAATCATCAAGGTGTCGATGTGGAGCATCTGCTACTGGCCTTGCTGGACCAGGCTGATGGAATGACGCCGCCGATCCTCGAGCATGCGGGCGTATCGCTAACAGCCGTTCGCAATGCGGCGGAACAAGCGCTCAAGAAGATTCCGCAAGTGCAAACGCCAGGGGGTGGACCTGGGCAAATTCATCTGACATCGCGCTTGGCCCAGGTCCTGACGAAGGCCGAAGATATTATGAAGGAGATGCGCGATGATTATATGAGCGTGGAACATGTGCTCCTCGCGATGGTCGACGAGGGAGGGGTCTTTCGTCAGGTCGGGCTCAAGCGCGATCAGTTGCTCGAGGGGTTGCACAAAGTGCGGGGCAGCCAGCGTGTGACCAGCCAAGATCCGGAGGGCACATATCAGGCGTTAGAAAAATATGGGCGTGATCTGACCCGGCTGGCGGCCCAAGGTAAGCTCGATCCCGTAGTCGGTCGGGATGAGGAAATTCGTCGCGTCATTCAAATCTTGTCCCGCAGAACGAAAAACAATCCCGTCTTGATCGGGGAGCCTGGTGTCGGGAAGACCGCAATTGTCGAGGGCTTGGCCCAACGCATTGTCAAGGGCGATGTGCCCGAAGGGCTGAAGGACAAGCGCGTCATCGCGTTGGATATGGGAGCGCTCGTCGCCGGAGCCAAGTTCCGTGGAGAATTCGAAGAGCGGTTGAAAGCGGTGTTGAAAGAGATCCAGGCATCGCAAGGGCAAATCATCCTCTTCATCGACGAATTGCACACCGTTGTCGGGGCTGGCGCCGCAGAAGGCGCGATGGATGCTGCCAATTTGTTGAAGCCCATGTTGGCCCGCGGAGAATTGCATCTGATCGGTGCCACGACGTTGGATGAATATCGCAAACATATCGAAAAAGATGCTGCGCTCGAACGGCGGTTTCAACCGGTCTACGTGGACCAGCCATCCGTCGAGGATACGATTTCGATCCTGCGCGGCTTGAAAGAGCGCTATGAAGTCCATCATGGCGTGCGGATCAAAGACTCGGCGTTGGTGGCTGCGGCTCGCCTGTCGCATCGATACATTACC
>RFGF01000088.1 GCA_003695915.1 Nitrospirota bacterium
CCGCAGAGTGGATGACCATCTATCACGAACACCGACCACCGAAAGCGCTACAGGGAGCTGCCCCCTGTAACTCTCACAAACCCAACCGGGAACCTCTATGTTTAACCTGTCCGCTTGGCGGGGAAGCTTACACGCCCATCGGTCCGGACGCCCAGTGCGACCAACACCGGCGCGGTGACAACCTTTTGCGCCAGCCGCCCCCGCAGGGCCATGGCATCAAGATCCAGAGGGACGCCCCCGATCCTCAGTCAGAGCCCACTGCCGCCACTGATCAAACAGGCTCTTCACCCAACCCACCAGCCCGAGATACGCTCTTCAACATGGGCGCCCCACGCGAGCAACGGGCCAGCGCCCCGTTGATCCGCCGTGGGTCCGCTCCGGTAAGAGAGGCGCCCAGCCCCGCCTCGTCCACGGCCCGTGCCCGGCGCTCATACCAGGGCAGCAAATGACTCGGCCATTCACCCCATCGACTGTTCTAACGCATCCGTCCACGCGGCGGCTCTACCGTGGTCGCTCTCACCTCCATCGTGAGCGTCCGCAGCTCGCTGCCGTGCCGATCCCCGCGTGGCACGAGTGTCCGCTGAGAGGGTAGGGCCGCAAGCGTCAGAGGCAGCTTGCCATCACCCAAGGTGACGATCACCTCCCGGATGCGCTCGCACTACGCCTGCGTCAAAGGATCTGGTCCAAAACGGGCTTCTTCTGTGCTCCAAACTGGAAGAACTGCGTTCCCATAGGCGCATGCCTCATGTGATTCTGGCCCTCCACAGGACCGGACATGGTGTCGACGGGAGGATACGCCTGTTATTGTTCCATGAAAAGAGGGACATGACCTCTACAAAGGCATGTACAAAGGCATGCAAATCTAAGTACTCATATACGGAAATAGCATGAACAATCATGTCGCACCTTTCATGCTATTGAGCCAGTCTCAAGCTCTCTGGGACGCAAAATTCCAATGGTTGGGCTTCAGGAAATTTGCCCATGCCCTTTTGAGTCCATCGGCATCAAGAACATTGAGATCCTGGTTCGTAAAAGACAAGCGTTCGATCAGGAGATCATACCGCTCGGAAAACGGCGCTCTGTCCTCGACAGTAAATAACGCCTCGATAAGTTCGAGCAGGTCCCTATCGCTCGGAGCGTCAGACCTTCAGTTGGTCTCATTGAGATTTCTTGAATCCGATGGTACAGGTTCTGTGGCTCTTCTTCAGGATCCTTGAAATCTTGAAGCAGCTTACGAATTCGATCAGAATTCATTTAGAATACTCCCCATTTGTCAAGACACGGTTTATGGTGATGCGAGTGAGTCTGAACGTGCCCCATTGCCGGACCCTTGGCAATGGGTATTGCTCCGCGCTGACTTCACCATGAAAACTCGACCAGTTGGCATTCGACATTCTACACGGCTGAGATGCTCTTTGCTGCCGAGTTTCGTGTTAATTCCCTCGGTGTCCGATTGACCAACGATCCATGGGGCCGCTGTGCGATATCATCGATGCGCCACCGCGCAATCTTCCTCCGTGCATCGTGTAAACGAGACGACTGCCTGCGCAGGTCACCATTCCTCTCGAACCCGACCGTTGCAACTCGCAATCCCCGCATTGTCCATGGGGTTCCCCGGTCGAATGAACTCCAGTGTGATGCGATGTGCCTCCGCCCACGCATCCAACGCCTTGGAGGTCCATTCCCTGCCATGAGCCACCGTGATCATTCGGGGTCTCCCCTTCGTGTGCTGACCCGCTCTCAGGCTTGGACGATCTTCGTGCCGGGAAGGGTGAATCGACCTCTATGATTTGACACTCCTGAGTACAGGTATCAATGACGGTCAGCGCCCGCATCCGTCGCCCAGCAAGGAGGGTATTCGCGACGAAATCCCTACGCCAGCGCTCCTATGGTCCCGTTGGCCTCGGCGGCAGAATCCGCAGCTGACTCGCCCGTTTCCGTCTCCGCTTCGTCCGCACCAGCACCCTTCGTCGCGCGAGAGGCGAGGCACTCGTTTCTTATGCACCATCCAGCCTTCCCGTCGCAGCATGGGCTGCAATCGCCAAGATACCACCCGCGACCAGGCTTGCGCCCACTTCCGCAGCCGCATGCGCAAGGCCGTATCATCCCGTGGATGGGCGCGAGAGTACTGCGTGGAGTGTGGCAATGATACCAGCCGACCCGCTCGCCGTTCGTTTATCCCACATTTACCTTCCCACCAAGGGCGGCACGAGCGTGCGTTTGCGCGCCGGCGTTCCAGCTTTTTTCTGAGCACCTCTTGCAGGATCACTTTATCGCGGGGCATGTCGGCCGCGAGCTGGTTGAGTTTCCGGGTGTCTTCCTCCACCATTCGCAGTCGACGGATCGCTGCCACGACCATCTCGCCGTCGTGCGTCCGCTACAGGGCATCCGTTTGTTCACGGACGCCCACTTGCCGGGTGACGTACGCTATGGCGCCGCCGCCTCCCCTTACCGCAACGCCGTCGCGATTTGTTCGTCCGAAATACATTGATTGCTTCATCCGTTCCCCCGTTCATGTGGCCCCCCAGCCTAGCAGATTTGTCTCATGTTGGCCGGTCCTGTTTTAAGGGAGCACGTCATGTAGAAGATTTGCTCACAAAGATTGGCCTACCTTTCGGAGAAGGGAACACGATCGAACGGCGGTCTTTTGGAGAATGCTGACGGAGATGTGTTAGGATTGCTTCTCGCGTCGATAGAGAAGCATAAGGGTAGATGCGTTCGGGTTTGGTCAGTGCGATAGGATGTTGAGCGAAAAAGCTTCGGCCTTGAACCCTTCATGATGGTTCGATTTATCCATGAAAACTAATCGTATTTTTAAAACACCGAAATCAGCTCGCTTATTTGCCAAGGCTAAGGCAGTCATTCCTGGAGGAGTAAACAGTCCCGTCCGAGCCTTTCAGTCCGTGGGCGGAATCCCCCTGTTTATCGAAAAAGCTCTGGGGCCGTACCTCATGGATGCAGATGGACATCGGTTCATTGATTACGTGTTGTCCTGGGGACCGATGATTGTCGGACATGCCCATCCGCAGGTGATCAAGGCGATCCAGATGGCAATCAAAAAGGGAACCAGTTACGGAGCTCCCTGCGAAGGAGAAATCGAGCTAGCGAAGACAATGGTTCAAATGGTGCCTTCGCTCGAACAAGTTCGTTTGGTCAATTCCGGCACGGAAGCCGTGATGAGCGCTGTGCGCGTCGCGCGCGCCTATACGCAACGTCCTCGTATTTTGAAGTTCGAGGGATGCTATCATGGACATGCTGATTATCTTTTGGTCAAGGCAGGTTCTGGCCTTGCCACGCTGGGCATCCCTGATTCTCCAGGTGTGCCAGAAGCCATTGCCAATTTGACGATCACCGCCCCCTACAACGATTTCAGAGTCACGCAGACGATGATCGAATCTCATGCTGCGGATTTGGCTGCTGTGATTATCGAGCCTATTGCCGGCAACATGGGTGTGGTGCCGCCGCATCCTGAATTTTTGCCGTGGCTGCGCGAAATAACCGCTCGTCACGAGATTCTGCTGATCTTCGATGAGGTGATTACCGGATTTCGGGTGCATAAGGGCGGTGCCCAGGGGTTGTTTGGTATCCAGCCCGATCTCACCTGTCTGGGAAAAATTATTGGGGGTGGATTTCCGATCGGAGCCTATGGGGGGCGAAAGGACGTTATGCAATTGGTTGCTCCTGCAGGACCTGTGTATCAAGCCGGAACGTTGTCCGGCAATCCTGTTGCTGTGGCTGCAGGATTGGAGACGCTGCGCCTACTGAAGAGACCCGGTTTTTATAATGATTTGGAAGCGAAAGCCAGGGAGCTTGCAGAGGGATTGGCAGACGCAGCGAAATCCGCTCGCGTTCCTTATTATCAAACGCGGATGGGATCAATGTTAACGGGATTTTTTACGCACGAACCGGTTACCGATTATGCGAGTGCGAAAAAGGCGGATACAGGAAGATATGCGAAGTTCTTTCACGGGATGTTGAAACGCGGAAGCTATTTCGCGCCGTCACAGTTCGAGGCGACGTTTCTTTCCACCGCTCACAAGGATTCCCATATTCGACAAACGATTGCAGCGGCACGAGCGGTCTTTCAAACATTGGATTAAATGGAGGGAGCAAGCGGCTCGGTCGAGCCGCGTGATCGGTTATGGAAATTTGCAATGTACGGGTGATGATGCTATTGGATGTCGGATGGCCTAAGACCAGGGCGGCTTATTGGGGAAAAGGTGAGGCACAAAGCAATGACACGAAGGATGCAAGCGAGGGCGACGTTGCTTCACAGAGTATGAGCAAAGGCGTTCAATGGTGCAACAACCAGTCTAACCCTTAATCTTTGTGCGCCTGGCCGCCATTGTTTCGTATCTTGCATAACCAGTGTGATTCCATAGCTCGCGCTAGACCATTGCTACTCATCGTCATCGTCATCTTCAGCCTCGAGAGCCGCCTGCCGTTGCTGTTCTTCCATCGCATTGTGAATCAACATGCGAATGAACATCGAGATGACCGACCCTTTTTCAAGCGTTCCACCAGGCGGCACGGCAATTCTTCCCTCTTCCACCATTTTATCCAGCCATTGTTTCTGATCCGGTGTGACGTGAACCGGTATTTCAACCAAGGGTACTTTTCCAAATAGATCCATGAAAACTCCTCCTTCTTGGAAACCGCGATGTACGCGCGAGTCATGCTCATGTCGATGTAAGCATGGCGCAGTAATCTTTGTCAATTGCGGCCTTTTCCCAACATAAGACAGATGATGATCGAGATCTTGCGTGAGTGCTTAGCGGCGAGAACGAAAAGAATCCGGTATTATCTTACCGTGTTATGAACCCGAGGACATGCGCCATAGTGTAAAGTCCCGGTGGGCGCGTCACCACCCATTCGGCAGCACGCAATGCACCTTGGGCAAAGGTGTCGCGTGTATGCGCTCGATGCGTCAATTCCAGCCGTTCGCCTGGTCCACCGAACAGCACAGTATGATCTCCAACAATGTCTCCAGCCCGAATTGTTTGGATCCCGATCTCATTAGGTCGGCGTTCGCCGATCATACCATGACGAGCATAGACGCCGACGTCGGAAAGCTTGTGGCCCGATGCCTGCGCCAAGGTCTGGGCTAACGACAGGGCCGTTCCGCTTGGCGCATCTTTTTTCTTATTATGGTGGGCTTCGATGACCTCCATGTCATAACGCCCATTCAAAGCGCGAACGATTTGAGGAAGCAGATGCAGGAGCACATTGATGCCAACGCTCATGTTTGAATCAACGACACAAGGAATCGATGAAGCCAATTGTTCAAGGGTTTGGCGTTCGGATTCCGTCAATCCGGTTGTTCCGATCACCATGGCCAGTTGAGCCTCCACCGCCTGGCGCAGATGATCGAGCGTAGCCTTTGGAGATGTAAACTCAATGATGACATCGGCATGATGAAGGCTGGGCTCCAGGCTGTCTTGGATTGGAATGCCCAAGTGACCGCATCCGGCCACTTCTCCTACATCGCGGCCTACTGCCGGATGGCCGGCTATCTCGATCGCTCCCGCTAATTGAAAACGCGTGTGCTCTTGAACGAGCGAAACGAGACGGGCTCCCATTCGTCCTGCGGCTCCTGTCACAATGGTGCGGATCATGCGTGTGTCGTGAATTAGATCAGCCCGTACGTTTGGAGCGCGTGAGCCAATTTTTCTTTCGAAGAGGAAGAGAGAGGGGTGAGCGGAAGCCTCACTTCGTCGGAAATCTTGCCCATCATAGCGAGCGCCGCTTTAACAGGAATGGGATTGGTTTCTAAAAACAACGCCGTAAAGATGGGAGCCAGTCGAAAATGCAATCGTCTGGCCTGTTCGAAATTTCCCGCCAACGCGGCAGCGACCAAGTCCGCCATGTCTTTAGGGGCGATGTTGGCAGTGACGGTAATCACGCCTTTTGCGCCTAAGGCCATCATGGGTAACGTCAATGCGTCATCACCGGATAAGACGGTGATCCGATCGCCGCATAGCTGTAAAATCTCGGAGACTTGCTGTAGGGATCCGCTTCCTTCTTTGACTGCCACGATCGTGGGAATGGCAGAAAGCCGCTGAATGGTCGATGGCATCATGTTGACGCTGGTTCGCCCAGGAATGTTGTACAGCACCAGCGGAAGATCGACAGCTTTGGCCACTGCCCTATAATGCTGATACAAGCCTTCTTGAGTTGGTTTGTTGTAATATGGGGTGATCAGCAAAGCTCCATCGGCACCAGCCGAGTAGGCATGTTTCGTGAACAGAATCGCCTCGTCAGTGGAATTCGATCCTGTTCCGGCGATTACCGGAACACGGCGATTGACGACCTCGATCGTAAAAGCCACGACCCGCTCATGTTCTTGAGGCGATAAAGTCGCGGATTCACCGGTCGTTCCGCACGGGACGATACCGCTTGTCCCGTTGGCGATTTGAAATTCGATCAAATCTGCCAGGGTGGTCTCGTCGACTTTTCCATTCTTAAACGGCGTCACGATCGCGACAAGAGATCCAGAAAACGTCATCGTTCAGCTCGCCTCTTTGGAGGTTGGCATAGGAGCCATTTTTATGTGCTCTTTTAGGGTTCAAGTTTGGCTAAAAACTCTGGGATGACTTCTCCTCGAACCAGATCTTCATATTGTTCACGAGCGCGAATGACATACATTTCATTCCCGCGTACCAGGACCTCTGGCGCGCGAGGGCGAGAATTGTAATTCGATGACATGGTGAATCCGTATGCTCCCGCGCTCATCACTGCGAGCAGGTCGCCTGGATGACTGTCGGGTAACGTCCGATCTTTGGCCAGGAAATCACCCGATTCGCAAATAGGACCCACTACATCCACGCGCCGAGTTTGGGTTTCCGCTCGGCGCTGTACGTGAAGAATTTCGTGATAGGCATCATACAAGCTAGGTCGAAGCAAATCGTTCATGGCGGCATCCACAATAACAAATCGCTTGCTTTCGGTGTCTTTGGTATAGAGAACTTGTGTCAACAAAATGCCAGCGTTTCCAGCGATGACCCGCCCAGGTTCCAGGATCAGTCGGCATTTGAGTGAGCGGACCAATGGAGCGATCGCAGAGGCCAAATCTTGAGGGAGTGGAGGTTTTTCATCGGCGTAGGTGATGCCCAGCCCACCGCCGATATTGACATATTGAATGTCCAGCCCGCTTGCTCGGAGCTGCTCGATGAGTCCGAGAATTTTTTTCAGAGCTTCGACGAAGGGTGATACATCAGTGAGTTGAGACCCGATATGTTTATGAACCCCGACTACTTCAATGTTTGGAAGCGAGGAGGCCAGCTTGAATTCATCCAACGCCCGATCGGCTCCGATACCGAATTTGCTTTTTTTCAATCCTGTGGAAATATAAGGATGGGTTTTCGGATCAATGTCGGGGTTCACGCGCAACGCCACACGGGCTCGCGTCCCCAAGGAGCCGGCTAGACGATCGATTTGTCGCAATTCACTCGACGATTCGACGTTGAACATCAAAATATCAGACTTTAAGGCGTATTCAATTTCTGGGCGGGATTTTCCGACACCGGCAAACACGATTTTCTTGGGAGATATTCCGGCCCGGAGCGCTCGATACAGTTCACCGCCTGAGACGATATCGGCCCCGCTCCCCTCCAAGGCCAATAATCGGAGAATCGCAAGGTTCGAATTGGCTTTGACCGCAAACGCGACAAGATGAGGAATAGATTGGAATGCCTGATCGACGGCACGGAAATGCCGAACGAGCGTCTGATAGCTGTAGACATAGCACGGGGTTCCTACGGTTTGGGCAATATGTTTGAGCGAAACGTCTTCGCAATAGAGTTCGTCGCCATGATAGTGGAAATGATGCATCTTACGGCCCCTCTTCGAGCAGGTCCTGGTCGGGAGGCACTACTTCTTGCCAGGCTGACAGAAAAGCTTCCTTGAGTTTTCGATACCGGAGTTTGGCATACGGGCGTATTCGCTGCACCATGTTCGTGTCCAATAACGTTTGAAGGGCACCGGGTGTTGCCTGCCGCAAGTGTTCAAAATTGACAATGATATCCATGTTGGCCTGTTTGGCGGCTTGACTGATCCTTCTCAAGAGTTCTTTGGCGTTCAGCTGGTCTAAAGTGCCTTCGAGCTCAATGAGCAAAGCAGTGAACATGTCATGTTGTCGTGCGCGGATGTTCAAAAACAACTCCTGTTGGCTTGACGGATGCACATTTTGCTTGATGGCCTGAAGTGCGTTGGGAATGAGCTGAGACGTTTCCACCGTGGGAAGTTTGCCATGTAAGTCTTTGAGAATCCGGGCGATAGGAGACAATCGGCCATGAGGGCAGGTTCGTTTGACCAACTTCCGAAATTCATAATTCATCTGCAATCGGGGAATGAATCGTCCTTTGGTATGTCTCAATCGAGACCAAATGGATGAGAGCGAGTAAAATTCGTGATTGGCCCAGTAGAATCCTTCTTGGAGTTGTTCGGGCGTCATTCTCTTGGGCTTGAAGACGACATGTTTTCCATCGTACTTTGCCCAATCATAGTCGAAAATTCGACCTTCGCGTGTATAGCGTTCGAAAAGTGCCGTTCCAGGAAGCGGGGTCAAAATATTAAAATACGCCAATTCGACATGATTTCGGATTAAAAAGTTCAATGTGGCTTCGAAGACGGATTCGTCGTCGTTATCGAAGCCAAACACGATACCGGGATTGACCATGATGCCGTGATCGTGAAACATTTTGATTTGGTCCTCGAACTTGCGCACTTGGTTGAATCCTTTGTTGGTTTCGTCGAGCGATTCTTCCAACAGCGATTCCATTCCCACAAACACGGAGACGCATCCGCTGTCAGCCGCGAGTTTGACCATGTCTCGGTCATCTCCCAGAAAGAGTGTGGCTTGGCATCCCCATTTGATATTCAGGGATTTCAGTGCTTGCCATAATTCCCGGCAATATGCACGGTGGCTATTGTGCAAATCGTCCACGAACGCCACGATGGACCCTTCCTCGATCCCGACCCAAATACGTAACGAGGTTGCCAGTGCATTCCACACTGAGCCCCGTGTCATCCGATCGATAATAGCTGAACGCAACCATTCTTTGGCGTGCTGAATTTCCGCGATAACTTCGGGAACAGGACGACGGCGAGTGGTTTTGCCATTGAATGGGGACACGCTACAAAACTCGCAATCGAAATGACAACCCCGTGTAGTGAACGTGCACAGGCGAGTCATGTACGCATCTGGGCTGAGCAAGTCGATGCGTGGGCGTTGGTAATTGCTTAACGAAGGAAAATCGCTCATCCGATAGATTGGTTTTAATGTACCAGCTTCCACATCAGCGATGACGTGAGGCCACAAATCTTCGGCTTCACCGCATACCACGGCGTCGCAGTGTCGAAGAGCTTCATCAGGGCAATATGTGGGATGGACACCTCCGAGGACCACAGGTTTCCCGCGGCGCCGAAACTCCGCGGCAATCTCATAAGCTCGGGGAGCGTAACAGGTCATGACCGAAAGGCCCACAAGATCGCATGGCTCATCAAAATTGATCTCCTGCACCGCTTCATCGACAAGCTTGACGTCCCAGTCCGGCGGGGTGTGAGCCGCAATCACCGGAAGACTCAACTTTGGAAACCAAATGGTCCGCCGTTCACTGGCCGTCATGCGATACGGGTGGTTCGGCGGATAGGGATCAAGCAGCAACAGCGTTCGGCGCTGAGTAGACGATTGATGTGTACTATTCTTCATAGAGTGCATCCTCCTGACGTGACAAAAGAAACATTGCTCGACATGGGAAACGATGAACGTGTGCGATGTGCGGAACAGCCATGGCTTGAACGGATGGAGAGCTCACCGTTCTCCCACCGGTCGTAGCGGTGGAAGCGAAACAGGTTCTGTTTCGAGATCAGTGGCCGTGTCAGATTCAGTGGTCTGGGCAGGTGTCGGATGTTGCGATGCTTGCTCGCGCATTTTGGCTTCGATCCCTACGTCTTCCGGGGGAATCGGTGGCCCAACGACTCCGCATCCTCCAGAACTCCAGAGGACACAAATGTATAAGATCAGCAAAATCTTCGTCAAATTATGCACCGGTAATCATCGGTTACGAAGAGAAGGCCTGACTAAGGCGTCGTTCCCAATCTCGAAGACGGCGTTCGACTTGTTTTCGCGCCGTCCCCCCGATTTGTGATTTCCGATCAATGGCTGAATCTATATTCAGCCATTGGAGCGCATCATGGTCGAAATGGGGCGAGACCGCTTGCAGCTCCTGTATGGTGAGCGTGGAAAAGTCCTTCTTCTGTTCGACGCAATACCGAACGAGTTGACCTACAATACCATGAGATTCTCGAAAGGGCACGCCTTTTAGAACTAAATAATCGGCAAGCTCGGTCGCAAGCAGGAATCCGGACGAGGCGGCTCGTTGCATGATGGCTGCTCGAACCTTGACGCGTTTGAGCAATGCTGTGGTAATGTCGATAGCAGCGTGGACCGTGTCGATGGCATCAAATAACGGCTCTTTGTCTTCTTGAAGATCGCGATTATAGCTCAATGGAAGCCCTTTGAGCATCGTTAAGACGGCCAACAAATGCCCAAACACGCGACCGGTTTTCCCTCTGACTAGTTCCGGGACATCCGGGTTTTTTTTCTGGGGCATCATACTGCTACCCGTGCAAAAGGCGTCAGGCAACTCGATGAATTGGAACTCCTGGGAAGCCCATAACACCAGTTCTTCGCTCAATCGGGACAAATGCATCATCAGCAACGAGAAAGCGCTGAGTACTTCGATGACGAAATCGCGATCGGAGACGGCATCCAAACTGTTCGTGCTCACGGTCGGAAAATTGAGCAACCGCGCTGTATATTTTCGATCGAGAGGATAATTGGTCCCAGCCAAAGCTCCCGACCCGAGTGGAAGAACATTCAGACGGTGGAGCGCATCGGTGAGCCGGCCTTTGTCGCGTTCGAGCATTTCGACGTACGCAAGAAGGTGATGAGACAACAAGATTGGTTGGGCTCGTTGAAGGTGAGTATAGCCAGGCATCACAACGGGTAAATGCTTGCGAGCCTGTTTCAGCAACGCTCGCTGACAATCCCTCACTTTTTCATTGGTTTTTTGTAAGGTATCTCTAAGATAAAGACGAAGGTCCAGAGCGATTTGGTCGTTTCGGCTTCGTCCGGTGTGCAGTTTTCCTCCTACGGGTCCCACCAATTCGACCAATCGCCGTTCGATGCTCATGTGAATATCTTCGTCCGCCGGCTGGAAGAGGAACTCACCGTTTCGGATCTCTTGCCGAATGCGCTGCAAGCCCCGAACGAGCATTGCACATTCTCGGCGGGACAAGATTTTGGCGCGATACAGCGCATAGCAATGTGCGATGCTCCCGCGAATGTCGTGCTCGTACAGACGCTGATCGAACCCAATCGAAGCGGTGAACGTTTCCACGAGATGATGGGTCTGTTGTTGAAACCGCCCGCCCCATGGCTTTGATGAGGGGTGGCTGGGAGTAGGTTCGGGAGACCGTTCATTCGAGGCATGTAGTTTGACGGCATTCGATGTTTTCAGCACACGAGTTTTGCGGTTATGAGGATTTGTCATTGTTGGAATCTGCAAGGTTCCGGAGGGCCCGTCAACCGATTCGTTTCCGCGATTGTTGTATGGCAAGGCGTAAGGCATGCAGCCGAATGAATCCGCCGGCATCGCGTGGATCAAAACCTTCCCCTTCCTCAAACGTGGCGAGGCGCTGATCGTATAGCGAGCGGGAAGAGCGGCGCCCTGTTACGATACACGATCCTTTGTAGACCTTGATTCGAACGGTGCCGGTCACATCTTGTTGAATATGGTCAAACGCGATTTGGAGCATTTCTCGTTCCGGAGCGAACCAAAACCCATTGTAGACGAGTTCGGCATAGCGCGGTATCAAGCTCTCTCGCAGATGAAGAACCTCTCGATCTAGCGTAATGGATTCTAATCCACGACGGGCGACGTGAAGGATGGTGCCTCCTGGCGTTTCATACACCCCCCGGGATTTGATGCCAATAAATCGGTTTTCGACGATATCGAGCCTGCCCACCCCGTGTTTTCCCCCTATATGGTTGAGATGAGCGAGCAAGGTCGATGGACTCATGCGTTGACCGTTCACGGCAACGGGATCGCCCCGTTCGAAGCGAATCTCCAATGTTTGGGGTTTGTTGGGGGCCCGTTCCGGGTTCGTCGTGAGACGAAACAAATTGGCTGGCGGTTCGATCCAGGGGTCTTCCAGAACCCCTCCTTCATAACTCACATGGAAGAGATTGAGATCCATGCTGTACGGTTTGGCCTTGGTAACGGGAATGGGTATGCGGTGCTTTCGAGCATAGGCGACGAGATCCTGTCGGGACCGCAGCGACCATTCTCGCCAAGGAGCGATGACCCGGATGTTTGGCGCCAGTGCGGCATAGGTCAATTCGAATCGAACCTGATCGTTCCCTTTGCCTGTCGCGCCATGACTGACGGTATCGGCTCCTTCTTTTTGGGCAATCTCGATTTGCCGTTTGGCAATTAACGGCCGGGCAATAGATGTACCGAGTAAGTATCCGTTTTCATAGACGGCGTTCGCCCGCAAGAGTGGAAAGACGTAGCGTTTCACAAACTCCTCGCGCAGATCATCGACGTAGACCTTTGACGCACCGACAGCGAGGGCTTTGTGCTTGACAGCTTTGAGATCTTCTCCTTGGCCGAGATCGGCGCAAAAGGCAATGACTGGGCATTGGTATTCTTCTTTCAGCCACCGGAGGATCACGGAAGTGTCGAGCCCTCCAGAATACGCCAATACGATTTTTTGAGGAGCATGACGAGATGGGGTAGGCATCAGCGGAGCATATGTGATCGGCGCTTGGTTATTTCATCTTGAACGACGATCGTTTTGAGGGACAGAGGAAGTGGACAAGAATGGCCTTTTGCATGTGAAGACGATTTTCTGCCTGATCTAGCACGACGGATTGAGGGCCGTCGAGAACTTCACCTGTAATTTCTTCCCCACGATGAGCAGGCAAACAATGCATGACAATGGCCGCGGGAGAGGCGTGCTCGAGAAGATGACGATTGACTTGGTAAGGGGCTAAAGCGTTCAAACGCCGTGCTCGTTCTTTTTCTTGCCCCATGCTGATCCATACGTCGGTATACACGACATCAGCTTCTTTGGCGGCGACGAACGGATCATCGGTGATCTGGATCGTCGCCCCTGTTCGTGCAGCATCTTTCCGGGAACGTTCCAGAAATTCCGCATTCGGTTCATAGCCGGATGGACACGCGATCACGACATGCATGCCTACTTTGGCTCCGGCCTCGATCAAGGAATTCGCCATATTATTCCCATCGCCGACATACGCCAACTTCACGCCTTTGAGCCGGCCTTTCTTCTCCATGATCGTCAAGAGATCGGCTAAAGCCTGACAAGGATGGCAGAGATCCGTCAAGCCGTTGATGACAGGGATTGTGGCATTCCGTGCCCACTCTTCCACTATCTGTTGTTCATAAGTCCGAATGACGAGCGCATCAAGATATCGCGAAAGCACCTGTGCAGTATCGGCCAAGCTTTCTCCGCGGCTAAGTTGAATTTTTTCCGAAGGGAGAAATAACGCCTGACCGCCTAATTGATTCATGCCGGCTTCGAAAGAGACACGAGTGCGTGTAGAGGGTTTCTCAAAAATCAATCCGATGGTTTTCCCGACGAGCGGCCGCAGTCTCCGCCCAGCTCGAGCCTGGGTTTTCAGACGAGAGGCCAGCCGAAGAAGATGCACAAGCTCCCGTGGAGAGCAATCGGCAAGCGAGAGGAGATCTTTCTTAGAGGTCGAGGCTGTGTACGAGGAGGACGAATCTCCTTGTTTGGGGATCCCATTTCCCATCGGCGTCATCGTGCAGAGACGTGTTTCGCAAGAATATCGGAGAGGACATTGAGCGCCCGATCGATCTCACTTAACGTGATGACAAAGGGCGGAGACAGGCGGAGCACATTGCCTTTCGTGCTGTGCACGATTATTCGGCGAGCGAGACAATCGGTAACGATCGCCCGAGCGTCCATCAATACCTCGATCCCCTGAAGGAGCCCTATTCCCCGTCTTTCGGTGATCACGGCATATTGTTCCTTCAGGGAATCAAGGCCTTTGGTCAGATAGCGACCCTTGCTGAGGCTGGCTTCGAGTTCTTTTCCTTCGAATAACAGGCGGAAAACTTCGATAGCCGCCGCACAGGCCAACGGATTGCCGCCAAATGTCGAGGCATGCGTGCCTGGGCGAAAAACTTCAGCAACACGATCAATGGCCAAGCACGCTCCAATCGGGACGCCGCCACCAAGTCCTTTGGCCAGCGTCATAATGTCGGGAGCAACATCGAAATGTTCATAAGCAAAAAGCGTCCCTGTCCGCCCCATTCCGGTCTGAACTTCGTCGAAAATCAAAAGAATGTCTCGCTGATCGCACAGCTGGCGTACTTGGTGGAGATACTGTTTCTCTGCCACGTACATTCCGCCCTCTGCCTGGATAGGCTCGATCATGACAGCGGCGGTTTGATCGGTGATGGCGGCTTCGAGTGCCGTGATATCGTTCAACGGAACCTGTCGAAAGCCCGGGAGAAGAGGGCCAAATCCTTCTTGAAGTTTCGGTTGTCCGGTTGCAGACAGCGTGGCCAATGTCCGTCCATGAAAGGAATTGTACATGGTCACGATTTCGAAGCGCGTCGGGCCATACCGCTCGTAGGCATAGCGGCGAGCAAGCTTGATTGCAGCTTCGTTGGCTTCGGCGCCGCTATTACAGAAGAAAACCTTATCCGCAAAAGAATGTTCGACCAACAATCGAGCAAGCTCAACTTGGGGCTCTGTATAGAACAGGTTCGAAGTATGAATCAGAAGCCGAGCTTGCTGTTGAATCACATAGACAAGATCAGGATGACAATGTCCGAGCACGTTGACGGCAATGCCGCCGATACAATCTAAATATTCCCGGCCCTCTGCATCGTAGACGTGACAGCCCCGGCCTCGGATAATCGACAGAGGCAAACGGTCATAGGTATGCATCAAGTATTGGGAAGCTGCCTCTTGGAGTTCTTCGGTCAGCATTCGTCGTGGATCCTCGCATGAAATGAGGCGAATCTAGCATACGCTTTCTTGGTGGTGCAACCGGAATGCGGAGCTGTTGCGTTTCTTTCGGCGAGACCGCTTGTCGTCAAGCGGATGCTTCGCTCGGGATGCGAGCGGAAAAGAGAAAAATTGGACGGCGACGCGCCGTCCCGATGTGCTGACATCCCAATGGTGAGAATGTGGTTATCTTGTTCGAAGTTCGTGTGGCGGGGACTGGCGACGAAGATCGTACGCCAATCCCACTTTGCTCAGACTCCAAATGAGCCATTTGGATGGATCGAAATTATACCAACGCGGTCCGTTTCGATAATCGCTTTGATACATGTGGTGATAATTGTGATATCCCTCCCCGAAGGTGAGAAAGGAGACCCACCAGCTATCTCGACTGGAGTTCTGGCTTCCATGAGGTTGATCGCCCCACAGGTGGCAAACCGAATTGATGCAAAACGTCGAGTTCAACACAAAAAACGTTCGGCCCAACCCCGCGAGCAAAAAGCAGCTGGCCCCTCCTGTCCATCCGTTATGGAAGTAACCGACGAGGAACGGAATCGCCAGTCCTGTCAGCACGATCGGGACATAATACTTATGTTGCCACAGCACGACAGGATCGTGTTTAAGCCGTGACGCATATTTCTCGTCATGATAGGGATCTTTGATGAACAGCCAGCCACAGTGGCTGTACCAAAATCCTTTTGTCGCGTTATAGGGATCTTCTTCCTGGTCGCATCGCGCGTGATGCCGAATGTGAGCGGCCGCCCACTTGAGAGCAGAATTTTGCAGGGCCATTCCACCGGCGATGAGAAAAATGCGTTTGACCCAATCCGGGCAGTTGAAGCTCCTGTGCGCGATGAGTCGATGATAGCCTACTGTGATGCCGAGCCCTGTAAAAATGTAAAGGCCGACAAACATCGCCCAATCGATCCATGCATAATCATAAAAATATGCAAACGTGGGTAACGCTATCGCCGTTGAGGCTGTGATCAGAGTGAATAATCCTAACGTCGGGTAATCAATTTTTTTTAAAAGATGAACATTCGGAGTTGTAACGATCATAGGCAACTTCAATCCTTTGAAGAATCACAGGTGAAAATTTTGTTTTTGATAATTTCGTCCTGATCGCTCCAATTTCCACCTCTGGTCGACGTACTTCTTACCCGTAAGATCGAACACACACAGCCTGGAAATTAGGATGAGACAAGCGAGCGAGTTGTTATAGTATCCTCAGGTGAGGCGCCATAGAATACACTGACAACTATCGATTGTAAAGAGAAAAAAGATAGAAAATTCTTGCTGATTAAGCAAAGATATCTATGCCTTGTTTCGATAGTTGAGAGATCTTGTCCCATATATCGGAAAAGATCGGCGTTTATTGAGCCAATTTAACGCTTAACGATTGTGCAAGATGACAATGCGCGTCGAGAATAGGTTTTCTAGAAATGGTCATGGAAATGATGAGAGAAGAGTAAGTGAGGGACGTACGAATCGCCTTCGCAGAAAGCCCAGCGAAAAGTATGAGACTCTGGCCAGGTCGGAAAAAGTCTCGCGCCCCTGTGGCAGGGGCACGGCTATTTGACTTCGACGCAATGCTCATCATTCAATGACTGCCAATGACTGCGAAGTGGCTCATGGAGGTTAGGTTCCCATTTCCCATGAAGCCAGGTATCGTTCCTGTTCCTTGGTGAGTTTGTCCGTAGCGATACCCATTCCTTGCAGCTTGAGTCTGGCGATTTCTTGATCTAAGTGCTGGGGGACGGGATAGACCTTGTTTTCGAGTTTTTTGTGGTTTTTGACCAAGTATTCAGCCGACAAAGCCTGATTGGCAAAGCTCATATCCATCACACTTGAAGGGTGCCCTTCTGCCAAGGCCAAATTGACCAATCGCCCTTCCCCGAGAAGATTAATTTTATTGCCATTGCGCAATGTGTATTGTTCGACGTTGGGACGAACGGTCCGACGTTTTTTGGCGATTTTTTCAAGCCCTGGTATATCAAGCTCAACATTGAAATGCCCCGAGTTGCACACGATTGCGCCATCCTTCATGGCCAAGAAATGTTCGGGACGGATGACGTGAATGTTTCCCGTGACGGTAATGAAAAAGTCCCCAAGTTTAGCTGCTTCGGCCATCGGCATGACGCGAAATCCGTCCATGGCGGCCTCAAGGGCTCGAATGGGATCGACTTCGGTGACAATCACATCCGCTCCCATGCCTTTGGCCCGCATGGAAACGCCTTTCCCGCACCATCCATAGCCTGCCACGACAACGGTTTGCCCGCAGATCAGTCTATTGGTCCCACGGATAATACCGTCGAGCGTACTTTGTCCCGTGCCATATCGATTGTCGAACATGTGTTTGGTTTCGGCGTCGTTGACAGATATGACAGGAAATTTCAAAACCCGCTTGGCGGCCATGCTTTTCAGCCGAATGACTCCGGTGGTTGTTTCTTCTGTGCCACCTAAAATGTATTTCAAGAGATCCTTTCGTTTGGCATGGAGATGCGAGACCACGTCGGCGCCGTCGTCCATCGTGATTTGTGGCTGGTGTGCAATGGCGGCCTGAATGTGCTGATAATAGGTGGTATTGTCTTCGCCTTTGATCGCAAAAACCGGAATGCCTTCGTGAGCGACGAGCGAGGCGGCAACATCATCTTGTGTGCTCAAAGGATTCGAGGCGCATAGGCGGATATCCGCTCCTCCATCCCTGAGCGTTTTGGCTAAATTTGCCGTTTCGGTGGTGACATGGAGGCAGGCGGTGATGCGAATCCCACGGAGTGGACGCTCCCGCTTGAAGCGTCGCCGGATCAGGCGTAAGACCGGCATACTGACTTCTGCCCATTCAATTCGTAATTTTCCGTCATTGGCTAAGCTTAAATCTTTGACATCGTAATCCAATTCAAACCCTCCTTTTTACTGTAGTATTGATATTGATGATATTGATAATGAAAGAAATTGAATTGATCTCGTGTTCGGGCCAGAAAAAAGGCGGACTCGGAATGTCCGCCTTGGAGCGTACGGTGGCCGTCTATTCAGAAGCGTTGTAAGATTGTCAGGTTCAAAGGCCGGCTTCTCGTCGCAACGTGTTTGCCTTGTCGGTTTTTTCCCACGTAAATTCTGGCTCGTTACGTCCAAAGTGTCCATAGGCCGCGGTTTTTTGATAAATTGGTCGTCTGAGTTTTAAATGATCAATGATCCCTCGAGGCGTAAGCGGAAAATGCTTGCGGACCAACTTATCAAGAATATCTATGGAGACCTTTTCGGTGCCTTTAGGATCAACCAATATAGAGACCGGCTCCGGAACGCCGATGGCATACGCTAGCTGCACTTCGCATTTGTCGACCAACTTAGCAGCTACAAGGTTTTTGGCGATGTATCGCGCCATGTACGAGGCCGAACGGTCCACTTTGCTCGGATCCTTTCCAGAGAACGCCCCGCCGCCGTGACTGCCGACACCGCCATAGGTGTCAACAATAATCTTCCGGCCCGTCAGTCCAGTGTCTCCCATGGGGCCTCCAGTGACGAATCGACCGGTGGGATTGATGTGATATTTGACCGTAACCGGATCGAAAATGCTTTTGGGCATCACCGGCTTGATCACTTTTTCAATCACATCCTGCTCGATCTTTTTCGAGGTTACATTTTCGCTGTGTTGAGTAGAGACAACAATTGTATCGACGCGCACCGGCTTCCCACGCCGATATTCGATGGTGACCTGAGCTTTGCCATCGGGGCGTACCCACGGGAGAATCTGTTTTTTTCTGACTTCCGCCAGCCGCCGTGTTAGGCGATGAGCGAGGACAATAGGCATAGGCATCAATTCAGCCGTTTCGTTGCTGGCATATCCGAACATGAGGCCCTGATCTCCGGCGCCGCCGGTGTCAACGCCGATCGCGATATCTCCGGATTGCGCATGAATGGAGGTCAAGACCGAACAGGTGCGATAATCAAACCCCCATCTGGCGTCGGTGTACCCCACTTTGCGAATGGTTTCTCGAATAATCTCTGGTATCTCGACATAGGCTTTCGTGGAAATTTCTCCTGCGACGAAAGCTAACCCTGTGGTCAGAATGGTTTCGCAGGCCACGCGACAATTGCGATCTTTTGCAATGATCGCGTCGAGAATGCCATCGGATATTTGATCGGCGATTTTGTCTGGATGGCCTTCTGTGACAGACTCTGAAGTAAAAAGAAAGTTGGATTGGGTCATGTAACATCTCCTGAAAAAGGTTTTCTTGGGCCAAAAGACATGGCAAAACGAGCCACTTGTGATTGCCCATTATTATGCCACATTCGACAAATTCTGATGTCGCTTGAGATGGTCATTGCGTTTGGCGACGTTCAATGTAATAAAATTCCTTTGAGGATTTCAATCAATCGTTTACAAATTTTTCTCGAAGGACATATGCAATGTTGACCACTAAATCCTACGGCATACTGACACTAGGTCAGACGCTTTTAGTTTGAGAAGGAGAGAATAAGTGCGCATAGGCCCAAGGCATGCACCCGTTCCGCAAATTGGACGGTGCCGATGAATGGAGGTGAACCGAACAGCTAAGCGATTTAATACGGGAACGAGAAGAGAAAGGCCCGCCATTTTTCAAGGTCTCAGTCTCGCCTTTCTTAATTTTGGAGCACAAGTTCTGTTCCAGAACCTGATGATCCTTTGGTTTGTCATCTGGCCCGTTCATTATGGAGCCTCTTGAGTTGCAATAGTTAAAGAGCCGGTGTTATGATCCTCCCCGCATGAAGCCCGATGTGTGGCTTTTTGTGCAGGGATTGGACCGGTATTTGCGAAGAGACCGATTTTGATCGGATTTTGATCGATTGAAAAGTTTTCCAAGGGAGGCATCCTATCAATGTATAAGACTATCTACATTCCGGTCGACAATTCCGACCATTCCAATATGGCAGTCGATCTGGGTGTAAAATTGGCGAAGACATTCGGTTCCAAAATTATCGGCAGCCATGTCTATGCTGCAAAAATGCACGATAAACGATTCAAGCAAATGGAAGCTGGCTTGCCAGAGGAATATCATGATGAAAAAGAACTCGACCGCCAGCGGCAAATACATGATTCGCTCATTACTCGGGGATTGCAAATTATTACGGATTCCTACCTCGATTATGTGGATCGTAAATGTGCAGAGGCCAATATTCCGCTCGAACGACGTTCGTTGGAAGGACGGAATTGGAAGGTCCTGTCTGAAGATATTACCACAAACGGTTATGATTTGACGATAATGGGGGCATTGGGGGTTGGAGCGGTCAAAGACTCCGTCATAGGAAGTAATACAGAGCGAGTTGTTCGACGGGTGCGAAATTCGGATATTCTGGTCATCAAAGACCTCAAGCCTCTTAACGGAGGGAAGATCGTTGTGGCTGTGGATGGCAGCCACTATTCATTTGGCGGGTTAAAAACCGCATTGGCATTGGGAAAAGCTCTCAATAAACCCGTCGAAGCGATTTCCGCTTTCGATCCATATTTTCATTATGCTGCCTTTCACAGTATTTCCGGGGTCTTGAGCGAAGAGGCTGGGAAGGTTTTTCGCTTTAAAGAGCAAGAAAAGCTTCATGAAGAAATCATCGACAGCGGATTGGCTAAGATTTATCAATCGCATTTGGATATTTCCCGCGAAGTGGCTCAAGAAGAAAACATGGATATTAAGACCACCTTATTGGATGGAAAAGCGTTCGAGAAGGTTTTGCAATATGTCAGAAAAGAACAGCCTTGGCTGCTCATTGTTGGGCGAATCGGAGTGCACAGTGACGATGATATGGATATCGGAAGCAATACCGAGAATCTTCTTCGAGCAGCTCCTTGCAATATTTTGATCTCCAATCGGAAATACGTTCCTCCTATCGATACTCAAGCGGAATATACCATCGCGTGGACCGAAGAAGCGTTGAAACGCATGGAGAAGGTCCCTGTTTTTGCGAGAGGTGTTGCCAAAACAGCCATTCACCGCTATGCGATTGAAAAAGGTCATACCATCATTAGTAATTCGGTCGTGGATGCTGCCGTCGGAGATATTTTGCCGAAAGGCGCAATGGAGGCAATGAAAGCTCTGGGGAGCACTTTGGATGAAGCTGGTATCGACCGCAATCGAATGCAGGCAGACGACGCCGTGGCAAGCGATCTGATGGGCTCCACTTTGAGCGGGATGATGACGCAAATCGTCGAAGAAAAAGAGCCCAGACAATCCCAGATCAAGCCGAGCGTGCAGTCGTATCTCGACCGGATGGCTCAGACCTATTATGTGTGTGGAGGATGCGGATATATTGGGAAAGGCGATTCTCCTGTCAAATGTCCCGTGTGTGGGGCAGAAGGTAGTGAGTTCCGAGAAGTCGACAAGAGCATTTTTGATGCGGCTGCTCGTGCCGAAGGCGGTGTGGAGACGCACTTGGCGTATGACGATGTTCCGATGCAATGGACAAAAGATGCCAAAGAAGCGATCAGAGCGGTTCCTGCTGGGTTTCAACGGCGACGAGCTAAGGCTAAAATCGAGAAATCGGCTCGGAAATTGGGGATGACCACCATTACGCTGGAGTTTGCCTCCCCCATGATTCGAGAAGCTGTCTCAGAAGAATGTACTTTAGGCCTTGCCAATAAGACCCCTTCAGCTGAGGCAGCCTTTGAACCGCAAAAAGCGGAAGCTTCCAATCAGGGTCACAGCGAACCTCAGGGTTCGAAGTATATTTGGGAGCCGGAAGCTTTGAAGCGCTTAGAGCGAGCACCTGCCGGGTTTATGCGGGATTGCACCCGTGCGTTGATTGTCAAGCACGCAGAAAAGCTCGGCACCAATGTGATCACGTTGGAAGTCGCCAACGAAGGAATTGAGCAGGCGAAACAGACAATGGAAGAAGCCATGAAAACTGGAAACGTCAAAGATATTATTGCTCGGTTGACTGGTTCAGGTACGCCTGCTGAGTTTCAAACCGAGGCTCGCCAACATGGGTAGATCGCTCCCTGTCCTCAATCCGGAGTACCATGGACTGGTTTCGATTGGGAACTCTCCAGCCCCTAATTCCTCTTCCGGCGCCCATCCGAACGATGGTCGGACCGTCGATGACTTTAAGCCGTATCTCATCGCGCTCAATCTGACCAAGCGATGTAATCTACGGTGTGCCCATTGTTATCTGGATGCTACGACTAAGTCGAGTGGCGGGTCAGACGAGCTTTCGACGGAAGACTGTTATCGTGTGATTGATCAGATTGCACAAGTCAACCCCGGCACACTGCTCGTCATCACCGGTGGGGAGCCGTTGGTACGACCAGATATTTTAGCTATTGCACGATATGCTGTCGAGCGTGGATGTATGGTTGTGTTCGGGACCAACGGCATGATGATTGACGATCGACTGGCCAGCGAATTAGTGCGCATCGGGGTGATGGGGGTCGGCATCAGCATCGATTCGCTGGATCCCCACAAACATGATTCGTTTCGAGGTGTCCCTGGTGCATGGGAGCGCGCTGTAGCCGGCATCGAAGCGTGCAAGCGGAATGGGCTGCAGTTTCAGATCCATTTCAGTGCGCAACCTATGAATTATCAGGAATTACCAGAAGTGGTCGAATGGGCGCACAATTTAGGAGCAAAGGTGCTCAATGTGTTTTTCATGGTCTGTACAGGTCGGGGAGAAGAGCTGACGGATATTACGCCAAGCCAATATGAGGAAGTCCTGAGCTTTTTAGTCGACTGCCAAGATCGCTATAAAGATATGCTGGTCCGAGCTAGGTGTGCCCCCCATTTTAAGCGATTGGCCTACGAAAAGGATCCCCAGTCTCCGATCACGAAAGCTCAAGGCTATATGGGGGGCGGTTGTCTGGCGGGAACAAATTACGCTCGAGTGACACCCAACGGTGATCTGACTCCCTGTCCGTATATGCCCTTGTCAGCCGGGAATATTCGCATGCAGAATTTTGTCGAGCTCTGGGAACATTCGCCGGTCTTTCATTCGTTTCGATATCCGACGCTCAAGGGAAAATGCGGGGATTGCGAATACAGTGAAATTTGTGGAGGCTGTCGAGCGCGTCCGTATGTCGATCATGGCGATTGGATGGACGAAGATCAATGGTGTTTGTATACCCCCAAGGGTGGCGAAAAAGTAAAGGTGGCGTTCAATACTCCAGAAAGCAGAACCATTGAATGGGATGCGGCAGCTCAGGCGCGGTTGAGCCGCATTCCTTATTTTCTGCGGGCCATGGTAAAAAAGGGAGTTGAACGGCATGCGGCAGAGTCTGGCGTATCCATCATCACCGTCGAATTGATGGAGGAATTGCGGAAGAAGCGATTCGGAACAGAAAAACCCGTCTTTAAATTCTAATGGGCGCCCTTGATCACGTTCTTCCCATCTTCGTTCATTGGCTCCACCTGCTTTCAGCAATCATTTGGATCGGAGGATTAGCCTTCCTGGTAATGGCTGTCACGCCGGGTCTTAAGACCTCGGTTCCCAAAGAATTCATCAAACCTATTACCGAAGCCTTCTACAACCAGTACAAACGTGTCGTCGGAGTGATTCTGGTTGTGATTTTGTTTACAGGCGGAATTAATTTGCATTATGTGAGTCGAGCAATGGAGGCGCAGACTGGCATAGGAGTGGCTAGTCATCCCAAATATTTAACAGTGTTTTTCATTAAGTTGGGGCTCGTGTTGGGAGTATTAACGATTTACCTTTATACCATCATTTTCAAAAACGAGCCCACAGGAGAAGAGAGCGACGAAGAACGTGAGCAAATGGTGCTCGAGCCCATTCCTTTTCAACGCGGCGCATTATGGATGGGTGTCTTTATCGTCCTCTGTGCTGCGGCTATGAAGCACATGCATTTTTAGAAATTTCCCTCCGTTTCGCACTTTTTCTCATCCTCATCGATTCCCTTTTCTCTTCTCGTCCGGCCGTTTGAAAATGGTGGTGGCATTGTTCAGGCAAAATATGTGTGCTAATTTTGATCAATGCACTGTAAGATCTAGCTCCTTTTTTGAGCCTGCCATACATCCCGAGAAGGCTAGGTCGCATTGGGGTCCAAAGATATAGTGCTGAATGAACACGCAGATCCCCGTACATAGACACGCGGATTTCGAGTCTACGGTTGACTCGCTGCAGTCCGCTGCGCCGTTGGTCGCCATTATTGGGCGGCCCAATGTGGGGAAGTCTACCCTGTTCAACAAAATTCTCGGGCACAAAACCGCCATTGTCGACGATGTTCCGGGAGTGACCAGAGATCGGAATATTGGAGAAACCGAATACCGAGGACGTGTCCTTAGGGTAATGGATACCGGAGGATTGGATCCCTCGGCAACGGAGGGTCTCTTGGCTCGCGTGAAACAGCAGACCGAGTTCGCCATCCTGGAAGCCGATATTCTGGTGATCGTGTTCGATGGCCGATCTGGGTTAACGCCATTGGATGAAGAAATTGTGAAGCTTGTGCGAGAGAGGGCCAAGCCGGTCTATGTGGCGGCGAATAAAATCGATACGGCACAGGCTGAGCCGCTTTTGGCCGATTTTTATCGGCTTGGATATTCGACGGTGTTCCCGATTTCGGCCGAACATGGCCTTGGCATCGATGAATTGCTGGAGGCCATGCTTTCCCATTTTCCGCTGAGCGAGGATGTCGTCGAGCCGACCGTTACTGCCAGGATTGCCGTCGTTGGACGGCCGAATGTGGGAAAATCAACGTTGGTTAACACGATCCTCGGTCAGGAGCGACTTTTGGTCAGCGATGAACCAGGGACGACCAGGGATGCCGTGGATACGACGGTTACGCTTCACCATAAAACTTATATCTTAACGGATACTGCAGGCATTCGTCGGCGTGGTCGTATCAACCGGGGAGTCGAAGGCTATAGCGTTGTTCGCGCGATGAGGGCATTGGGGCGCTCAGATGTGGCCGTGTTGGTGCTCAATGGGCAAGAAGGTGTCACCGAGCAAGACACGAAAATCGCTGGACTGATCCAAAAGCAGGGCCGGGCATGTGTGTTGCTGGTGAATAAATGGGATCTCCGTGCCCAAGATGAGCGAGCTAAAGACCAATTTGTCCACGAGTTGTCTCGTCGGCTTCCATTCTTCCACTTCGTCCCTGTGCTGTTCGGCTCGGCGAAAGATCCGCGCATCATTCCACGGCTGTTTGCTCGCATCACCAAGGTGGTGGAAGAATTCTCCAAGCGCATTCCAACTTCGCACGTCAACCAGTTTCTTCAAAAAGCTCTCGACGAGAATCCGCTGCCGTTGCGCGCGGGCCATCATGTTCGGTCAATTTTTATGACACAAGTTGCGACCAAACCACCGGTCTTTGTGTTGTTCGTTCGTCGTCCGGAAGATGTGTCCCCTGCCTATCTGCGATATCTTGAAAACTCGTTGCGAAACCGCTTTGGTTTTGTCGGAACCCCTCTCCAAATCTTGGTACGAAGAAAATAACGAGATCAGGTGGACACGCTGGCCTCCGGCGAGCAGTGGGATATGGGTTTCATAATTCGGCTACAAGATGCGATGATGTCGCCAGTTCGTGCGTGGTGGATCGTGCTCGTTTGCTATTTGGTTACGCTGATGCCATGCTTCAGCCTGGCACGGGCGACAGAAGAAAGCGATGTTCGGAAAGGGGCAGCGATTTATGCTCGATATTGCGAAGAATGCCATGGTCCAGAGGGGCGGGGAAACGGCCCGAAGGCTCCCCTCCTTTCGCCGCGCCCCGGAAGCTTTGTGTCGGCCGCAACATCGGTAAAATCAGATGCGGAACTTTTGCAGATTATCGAAAATGGTGTTCCCCGCACGGCGATGAAAGGGTGGAAAGATATCCTGTCGAAAGAGGATCGCCTGAACGTGCTCGCCTATATCCGCTCGCTGGTCCATTTTCACCCGCCCTCATTGACTCCACCACCACCTGATCGCGAATTCACCGGTCCTCGTCACCCTTGATCCCGTTCTGTGTTCTAGTCGTCGTTGATCGTGGCGAGTTCTCGAAAATAGTGGACAAACGTCCGTATCCCGCCAGAGACCTGTCCCCAATCGAAATATTCGTTAGGAGCGTGGTAGCCATGTTCAGGGAGGCTCAATCCCATAAACACAATCGGGACTTTCCATGCCCGATGCATGACAGGAATGGCGCCAATGGACCCTCCTTCTCGAATCAAGACCGGGGGCTTGCCGAACCCCATCCGGGCTGCGCGGCGCAAGGCATCGATAAAAGGTCCGTCCACCAGCCCCCGAAACGGTTCGAGCGCGCCTTGTGGCTCGATGCGAACGTCAGGGTTGATGCGCGCGATGAATTGGCGAAGCAGCCTTAGGATGTGTCGCGGGTGTTGATCGGGCACAAGCCGCATACTGGCCTTGAGTTGTCCCCAGGCTGGCACGATCGTTTTGACACCAGGACCGGTATATCCTCCCACCAAGCCATGAACTTCGAACGTCGGATCGGTCCAAATCCGTGTGAGAAGCTTGGCCCGATTCCTTGTGCGCAAGCTCCGAAGTTTGAAGGCGCGTTGAAAGCGCTGCACCTGGAATCCCGAGGCCAGGAAGTTCCGCATCTCTCGAGAGGTCGGCGGGACGACCGCGTCATAAAAACCGGGGATTTTCACTCGCCCGGTTCGAGCATCCACGCAGGCTGCAGCGATTGCGCACAGTTCGGTCAATGGGTTGCGTGCCCCACCACCGGTCAATCCTGAATGGACATCGGTTTCACCCGTTCGCAACCATAGGTTAACAGCCAACAGCCCACGCAATCCGCAGGAGATCGCAGGTCGATCGCGTGAGACCCAAATGGTGTCGGAAACCAAGACGGAATCGGGCTTCGGAACATGCCGACGTATCGACAAGGCGTCTGAAAAATGCGGACTCCCTATTTCTTCCTCCAATTCCCACACAAAACGGATATTGAGCGGCACGCCCTCGTCTACAGCAAATTTGGCCGCAAAAAGAGCCGTCATGGCTGGTCCTTTATCGTCGGTGGTCCCTCGTCCGATATAGCGCAACCCATCTTTTCGAAAAGAAAACGGCGGATGACGCCACTCGGGTTCGTCGGCCGGTTGGACATCCAAGTGATTGTAGATCGTCACCGTAGGATAACGATGACTGATCGTCCATCCTCCGCTCACGACCGGCGCGCCTTTCGTCTCGACAAGGCAGGCCTCGGCTCCCCAAGCTCGCAAATACTCTGCAGCCAGCGTGGCCGTATGACGAAGGTCTTGGTGATGCGCAGGATCGGAGCTGATGGACGGCACTTCAACGAGCTGAGCCAGCATGTGCTCGAAACGCGATCGGGATGAGATGATATAGGAATGCAGGGCGCGGTCGGCTTGCGTCATGACCATTCTCCTTTCCCATTCAGGGCGGATGCGATACCGCCTGTCAACGCCATCCTGCGAAGCGGAAGCGCAATCACGAGAAGAAGTTCATCCATAGAAAAAAGGCACTGGAGCAAACGTCACGATAAAAATGATCAAAGCACACCACGCCACCCATAGACGACCTCGTCCGAGAACGGTGCCGGGGTCGCTCACCGGGGGATGCGAAATACCGACGAGACTGGCCAAGCCTGCCCAGAGCAACCATCCCGGCCATCCCGTCAGGCCAAGGAGTATCAATACGGGCAAAACAGCGAGCGCTAATGTGCGTTGACGCGGTCCGAACAGGGCATACGCCACATGCCCGCCGTCTAACTGTCCGATAGGGATTAAGTTCAACGCCGTGACGAACAGTCCGAACCATGCGGCGAATCCGACGGGATGAAGCACGACGTCATGTGTGGGTGGGATGGGACCTAGGATGAGCCAGGCCAAAAACTGCAGAATAAGGGGTTCGCCAAGTTGTAATCCAAAGACGTGATCACGAGGAAGGACTTCGGAGAGCGAAAGGCCGATGACCAGTGCTATGACGGCCATGACAAATCCTGCGATGGGACCGGCGACACCGATGTCGAACAAGGCTCTCCGTCCCATGATCGGCGAACGCAGACGAATGATAGCGCCGAAAGTTCCAATAAAATATGGCGGTCCGGGAATGAACAATGGCAGGGAGACGGGGACACGGTGAAAACGAGAGAGCGCATAATGGCCGAATTCATGGGTGACGAGAATGCCCAATAAGGTCGCAGCAAACGGCACGCCGTCGATCAACGATCCCGGGGAGGTGACGAGAAACTCCCAGGCGCCGATGGGCTTGGTGTTCAATTGATACGCTCCGGCCCATAACGTGGTGAAAGCCGTCAAGACGAACAGGCCGAGCGGGAGCCAGGTGGACGAAAAAGCGCTCGGTCGCTGTCTTGACGGCAACCGGTCGTCGAATTCTGTCATCATCGGACTCTCGGAACCGTGTCGAGACAACAGCCATGATTCCGGCTCGGGGGGGCTGGATTCGGTGTCTGTGCGATCAAACGGGTCAGAACGGCTGAGCCGCTGTGGCGTCGACCGGTGTTGTTCGTCATCTGGGCGGTGGTTGACCATCTCGCGTGTTGGTCAAAACAAAGTTGATCGGAGCGCTATCCTAGGCAAACGGATTATGTTTACGTTCTTCTTCAACGGTGCTCGCAGGGCCATGGCCGGGAAGCAGAATTGTGGTGTTCGGCAATCGCAGGACAATGTTCTTCAGCGAAGCGAGATGGGTAGGATACAAAGACAAAGGATTGGACCGCCCTACCGATCCCGCAAAGACGGTATCTCCCACAAAACACAGGTGGTGCTCATGATGGGCCACCCAATAGCAAAATCCTCCAGGAGTGTGGCCCGGCGTCGCTAAACAGTGGACAGAGAGAGAGCCTGTAGAAAGTGTTTGACGGTCTTGAAGATCGACGAGCTGCTCCTGCGGAGGCTGCCATGGCAATAAGTGGCGATCCGCTGCACCAAGATAGACCGGGACCGACCAGTCCTTCACAATTCGATCCAGACCTCCGGCATGGTCGGCATGACCATGTGTCAAACAAATGGCAATGAGCCGGAGATTGTGCTCTCGGAGCATCCTGCCCATCTGTTCCGGGTTATAGGCTGTATCGATCATGAGCGCTTCGCGCGCAGCATAATCGAAGAGAAGATATCCTTTGACCGCGTATCCGCCGATATCCCCGAGAATGGTAATGACGTATTGATGCACCCAGGCCGGTGGAGAGGGCGGAGCCCAGTTCTGCCGTGCGATATCCAATAATGGACCGGGTCGGAGACCCAGAATCTCGCCCAAGGCGTAAACGTCTTCCGATGTCGGAAGGCGCTGCCCTCGTTCCAAGCTTTGCAGATCGTGTGCTGAAAGGCCAGCTTGTTGTGCCACCAATTCGAGGGAAAGTCCTTGGCCGAAACGCGCTTTTTTGATTATGTCACAAAATTCGTCTTCGAGGAGCATGCCTTCCTTACGCAGGGAGATTATTAAAATTATTTTTATATATCGCCGATGAACAGGCTGAATGAGCGGTTGCACATGCAGCTCATTTTTCAGGCGTCACGGACGAGCTGCTCTCGCCAAGCCTGGACCATTGCCGGGTCGATATCTACCAATATGACTCTCCGTAAGGAGCGAGGCTGAAAGGAACGGATCTCTCGCATCATATGCTGGGCGGCCTCTTCAGGAGAGACTCCTCCTACGCCCGTTCCCATTCCTGGCAAGGCTATCGACGTGAGCCCAGCTTCGTCGGCACATTTCAAGGCGGCTTTGGTTGCCAGCCCTACGTTGATCGCCGGAATGCGCATAGCCGGCTCGGGCATCGTGGGCGCATGGACGATGAAACGAAATCGGGTGTTTCCTCCTGATGTGAGGATGGCGTGTCCAACGGGAATCGGGGCTTGCTTCCTGGCCTCGCGCTCCACTTGGGGTCCTGCTACACGCCGAATGACACCTGCGACCCCGCCGCCCATCGTACCGTGGCTGTTCGCAGCATTGACGATTGCCTCAGTCTCGACATCCAATATACTGCCGTGGACGATTTCAATCTGTATGGGAGAAGCGTGACTGGTCATCTCAGATTGAAATATGCTGGTCATCGTTCTCAGAGTGTATCATAGGATAGCCTTGTCTGCGAACGCTCCGTCGCGAGCGGATCCCCCCTGAAAAACATGATGCTGTTTGTGGGATGGAGTATGGATTCAATAGATGAGCCGGTACGACAGTCAGCGCCTCATGGGAGGCGCGAGCATCTGCACATCCGTGAATGGTCCGGTTTGACACCCTTCCCCTTGTTCGTTACACTGCTCCCCCGTTTGGACCTTCCTGGCTTTGATCCTCCGTCAATGTCCGCATCCATCAATGGATATTCAACCCTATCTTGAACAGCAGCGCCAAAAGATCGACCGCTTCCTGGCCACGCTTCTTTCCGATGAGCAGGCGGCGCCCAAGGCGTTGTATGACTCCATGCGATACAGTTTGCTCGGGGGCGGAAAACGCATTCGGCCAATTTTAACGTTGGCGGCCGCCGAAAGCGTGGGATACGCCGGAGAGGCAGTGCTCCCGTATGCTGCGTCACTGGAGCTCATTCATACGTATTCGTTGATTCATGATGACCTTCCAGCCATGGACAACGATGATTACCGACGGGGGCGTTTAACTAACCACAAGGTGTTTGGCGAAGGATTGGCGGTCTTGGCGGGAGATGCGTTGTTGACGATGGCGTTTGAGCTGTGCAGCCGACCCGTCACCGATCATCCCTTCGATCCGGCTCGGCGAGTACAGGTCATTCATGAACTGGCGCTCGGCGCCGGCCATAGGGGGATGGTCGGCGGACAGGTTCTGGATATCCAAGCGGAAAATCAGGACATCTCGGTGGAGACCTTGCAGACCATTCATCGGTATAAAACGGGGAAACTCATTCGAGCCGCTGTGCGAATCGGCGGGATTTTGGGCGGCGCATCGCCGAGCCAGCTCGAATCCCTGACTGCGTATGCAGAGGCGATTGGCTTGGCATTTCAGATTGCCGACGACGTGTTGAATCTCACTGGCAGTCGGGAAGAGCTCGGCAAAGATGCAGGAACGGATGCCAAACGCGGAAAAAAAACCTATCCAGCGTTTTATGGTATCGAGGGCGCTCGGCGACGTGCTGACGAGTGTGTGGCCCGAGCCATTGAGTATTTGCACGAGTTCGACGAGCGCGCTGCCCCGCTTCGTGGATTAGCAACCTACATCGTTAACCGCCGGCACTGAGCGACCGCGCGGTGTCGCAATTGCGTGTCTGTGCCATCGAGACGGATTCATCGCCAAGCGCGGCGGAGGATACGGTACGTTCATACCAGCTGGGTGCGTTCCGTAAATTCGATTTCTGCACCTCAATGACTGCCCCAGTCTTGTGATTGCCCTGAGCCCATGACAGCATAGATTCTTTCGCTCGATGATATGAAAGTTCTGGTAACCGGCGCCACGGGATTTATCGGGGCTGCAGTCGTGCAGGCCTTGCTGCAGGCTGGCATGGAGGTTCGTGCCCTCGTCCGTCCGACCAGCCCAAGGGACAATCTGGAAGGACTGCCTGTAGAGTGTGTGGAGGGAGATCTGCTCGATTTCACTAGTCTTCGCCGTGCACTCGCCGGGTGTCGACAACTCTATCATATTGCCGCACACTATGCCCTGTGGGATCGCAATCCTGCGCAGTTTTATCGAGTCAATGTGGAAGGGACTCGCTGGGTGTTGATGGCGGCGCGAGACGTTGGTGTCGAACGGATCGTCTATACCAGCACGATTGGAGCCATTGGGTTGCCGGAAGGGGGTGGCCTCGGAACGGAAACCACGCCGGTGACGTGTGCGCAGTTGGCTGGAGATTACAAGCGGTCGAAGTATCTGGCAGAGCAAGAAGTCCAACGGTTTCTTGCAGAAGGGCTTCCTGTCGTGATCGTGAATCCAACAGCACCGGTGGGTGAGCGGGACATCAAACCCACGCCGACTGGGCAAATGATTCTCGATTTTCTGCGCGGGCGCATGTGGGCGTACATCGAAACGGGCATGAACCTCATCGACGTCGACGATGTGGCCGTGGGCCATCTCTTAGCAATGGAACGTGGTCGAATCGGAGAGCGCTATATTCTCGGGTGCCGCAATTTGATGCTGCGCGATATCTTTGCGATGTTGAGTGAGCTGACCCATATCAAGGCTCCAACGCTCAAGTTGCCATGGCGGCTCGTTCTTCCGTTAGCGTATGCCAGCACATGGTGGTCGAATGTGGTCACGCATCGTCCTCCTCGTATTCCGCTCGAAGGTGTGCGGATGGCGAAATATCGAATGCATTATGATTGTTCAAAGGCTATTCGGGAACTCGGGCTTCCCCAGACACCGGTCGAAGTGGCACTGGAAAAGGCCGTGACGTGGTTTCGACGGCACGGGTATGTCTGATGCGTGCCGCGGTCTTACGATGAGCGTTTTTCGGCAAAGGCGATGGAATTGATGACGCTCGCCATTCAAACCGTTCTGTTGCGACCATATGTGTTTTTCTTCCTCGCCGTGTCGTGTTATTCCGCCAGCCGGCTATTGGGCTGGTCGCGAACCGCTGCGCTGTTTGGCATCACCTGGCTCACTGCATTCCTGAGCGAACTGGCGTCCACGCGCATCGGCATTCCTTTTGGGCACTATTTCTATACCGAAAGCACGAAGGGGCAGGAATTGTACCTGGCTAACGTCCCGTTTATGGATTCCTTGTCGTTTACGTTTTTGCTCTATGCCAGTTATACGATGGCCCTCGCCTTTGTCCTGCCGATGGCCAGGGATTCTGGCCAGCCATCGTGGGTGATGTTGCCGGCACTATGGACGCATTGGACCGTGATCGGGCTGGCCTCCGTGTTTTTTATGTTGATCGACGTCGTGATTGATCCTGTCGCGCTCCGGGGCGATCGTTGGTTCTTGGGGCAGATTTATGGATATGCCGATGACGGTGTGTATTTTGGTGTGCCGCTCTCCAATTTTGTTGGATGGGCGATAGTAGGAGGACTGTCTTTGACGGGATTCCGTGTGCTCGACCGATATGTGCATAGAACAGGTTCGGTACGCCGCGAACGTGTCCGTGGGGCATTGTTGAGCGGGATCGGCCTCTATTATCTCGTGCTGGCGTTCAACTTGGCCGTCACATTTTGGATCGGCGAGTTGTTGATCGGAACGGTGGGCTGTTTCATTTATTTACCCCTTACGGCTCTGGTCCTCTTGCGAATAGCTGGACGATTGCCGGCTTTGCAGGAGCAGGCGCTTTGACCTTCATGATCGATTTCTCATGTCATTATAGAAATGATCTGCGTGAAGCACGAGAAAGAGTGGCACGGCCAGGGGAAAAGATTTCTGGCTTGTGAGTGACCGAGAATGGTCGCTAAGATGAGTATGACCCGTTATGCGGCTCAGGCACAAGCCGAATGCGGAATCGATGAGTGGAAAGACGATCAGATGCGAGGCTTTCTCGTTCGCTGTGGTGTGACAGGTATTGCGGTTCTGACCGCCAGTGTTGTGCTCCCTGGCATTGAAATCCGTACGCTGACTGCGGGAATCGTGACAGCGGTTCTCCTTGCGCTGCTCAATGCCATGGTCCGTCCAATCCTCTATATCTTATCCGCTCCGTTGATCGTTCTGACATTTGGGTTGTTTATCGTCTGCATCAATGCGTTGCTTCTTCATCTCGTGTCGGTGATGGTCGAGGGATTTCTTGTCGACGGCTTTTGGCCAGCTATAGGAGGCGCAATCGTTATCAGTGTAGTGAGCACCATCCTCAATTTGTGGATTTCTGATCGAGGACAGATGGAAATCGTGATTGCGCATCGCCCGCGAAGGATTCGTCATATTAATTAATTGATGGAGCGATCTTCTCGGATGCAAGTGGAGAGAGGATGACTGCGACAATGCGCGATCCGGCCTTTCGAGCCCAACAAAGCACGCTTCAACGGATTTTAACGTCGGCAATCAATGAGTTGAGTGCCGAGGCCATTCTCGTGGCTATTGTGAACTACGAAGGCGTGCCGCCTCAACCGCAAGTGGCGCGTGGGTTCACGGAGCGAGAAATTCGGGCCATTTTGCGTGTATTGGAAATGATGGACTACTCCCATAAGGTCGATGGGCAAGGGCAGGATCGCAATCAATGCGGTGCTCAACGGCTTCGGCTGGTCGCTCCGGGGAGCAAAGCGCTCTGGGTGTTTCCTCTCAAACAAAACGGCAAAATCTACGGGATGTTGATTATTGGAAAAAAAGAAAATACTTCCTTTTCCAAGCGCGAGAGCCTAGCATGTGAGCGAGCATGCCATCAGATTACAGAAGAGATCAAAAAAGCAGGGTTGTTTGGGTCATCGCTCATCCTGGGGCGTCCTCTCGTATCAGCTGAACCTTTGCCGCATGATGGCGAATATGTCTTGGCCGACCGGCCTCGATCGTATACAACTCCCGAGCTCCAAGAGCGAGTGGCGCAACTATTGAAGGAATGTCAGGATCTGGTGCCGTTTGATCGCGCCTGGGTGACCATTTACGACCCGATTGCCGCTTCTTTAGAAGTGTTAGGCGGAGTCGGCGTGCACAGGCGCGATCTTGCTCCAGGCCAGCGGCTGCCTCTCGATCAATCGGCGTCAGGCTGGGCTGTGCGGCATCGAAAGCCCCGGTGTGACCACAATCTCGCATCGACGCAAGGTCGATTCCACGATTATCGACAGTTATATAAAGATCGATTTTCTTCGACCCTCGTATTGCCGTTTTTTGTCCGGGGTCGGGTCGCCGGCACGGTGACGTTTGCGTCCAAGGCCCCCTTGCCGTTCGGAGCGAATGGTGTGGACCTGGCCCAGTTTGAGCCTATTACGAAAAAACTCGTGGACTTGTTTTTGGATCCCTCCACGAATCTGGCAGGGTTGACGGGTTTGGCATCCTCAACGCGTTCCTCCACCGATGTGGTGGCACCAGCTGGTTCGGAACCCGAGATTCGTCGAGAAGAGCGTCGAGCCGCCTTGCTGGAAGTCGGGTCCTTTTTGGCGACGGAAATTCGGGAGCCGATGGGTTTTATTCGGGCGCAATTGGAGGAATTGATGTCCGAGTCACAACTGGATTTCGATTCCCAGACCCGCGTCGAGAGCGCCATGCGGGATTTAAAGCGGATCGAAAGTCTGCTGCATGAAGTATTGGATTTTGCCAAACCGCTTGAACTCGATCGTCGATTGTGTTGCATCCCGGGTATCATCGATCAAGCGCTGTCGCTGATTTCCACGGACTTACGGATCAATCGGATCGAGGTCAGCAAGAACTATCCGCCCAGGCTGCCACAAGTCCGTTGGGATGAAGGAAAAATGCAACATGCGTTTCTGTGCATTTTCAAAAATGCCTTGGAAGCCATGTCGCCCGGCGGACATCTTTCGATTTCAGTCAGCTTGCGCCGAGGGCGAAGACAGGATGTCACCATCGTGATCGAAAACGACGGTGTTCCTATTCCTCCTGAACATGTGGACAAGGTCTTCGAGCCGTATTTCACGACCAAGCGATCGGGTACGGGCCTCGGACTCGCTATGGTGAAAAAAATTGTCGAAGAACATCATGGCCAAATCACGATCGCCAGTGGCTCTGAAAAAGGGACACGGGTGACCCTGACGATGCCGGCAGTTCGGTCTCGTGTGCCCTACCGCGGCCGGCGAAGCCATCAGCGCGCGAAACGGAGCGAGTGACATCCTGGTCCCCTCGGCTTGCGCACCGCATTGTACTTGACACGTTCTTGACAATCGGCATAAGATCAAGTCCCCCTTTTCAAAGGGGAGGTACAGCAGAGAGGAAATGTGCCGAAAGAGTTCATACTTTTGTTAACCCCTTTCAACCAAAGGAGCGCGTTATGAAAGGATTGGGAATTCTTTGCGGAACGGTTGGGGCTAGCGTACTCGCAATTTCCCTCGCGTTTGCCAATCCGGCTTTATTGCCCAAGCATCCTGGCTATCCTGCAAAAGGGAAGTCCCCAGTGACGGGTCAACCTGTGGCGAATGACCCGGGTCAGACGAATGCTGCTGGGACAGACACCCTGGTTAATGCCGCGACCAGCTTGGATAAGGCCGCGATAAACAATGTTCACGATCCGAATCGTTTGCGAATTAAACAGTCCCGAGGGGCTGGTCGACTGCCGGTTGTCGACAAGGTCAATGATGTCAAACCCAATCCAGCTGGGGTGAGCTCGATTAAGGTTCAGTAAGACGCGTCGATTCGTCCAATCGAAAGATTGTCATGTCGGCTTGAGAGGCCGCCTCGCGTGGAGGCGGCCTCTTTCTTTTTTGTTCTCGTGGCGGAGTCTCGTTCTGTTTCCCAGCCGACAAGCTCAAGGGCTAGGATTGTTCGATATGAAAAGAGGAGAGACACGGCTCGCTCAACGTCTCAAGGCAAAGATCGGACATGAAGGTCCCATGACTTTTCGGGATTTTATGGCTGCCGCGCTCTACGACACGGATGAGGGCTTCTATGCAAAGGGTTCCCTCATTGGAAATTCGGAAGGCGCGTATCTCACCAATGCGCAGTATCCGGCTTTTGGCTTTGCATTGGCCCGGGCGGCTCTACATGCCGAGGCATTGGTGGGAGAACCATTGCGAATCGTAGAGTTTGGAGGCGGTACGGGGATGTTAGCTGCCGCGATGCAAAGATGGCTGCAAGCCCCTCGGGAGTATATTATCGTCGAACCGAGTTCGGGGCTTCGGGCTATTCAACGAGCACGAGGACTCTCTACCGTGTCCTCGCCTTGGGAACTTAAGCCGGCACCGACTGTCGTGTTCGCAAACGAAGTCTTGGATTCTTTGCCTGTTCATCGCTTGATGGGAATGAACGATGCCCAGGTCTGTGAAGTCTATGTTGGACTGAATGACCGCCAAGAATTTACGGATTGGCCGGATCGTCCGTCGACATCTTTGTTGCTGGATCGTCTCAAAGAGGAGGGGATCGTGTTAGGACGAGGGCAACTTGCCGAAGTCTGTTTGGATATTGAGCCATTTTTGGCGGGGGTGAAACACGTGATGAGCAAGGGCTATGCAATTTTTATCGACTATGGGGACGAAGCTAAAAACTTGTACAGTCCTACTCGCCGAAATGGTACGCTGTGTGCGTATTGGAATCAACAAAAACATTATGAGTGGTACCTTCGGGTGGGAGATCAAGATCTGACAGCCGATGTGGATTATACTGCTCTCAGGACTCTAGCTTGTCGAGCGGGATTGCTTCCTGCCGGACAAATTCGTCAAGGACAATGGCTCCAAAATCTGGGTATTCATGATTATATCGATGGCAGCGTGTCTGGTATCTCAGACGTTCATGAAAGGAATCTCGAAATCATCCAACTTACTCATCCAGCCAAATTAGGCAGCGCTTTCGATGTTCTTATTTTCAAAACTCCGGAACTCCCTGATGGCCCTGGCCTACACTTGTGACAAGCATAGCGTCAATTTTTTCAACAGCGTGCCAAAAATTCTACATACATATCCGACCAAAAGGTATTACTTGGGGCTAAGTTTGACAATTGTCAAAAGCTCCTTCTTCCCCGGTTTTAAAATACCCTATTTATCGGAATCGCCAGTCCCAACTGCAAAGTTGCGACTCAATACAGCTAAGTAATTGAGATATGGCGTTATTTTTATGGCTGCTTGGAACGGCCACTATGTGGTTTTTTCGCATCATAGTCGAGCGCCCAAAGCATTGGTGATGGTCGAGAATGCTGGCATTGGCAAATCGGTTATATACCAGAATCGCATTGGTACATTTTCGGCATGATAAATGCAGGATGCTGTCATTTAGAGAACGTTAGGAGTTGAAAGTCTTGACCAGGAGGGGGAATATGAGGTGTACACGATGTAATGGACTGATGGTCGTGGAGGACTGCTTGGACATCAAAGGTGGCCCTGGAGAGCTCTGGATTAAAGCGTTTCGGTGTGTATCATGTGGTAACCTTGTTGACCCTCTCATTCATCGACATCATGCCGGTTTTCGTGCAGAAGTATTGACCTTTCGAAAACGGTTCCGACGTGCGCCCAGGCCGCCTGTGGCTCGTTTGACGGCCTGAGTTTGTCAGTGAATAGAGGAGCCAGCTCGAGAAGAGCGGATTGTCTGCATCATGGAGTCCATCCGCTCTTTCTCGTCGAATGCTCGATGATTGCCTAATGCTCTGAGCACGGTCTTGCAGAACGGAAGCCGTATCCATAACCGCTCTGCCTGTTCGTCGCCTGAGCGGCGAGCGTTGCTCTACAATTCTTTCAGTTTTCCTCACAATGCACAACTCGATAGGCTTCGTTGTCGAACAGGGCGGTCGACGGTTGGAAATCGGTGTCAAGGCTATGTCTGAAAGTTGTGGTCAAAGCGATATGCTCACGGATGATTTGACCGTGAGAAAGACAGTGTGATATGTAGAAAGCTCGATTCGATAGGCATCTAGCGAGAGGGTACAATGGCGTTACGACATAAGTCAGCAATCAAACGGGCTCGGCAATCTCTCAAGCGTCGGGAACGGAACCGGATGCGATTGCACCGTGTCAAAACAGCGATAAAGAAAGTCAAAGTGGCCGCGGAACAGCGTCGAGTCGAAGAAGCACAGGCAGCCCTCCGTCATGCCACTTCGGAACTGCATCGAGCAGTGACCAAAGGAGCATTGCATCGCAATACCGCGTCCCGGTTGATCTCTCGTTTAGCTTTTCGAGTGAATCACCTCGCCTAGTTCATCTCGGTCACCGATCCTTACTTTTCTTTTCCTCCATGTACCTGCCCTTGCGTTGTGCTTCGGCAGTTCGAAACGATCCGCTCGCGGGTTGCTGAGAAGGCTGACGGGAGATCCTGCATAGGGCAAGGATCATGCGATCGAGTATGGGGCGTGGGGCAAATGAGCCCCATCCTTTGAGGGCGGAATCAGTTTGCCAAATCAATTCGTGGGCAAGCCGTAATTGGGTTTCGGTCCATCCAGAGACGTGGGTGAAAAATTCTTTCATTCGAAATGGTGGAATGCCAAGAAATCGGCTCACCTCGCTTTCCGTTTTCCCCATGGCCAGCATGCTCTTCGCCTTCCAGATTCGCCGGACCTGCCAGAGCAATGCGCCAAGCAATCGTAACGGGGCCTCTCCTCCTTCGAGATTGGTGGCGATGATCCGCAGAGCACAGGCTTGGTCCCTTTGCGCGATCGCGCCGGCTAATTCGAATACCGAGGTTTCAGGTTCTCGTCCTCGGACTGTTTCAACGTCTTGCGTACTCGCCGATGCTCCAGCCGGCATATACACAGCGAGTTTTTGCAGTTCGTTCCAAATCGTGTACAAGCCGTCGCTGCTGGACTCTTGCAAGAGATCGAGGGCATGAGGGTGCAATCGGACTCCGGCACGTTGGGCCTGTTGACGGATCCAAGGGGCCTGGTGAGCGTCATACAGCAGCGGGCATTCTACGACGACGGCTTTGGCTTTTAATGCCTGAACCCACTTCATCCTTCCATCGAGCTTGTTCCCGACGAACACGAGCGTGGTCGAGTCGTTAGGTGAGAGAAAGTACGGTATCAAGGCTTCTCCCACGTGCGTCGGCAATTTCTCTGCCCATTTGACGATCGTCAACCGCTTGGAAGAAAACAACGACATTTCTTGAGCGGAGAGCACAATCTCGTCGGCGGTCGTCTCGTCTCCATATAAGACCTCACAGTGGAAGGAAGCTTCGAGCGGATCGTCAGCAGGTTCCTTGTCCCTGGCGCCGGGAGTCGAATTCGTTCGGAGAGCCCACGCGTGGATCAGTCGGACGGCTTCGTCACGAAGATACGCTTCTTCGCCCGTGATCAGGTACAACGGAGCTAGCCCCTGTCGTTGAAGCATCGATTTGAGCTCGTGGATCTTCATGGTGTCTCGGTCTGGAAGCCTCGTCCACTATCTGGACATCAGTAAACTTGATGTTCCGCTCGGGGGAATCGGGAACCGCGAATCACGGGCGATCGATCATGGCCTTCCGAGATGGCAGCTTGACCACATGGGATTATGAGGCTCGCGCGGCAGGTCCAGGCGCTGATGACGAAAAGACTCCTTGTTCGCGGGCCAAGAGTAAGCGATCGGAGAGATCTTCCGCAATTAATTGCCCGGCTTGTTCGAGAGCTCGATCTTGCAGGACCCGATTGAATTGGAGACCGGACGCTGCACCTCCTCCCTGCGGAGCAGCTCCGACAAAAAAATCCGCTGAGCTTTGGAGCGTCTGGGTCCAGCGAATCGTTCCTGTTTCACGATCTTTCACCTGCACTTTGACGGATACGGTGACTCGGCTTTCTCGAGTTTGATCCGGCGTAAAGGTCAGGGAAGGGAGTGATACGGACTCAATCGCTCCTGTCAGAATGAAATCTGCCTCCCGCTCATCTTGGACGATCTTGGCTGCTCCGCTTGCCTGCAACTCTTTTTTGAGGTAATCCGTGTACTTGAGTTCCAGATTGGATTCGAATGTCCGGTTATCGAGGGTATGGATAGCTAAACGAAGCGGCGGGCCTTCGGGTCGAACGGCTGCTGGGCGACCGAGAAAAGGTCCCGGACCTTCGACCATGAATCGGTACCCGCATCCTGCTAGGCCGAATAAAACGATGCAGAGGCTCAGGCTCAAATGTCGCAATGTGCTCACGTTCCCGACGGGTTGATTTCAAACAACAAAGTTCACCAGTTTTGTTTCGATATATATGATCTTGCGTGGTTCCCGACCTTGTAGCCATTCCGCGATCTTGCTGTCTTGCCGGGCTCGTGCGATGATTTCTTCTCGGCTCGAGCCAGCAGGCACGATGAGCTTGCTTCGCAATTTCCCGTTTACTTGGATGGGAATGATCCATTCTTCGCTTGTAGCTAATTGGGGATCGAACGAGGGCCAGCATTGTCCAGCCACTGAGGGTGATTGTCCTGCTCGTGCCCAGAGTTCTTCTGCCAGGTGTGGCGCGAATGGTGCGAGCATCAAAATCAGGCTATGAATGGCCTGCCGGGCGGCTTCAGCCTCTTCCGGGGAGGAGAGCGCCTTGTCTTCGCCCAGAATTTTATACAACTCATTGACGAATTCCATCAGTGCAGCTACCGCGGTGTTGAACTGACACTCATGTTCCAGGTCGTTCGTGACCTTTTTGATGGTTCGGTGTGTCGCCCGTTGAAGCGCCCGAACGCGGGCTGTGGAGTTCGCGGAAGGGGTGGTTGAGGACCGATCGGGAGAGCTATGCGGTACGGAGCACTGAGGGACCATATCCATGACGAGCCGCCAGATACGATTCAAAAAACGGTAGCACCCTTCCACACCGGAATCGCTCCATTCGAGGTCTTTTTCCGGCGGTGCGGCGAATAAGGAAAAGAGTCGGGCTGTGTCAGCCCCGTATCGGTCGCTCAATTCTTCAGGAGACGCAATATTTTTTTTGGATTTCGACATCTTTTCAGTTCGCCCGACGGTGATAAGACGCTGGCAATGTCGACAGCGCAGTTTGCCGTTGGTTTTGACCACTTCCGAAGGGTGCATCCATCGATGCTCGTCACACCAATACGTTTCCTTTGTGACCATGCCCTGGGTGAGGAGATTCACGAACGGCTCATCGACTGTGGTGAGGCCAAGGTCCCGCATGACCTTCGTCAAAAACCGAGCATACAACAAGTGCAGAACGGCGTGCTCGATCCCTCCGACATACTGATCGACGGGCATCCAATAGCTCGCTGCTTTTTCGTCAACCGGCGCGTGCGTCGCCTGCGGCGAGCAATACCGCAGGAAATACCATGAGGAATCAACGAAGGTGTCCATGGTGTCGGTTTCTCGTCGAGCTGGCGATCCACATCGAGGGCAGGTCGTCTGGACGAACTCCGTCACATCTTGGAGTGGCGAGCCGCCCCGGCCGGTAAAGGGGACATGCTCGGGCAGTCGGACCGGAAGATCCTGCTCGGAGACCGGCACAATCCCGCAAACTTCGCAGTAAATAATGGGTATCGGTGTGCCCCAATAGCGTTGCCGCGAAATGCCCCAATCGCGTAAACGATAATTCACGGTTCGCCGGCCCCATCCTTGTTGTTCGACATAGTGGCCGATGGCTTCTTGTGCGGCTTGTACCGTGAGCCCGGAAAACTGCTGTGAGTTGATCAGGATCCCCTCTTCCGCTTCGTAGGCCGCGTTGAGGGTGGCTTCCGAGAGTGTCCCTTCTGGATTTTGAATAACGAGCCGGATGGGAATGCCGTACTTGGTCGCGAATTCAAAGTCTCGCTGGTCATGGGCGGGCACGGCCATAATGGCGCCGGTTCCATATTCATACAAGACAAAGTTGGCGACCCAAATAGGAATGCGCTCTTGCGTAAATGGGTTAACCGCATAGGCGCCGGTGAAGACACCTTCTTTTTCGCGATCAGCTGCGAGTCGGGCGGCCTTGTCCAGGCGTGAGGTCCGCGCGACAAAAGCGCGTACCGCTTCCGCTTCCGGACGCCCTTGGATCAGGGCTTCCACAAGCGGCGATTCAGGGGCGAGGCTCATGAAGGTAGCGCCGTAAATCGTGTCGGGTCTCGTCGTGAAAATGCGGATGGCTCGATACTCGCCCACCGGTTCTGCAAGAGGAAAATCAATCTCCACGCCATGACTTTTCCCGATCCAATGCCGTTGCATGGCGAGTACGCGCGCGGGCCACTTCGTCAGCCGATCACAGCCGTCCAGCAGTTGATCGGCATAGGCTGTGATGCGAAAGAACCATTGTTCCAACTCGCGTTGGACGACGACGGTGCCGCATCGCCAGCAGACACCGGCCCCGTCCCCCTCGTGAGTCAGGACCTGCTCGTTCGCCAAAACGGTCTCACACGATGGACACCAGTTGACCGCCGACCGTTTTCGATAAGCCAACCCCCGTTCGTACATTTTGAGAAACAACCATTGGTTCCATCGATAGTAGTCAGGATGGGATGTGTTGATCTCCCGACTCCAATCATACGACAGCCCCATGCGCTTGAGCTGGCCTTTCATGTACGCGACATTTTCTTGCGTCCATGTGCTCGGATGCACGCCCTTTTCAATTGCCGCATTTTCTGCAGGGAGTCCGAAGGCATCCCATCCCATAGGATGCAAGACATTGTACCCACGCATTTTTTTATACCGAGCCATGACATCACCGATGGCATAGACGCGGACATGCCCCATATGAATGCGTCCTGACGGATAGGGAAACATCTCTAGACAATAGTATTTGGGGCGGGAGGGGTCTTCGGTCACATGGAATATTCCATGTTGCTCCCAATAGGCTTGCCACTTGGCCTCAATCGTTCGGTGATCGTAGAAGGCGCTCATACACGTTCTGCGGCGTTCGATTTACAGCGGTTTGGGCATCGACAGTGGGCAGGACGATCAAAAACAGAAGAGAATCTAACACAGCTATCTTAAGGCGACAAGCGGGGCATCATACCTGTCTTCAGAGTGAGAGCAGCGCAAAAGATTGGCGGGAAAGTCGGGAAAAACGAACGGGGCTTGTAAGAAGCTGGACGTTAAGGACGTTTCGGCTTGCGAATTTTTCCGGATCCGGGTACGACAGCTTGGGGGTTTGCGCGTCGAGGAGTCGATCGTCTGGCCTTCTTCCGAGACGAGGCAGGGGCTTGTTGAAGACGACGGTGATTCAAAATCAAAAAATCGACTACCTCTCCGCAGATCAGGCAACGCCACCCGCGCATCCAGAGCTCGCCGCCGCTGTCCAAATCGAGAAAATAATCGAGGACCATGGTCCCCTGGCATCGATGACATCGCATGCGACGATCCTTTCTGCCCTTGGCCTATTAGCCCCTCCATCGGTTGTGGAGACCGGATGCTTGAGGACCCCGTTCGTGTGAGCGAAACGCCGATTTCTCGGCGAGCGAAGCTCGAGGACACTTGAAGATGTTAGGAACGCTGAGCACGTGCTCTGGCGGAACGGAGAGGTATCAACGCGTTCCCGCGGAGCCGGCGATGGTAGCGTAGCGCAAAACGGTGCGCTTCGTCTCGGATCAATTGGATGACATGGGTCGCTGGCGAATGAGCAGGTAAGACAAGGGGGGCTTCTTGCCCCGGAACGATGATTCGCTCATCGGTTTGTTGGCCTCGAGCTTTGGCAATGCCGAAGACCGCCACGCGGGTGAGGCCGAGTTGGTTTATGGATTCAATGGCGGCATGGACTTGGCCGAGCCCTCCGTCGATCAAAATCACATCAGGGTAGGGAAGCCCTTTTTTCTCTCCGGGGGAAAGCGAGCCACCGTATCGCCGTCGGACCACTTCCCTCATGCTCGCAAAATCGTTCGAGCCTTCGACGGTCTGGATTTTAAATTGGCGATATTCGGATCGTTTCATGCGTCCGTCTTCCCACACGACCATCGACGCCACGGAATGGCTACCCATGGTATTGGAAATATCAAAGCCCTCGATTCGACGTGGAATGTGCGAGAGGTGTAGCCATTGTCGTAACGCGTCCATCGCTTGCTCTCCCTGCTGTTGGCTTCGATGGTGATTGGCCAAGGCCGCCGCTGCATTGTCTCGGGCCATCTGAAGCAAGCGGCGTTTGGCGCCTCGTTCAGGGACGAGCAGGCGCACGCGTTCGCCTTTTTTTTCGGTGAGCCAGGCTGAGATCAGCGTGCTATCGGACACGGCCGCCGGAACGAGAATCTCTTTCGGCGGCACTACAGCCTTGTTATAAAACTGCTCGATGGTGCAACGGATCAATTCCTCATCGGAAACCTCTTGAGCATTGGACCAGAAAAAGTCCTGGCGTCCGATCAATAACCCGCCTCGCACAAAGAGAAGCTGGACATCAGCGGCCGCCCCCGATCGGGCTACGCCCACAACATCTTGGTCGATAGGACCGATTTGTGCCACACGTTGGGTTTCCAGTGTCTTTTCGATGCTGGCGATGCGGTCGCGCAGCCGGGCCGCCTCTTCGAAGCGTTCTTGATCGGCGGCGATGTGCATGTCTCGACGAAGATGCTCCAGCAGCTCTTGATCGCGTCCTTCTAGGAAAAGTCGGACTTGTTGCACGATTTGATGGTAGGCGGCTTTGGACTGTTGGCCCGTGCACGGAGCCAGACATCGGTGAATTTCGAATTCCAGGCATGCCCGATCGGCTTTCCCATCGATGTCGATCGTACAGGTCGCCAGCGGAAACGCTTTGCGAATGATTTTGAGCGTTTCCCGCATAGCGCCCACCGGCACGTACGGTCCAAAATATAAGGCGTTGTCCGGCTTGACCCTTCGGACAATGGAGAGTCGCGGAAACTCGTCATGGATAGGAAGACGCAGGTAAGGATAATGCTTATCGTCGCGCAATACCACGTTAAATCGAGGTTGGTGCCGCTTGATCAGATTGCTTTCGAGAATCAACGCCTCTAATTCAGATTGGGTGACGAGGACCTCGATGTCGGAGACCAATGCAGTGAGCGATCGGATTTTTGGGGAAGCGTCGGCGTGTTTTTGAAAGTAGGAACGGACTCTATCGGCCAACACGGCTGCCTTGCCAATATACAAGATCTCCCCCTCGCGATCCTTGAGGAGATAGACGCCGGGAGTGCGCGGAAGACCGCTGAGCTTGGTCTCCAATTGCGAGGGCATCGATGGTTGGTCTTGTAAGGCGGAAGACATCGAAGGATGCATGACGCTGAGCGAAACAATGCTTAGGCGGTGGTCACTCCGGGGGGACGCTCGATCAATTCGATTTCGTAGCCATCGGGAGCGTCGATGAAAATGAATCGACTGCCCGAGGAGGTCCGTGTTGGCCCATCAGTGATAGGGATGTGTCGGCGTTCGAGTTCCTGGATCGTGTCATCCAAGTTTTCGACCTCGAATGCAAGGTGGATCAAATCTTCTGGGACATGGACGGGTCCGCTAGCTGGGAAGCTGCACAATTCAATGAGTTCTTCGCTGTGAGGAACGGCCAAAAACGCAAGATGTGAACCGCGAGGCGAGACTTTTTGTTCCACCACCTCCAATCCGAGCAGGTCACGATAAAACGCCAACGTGCGCTCCATGTCGTTGACACGCATACGGGTATGTAAGAGCTTTTTGACTGTTATCATCATCAGTTCCCCATCGTTGAGTTAATGAGTATTATTTCATGTTAGGGGTCGCTGGTCCACTCGCTCTGCAATATTGCGAAACGGGGGTCTTTCACGTACACTTCGGTCGCCTCATCGCTAGGGAGCACACATTCTCATTGTATCTCTGCTCGATATCCGGAGAGAACCTATGATCGTCACCCTCCCGTTTCAATCGATGCGCATCAGCTTGTTCGTCATTGCCACCTTGCTTGTTTGGACGACGACCGGCTTCGCCGAGGCGTTTCGCATTCTCGATCAGAGTGCCGCGGCAACGGGGCAAGCGGCTGCGTTCGCTGCGCAAGCCGATGACCCCTCCGCCATTCATTATAACCCAGCGGCCATGCCGCAGCTCCGCGGGATACAATTTTCCATCGGAACCAATGTGATAGGTGGCCAGGTCGATTTTACCAGTTCGTCAGGAACTTCAGTGGAAGGGGATTTTGGGGGATCCATTTTGAATCCGCCGCCTAGCCAAGTGTATCTCACGATGAATCTCGGGGATCTCGGCATTGCGAGCTTGGAGAATTGGGTCATCGGTCTCGGTGTGACATCTCCCTATGGCATTAATGTCGAGTACCCCGACTCCAGTCCCTTTGCCGATACGATTACCGGAGCCACCTTGCCCCTGATCGATATCAAACCGACGGTTGCGGCTCGGATCAATCCTTACCTTTCCGTGGGGGCCGGTCTCGATCTCTATACGTTTGCCAGTTTTTTAGGGGATGGACAGGCAGAAATTCGATGCACGGGCTGTTTTGGGTTTCCTGCGGGAGCCAAGGTGGAGGCGAATGGAACGGACACGGCCTTGGGATTCAACGTGAGCCTCTTGTTGACGCCCTTCCGTACGGCCGAGGGTAAGCCGCTCATGAATCTCGCCTTTGTCTATCGGAGTCGAGCCGATTTGGACTTCCACGGGGATATCCTGGTCAACGGGTCGTTATTTTCCACGGCCACGAGCACGCTTGAGTTGCCGCAGGTCTTCACGGGTGGGCTGGCAATTTGGCCTATTCGTACGGCGATCCATGAATGGAAAATCGAGGTGGATCTTGATTATGCCGATTGGAACGAGTTTCAAAACTTGAATCTGACGCTTCCCAGCGGGAGTGTAGTTCCTGTTCCGCGCAACTATGGCGATTCATTTGTGGTCATGGTGGGAACGGAGCATCGATGGCTGGCGTTAGCTTCGCTGCCTCACTGGGAACTTGCGGTGCGCGGGGGTTATCTGCGTTCGGAAACACCGATTCCAAGCCGATTTTTCGAACCGGGTGTGCCCGATGCCGATTATCATGCGCTGTCACTCGGGTTCGGGGCCTTGTGCAAAGACCACGGTCGGTTTCTCGGTCTCATCCCTTGCCACGGGGTAGGGAGTACGGCACTGGGTCTCGACCTTGCCTATCAGGTCCTGTTGTATCAGACTCGGGGCATCACCAATAACGTCAATACCGGTGTGAATGGCGAATGGGATACGACGATTCATGTCGGAGCCATCACGCTTCGGGTCAATTTTTAAGTCCGCTGAGCGAAGAGCCTTGTGCCGGCTCCCTTTCCATTGCGTTTTGTTAGATTCGACTAGACAGGATGCCCGTCGCCGCTTAGGATGAATGGACAATTCTGAGACCGAATCCGTCGGTTGCTTGCGGAGCAAGGTCCCCACACGTCTCGGAGCGTCTCGGGTCTCGAATCTATGACCGCTCTTCTTCCCAAAGACCGCCGAATTTTGGAAAAGGGACGCCTCGAATTCAGGCCGTTCGGGCGTGAGCGCAACGGTGACATGATCCGCGATGTCAGCGGGGTGTCGGTGTTGGCTCATTTGGAGTATCTTCAGGAAACGGTCGGCCGTGCTCAAGGTCCTGAAGCCGGAGAGAAAGCAGTGGAGACGGTGGTGGAGTTACTGAATGAACGAATCGCCGATCCCGCTTACCACGTGACACCTGAATTTCTTCGGAATCCATGGAACAGTTATTCAAACGAATTCGTGGCGTTTTTGGCCGAATTTTGCGCGCAATTATCTGGCGATCCGCAATTTCCGTTCAATATGGGAAAAGAAAAATTTTTGTCGCCGATCGTGCGCACACTGGGCCGTCCGTTCACCGTGGGGCAGATTTATAAAATGATTCCCCATTTCGGTCAGAAATTCGCACGCGATTCCATTTCTTTTGAGGCGGGACGGGTGACTCGACGGTCGGCCGTGTTGCGGATGTTTTTCGGGCAACGGGCCTGTCAGCAATATGGCTCGTATCTCCGGGGTTGTGCAGAGCGTGTATGTCAAGCTGCAAAAGGCACCATTGCCGCCGTGCCGCAAAAAGTTCATGGCGGGCACCTGGCCACGATCCGTGATCGCCGTTGCGTGGCCAACGGCGACGATTGCTGCGAATGGGAGGTCCAATGGGACCCGCGAGCGTATCATCCATTCGTGTGGCTGGGAGGAGGACTCGGATTGAGTCTGCTCACGTGGGTAGGCGGAACGAGCCTGTATCCGCATCTGTCGTCGGTCGAGCACGGTGTGATCGCTCTCCTTCCGTTTGTCATTGTCTGGCTCGGGGTGACTTTGTGGGCGGACCGCCAAGAAATTCGAGAACGCGAACGCATCATCCACGAACAATTGGAAGCGGCCGAATCTCGCCATGAGGAGCTCCGTGAAGCGTATCTGGCGCAAGAGCATATCTTAGTGGAGTTGCGCCGACGCATTAACGAGCTGACGACGCTCCATCAGACGGGCTTTCTCCTGGGATCGACGCTGAATCGCGAAGTATTGGTGACGCTCGGCTTGCAAGCATTGTGCGAAGGCTTGCAGTATGATCATGCCGTTCTCGTCTTCTACGATATGACTCGTGGAATCATGTACGATGCCCGTGTGTGGGGAGGAACGGAAGATTTGACAGGCATGCTCCGTTCCTCGGACTCTGTCATGGTCGAGGAGGAAAGCATGGAATCGACGGTCCTGCGTTACGGTAAACCGGTGTTGGTGAATGAGTTTTCCTCGTCTCCCGCTCGTCTCCATCCTTTGTATCATGACCTGCTCGTCAACTTGACCGCTCACGCGTTCATTGCCGTGCCGCTCAAGGTGCAGAATCGTATCCTTGGCATGGTCATCGCCGTTCGCACAGCCCCGGATACGTTAAATCTTGACGACGTGAACGTGTTGGTGACCGTCGCCAATCAGATGGCGATGGCTCTGGACCATGCCCGTGCGTACGCAGAAATTGAGCAGCTCAATATCGGCTTGGAGCAGAAAGTCCAGGAACGCACGGCGGCATTGCAACACCTCAACAAGGAATTGGAAGCCGCCAATCGTCGGCTGAAGGAATTGGACACGATGAAGTCGCAATTTTTGTCGCATTGCTCGCATGAGTTGCGCACGCCGCTGACATCCATCAAGGGATTCACGGAAAATCTCTTGCACGGCATTGTCGGCCCGCTTTCGGGACGGCCGCACTTGTATCTGTCCCGGATCAAAGCGAACGTCGATCGCCTGACTCGCATGATCGCGGACTTGCTCGATTTGTCTCGCATCGAAAGCGGGACGTTGCGATTGGTGTGGGGCACGGTGTCCGTGCCCAATCTTCTTCGCGATGTCGTCGGGCAATTATTCGTTCAGGCCCAAGAAAAACATCAGCAGCTTTCCTTGTCATGTTCCGATGACACGCTTGTTGTTGCAGGCGATGCGGATCGCTTGCACCAAGTCTTTACCAACCTCGTTTATAATGCGATCAAATTCACTCCGTCGGGCGGAACTATACAGGTGGTGGCTCGTCGTGCCGCGCCCGCGTTCGTCGAAATCCTCGTGAGCGATAATGGGCCGGGTATCTCTCCTGAAGCCCAGGCGACGTTGTTCGAGCCCTTTATTCAGGCTCATCTTGATCCCGAGCTCAGTACGAAAGGGCTGGGATTGGGGCTGGCCATTGTGAAACATCTGGTCGACCAACATCACGGCCACATCGCGATCGAAAGCGAAGCGGGCAAAGGAGCGACGTTTCGTGTGTCTCTGCCGGCTCACGAACGAGCGTAGTGCCGGTCTGCGCTGCCCGGTCCTCACATCGGCCGTGCTCGAACTTCCCTAAAATCCACTCCGCCGGAGGCCTGCAACTCTTCCACACCGAGGAATTTGCGTTAAGTAGTCTGTCGGATGATCCGATAACCTGGGCAATACGGCGTGGTGAAAGGAGGTGAGAGCATGGGCAAGCCCGTCAAGAAAAAATCCACTAAAAAGTCTACCGTCCGGTCGAAGAAAACCTCCCCCTGCAAAAAAACTTCTCGATAACGCTCGAGACCGCTCTGTACTGGCAACCGGGAAGCGGGTACGCCGTTTCCCGGTTCGTCGGCGAGCCTGGCTCACGCCTCATCTTCTGCACCTAGACCACAGGCACTTGATAGTCGTGGCAAGTTGAGTTTCTCCTCCCGGGTATGCCATAAAAATCCCATGACGGAAAAACTGAACACGTCGAAGGGCTTGGTCGTCGCTTTGCCAATGTTATGATGAAGGCCATTCCAGCATGACACCGAATACGAAAACCCAACTCTGCGGCCTCCTCGGCTACCCGGTCGAGCATTCGCTTTCGCCAGCCATTCATAATGCCGCCTTTCACCATCTGGGAGTGAATGCTGTCTATCTTGCGTTTCCCGTCGAAGATCTTGAAGGCGCGATGCGGGGTGTCCGTGCTCTCGGAAATGTGCGCGGATTCAGTGTCACGATTCCTCATAAAGTCGCAGTGATTCCTTATCTCGACGATATCGAATCCACGGCACGGCATATCGGATCGGTGAATACCATAGTCAAGGAAGAGGGTCGGCTGATCGGCTACAATACCGACGCCTCAGGCGCCTTGGCAGCATTGCAGCAGGCCGGGATCGCGTTGGAAGGACGACGGATCGTGTTGGTCGGGACGGGTGGTGCAGCGCGGGCCATCGCGTTTGGACTGGCTATGCGAGCGGGCATCGCGAGATTGGCTCTCGTGGGTATCGATGCCGACGAGCGCGCGCGATTGGCTCATCATCTTCGCGAGCGAACCGCCGTCGAGGTAGACGAGTATTCGTTGACTGAAGCTGCTTTGGCTCGCGCGTTCGATGCTGCCGATGTCCTCGTCCATTGTACGCCGGTGGGAATGTCACCCAAGAACACGGAAAGCTGCATTCCCAAGCATCTGCTATCATCGAAGTTGGTCGTCATGGACATTGTATATAATCCGCTGGACACGCAACTGATTCGCGACGCCATGGACGTTGGCTGTCGGACAATCAAGGGTTTGGAAATGTTTCTGCATCAGGCCGTAGAGCAATTCGAGCTGTGGACCGGTCAACCGGCTCCAGTCGATGTAATGCGAGCCGTGCTGGAGGCGCATTTTCAATGAACATCGTCTTGATCGGGTATCGGGGGACGGGAAAAAGCACCGTGGCGGCTGTGCTGGCCGAACGGTTGAAAAGGGACGTCTTCTCCACGGATGCAGAAATCATCAAACGGACAGGTCTTGCGATTCCGGATTTCGTGGCTCAATACGGATGGGACCGTTTCCGAACGCTCGAGGCTGCAATCTGCCAGGAACTTCGTGATCGAGACAATCTCATCATCGATACCGGCGGTGGGATCGTACTGAACCAGGACAATATCCAAGCCCTCAAGGCTCGAGGGCGCGTATTTTGGCTCACGGCGACGGTGCCGACGATCGCCGCGCGAATCGGTTCCGATACCCAACGTCCTTCGTTAACCGGAACCAAGAGTTTTCTCGACGAAATTGAAGAGGTGCTCGCTCAACGACAGTCGTTCTATCGCGCAGCGGCTGATCGTGTGATTCCCACCGATGAGCTTTCTCCCGAACGAGTGGCGGATATCATCGTGGCGCAATTGTCTTCCTGCGATGATTGAAACGGCGCTGAAGATTGGATCGGTGGATCGAAGAGCGAAAACGGCCATGGTGCCTAGAATCTGCGAACGCAAGATCTGGGAGGCGGAGTCCATCGTTTCTTGGACACAATGGCTCTTGAACAGTTTTCGTTTTTGGACAGGCCGCGAGTTGATTGTGCGCGAGGGAAGCCTCCGTGATCAGGCCAAATGCCTATTCGAATGCCCTATGGTCGTCGTGTCTCACGGGATCGAAGCCGATCCATTGTTGAATTACGGCAACCGTGCGGCATTGGATCTCTGGGAATCGAGTTGGGCTGAATTCATCGGGATGCCGTCACGCCTGACGGCCGAGCCGCAGAATCAGGCGGAACGGGCTCGAATGCTTCAACGTGTCGAGCAAAACGGGTTTGTGGATGATTATCGAGGTGTTCGCATCTCCAAACGCGGACGACGGTTTTTGGTAGATCGGGCGTTCGTGTGGAATGTCGTCGATCTCCAAGGACAACGGCGTGGTCAAGCGGCAGCGTTTTCAAATTGGCTTTTTTTGGATTGATCGTCTTTTGTGCCGCTTGGCTCGCGCTGTGATCGAGGTGTGCTGTTCTTGCGTTCGGAGCAGACATTGGGTATGGTCCTGAACACGTTGACCACTGATTGCCCCTTACGAGGTGTATGAGGTGACAATGTGTCTACGAGAAGAATCGTGTGAGAGAGCATTATGATCGTAGCCGGCGATATCGGAGGAACCAAAACACTTCTGGCATTGTTCGATTGGAGAGATGCACGGGTCGAACCGGTATGGGAAGAACGTTATTGGAGTGCCGATTATGCGTCGTTCGAAGATGTGTTGAATGAATTTCTCGAGGAGTATGCCCGAGAGGCTTCAGGCCAACAGGAACAAGACGAGCATGAAGACACCGCCGGCGTGGAACGAGAGTCAGGACATTCGGCGATCAAAGGCGAAGCCGATGCAGAGAAACCCGACGTTACACGGCTTCCTCCGATTACGGCAGCGTGTTTCGGTGTGGCCGGACCGATTATCGACAATGTCTGTCGCACGACCAATCTTCCTTGGGTCATCGAAGGCGATCGGTTGGCTTCACGGTTTCAGATTCCCCGAGTGCGTCTGCTGAACGATCTGGAAGCGACGGCTCACGGGCTCTTGTTATTGAGGGATGATGAACTCGAGGCGATCAACCCCGCGGCATCTGTCCCGCGTCCGGGTACACGGGCGCTGGTAGCGGCGGGAACAGGATTGGGAGAGGCGATTTTGTTTTGGGATGGGGAGCGACACCTGATTTGTCCATCCGAAGGCGGGCATACGGATTTTGCGCCCAATAGCGACGATGAAATCGAATTGCTCCGTTACCTGCGAGCCAGCTATCTCCATGTCAGCTATGAACGCGTGTTGTCAGGGCCTGGGCTCTACTCCATTTATCAATTCTTGCGCGATACCAAAAAAAACGAACCGACGTGGTTCGCCGAAAAACTGCCGACCGGCGATCCAGCGGTCTTGATCACCGAAGCCGCGTTGTCGGGAAAGCCGGACATTTGCGTGCAGGCCATGTCGCTGTTCGTGTCCATTTATGGTGCGGAAGCTGGCAATCTGGCGCTCAAAACCTTAGCGCGTGGCGGGGTGTATTTGGGAGGAGGTATTGCTCCCAAGATTCTTCCGCTTCTCAAAGACGGCGCGTTTCTTCGGGCTTTTACTGCAAAGGGACGGTACAAACGCCTGCTCAATGCCATCCCCGTTCATGTCATTCTGAATCCGAAGACCGCCCTACTCGGAGCCGCCGCTGTGGCTGCCCAATTGTGTCAAACAGAATAAGCCGGATGCAGGCAGGTGTAGATGACGGCGAGCGATCCCTCCGTGGACCGGCAAAAACGTGCCGCCGCTGAAGCGGCGATAGAGCGGGTTCGCGATGGGCAAATTATCGGACTGGGAACGGGATCGACGGTGCGATTTTTTCTTGAGGGATTGGCTCAGCGGATTAAAGCTGGGCTGCGGATTCAAGGAGTCCCGACGTCGAAACAGACTGCCCGCCTCGCGCACGAACTCGGTATCCCTCTCCTTCCCGACGAGGCCGAATGGTCTCTAGATGTGGCCGTTGACGGCGCCGATCTTGTCGATGTGCATATGAATTTGATCAAAGGGGGCGGTGGGGCATTGACGCGCGAAAAAATTGTGGCGTGGGCGGCCAAACAATACATTGTTATTGTGGACGAAGGAAAATGTGCCGATGCGCTCGGAGCGCCTGTGCCTGTTCCGGTCGAGGTGCTGCCGTTTGGATGGCCGGCGACGGCTCGGCATCTTCAACGATTCGCCCCATCGTTGACGCTTCGCCAAAGCGGTGGTCGTCCGTTTATCACCGATAATGGACACTATATTGTGGATTTGATGATCGAGCGCGTTGCGCATCCCTTGGACCTCGATGGTCGGCTCAATCGTGTGCCCGGTGTGGTCGAGACTGGTTTGTTTGTCGATTGCACGACGCTGCTCATTGTCGGAACCGATCGCGGCGTCAAGTTTGTTCACCCGCTACGCGGCGAGGTGCAGCCATACGGGGATACGACCGGATAACCAGCGAGCGACGAGACGAGCTTAGGTTAAGAGGGAACGAAGCAGAGATGTCGCGAACGATCGTGATCATTGGGAAGCATCAAAGGATATGTGAGATATGGATCGGTGGGAGCAAAGCAGAACCTCCGGCTTAGCCAGGCTGATGCCTGTGCTGGCCTTGGCCGTCTTGCTGGGACCATTGGTGCATTGCTCCCAAGCGCCTGAAGACCCGCTCCCCTTGACACGAGCGAATCTTTCGAGTCCCGCCATGTCGTCTGGACCTGATGAACAAGCGCGGTCATCTCCGCCTCGTGCTGTGTCGGCTTCCGTGCTCCTGGCCAATGAGACCTTTATTCGGGTGTCGAAGCAGGCGAAGGCGTCGGTCGTCAATATCTCCTCTACTCGTCGGTCGCAGTCGACGCCGCTATTCGATGCCCCGTTTTTTCGGCGTTTTTTTGGGGAGGAGTTCGAACCGCAGTTTCGCGTTCCCAAAAAACGGCGAGAGCAAGGGCTCGGGTCTGGTGTGATCGTTACGTCAGATGGGTATATCGTCACCAATCATCATGTCGTGGAACAGGCTGAACGCTTGACGGTGCTTTTGAACGATAAACGACAATTTACGGCAGAATTGATCGGAACCGATCCCCAAACGGATCTGGCGGTCATCAAAATTCCCGCGACCGATCTGCCCACGCTTTCGTGGGGAGATTCTGCGTCGCTCCAGGTGGGAGAATTGGTTTTGGCGGTGGGCAATCCATTTGGATTGAATCAAACCGTGACGATGGGGATCGTCAGCGCCGTGGGGCGGGCCAATGTCGGCATTGTGGATTATGAAAATTTTATTCAGACAGATGCTGCGATCAATCCGGGGAATTCTGGCGGGGCTCTCGTGAATCTTCACGGAGAACTGATCGGGATCAATACCGCGATCTTTTCTCGAACGGGAGGATACATGGGGATCGGATTTGCCATCCCCAGCCAAATGGTTCAACAGGTGATGCACGGTTTGATTGGCCAAGGGCAGGTCATTCGCGGATGGCTGGGCGTCTCCATTCAGGAACTGACTCCTGAGCTCGCGGAACAGTTTGCGGCACCGGATACGACGGGGGTTTTGGTCGGAGGCGTGTTTGATCGAAGCCCTGCCGCGCGCGGCGGGATTCAGCGAGGAGATATTATCCGGACCTATAATGGGATCCAGATCAACGATCCGCATCATCTTCGGACCCTCGTAGCTGAAACAGCCCCCGAGACATCGGTGACGATTATTGTATGGCGCAATGGAACCGAACGAGCGCTTCCCGTCACCATCGCACAACTGCCTCGCGATGTGGCTTCGTTGACTCAGAAAGAGGCAGGTGAGCCACCGAACCACCCGCTTGCAGGACTGACGGTGGCGCCGACCTCTCACGAGTCAGGAGATGGACAAGAAGGGGTGGTCCTTACGGATGTCGAACCTGGCAGCCCAGCGGATCGAGCCGGTCTTCGGCCAGGAGATAGGCTCCTGGAAATCAATCGCAAGCCTCTTGCGACGATCTCGGACTATCGACGGCTCACGCAGCAACTGGATCCTCAACAATCTGTATTGGTGCTTCTTCGACGTGGAACGGGCACTATTTTTCTCTCTATCAAGCCGGAATAAGCCGAGGATCATGTCGCGCGAAGACAGCAGCGAGAAAAAGAGCGAACGGGTTCGAGCAAATTGCACCGCTTGCTTCCGTATGATAAAGTTCGCTCGGGCGAAGACAACGCTAGATAGTGGCTTGGACTGTGAGCCGACAAGCTGGTCCCATCGTCTAGTCTGGCCTAGGACGGCACCCTCTCAAGGTGCAGACACGGGTTCAAATCCCGTTGGGACCACCACCTATCTCCCGATCAGAGAAGGTTCCGCCGACAATCTACATCTCTCCCGGTTATGGGTTTGACCCGACTTCATGGCCTGCTCCGGCCAAGAGGATAGCAGCCAATGCCCGCACGACATTTTCATGACGGAGCGCAGGACGGACTTGAGCCGTTGGAAGCGCTGGATCCTTATGCAGTTCGTTCCTTTTCCGATCTGCTGACGGCTATGAAACGGACGGCATTCGGTGGCCGTCGATTGGGTGAAGCCTTTGAGGTTCTGGAAGAAATGATCGGCGATCCCGAGTGTCGGGTCGTACTGACATTGTCTGGAGCTATGACCATTGCCAAGATGGGAAAGCTTATCAGTACGATGATCGACACCGGCATGGTGCACATCGTCGTCTCGACCGGGGCCTTGATTGCCCATGGGATGAGCGAAGCGGTCGGCAAAACGCATTACAAATATCGACCCTCGATGAACGATGTGGAATTGTATGAAAAAGGCTACAATCGGGTCTATGACACCTTGGAAATGGAACTGAATCTCAACCACGTAGAAGAGGTCGTCGCTGCGACGCTCAAGCGTCTTGATCCGAACCGATCCCTTTCATCGGAATTGTTGACGCGTGAGCTTGGACGGACGTTGAAGGAGACCTGTCCAGGGCCGGCGATTTTGAAGAGCGCCTTTGAAAAAGGTGTGCCGGTCTTCATTCCGGCGTTCACGGATTCTGAATTGGGGCTGGATGTGTCCATTTGGGCGATGAGTCAACATGGGTCCCTGGAAGGGATACGGTCGGCAACCTCTGACGTGGAGTGCTGGCGATTCTTGCGCCAACATATTCCGTCATTCAATCCGTTTCTGGACTTGAACAGCTATACAGAACATCTGTTAGCGGCCAAGCGATTGGGAATTTTTACCATCGGAGGAGGCGTGCCGCGGAATTGGGCTCAACAAACGCCCCCATATATCGAGATTTTGAATTTGCGATTGGGCACGACGTTGACGCCGCCACGATTTCGCTATGGTGTGCGGATTTGCCCGGAGCCTGATTATTGGGGTGGACTGAGCGGATGCACGTATCAAGAAGGTGTGTCATGGGGCAAATTCGTTCCGGTCAGCGAAGGAGGCCGATATGCCGAAGTGCTCAGCGATGCGACAGTGGTATGGCCGCTGCTCATGATGGGCCTCTTGGAACGGTTTGGCCATCTCAAGAATCAAGGAAACGAGCGTCGCTCGACAGATAATGGATAGCTAAATAAATAAAAGAATAAAGGAGAGTGTCGCTCGACAACGGGACCGTCTCGTGACACAATATCCTCATATATCTTCAGCAAAACGTCACAGAATGACCATGGTGACTCTTGCACGTCCTTTTCGTTTGACGATCAAGCACAAAGCATTCCTTGTTAGCCTGGGATGGGTTCTGGGTCTTAGCCTGTCTTGCCTGACATCGGCTTCGACCGCGGAGAATCCAACCGATATATTGCGCCGATCGACAGATATGGTCCGGGGTAATCCCGAGGCGCCTGTGACGTTGCTGGAATATTCCGATTTTACCTGCGGATTCTGCAAAAAATTTTTCCTGGAGACGTGGCCCAGGCTGTTGGCGCGTTACGTGGAAAGCGGCCATGTACGGTTCGTCTATCGAGATTTTCCCCGGTCTCCCAATGGTCCCGCTTTGAAGGCTGCGCAGGCCGCGCGATGTGCCGGTGATCAGCAGGCCTATTGGCAAATGCACGATCGCTTGTTCAGCAGCGATTTACGTTTTGATTCGACCGCGCTGCAAGATCATGCTCGCGCCATTGGTCTCGATCTTCAGCAGTTCGTTCAGTGTCTGAACAGTGAGCAGCACATCGTTGCCATTTATCGTGATCGCTTGGAGGGTGGGAACCTGGGCATTCGCGGAACGCCGGCATTCCTTTTGTTCTTGACCGCTGATCCCAGAGCCAGCACGATTGTTCACATTCCGGGTGCGTTGCCGTTTGACGTGTTCGAGCAGGAGATCGACAAGCTCTTATCCGCGGCCTCCCGGACATCGGTTCCCCCGGACGAAGGAACGTAGATCGATATCGAAAAAGTAAAAGACGCATGGGGCAAAGGACAATCCATGACCGAGTCTCGAGCTTTCTGGTCGGTTGAACATGAACAGGGTCAACCCGATTTGTTTGTCTGCATGAAGTGTCTCAGCGAGGTCTTCCGCTCGCAATTGCCGGCAGAGGGATGTCCCACGTGTGGCTCCTTTTCTTCGTATGAGGCCTTTACGTTGGAAGATATCCAACAGTGGGGAACAGAGGAGCTCATTCACAAAGCCCAGCGGTTATCGGTGACCTGTTCGCGCTCAGAGAACGAGACTTCTCCGTCTTCCGAAATCGAAGAATCCCCTTCATAGGTTAGCGTGTGGTATGTCCGATCCGCGTCCGCTCTTAATCGGGAACAAATGGGTTCAGACGGCGGAAACTCAGCCCGTAGTGAATCCGTACGATCAGTCGGTCATCGGACACGTCTGCCAAGCCGGTCCTTCGGAGGTCCATGAAGCAATCGAGCAAGCGTGGTCAGCATTCGCCCAGCTCAAAACGATGCCCACATACGTCAAGGCGCAAGCCCTTGAGCGGATCAGCTGCACGATCGCGGCTCGTCGGGAAGAATTTGCTGGGACGATTGTGCGGGAAGCCGGAAAACCGATTACGGATGCCAGGCGGGAAGTCGATCGGGCAATTCACACATTTCGTATTGCTGCGGAAGAAAGTAAACGGATTCCTGGCGAAGTCATCTCGCTTGATGTCGTTCCTGGAGCAGAGCGTCACTCCGGGGTGGTCAAACGATTCCCGATCGGACCCATTCTTGGCATTACGCCGTTTAATTTTCCGCTCAATCTCGTCGCGCACAAAGTCGCTCCCGCTTTGGCAGCCGGAAATCCCATTCTTGTCAAACCCGCTCCGCAAACGCCCCTGACGGCCTTGCTGTTGGGTGAAGTTATCATCAATACGGATCTGCCGTCCGGAGCCGTCAGCATTCTTCCCTGTTCCAATGCCGTCGCTGAAACGCTGGTCCAAGATTCGCGCCTGAAGGCCCTGAGTTTTACAGGAAGCGCCCAGGTCGGTTGGATGCTCAAACAGCTGTGCGGTAAGAAGCGCGTGGTCCTCGAACTCGGAGGAAATGCCGGCGTGCTGGTTGAGCCAGACTGTGCGCTAGATTATGTCGTCCAGCGCTGTGTAGCTGGCGGGTTCGGATATTCGGGGCAGACATGCATTTCGGTCCAGCGAATCTTTGTCCACGAATCGATTTGCGCGGAATTTCTCTCCATGCTCGTGGATCGAGTACGCCGTCTTCCAGTCGGAGATCCTTTCAAGGAGGAAACGGTAGTGGGTCCGCTGATCAATGAGGCCGCTGCAGAACGCGTGGAAAAGTGGATTCACGAAGCGGTCGAGCAAGGAGCGCATATTGCCGCCGGGGGAACGCGTCGTGGCGCCTTTGTCGATCCTACAGTGTTGACGTATGTATCCCGCGAGATGAAAGTCTCATGTTGCGAGGTGTTCGGTCCTGTGGTGACCGTCTCTTCCTACCAGCGCTTCGACGAGGCTCTTGAGGCGTTGAATGATTCTGATTACGGCTTACAGGCAGGGATCTTTACCAACGATCTCCGAAAGGCTTTTCAGGCCTTCGATGAGTTGGAGACTGGAGCGGTGCTCATCAACCAAATTCCCACGTTTCGGGCCGATCATATGCCATACGGCGGAGTCAAAGACTCGGGGTTGGGACGCGAAGGCGTCAAATACGCGATCCAAGAGTTGACCGAGCCGAAGCTTTTGATCCTGCATCTCCCCTAGGCGTGCGTTCCCTGAAAAGCGGCTATCGGTTCGCTTTTCCTGGTCTCGTTTGTCTTTCGATTCTCCTTCATAAAAATTTTGATATCTTTCTTGAAGAAGACGGCCAGCTCTTGGTAAAAACACGCTTCGCGTCGCAGGCCGCCCATTCATCGGTCCATTCACCACATTCCCCGGCAATCATGGAGCTCGTCGGTTGAGAATGACGGGGTGTGTGTCGGAATGGAGGGGAGGTGTCGACGCTCGTTGCCGTCATCATCGTTTGTGGTGTTGCAACCTTTCGAGGGGCGGGTATGGTTCCAACGCACATGTTTTTGACCAGAGGGGTCGGCGTCCACCGAGAAAAGCTCGCGTCATTTGAGCAAGCGTTGCGAAGCGCGGGAATTGCTGCGTGCAATCTCGTCAGTGTGTCATCGATTTTTCCTCCTGATTGTAAAATCCTTCCGCGGAGTCGCGGTGTTCGGTTGCTCAATCCTGGCGAGATTACCTTCTGCGTAATGGCGCGGTGTGAAACCAATGAACGGAATCGACTGATTTCGGCCTCCATCGGGTTGGCCGTCCCGTCGGGACGAAAGTATCGCTACGGATATCTCTCCGAACATCATGCCTATGGCGAAACGGATGAGGAAGCTGGTGAGTACACGGAAGATCTGGCCGCTCAGATGCTTGCGACGACCTTGGGTATCGAGTTCGATCCCAATGTCGCGTGGAAGGAACGGGAACAAGTGTTTAAAATGGGTGGCGAGATCGTGCGAACCCAAAATATCACACAATCCGCCATTGGCAAAGCCAATATGTGGACCACCGTCGTGGCCTGTGCCGTGTTTATTCCTCCGGAAAACATCAAGAAACACACGCTCCGTCAATCCTCGCCGCAATCATCGCCTATAAGAAAAAAATAGCCTCGTGCGCGTCGACGATCACCATCAAGCAGTGGCGGTCCTCGATCTCAGAACCCAAGGATAAAGAGAACGGGCTATCAGAGATGGAATTCGGCCCACACGATCGTATGATCTGAAGGCGAGGGGGCTAGACGAGGTTCCAGATCGACTTCCGCACGCCGACATCGATTGGCCAACGAGGGCGTGGCCAAGATATGGTCGAATCGCCATCCTCGATTGGCTTGCACGGCATAGGGTTGCCGATAATCCCAAAAGGTAAACTGTTGCCGTCTTGGATGCTGCAGACGATAGACGTCCACGAATCCCCATGCCATCGTTGTGTGATAGGCCTGTCTGACCTCTTCGTGAAAGCACACATGCTTGAGATGTCGTTCAGGATGATGGACGTCGATAGGAGCGGGCGCGACATTGAGATCGCCGCATAGCAGCGCTGGTTGATCCGCCGATAGATGCCGCGCGAAATAGCGTCGCAAACGGCGAAACCAGTGCAGCTTGTAAGCATATTTGGGGGAATCGATGGAAAAGCCTTGGGGCGCATAGACATTGATGACAGGAAGATCGTCGATAAGGACATGGATCAATCGTGAAGGCTCATCCGGATCTTCTCCGTCTTCGAAGCCGGTTCTTACGACTGTGATGGGATGACGACCGAGTACGGCCACCCCGTTATAGCCTTTCGTTCCGGACATGACGACATGATATCCGGCTGCCATGAGCGGCTGCGTTGGAAAAGCATGGTCTTCCACTTTTGTTTCCTGAAGGCAGAGGACGTCCGGCCGATGCTGCTTTACCCACGTCAAAACATGTGGGAGCCTTTTGCGAACGGAATTGACATTGAACGTGGCGAGTTTGAAAGGCTGCGAACGGTGAGCCAACCTGTCACCCATCCTTGACTTGCCATGTCCGACACGTAAAGATGATCTGTCCTTGCGATCGTATGAAAGCAGTCATTTCTCCAGGACCATGAATCACCCTCCTTTGTTCACGCGTGAAGAGTTGGCTCTCATTGCCGACACGACATTTTTCCCAGCGAAGACGATCATCACCCGCAAAGTCAAACAGATGCTCGAACGGTTGCATGCCGTGCTTTCCGCTGAGCTGGCTGATCGAACCTTGATTGTGCCCCCGGGATTCGATGCTGATTCTGTCCAGTTCGTCAAAGGCGAGCACCTGGAAGATTTTCCGTATCAATATCTCGATTTTCCGCGGTTCTTTTCTCGGGAGAACACGTTTGCCTTTCGTTCGTTGTTTTGGTGGGGCCATCATGTCGTCTTTGCGTTGATGTTGGCAGGCATCAATCTGCGACGGTATAAAGAAAATTTGTTCAATCGCTATGCCGACGTTGCTGATCGCCGGTTGGTCTTGTGCCTCAGTCCCTCATTCTGGGAGTGGAAAGAAGGACCCGGATTGACTCTCGACCTCACCAGGGCAAACAAATCTCAAGTCGCCGCAGTCCTTGCGAATCGTCCCTCGATCAAAGTCGCGCGGTTCGTGTCTCTGACCGATCCCATCGTGCAGTCGGGACAATGGATTGATGTGGGGCTTGCGGCATTCCGCGGGATGTTGCCGATTGTCACGGAATAGCTCGCCCCATGTGCCTTCTGTAGCTGTCTTATTCCAGAGATCCCGATCCAGACGAGCAGCAGGTTGGGGCTTCATTTATTCTTCCTCTTGGAGCCCGAGCGCCTCGACAAGTTGTGGCATCGTCCATGCGCGTGTCGGCGCGAGTACGACTCGCTCGATGTCGGCGGCCTTCAACACGGCCTCGACCAGTCGGTCTTGCTCCGTGAATCGGGAATGCTCATTCGAAGCGAAGAAGATCACCTTTGCGGGCAACAGTGTACCGGGGTTGACCAAAACGATATCGGCACGCACAGGTCGAATCGTGCGCACGATGGTTTGCCGACTCATTTCATCTGGGCCCGTGATGTTCACTAAAGAAAGGAGGGGAAGCCTTCCAAATACTAAATACGTATCGCGCACGACCAATTGGATCAGGTTATACAGGTGCGCCTCCTCTTTCGTGAAAATGGGGCGGGGCACCACCATCGTGTGTTCGGCGAGGGATGAAGAGGGCAGGGTGAGCGAAGAATTCGATCGGCGCTGCCAGATGAGCCAGAGGATCATCGTCAGCGTAGCGAGCAAGACAATCAGGAGAATCGGGAAAAAGACGGTAGAGAATAGGGTAAAAATCGAGTGGACCTCCATGGAGATCCATCGCCTGACTAGAGACGCGCTCAGGAGCATACCGACCGTCCTCCACGTCCAGGCACGATATTTCCCAGAAGCACAGGATGACGAGCACCGGTCACTGCCGGGATATTGGCACACACGCCGTGCCAAGTTTGATACGCCAAGACCGCAAAGGCGAAGGCTTCAAATGCCTTGCAGGGGATCCCGTGCTGATCCATGGGTTGAACAGGTAAAGGATGCAAGGCCTGCGTTAATTCAGCCACCAGCGTTCCATTGAACACCCCGCCGCCTCCGAGAATGACTTCGTGGATATCCGACGGGATCCAGCGGCGGGCTTCGGCAATGGAAATGGCGATAAACCGGCAGCAGGTGGCCAGAAGATCGGCATCGGTGAGCGATCGTCGTCTGGCGCGACGAAGAATGGTTTGGATAAACGCCTGCCCAAATTGCTCGCGTCCTGTCGATTTAGGAGGCGATTGGGCAAAGAATGGGTGTGCAAGGAGATGTGCGAGTAATTTGGGATGCACCCGACCGCGTTGTGCGAGCCGTCCTCCTCGATCCATGTGCTGTGTGCCGTTCGACAAGGCGGTCATCAGGCCGTCCAGCAGCATGTTGCACGGACCGGTGTCGAATGCCTGAATTTTGTCGAGCGATCTCGCGGCAGGAAGATACGTGAGATTCGCGATCCCGCCCAGGTTGACAACCATCCGGGCTCGAAAACGATGACGAAACTGGATCCAATGAACATAAGGCGTCAACGGGGCTCCCTCGCCGCCTGCTGCGAGATCGCGCGAGCGGAAATCGGAAATGGTCGTGATTCCTGTGCGTTCGGCGATGACGGCGGCATTGCCGAGTTGGAGCGTTGAACGAATTTTACCAAATGGTGGTTCAGACACGGGACGAGGACGATGATGCACGGTCTGCCCATGGGAGCCGATCAGGTCGATTTGATGCGGAGCGAGTCCCGTGACTTTGATGGCTCGGAGGGCGGCTCGAGCGAAAAATTCCCCCAGCAAGCTGTGCAAATGACAGATGTCGGCGACCGTTCCCGATTCGGCTGCTCGCAGCACACGATCTCGAAGCGGCGAAGGATACGCCGACGACGCAAATCCCTTCAAACGTGTTCGCAAACGATGCCCGGTTCCGTGAATCTCGACCACGGCAGCATCGACGCCATCCGCCGATGTGCCGGACATCAGTCCCAACACGTTCATCGTTTTAGATAGATCAACATCAAGGTTCGCGAAATGGAGGCGTGTTCAAGCGAGGCTCTCTGTCCAGTGATTGCGGGCGATTTGTTGATCAATGGCGGCGCTTCCACACCATCCCCGTTTGTTCCTTATCGCTGAACCCCAAGGAGGCATAAAAGGCGTGCTGTCGCCGTGTGCAGAGCCAAAACAATTCCACGCGAGCCAGATCAGGATGGTTCAGGATGCGCTGCATGAGTTGCGTGCCGATGTCCCGGCCTTGATACGCTGTGTCGACGATAACATCCCAGATCGAGGCTCGAAACACATAATCGGTGAGGACTCGGCCGCACGCGATGAGTCGGTCTCTATCCCATCCGGTTATGATCACATCGGAATGCTCCAGCATGATTCGAGTGTCCTCCAACGTCCGTCCCCGGGCCCAATCCGTTTGCTCGAATAGCGGCAGAAGCAGACGGGGGTCGAAATCTTTTCGGTCAGAAAACGTAATCATCTCTGGAGAATGAGCACAGTTCTGTATTACACTACATCCCGAGCCAAAGACCGGATGTCGATGGAGAACGTACTATGGTCATGTTAGTCCGAAAATGTCCCAAATGTCATTTGTTGTTCTGGGCAAAAGAAGAGGATATCGACTATCCCGATCCCAATACCATGAAGGTCGTGTGTCAACATTGTCAGCATATCGTCAGAATTCCTCTGATCGAGGAGGGAGCCAATGCCCATGCACCAAAAATGGGGCACTGAATGGTGCTTCGCGTGCAGCGTACCTGAAATCGAACGCTTGGCTCAATCTGACAACGGCGTCAAATCCCGATAAATCTAGTTATTGCGATGCGTCGGGACATCATAGCAGGGCTCGAGACAGTGATCACAGGGGGGCCGGATCGAGAGGGCGGTGGGGACGGTCCCCTGGTTGTCCTGCTCCACGGTTTCGGAGCCCCAGGCGATGACTTGGTGCCGTTATGGCGGATGTTGGATGTCCCGGAAAGCGTTCGGTTTGTGTTTCCGTCTGGGCCGCTCCGCCTGTCGATGGGAATGGGAGATTCGCGAGCTTGGTGGATGCTGGATATGGATCGCCTCATTCGCGAGCGAACCAGCGGCAATTGGATGACGTTGATCAAAGAAGTGCCGGAAGGACTTGGCGCTGCCCGCGAGCAGGTCGCCCGTTTTGTCGCCGAGCTAGAGCATCGCCTGGCCGTTGCCCCCCAACACATGCTTCTTGGGGGATTTTCTCAAGGGGCAATACTCGCCTGTGACCTCGTTCTCCGGTCTGAGCAGCCGTTCGCCGGAATGATCCTGCTCTCCGGGACGATCATCGCGTATGATGAGTGGATGTCTCGGATCCCTGCTCGAAGAGGAATGCCTGTCTTTCAGTCCCACGGTACCGACGATCCGATTTTAGCCTACGAAGTCGCTCAGCAACTGCGGGAGGCCTTTCGCGCAGGAGGGCTTGAGGTCGAATGGCATGAATTTCGTGGCGGACATGAAATCCCATTATTGGTTCTCGAACGGTTAGGGCTGTTTATTCGCCGTGTCTTCAGTGGCGCTTCGCCTACTTAGGTCTATGAGCCAATCGTCGCCTGATGAACCAGGCTGCGATAGCGCCGAATTGCATAGCTGTGCAGCACTGACTATAGTGACAAGCAATCATTCGCGTTCAAGGTAAGGATCATGATTTCTCCGGAAGATTTAACTTTGTATATTCAACGCGCACTCGGCGACGCGACCGTCACGATCACCGATCGAACGGGAACGTCCGATCATTTTTCCATTCGCGTCGTTTCCAATGCTTTTAACGGTAAAAATCTTTTAGATCGCCACCGGATGATCTATCAAGCGCTCGATGAACCGATGAAAGACGGACGCATTCACGCATTGGAAATACAGGCCAAAACGCCTGACGAAGTCTAGCTCACCCAGCCGATGCGGTGAATGGCCGTCGAGGTTTTGCGCACATGTTGCCAGGAAGGAGGGACTTTATGGCTGATCCTATCGAAGAAGAAGTCCAACGGGAAATTCAAACGCACAAGATTCTCATTTACGGAAAGGGGACAAAAACGGCTCCCCAATGCGGGTTTACCGTAGAAACCATGGAATTTTTTGATCAGTTCGGCTATCCCTACGAAGTCATCAATGTACTGCCGCATCCGGAAAAACGGGAGTATCTGAATCGACTGACGAACTGGCCGACGTTGCCCAAGGTGTTTATCGGCGGGACCTTCTATGGAGACACAGATGTGTTAGGGCCGATGGCCGAAAAAGGCGAACTCCAACCCTTGTTGGAAAAAGTCTTTCAGGAGTCCTAAGCGCCGCGCCTCGTCCTGCGCGTCCAGCCGTCTTCGAACGCCTGCCCTCAAAGGGGCAGGCGTGTTTTCCGGTCACTTCCTTTCTCATTTTATAAGTCTCGGCGCGATTGGCGCGCAGCCCCTTCTCTCGTTGTTTTCGAGTTTTTTCTTTTTGTTGTTCAATCACACCGGTTTCCGCTGATCGGGCACTAAACAGTCTACCTGTGTTGACGATTCTGGCCATGGCTTGAGTCAAGGTTCGGGTTCGAACGCCGAGAACACTGATGGCTGTCTGTTGAAGCCCGTATCTCATCTGCGCTCGATAATCGCGTATTTGTCATGGCAGGAAACTTGCGATGAGGTCATCGGTCTTCGCTTGGGCTTTTCTCCTCACCTGGCTCGGCATCGTAGGATCCCTCACCGGTTGTCTGTCACGACCAATCGATTCCCGTCTCGGAGAGGAGCAAGCTGGAAGAAGGGATTGGCAGAGGCGGCATGCTCACCTGCTTCGGCACGCAGAATTCAGCCAGGCCGCGCTCTTGGCCGGCTTGCACGACCTGGGTCGGCTCGATTCTGCCCACCCGGTTGCGAATATGTCTTTGATGCCGTCTGCTCATGACGAGTCCGTTCAGACGCCATCCGAATCTTTTGCGTTCAGAACAGAACCTTCGATGTTGGATGAGCATGCGAGCGAACGAGGGGCAGCGGAAACTTCGTTGGATGGAATCTCGCACGTGCGAATGGGATGGACATTTTTGATCCATGGAAATTATGCCGGGGCGGTTGCGGCCTACCGCGAAGCCTTGCGGCAGAATGATCGATTGCCTCAAGCCTTTCTAGGGTTAGCGGTCGCTCTGCGCTTTGAGGGGAAAATGAACGAGGCCAAGAGCGCCATTCAACGTGCTTTAGCCCTTGCTCCCGGGTATGCCGCCGCTTTGGTGCATTTGGGATACTGGTATGCCGACAACCCATCCGGTCGAGGTGATTACGCCACGGCTCGGCAATTGTTTCGTCGGGCTTCCCAATTAGGAGATCCGTTTGCCGCTATCGCCCTTCGCGATCTGGATGCACGAGAGCGCACCTGAGCGATGAAGGACTTCTCTTGGACATCCTCAACCGTTCAGTTCGGAATGATGGAGAGTCTGACCGCATAGCCAAAGGCTTCGAGAGTTCCGATCCTAGACTCTCTCCCCACGGGGTATTCCATTCTCGATCAAGAATGATCTCGCGCTCTCCGAGAAAGAGGAAGATCGATCCCTGGAGTGACGTTTTTTCACCGAAAGAGAGACACGGTATCACCCTGTGCTTGATATTTCCTGTCGATGCTCTTGTCCCTCACTAGGCAGCATCTTTCAAATCTCTTGAATTCGCTTCGAAAGATCATTCGAACATTGGTCGGTGTGCTCGTTCTTGGTTCGATCTGGGTGCTCCAGGGATGTACCGTATTCGCCGAGCGCTCTCAGACCGATGTGCTAGCTAAACAAAATTCTCGGGCGCCTGCTGAGCATGCTCAGCCTCTGCTATCAACGCGGGATCGGACGCCTTCGCCGCCGATTCCCTTGCACGAGCGACTGGCGCTCTCTCCGATCGAGGAAGAGCCAACGCATGCCGATTCGAACGATTCGCTCTTTAGCTTCCGGGCTCACGAGATGCCGTTGACGGATGCCTTGCGGCTGTTTGCACAAGCGCACCGACTCAACATCGTGGTCAGCCCGGAGGTTCACGGAACGATCACCGTCGATTTTCAGGGATTGCCGTTGGACAAGGCAATGGTCGCTTTACTGGATTCTCACGGGTATTACTGGACTCGAGAAAACGGGTTGATTCGTGTGCAGCGGTGGGAAACCCGATCATTTACGCTCGATTACATTCGACTAGTCCGAAGCGGGGAGGGACGGAACAAAGCCCAAATTACTTCGGGTTCGGGATCAGTGGGCAGTCCGAGCCGTGATACAGGAGAAATCACGCTCAATCAATCCGACGAAGTGAAATTTTGGGAAGAGTTGGAAGACCAAATTCGAGGGTTGATGTCTACCGAAGGCCAGTTGGTCGTGAATCGCTTGTCGGGCACGATTCAGGTGACGGATCTTCACCGCAATGTCGAGAATATTGCGGTCTTTTTGGCGAAGATCCGACGGACCTTGTATCGACAAGTGGCCATCGAAGCGAGAATTTACGAAGTGAATCTCAACGATAATTACAGCTTGGGAATTAACTGGAACAAAATTGCGTTCGACGGGACACACGGTGTCATCACGTTGTCGAATATTGTCACCGCACCTTTCGGGGGATTTGTTGCGAAAGCGGCCACGGGGAGCATCGCCTTTCGAGACGGGAGCTTCGATGTCATCCTTGAAGCGTTGCAGGAGCAGGGTGAGTTGCGGGTCGTGTCACAGCCCCGCGTGATTACGCTCAACAATCAGCCGGCTCTCATCAAAGTAGCGACCGACGAAGCGTTTTTTACCCAGACGGTTGCACAAGGCGCGGCGGGAACGGGAAACATCATCACCGAACAAGCACGTTCCGTTTCGGTCGGCCTTGTTCTGTCGGTGACGCCGCAGGTGTCCGAAGATGGGTGGATCATGCTCGACGTGACTCCCATCATTTCTCGCCTGCGCGAAATTCGACAGTCGCCGCAGAACACGGCCACAGCTCCCGTCGTGGATGTGAAACAGTCATCGTCGCTCGTTCGCCTTCGGAACGGAGACATGGTGATTATCGGTGGGCTGATTCAAGATCAAGTCTCCGAGACAAAGCGAACGGTTCCACTGTTGGGCGATATTCCATGGCTAGGCCGATTGTTCACGGGCACGTACACCATTCAAACCAAAAGCGAATTGGTCGTCTTTCTCTCCGCTAAGATCTTGGATATGCAATCATAAGCCTCGCCGATCTTGGACGGGATGGATACAGTCGATGGGTGAGCACGGACAAATACGAGCGATTCGACAGGTATGGTTCCATCGATCTCGTCTTCGCATTCTCCTGATTAGCTTGGGAGTCGCTGGAGCGGTATCAGCTGGTACGGGTGCGGCGCTCTGGTGGGTGTCGGCCCCTGGATCTTCTGCCGAAGACCGGAACGCGAAGCACGGGCTGATGTCGCTTTCCTCCCCGGTCATTCGCGATCCAGCGTCCGTCGCTTCCGAATTATCGTCTCTCCCTCGGTCGGTCTTGCAGAATGAACGTTCCGCAGGAAAACGGGTGAACACAGCGATGTCCTCGTTGCGCTTGGGGTTACCCGTTCCTGCTTCGACACCGGCACTGATCCGGGTAGAGGAAAGCGAGGACGTCAACTCGTCATCGCCTCATTTTGCTGGCAAAAGAGTCCTGTTTCAGCGTTCCTCATCGCTTCCTGGCAGGATAGCGCGAACGGCTCGTCGACAGACAAAACGCGGGTACGAGAAAAAATCGAGGACGCATACTGCAGCCCGGACAAGAACGATTTCAAAGAAAGCCTTGCAGTCCGACAAAAAACAAGCGCCTTTGCAGGCGATGCGCCCGGTGGCTTCGAGTTCCTCTTCGATCGACGACCATGCGAGCCCTTCATCGTCGAATTTACCAAAGACCGGTCATCAAAACGGAACCGAACGGTCGACGGTTGGATCCAAAAAGTCTCTTGTCTCCGCGACCGATCAGCGGTTGAATCTGGCACGTCGTTTCATCCGAAAAGGACAGTTCGCGCGAGCATTGACCATCTTGAATGCCATTGGCGACTCCTCGCCTTCTTCGTGGGCTCTCCAGTTTTGGAAGGGAACGGCGTTGCTGGGTCTTGGGCGCCTGGATGAAGCAGATGCCGCGTTCGCTCGAGCGCTCGCCATCGACGACGGCATTCCCTCTCTCTGGGTTCAACGGGCTGTTGTGAGCCAACAGTCCGGCAACCATGCGCGAGCACTCGACTACCTCCGTCAAGCCGAATTGTTGGCGCCGGATCTTCCCGAAGTGTTATTGAATCTGGGCTACTCCCTCGAGGCCGAAGGCTTTATGGCCTTAGCCAGACGCTACTATCGACGGTTTCTTCTCGTGACACAAGGACGAGCACGCTATCGCAGGGTGTACGAAACAATCGAGGCACGTCTGGCAGATTGGTCTCGTCCATCGAGATAAGATCTTTCTATCCCTGCATCGTTGCCCTCCCCGATGCACCGGCATGGGCCAGTTCGCATGCCGGCAAGCCATCCGGCTCTCATCCGGAGTAGGAACTCAACAGCATGATGGTTGCGGTTCGAGAATGGACACAGGTCAACGAACTATGGAATCAGCCGTTAATCATTGGGTCGGCATGATGGTTGCCATGCGCGCAGTAGACCAAGTTCGAGGTTGATGCCTGTCTGACAGCCTTTTCGATGATTCGACAAAGGGTTTTCCCTGCAGTCGGTCTGTCATTGTCATCGACAGACCTTCGGCGCTTCATGGTTTTTGTCGCAGACGGGCAAAAGGAAGAGCGATGACGGATCGTCTTCCGTCGTGTGTTTGGCCGTTTGGCGAGCTGCCATACTCGAGATGGCGTGATCCTGGAAAGTTTTTTCTCGCTCGGGTGCCATCGAGCATGGAATCTGCTTCAATCTCGTTCCGACGTGCCGATAGGCCTTGGAGCAGGTGCAAGATGGCCACCTTGTTACGCCTGTTATTCAGCCGTTCGTCGTGTTGTGCATCTCAACCAGGAGGTAGGCTCTGCAATGGCAGATATGTCGAACATCTCAGATTCAATCATCAGTGTGAAGCGCAAGCCGGCCCCGCTTGTGCCTTCATGCGAAGGTGTGCCTAGGGAGCCTGAGTGTCGTAGGGCTTGCGCTCGGCTGCGTCGATCACGTCTTTGCGCATGGGCGCAATGTCGGCGCGGTCGGGCAGTTGGAGCCTTCGGAAGCGCCAGTTCCCATCCAGGCGAATGCTTGGCCTCAAGGCTATCTGAATTTTGAGCTTCTCCAATGCGGTCCTGTGTCGTATACCCGTTTGACGGATCATCTCTATGTCGTTGATCCTGATGGCAATCGAGTCGTGGAACTCGATCGCGCAGGAAACGTCCTGCAACAGATCCCGATGGGGATGGGCCTGGCGGGTGTGGCGGTTTCGCCTGATGGGGGACCGTGTATGTCATCGATCATCTGTCCGACAGTGTGACGGTCATCGGCAGCATGTCCGGGAACATCCAGACGGTCATTCAACGCGTCGATCCCGACACACGGCTTTTGATGTTGGACGAACCGTGCGGAGTCGTCTTTTCGCCACCAAACCCGAGGCGTACGTCACGCTGGGGTAACCGAATGCGTTGGCCGTGATCGACACGCGCACCCATGCGCTCAAAACCATCGTGCCGCTTCCCGCAGAAGAACCTTGTGCAGTTGCGGTCTCGTCCAATGGCGTGTGGATCTTCGTCGCCGCGCTGGAATCGGGGAATCGGACGGAAATTCGATTGACCAACGAGCCCTCGGGTGAATCGGAGAGAAACCCTTTGCTCTGGGCATGGCAAGTCCTCGAGTTCGTCCGCGGGAATTTTCAAGCCGAAGACGAGGTCGTACAAATCGACGATCCAGCCTATCCGGATCGGGATGTCTCAGTCATCGATTCGCAAGCCTACGCGATCACAGAAATTTCTCGAGTCGGGACGCTATCGTATGGATTGGCCGCCGATCTCGATGGAGGCTTGTGGGTTGCGATGACCGACCACCTCAATTTCAAAGACGGGCCGGAGGAACTCGACGGGCACCCGATTCTCAATAGATTGGTTCGGTAGACTCCCGGCGTCGCCGGATGGGCCACGCTTCATCGCGTACACTTCCCATTGGACGAAGATGCATCGGGTCAACCGATTCCCGGAGGTGCGGTTCCATATGTGGTAACAACTACGGATCGGGGGGGGATCCTGGTCACGGCAGCTTCGTCCAACATGTTGCTCGTTGTCGATCCGTTGACCGGCATGGTGAGGAATCGCATTCCGGTCGGCTCCATGCCTCGCGGACTCCTCGTCGTCGAGGATGTTGCCTATGTGTATAACCGAGGCGATCTGACCTTGTCCGTTGTGGATCTCGGGAACTCCTTCCACGAACCGGTCGAACGGTATCGAGTCGTCCTCGCCACCGATCCGGCTCCGGCCTTTATCCAGCAAGGACGACGGCTCTTCTACGATGTCTCGTTCTCCTCCAATGGGACGTTCGCCTGTGGAAGCTGCCATCCCGATGCCCATGTCGACCAACTGGTCTGGAATCTCGGTGATGGCCCGCGATCGACACGATGAGCGTTCGGGGCATTGCCGGTATGGAAAGCTTCCATTTGGACGGCACCAAGGCCACGGCTCGACAACTGGTCATCGATGGGATCACGGCCAACGTGTTTCGAGGATCCATCGATTCCGACCACGTGCAGCAACTAGCGGCATTTATTCTTCATGTGAGCATTCCGCCATCACCGTATCGCGCGCTGACGGACCAACTGAGCTCTCTGGCTCGCGAGGGAGCGGTGATCGTCAGACGAGAAGTGTGGCTCGATGCCCAATACCAACTCGTCGGCGGTGTGGTGCAATTCGATCCTGACTTTCAGGCTCTGCTCCATGAATGGGGAGACCCGGATATAGTATCGAGAGAAGGCTGTGCGTTGTCCCGCTGTCATACCGCTCCGTGGTGGACGACTCCCAATCCTGACCGAATACAATCGAGGCTGTGACGTTCCGGGGGATGTGGGATCGGAATACCTGGATCCACAATGGGGCGACCAGCAAACGAAAGACGCTCACGCCAACGAATATTTACCGTAACGCCTTCGGCCATCCGAAGCCCTATTCCGGTTTTCCCGGTGCGGTTGCGGCCTCGGGAGGATTTTTCACAACCTATTTCAGACATGAAGTGGATGGGACCAATTCGGAAGGCCGCCTCGATCCGCTGGTGCTAATGCCGCGGATCGAGGCCTACCAGTTCGAACTGTCGACTGGTCTACCAGGCGTGTTGGGGCGTTCGGTGCTCTATGATGGAAGTCCGAGCGCTGAGGAAGCGCAGATGTTGATGGAAATCATCAATGCGGCTGCTGCGCATAACGTGCGGATGCGCGTAGAAGGCAGGTTGAGTGGCGCGTTCATCTCATGGAGCTGGCTGCCGGATACCAACGAATTTCAAACGGCTCACGGGACGGTGCTCTCCCATAGCGAGGTCGTGGATCTGCTCAATGCCGCACGATCGTATGCCCTTCGTGTGTGGGCGGATTAGCCAGTCGAGACCGAAGTCCAACCGCTCTTGGAATCTCTTGTGGATGGCGATGATCCGAACAAGCTAGTCACGGCCATCAATGGAAGAACACAGAAATTTATCTTGAAAAGTCGCCACTTCAAACCGGGAATGTGGATCTTAGTCGACGGTCGGCGCTATGCGCAGCCCACGGTGATCGACTCTGAAACGGCGGAACACATCGAAGATCCGGTCAATGCGGTCGGGCCCTATTACATCATCTCGGTGCTCAATCCCGATGGGCTGAAGAGCAACGAGTTTTCTGGTTCAGTCACGCCTGCGAGCGCACTCGCTCCCGCACTTCCCAAAAGCGTTGCGCCAACAGAACACGAGGGAGCGATATCCCAACCGTTCTAAGGCATGGTCTTCACTTTGCGCTGCCTGAGTCACATGTCCGTCCATGCACGCTCGTCCGGCTGTGTGCATGGTACCGAAGCAGACGCTCGCCCTTTGGGCGTTCGGGAGACCGTTCACACGCGGTCGATATCGAAGATTGGGAAGCGCATTCTGCCGTTGAAATGATCGGCAGCGCTTTTCTGTTCAGTTTTTCTTCTTCTGCTCCGAAATAAGTCGTGTGCGAGGGGAGAGATCAGCCTGGTGTTCGACAAAACCTCTCTGCCGCGGAGAGAGCCTGCTCTTGTGCGCGTTGGGTGTTGGCTTCCGAATCGTTTTTATTTCAGGTCATGCATAACAAAGAGCGGTCGCAGACATCCGCTTTGCCCGCACGGGCGATGGTCGCTGTGCGAACGCGGGCGAAGCCGTCATAGTCCGAATCTGCGCTGCGTCAGGAGCCGCGGTATGTTTTCGTCTTTCGTAATAGGTCGATGCCGGATGGAATCAGCTTGCCATCGACAGTCAGCTTGTCGAATAGATCCGTATTTTGCGTATTCGTTTCTCCATTGATTGCATAGGTCAGTTGTGATCCAGGAAATCCCTATCGAACAACTGCAGCCAGGCATGTACCTGGTCGGCATCGATCAACCATGGTTCAAAACCCCTTTTCTGTTGCACCGGTTTCGGATCAAGTCGGAAGAGGAAATTCTTTCCCTCAAAAAGTGTGGTGTCCGACTGGTCAAAATCGATCTGAGTCGAAGCGAAATCGATCGCCTTTCCGAGATCGGCGAGGATGCACATCACGTGCGCGTGGGCGTTGTCGAAGCGGAGCGGGCTGCGGACGCGGTGTCGGACGCATCCCCAAACTCTGTCGATGCATTGCCCGGGGAAGGGGATTCCTCCGCTTCTTTGCCACGTCACAGCGGCTCGACCCGATATTTGTCGGTTTCGAGCGTGCCAGGTGCCGACTCCGAGCGAGCGAAGCACGCCTCGGAGTCGGTCGAGCAATCCATCGCGACAATGCAGGAAAAGCCGTCACCATCGCCGGCCATTCGACGAGAGCCCGTGACAGCCAACGGTGTCGCGCCGGAAGAAGCAGAGCATGCCAAGATCGTCTTTCATGAGATTGCCTCATCCGTAGAAGATGTCTTTGCCGGCGTGTCGGCCGGCGAACGCATCAATACCGGTGAAGCCAAACGTGTGGTGTCGACCGTCATCGCTGAGATTCTGAGCGCCCCGAAGCCGTTGCTGCATCATATTCAGATGCAGGCGCTTCGCCGATACGACCCCACGTTGTTCGTCCATTCGCTCAACGTGTGTGTCATGGCACTCATCGTCGGACACCAGGAAGGCTTTTCTCATGAGACGCTGCAGACGCTGGGACTGGGAGCCCTGCTTCACGATGTGGGACACCTACGGGTGCCGAGAAATCTCCTACGAAAGAAAAGCGGGTATACAAAGCAAGAACAGAAAATTTTGCACAAGCATCCGGAATTGGGAGCCTCGCTCTTGGCTCAATCTACCGAGCTGTCGCCCGAATCCCGACGCATCGTTGCCGAACATCACGAACGAATCGATGGCTCGGGCTATCCGCATGGATTGGCTCGGCAGGTCATTTCTCCGCTGAGCCAGATTGTGAGCGTGGTGGATCATTACGATACCGCCATCAATGGGCGACGTGGGCATATTCCGCTTCCACCGGCTCATGCCGTACGGGAACTGTACAAACTGTGTCAAGCCGGGGCATTCAACCGACAATGGGTCGATCGCTTGATTCGGGTTGTGGGCATTTATCCGGTGGGTAGTTTGGTCGAATTGAATACCGGAGAGCGCGCCATTGTGGTCGCAGATAACCCATTGGCACGGACAAAACCCATGGTCACGATCATAGCCGACCCCGTTCAGCATGCGCATTTTCTCATCGATCTGGCGCTTCCCAATGCCAAACCGGTGCGTGAAATTTGTCGGATCTTGGATCCTGTTCAAGAAGGAATTCGCATTCAGGATTATTTGGCATTTTAGAACAGTGGCGAAGAGATGGTCCGCAGCCGGATCAGACGAGTCAGCAAGATATGAACAGCACTAAGCAGTTACGTTCATACGGAATCTAGAGGCGGTATGTCCGATCTCAGGCACGAACCTGCACAGTTGTCCCTTCGCCCGAGACGCGCATCCTGGTTGTGGATGGATGTACCCTCGTTCGTTCATACATTACCGATCGGCATCTGCCTCCTCGATCATCGAGGCCTGATTCGAGGGTTGAACCTCCAGGGCGAACGCATTCTCGGACATGACGAAGAGTCGTGCATGGGAATGCCGTTCGTCGAGTTGGTGACCGACTCCGACCATCCTCACGGACACGAGATGCTATCTCAGCAGATCATACGCGTGGTGCACCAACGCGAGCCGGTGCGAATGGAGATGATCGAACTGCGCCATCGCATGGGTGTACTCAAACCCGTGGAGTTGCTAGGCATGCCCATGGATGTGGCAGGAGAGCCCGGAGCGATTCTGACCTTCCGCGATCTGACCGAGGAACGACAACGGAAAGAAGATCTGGAACGACTGGGTCGTGTCTCGGAAGAAAGCCCGTTTCCGATCGCCGAGTTCAATGCCGACGGGGATCTTTTGTATGCCAACCCGGCCATGCTGTCCGTGATCGAGCGATGCGGTTATACCGAGCAGGCCCTGCCGACGGTGCTCCCGCGAGAAACCGGACAAGTGATTGCCCGGTGCCTGAAAACGGGAACGAGCCATCAAGCCTCGACGGCGACGGAGGATGGATCCTATTTTGAATGGGCATTTTTCCCGATCCCCTCGCTCGGACTCGTTCGGGTGTACGGCATCGATTTTACCCGCGTGCGCGATATGGAAACCCGTCTCACGAACCTGACTCGTCAGCTCGAACGCCAAAACGTGGCCCTCGAACATGCGGCGCAAGCCGCTCGACAGGCTGCGCAAGCCAAGAGCCAGTTTTTGGCGACCATGAGCCATGAGATCCGCACGCCGATGAACGGGATCATCGGGATGACGAATCTCTTGTTGGAGACCGAGTTGACGGATGAACAGCGAGAATTTGCGCAAATTGCCAAGCAATCAGGAGAAGCCTTGCTGGCGATTCTGAACGATATTCTCGACTTTTCGAAAATCGAGGCCGGGAAGCTCGAGCTCGAAGCAATTGCGTACAATGTGCATGACCTCGTCTCGCAAGTACTGGCGTTGCTGGCGGAACGGGCGGACGACAAGGGATTGGAATTGGTCGGTTTTATTCATCCGGATGTGCCGTCCACGGTCATCGGAGATCCGGGTCGCCTTCGCCAAATTTTGCTGAATTTGGTCGGCAATGCCGTGAAATTCACGAATGTCGGGGAGGTGGTCGTAGAGGTGACCGTCGCAAGCGAGGATCGCCCCCGCTGCTCTTTCGCTGCCGGCGCCTCTGCCTCATCGAACGATGGTGGTAGCGGAGACCATGCAGATGCGCAGGATTCGTCACGGCTGCTTCACTTTAAGGTTCGCGATTCAGGAATCGGCATCGGTCCAGAGGCTCAAGCGAAACTGTTCCAGGCGTTCAGCCAAGCTGATGCGTCGACGACCAGACACTATGGCGGCACGGGCTTGGGCTTGGCCATCTGCAAGCAACTCGTGGAATTGATGGGCGGGACGATCGGGATCGAGAGCGCTCCCGGGCAAGGCAGCACGTTTTGGTTCACGCTTCATGCGAAGCTGGCTATCGATCAGGCTGGGCAAGTTATGCACCAAACGAATCCGCTTGGGCATGCTCGGATACTGGTGGTCGAAGGGCATCCCACAACCCGGACCATGCTCGAGCACACGATCGCTGGGTGCGGATGGCATGGCGAGAGCACGGACACCGGCATGGAGGCGCTCTGCCGGTTGAACGCCGCCCTCGAGAGTGGGCAGCCGTTCGATGTGGTGCTCTGCAGCATGCATGTCAACGACATGGACGGCCTGGATCTGGCGAAGCAGATCAACCGAAGATTCGCCCATCTCCCCGTGGTGCTGCTCTCGACCGTCGGTCGTCGAAACGAGGTCAAGCAGGATCAGGAATTGCGCGTGGCTGCCTGTTTGACCAAGCCCATTCATCAGAAGCAATTGGAAGACTGCCTGCGTCGAATATTGGAGCAAGCTCAAAAGCCTCACACTCTGCTAGGCCGATCCGAGAGCGCTGAACCAGTGACGCGTCCTTCTGACAGCGCCCCATCGGCGGTGTCCGGCAATGGCGACGGGGCGGCGTTTCCGGGGCACACGGATGCTACCCCGTCTTCAATCGGACGCGTGCTGTTAGCTGAGGATAACGTGGTGAACCAAAAAGTTGCACGGAAGATGCTGGAAAAACTCGGATGCCAGGTCGATGTGGTGGCGAATGGCTGCGAGGCTCTGGACGCCGTGAAACATGGCGTCTACGACCTTGTCCTGATGGATTGCATGATGCCGGAGATGGATGGCTATCAAGCGGCCAGAGAAATTCGGCAGTGGGAAGCTGCTCAGGGTACGTCCGCCCGTGTGCCGATCATTGCCATGACCGCCAATGCCACCGAGGCCGACCGCGATGCCTGCCTCGCTGCCGGCATGGACGATTATCTGTCGAAGCCCGTCAATCGAAAAGCCTTCGATCGCATCGTGACCTGTTGGCTGACGAGCACGCGAGCAGCGATGGATCGTTCGGCGTCCAATGTCTCGGCCATTCAACCAGACGGTCATGAACGATGAAACGCACCATCCGTAATTATACATATCGCTCGGTACCCTGGCTGGTGGCAGGATTGCTATGTCTTGCGCTCGCGATCGGGACAACCGTTCTCTGGTCGATTCGGACTCAGATGATCGACGATGTGGGGGCAAGCCTTGCGCTGACCGCCCAGGCGATTGCAACAGAATTGGATCTGTTGATGGAAGAACGAGCAGGCGATTTCGATCTCTGGTCAAAGACGCTTGCGCACCAAGATTTGGCTTCTCCGACAACGGCCGCTTTCCTCCGCCATATTCGGGAAGCCTATCCGATTTATGCGTGGATCGGCGTCACCGATGCGACCGGACGCGTACTCGCCGCGTCGACCGCGTTCGATGCGCCCCACGGTCAATATGCCCCCTCGCAAGATACCCCGTCTTGGTTCAAGGTTGCGCAGGAACACTCAGAGTTGGTGATCGAGCCTGTGCAGAAAGCTCCGGAGCTTGGAGGAAGGATGGCGCTCGGGTTCGTCATGCCTCTGCAGGATAAAACGGGAGCCTGGCGGGGTGCACTCCGGGGGCTGATCGCGCTGGACGAACTCGCCGCGCTTTTTGAAGAAAAAATGAAGACATTTCGGCTCTTGGGGTCGAGTGAAGTAGAGGTCGAGTGGCAGTGGTTGACGGCGGATGGATTGGTGATCGCCGATTCGGTCCTTCAGGAGGCTGGAAAGGTCAATTTGTTGCAGTGGCATCTTCCGTCTGCTCAAAAATTGCAAACCGATCACGTGGGATATCTCGAAGAGACTCATCTACGTCGCAACGTTCCGGTGATTACGGGGTATGCCAAAACCAAAGGGGTGCAAGAGAAGTCCGCCGTGCAATGGGGAATTCTCGTGCGGCTCGATCGAGACGCGGTCTTGAAACCCATCGATGCTCACCTGGTTCGCATCGGCCTCGTTGGCGGTGGAGGGGGTCTCCCGGTTTTCGGTGTGCTGATGTGGAGTTTGACTCGTGCAAAAAAGGAGTGGGAACGCGTTCAGGCGGAACGAGTTCGGGCGGAACAGGCCGAGGCCGCGGCCATGCGGGAACGCCAACAGATACAGGCTGTCGTGCTGAGCATGCGCGAGGCGGTCGTGACGATCGATGAACGTGGGACGATCACCGTGGTGAATCCTGCGGCATGTGGATTGTTCGGATACGAAGCCGATGAGCTCGTCGGACGGAACGTCTCGATGCTCATGCCCTCTCCGCACCGGGAGCATCACGATGCCTATCTCCGAAGATATCGTGAAACGGGCGAGCGACATATTATCGGCCTGGGACGCGAGGTCGAAGGACGACGCAAAGACGGGTCGACGTTTCCCCTTTATCTTGCGGTCACGGAAATCGCTCCTGAGATGGGTGGCGGCGAACGACAGTTCACGGCCGTGCTCCGCGATCTATCGCAGGACAAACTGATCGCTGCGCTGAAAGACACGGAAAACCATGTGTTGGAGCTTTTGGTCCTCGAACGGCCATTCCGCGAGGTATTGGGAACCATCGCGGAGTCGCTTCACAAGACGCTGCCGCACATTGCCGTCGCCATCCTCCTGAGCGACGAGTCGGCTCGATGTCTCCGTGTGGGTGCAACGGCGGGGGTGCCCCTCTCTTATGAAAAGGCGTTGGAGGGCCTGCCGATCGCAGAGGATGCCCCACCCTGCGGTATCGCGGCATTGACGGGGCAGGTCATGGATGTTCGTGATATCGGGACCGATCCTCGATGTGCCGCCTTTCGGGAAGTCGCACTGTCGCATGGTCTTCATGCCTGCCGGAGCATGCCTATTCTGGATCACAATGAACAGGCTGTAGGGGTGTTCACCGTCTATCCGATGACGGCGACGTGGCCCGATACGTTGCAATGGAAATGGATCGATGGGGCCGTTCGGTTAACGAGCCTGGCCGTCACTCGCTATCATACCCAGGAGCGTTTGGACCTTGCTCAACGTCGCTACCAGACATTAATCGAAGATCTCGATGCCGTCGTCTGGGAAGCAGATGCGCAAACGTGGCGCTTCACCTACGTCAGTCCTCAGGCAGAGCGAATATTCGGCTATCCCCTCGAACAATGGATGTCGGAGCCGGAGTTCTGGGTGCACCTGATTCATCCGGACGATCGCGAACGGGCTGTCAAAACCTGTCGCCAAGCCGTGGCCGAAAGCAGAGATCACAACTTCGAATACCGCACGGTGGCTGCGGATGGCCGGATCGTGTGGATTCGCGACATTGTCCATATCGCTAAGGATACCGACGGTCAAGTCGCCTACTTGCGCGGCCTATTTCTCGATGTGACCGAGATCAAAGCCGCTGAAGCCGAGCACCGATTAGCGACCCAGCGCACAGCATTGATCGTCGAAACGGCATTGGATGCGATCGTGTCCATGGATGGCGACGGTCGAATCACGGAATGGAATCCGCAGGCAGCACTCCTCTTTGGATGGCAGAAGGAAGAAGTGATCGGTCGCGATCTGGCCGAAACGATTATTCCTCCGGCCTTTCGCGATGCCCATCGAAAGGGCGTCGAGCGGTTTTTGGAGACCGGTGAATCCCGCGTGCTCAATCAACGGGTCGAAAGCATGGCTCTCGATCGAACAGGCCGAGAATTTCCAGTCGAAGTGACTATCGGTCCTCCGGTCATGCTGGAGGGAGTCCCCTCGTTCACGGCCTTTTTCCGGGATTTGACGACTGTCAAAGCGTTGGAACAGGCGGAAGCCGTGTCCCATCAGGTCAGTTACGTGTTAGCGCAAAGCCCGGGTTTCCAAGAAGCGATTGCGCAGATTCTGGAGACGATTTGCCGGGCACTCGGTTGGCAGATGGGCGCTTTTTGGGTCGAGGATCCTGATGCCGGTGTCCTTCGCTGCCGGTACGTCTGGCACGATTCGACAAGCGACCACCTCTCCAATTTTCTCGCTGCGACGCGGGAGACGACATTCGCTCGCGGCATCGGCCTGCCCGGTCGGATCTGGTCGAGCGGCCAACCGGCCTGGATTTTGGACGTAACGCAGGATCCCAATTTCCCCCGGGCTTCCAGGGCTCGGCAAGCGGGATTGCATGGGGCCGTCGGATTCCCCGTTCTGCACGGAGACGAATTGTTAGGCGTGATGGAATTCTTCAGCCAGGAGCGCCAAGACCCCAATCCTCACGTGCTCCGCATGTTTACCACGGTCGGCAGGCAGATCGGACAGTTTCTCCGCCGCAAACGGTCTGAAGAGCGGCTCGCCAAGGCCACGGAAGAATTGAAAATGGCGAATCAGGAGCTCGTCGAAGCCCGAGATCAAGCCCTGGAAGCCCTTCGAGTCAAATCCGAATTTTTGGCCGTCATGAGTCATGAAATTCGCACACCGATGAATGGCGTGATCGGGATGACCAGTTTATTACTCGATACCGATCTGACACCGGAACAGCGCGACTACGCCGAGACGATTCGATCGTCCGGCGAGCATTTGCTGTCCATTATCAACGACATATTGGATTTCTCGAAAATCGAGGCCGGCAAACTGCAACTCGAATCCATCGGGTTCGATGTGCGGGCGATGGTCGATGAGGTCGTGGAACTGGTGGCTCCGCGCGCCCAAGAAAAGAACGTGGAATTGACGGCGCTCGTCGATGCCAATGTGCCGACGGTTCTTCACGGTGATCCCGGCCGATTGCGGCAGATTCTGGGCAATTTGTTGAGCAACGCGGTCAAATTCACCCAACAGGGCGAGGTGGTCGTTGCTGTCAAGGCCGAAGCCGACATGGCGGATGGCGCTGTGATTCGATTCGATGTCGTGGACACCGGCATCGGCATCTCCCCTGAAGCGAAAAGGCGACTCTTTCAAGCCTTCAGCCAAGCGGACTCCTCGATGACTCGAAAATATGGGGGAACCGGCTTGGGTCTGGCGATTTGCAAGCAATTGGTGGAACTCATGGGTGGGCGCATCGGCGTGGACAGCGAACCCGGAAAGGGCAGCCGGTTTTGGTTCACGGTTCGCCTGGCGAAACCGAACGCGGACATCCGAAGACATGAGTTGCCTCGCGATGATCTTCGGGGAGTCTCGGTCTGTTTCGTCGATGACAATGCGACGAGTTTGACCGTGCTCGAGCATTATGCCCGTGCGTGGAACATGCACGCCGTCTCGGCTTCCAGCGGGAAGGAGGCTTTGGCGGTGCTCACTGCGGCCTGGGAACGAGGTGCTCCGTTCGATCTGGCGGTTGTTGATATGCAGATGCCGGAGATGGATGGATTGACGTTAGCCAAGCAGATCAAACGCGATCCCCGCCTTGCCGCCACGCGCTTGGTGTTGCTCACATCTTTGGCATTTCGGGGAGAAGCACAACTGGCCCGAGAGGCTGGATTCGATGCCTATTTGACTAAACCGGTCAAGCGTGAACACCTGTATGCCTGCCTGAAGCAGGTGATGGGCGGCGAGCGACGGGCCAAGACATCGGGTGGAGACGGACACGTCGTCGAGGAGCCTGACTTCCGTGCGTCATCGAAGCGCGAATTGCCGGCTCCGTCGCTGATCACGCGCCATACGCTCAGGGAAATGGAACAGCACCGAACGAGTCGGATTCTGTTGGCCGAAGACAATCTCGTCAACCAGAAAGTGACGATCAAAATGTTGCAAAAGTTGGGATACGCCGTCGATGTCGTGGGGAATGGACGTGAGGCTGTCGAAGCGGTGAAGCGGGGATCGTATGCCCTCGTACTCATGGATTGTATGATGCCGGAGATGGACGGCTACCAAGCGACACGCGAAATACGAGAATGGGAACAGGCCAATGACCGGTCTCCGAAGAGGGAGCGCGAAGGACCGGAAGCTCAGGACGGAGGACGCGAGACCGGGACCGGAAAGCAAGGAAGCCGTGGTGAGATCTCCGGGGAAACCACGATTCCCGAGGATGGTCGGCCTGCTTCGGATGAGCAGCCTCCTGCCTCGAGGCATGGACGGGGCACGCCGTGGAGCCACATCCCGATCATCGCTTTGACAGCCAATGCCATGCAAGGAGATCGGGAGAAATGTCTCGCCGCCGGCATGGACGATTTTCTTTCCAAACCCCTCAAGCCGAATGAATTGGAAAACACCATGAAAACCTGGATTATCTCTACCGCTTCTGACTCACCCGAACTTCATAGGCCATCAACAGAGATGGAAACAGACGAGGCAGTTCCTTTTCTTGAGACCACAAACGAGGAAGCCCCAGCTTCTCCGATTGTTTCTGCATCGACGCCATCCGTAGCAGAGGTGTCTGGTTCTCCGCTCGATCCTGGAAAAATCGAAGAACTCCGTGCCTTGGGCGGGGATGAAGATCCGGATTTTTTCGCCCTGTTGGTGGAGCAGTTTTTAAGCGATGCCCTCGGTCATGTCGACGCTATTCGCGACGCCGTCGCGCAGCGGGATGCCTCGACGCTTTACAAGGCAGCGCACACGCTCAAAGGGAGCGCCAGAAATATCGGGGCGACCGTGCTGGCGGATGTCTGCTATCGCTTCGAACAGATGGGACGTGAAGATTCGTGGTCTGGCAGCCAGGACCTGATGCACCGACTGACGGAAGAATTCGCTCGTGCCGAAACGGCACTGCGGGCTGAAATCGCTCAGGTGTCTCGTGCGCAATGAGAGTGATGAGTCTACCCGTATCAACAACAGCTAGGAAGCATCATTAATCCTTAACCCAATGGAGCCGATATTAGAGAGGACGAACGGACAGCAGGTTGCCTGGTCAGCGAAGAGCGAGCAGATTCGCGAGACGCTCTGTCCTCTTGACGCATCACGGAGAATGTTTATGGCCAATCGCGGGCATCTGGATCTTCTCTTGCGCGGCGTGGAGGCGTGGAATGCCTGGAGAGAGGCACATCCGTCCATCCGTCCCGATCTGCGAGAGGCGAATTTACGAGGGATGAATTTGAGCGGCGTCAATTTCACAGGGGCCGATCTGCGCCACGCCGATTTGGCTCAAGCAGAACTCCGGCAGGCCTATTTATTCAGCGCGAACGGACAAGGGGCGAATTTCACTGGTGCAATCCTTCACGAAGCACATCTGATCGGGGCCTTGTTGCACAGAGCCTGTCTCGCGCATGCCGATTTGTCGCATGCCTTGTTGCTCATGGCCGACCTTCAGCATGCGGATGTGCGGGGAGCCAATCTGCAATACGCCGACTTGCGCGAAGCGAATTGCCGAGGGGCAAATTTTCTCGATGCTCGATTTCACGAGGCCGATCTGACCGATACGAATTTTGCCGATGCCGTCTTGCCCGACAACGGCCTCGCTTCGGTCAACGGGATGGGGACACGAACATCGGTCGAACCGCGGTTGTGCTGAATGGCGTTTGAACCTGTTACCCGCGAAGAATTGAGAATCGGACTGTATATCAAGATCGAAGGATCGTGGTTCAGTCACCCGTTTCCGACCAATACTTTCAAAATCCGTTATCAGAAGGAGGTCGAGACCCTGTGTGGGCTCAAGCATGTGAAACTGTTCTACGATCCGGATCGATCGGATCCGATCGGGCCCCATGACACCGATGCAGTTGATTCGGCTGTTCACGAGGCTCAGGAATTCCTGACCTCGTCGGCACACCCGGATGGTCCACAGAACTCCGACTCTCCCGAAACCGTGGCCGGACGATCGATGCAGGAAGAAGCCATTGCCGATCTCGTTCAGCGGAAGCGCGAGTTGCAGAACGACTTTAGGAGTTATCAGCGGCAGCTCGAACGCATCGAGGCCGAGTACAAGGAAGTGTTGCGGCAGGGCAAGACCATGCTTCATGAAATCGGCACGAAGCAAGCGCGAGGGCTGAAAACTGCTGCGACAATTATTGAATCAGTCAATCGACTGCTCGCGGATCCAGGATCTTCAAGTGCTGTGATGAACCTGATCGGGTCCATGGGAGGGAGCGAGGAGTTTTCGTTTCACGCGATCAATGTCTGCATGCTTTCACTTCTCATTGGACGAGGTGTCCGGCTGAACCCCCGCGATCTTGACAGGCTTGCTTTAGGTGCATTGTTTCATGACATCGGAGAATTGAAATATTCCATGGAGACCCTTCTCAAAAAAGCGCCATCATCCGTTGTCGAAACCGATGCGGTCTTACGGAAACATCCCAAATATGGGAGGGAGATGTTGATGGCATTTCCGCAGTTTCCTATTGAAGCCTTGGATATCATCGCACAGCATCATGAACGGCTGGATGGTTCCGGGTATCCCTTGGGTTTGAAAGCCGAGAGCATTGCCCCCTTGGCCAAGATCGTGATGGTGGCTGATGAATACGATGAACTGTGTCATGCTCCCGATCCGACGAAAAGTCTCATTCCTTCGGAAGCCCTGTCCTATCTGTACGCCAAGCGGCGTCGGGCATTGTGCCAGGATGCCATCGTGACGCTCATCCGCTTGCTCGGTGTATATCCGCCTGGCTCCATCGTGAGATTGAGCAACGAAGCTTATGCCTTGGTCACCAGTGTCAACGTTCAGGCGCGGTTACGACCGGTGGTCATGGTTTATTCGGAAGAAATTCCCCGAGAAGAAGCCATGATCGTCGATCTTGCGCAAGAAGAAGAGCTCTCGATCGCACAGGCCATTCGCCCCGCGGATCTTCCACCCAAGGTACGGGAGTATCTGAATCCCCGACGAGTGATCAGTTACACGCCTTCGGATGCCGCTTCCCCTGAAGCCGAACAGGATTCGTTGGCCTCTGTGCTGTAAGGCGTTTCATCGCGTTATGAAGGGATCGTTCCCATTCGTGTCGTTGCTGTGGCGACCTCCGATGCTTCGCAATTCCTCTTCTCGACTCCAATAAAGTTTGTGCATCGGTGACCGACATCTCGATATGCGGATAGTGCACGCGCTCGTCGCAATCGAGGCCGGATAAAGCAATCCATGATCTATCAGCCCGCGCACAGTTTGCTGACTCGAGACCGTTTCCCCCTGAAGCAGGAAGACCCACGCCGTGTGGCGTGTCATAATGGGCGATCAGGCAGACTGTTGATCGTCGATGAACAGGGGGAGGCCGGTCGCCAGTTCGAGCGCATGTTGCGGGCGGCCGGCTATCACCAGATTTTTTGCATATATCGGGCTGATCGTCTCGCGGCCTTGGTACGCGGGCTCGATCCCGATCTGTTGATTCTGGCTTTCTGGCCCGCGGGGACAGGTCTTCAAACGCTCGTTCATCTCAAAGTTCTCGATCCGCTGGATCATGTGCCTATTCTCGCGCTGATTCGAGACGAGGAACGAGAGAATCGACGCCGGGCGCTGGAGTTGGGAGCGGATGATTGTCTCACGATACCGTGCGATCAGCTCGAGGCGGAAGCGAGAATCGCCAATCTCTTGAAAGCTCGATGGTTTTCTCAAGAGACCGTGCGCCGTGAATATGAGCCGAGAACATATGCGGATACTCATAGCCCCCAATCAATGGCTGCGCAGCGGGAGGTCGCGTATCGCCTGGCACTGGCTGCAGAATACCGAGACAACGAAACGGGTGCCCATATCATCAGAATGGGTCGCTATGCAGGTGTGCTGGGGCGCGCGATAGGGCTGAGCCGGAATGAATGCGAGCTGCTCGTGGATGCCATGCCGATGCATGATATCGGAAAAATCGGCATTCCCGATCGCATTTTGCTCAAACCGGGGCCGTTGAGCGAGGACGAATGGATCATCATGCGAAATCATACGGTCATCGGAGGGGAGTTGCTGGCCGGCAGTCAGTCGTCGTTACTGCAGATGGCCCACACGATCGCCCTGACGCATCATGAACGCTGGAATGGAACAGGGTATCCGAATCGACTTGCCGGCGAAGCGATACCGCTCGTCGGGCGCCTGTGTGCCATTTGTGACGTGTTCGATGCACTGACGTCTGATCGCCCGTATAAGCCGGCATGGACGATCGAAGCGGCTCTGGCAGAAATTCGTGCAGGAGCGGGCAAGCATTTCGACCCGGATTTGGTGCGGGTCTTCGAACAGCAATTGCCGGCCATGGTGGAGATCAAACGCGCGTATGCTGATAGCAATGGTTATGGCCAGACGTTGAACGGCCTGTCAGCAACCGCTGAGCTCCTGTCCGAATCGGATTACCGAGTCCAAAGGCGCTGAAGCCATCGGGTCATCCATCCCCATACGATGTTCCTGCCCGCCCTCGTCCGAGGATCGGCGTATTCCCTCCACGGCTCCTGACTGCCGAGATAGCGGTCGGCTCGGAAAATGAGCTGCGTTCGTATCTGTGTATAGCCTCGGGCATGCAGCGCTTGGATGAGCGTCTGCATCGCCGCTTCTTCGCTGTCAGCGGCTTGTCCCTCGATGCGGAACTTTTCATAGCTCAAAACGGCCTGGTAGCGCTCGCCGATCCTTTTCACACGGACTTGTCGAGTAAACCCCCGTTCGCGATCGTCCACGCCTGATAATTGATAAATGTTTGTGAACGCGGGTGTCTCACGCTCCATATGCCTCGGGAGAAACACGACGGAACTTTTTAGTGAGGACATTGAGAATTTGAGCAGTCGGTACGCTTGAACGGGCCGACCGAACCGCGCTGCAGCGTTCATGGCCGAACGGCTGAAATCTCAAGGCCGATGCTGACGAATCCATATGATCCTGGATCAGGCTACATGTGCAAGACCTCGATCATGGCCTGGTGGATCTTGCCGTTACTGGCAAGAATCTGCTTGTCGTAAATGGAAAAGGGGCCGCCATTCCAGTTTGTGACCAGACCCCCGGCTTCTTGGACGATCACAAGTCCGGCTGCTGTGTCCCATGGATTGAGTTTGCGCTCCCAAAAACCATCGAAACGACCGCAGGCGACGTAACACAGATCCAATGCAGCCGAGCCCGTTCGCCGCACGCCTTGTGCGCGTAGCGTGAATCGGCAAAACTCTTCCAAATTGTTATCCGGACTGGTCCGCACATCATAGGCGAATCCGGTTACCAACAGCGCATCATCCAACTGCTGAATATCCGAGGGCCGGATCGGACGATCGTTGAGCGTCGCCCCGCCATGCCGCCACGCGACAAACTGCTCCTTACGCGTCGGATCATACACGACGCCGAGCACGCATGTCCCTTCATATTCCAGGCCAATCGAAACATTGTAGATGGGAAACCCGTGCGCGAAATTTGTCGTCCCATCCAAGGGATCGATGATCCACCGATAGGGCGACTCGCTTGTCTGTTCGCTGGTACGTTCTTCGGCCAGGATTTGATGATCGGGGTAGACTGCGCGAATCATCTCGACAATGGCGTGCTCCGCCGCTGTATCGGCCTCAGTGAGGAGATCAATGGGCCCTTTTCGCGTAATCGTCACCTGACGGGCAGCAAAGCCTTCCAATACAGCACCGCCGGCTTGAGCGGCCTGACGCGCGACAGCAACCAATGATTCCATGATCGGAGGATCGAGTTCAGGCATAATCGTCGTCAGTCATCACCCGTTTTCTTCGGTGTACGAGAAGGGCTGCCTTCATGTTCTTCGCATACCGCATTGAATGGTGAAGGGCAAGGGATGTGAAATTCTCGGACAGGGGTCATTATCGGAATTGGCACATTGACAAATATTGTATCGGACAGAAGAGTTCTGTGTATCGAGAAGAGGGTAAAAACACGCCGGAAGCAGGTGGCCCTGCCTCCGGCGGCACTACCGGCGGGATTGCGAGCGGATTATTTTTTCTTCGTTTTGGCTTTGGCCTTGGGTTTGGCTGCGGTGGTGGTTTTCTTTTTCGTGGTGGTTTTCTTCTTCGTTGCTGTGGCCAATGCACTCACCTCCTTTCTGGGTTAGACGCGGCTTCGCGTCAGTGAAACATGTCGAGCACGCTTCTTACGTGGTCTGTATCTGCGAGCGATCTTCATCGATGACCTCGAAGGTATTAGGCGCGACCTTTCGGAATCGCCGATCACGCTTTAGCGACGTGGCGACCGATGTCACCGGTGTCTTTCCTCGTATCTGCAAGCCGCCTTCGACAAGATGCTGATACAGCTCCTTGGCATGCATAGGGCGCCGTGTCTCTCGAAGAAGGGCATAAGCAGCATCAGGAACGCTCATCCCGACGTACTTGCTTCGCCCCAGCAAGATTTCTCGTGACTTGTCCGTAACATCCAAATCCTGTGACGGCCAGACCCCTTTCTCATCCGTAATGATTTGACTCGAGAGGCTCGCCAATTTCGCTTTATCGGCCTCCACACGATATAACGTCTTTGCCAGCTCGAGGTATTTCTCAATCGTTGTGATCTCTTCATTGAGCCGCTCCCGTTTTTTGAGAAGATCCTTGAGTTTGCTTTCATACATGCTGATTCGTTGTTCTAAGCCGACGACAATATCCTTTAATTCTGGACTTTGTTCCTCCATCTTTCATCCTCTTCATATCGCGTATGCTTTTTATCATTGTTTCAAAGCAAAGTCAACAAGATAGCTTTAAAATTCTTAGAGCGGTAATCATTTAAAGATGCAAAATAAAAAACTAGCATGCTCATATTAAAAATTTTCAAGCAAGCATAAATTCATAGCATATGTTTGTATTTTATCTTGCTATGAATGCCAGTTATTGTAGTTTTTAAAAGTTACTTGTAAGTACAATTTTCAACTTGTACAAGCTCGATTACTGTTTTGCTTTAAACGGATTAAAGCATCAAGAAGCACCAGAAGGTCTTGTGACCTACAGATCCCTATGTTAGGTTGCTTTGCTATGAATGTGCTGGGACCGATTGCGGACATGCCATCAACGACATTACCAAACTTGCTGGCACTTTCTAGCGAGCAGCTTTGCCGGTTGGTCGCTGACTTGGGATGGCCGCGCTATCGCGCGACGCAAATTCTTCAATGGCTGTATCAACATCGGGTTCGCGATATTCGGGCCATGACCAATTTACCCCTCGATCAGCGAGCCACGTTATGCCGAATGGCCGCAATCGAACGGGCGTCGGATGTCCAATGTCTGGTCGGAGCGGATGGCACGCGGAAATTCCTGTGGTCTCCGGTACCGAATCTCTCTGTCGAAACCATCCTCATTCCGGAAGGACGGCGATTGACGCTCTGTGTCTCGAGCCAGATTGGCTGTACGCTGGATTGTTCGTTCTGTTTGACGGGACAGATGGGATGGAAACGCAATTTGCGGGCCCATGAAATTGTCGAGCAAGTGTTGATCGCTCAAGACCATCTTCTCCCGCCCCAACGGATTACGTCACTCGTCTTCATGGGAATGGGAGAGCCGCTCGCCAACATCGATGCCGTGTCCGAGGCCATCGGTCGTCTGACCAACGCGGAATGGGGATTAGGTTTTTCGCCGCGCCGAATCACGCTGTCGACGGCGGGCATGGTCGCTCGATTTGCAGATATTGCTCGTTTAGGGGTCAATCTCGCCGTCTCGTTAAACGCCACAACGGACGAGCAGCGTCAACTGCTCATGCCGGCGATCAATCGCCTGTATCCCCTCGAGCAATTGATCGCGGGGTGCCGAGAGTATTCGCAGAAGACAGAATGCTGTCTGACGATCGAATATGTTATGCTTGCGGGCGTCAATGATACGATGCACGACGCTCGGCGGTTGGTTCAGTTGTTGAGGGGGATCCGCTGCAAAGTCAATCTCATTCCTTTTAACGAATTTGCAAGCAGCTCCTATCGTCGGCCGAATGAAACGGTCGTCCGGCAGTTTCAAGCGGTGCTCCGACATGCCGGCTTTGACGTCTTTGTCAGGAAAAGTCGGGGCTCGGATATCCTGGGGGCCTGCGGCCAACTTGGGTACATTCCTCGCGCTTCAGCGTACTCCAGAGTTCCAACAGCTTCAGCGGCAACGCAACATGAACGCCTCGTGTACGAACATGGTTGACCATCCTGCGCTTTTTCACAAATACGAAGTCCTTCGGGATATCTTTCGACGACTCGGATCGTCGCTGGTAGCGTTTTCCGGCGGTATCGATAGTTCGTTGCTCTTGAAAGTGGCGCATGAGACGTTGGGTGAAAAAGCGATTGGCGTAACGGCTGTTTCGCCGACCTTTCCAGCCATCGAGTTGGAAACGGTTCGGCGAGTCGCTGAAGAGATCGGCGCCGCGCTACAGATCGTGGAAACCGACCAACTGCAAATTGCGGAGTTCGTGCGCAACGATGCGTCAAGATGTTTTCATTGCAAAACCGATTTGTATCAACGCTTAGATCATATTCGGCGGAAACTGGGTTTTGAGGGGATCGTCGACGGAACACATCTGGACGATCTCGGGGATGATCGACCGGGAGTATTGGCGGCGAGAGCCTTTGGCGTCAGAAGTCCATTGGTGGAAGCCGGACTGGGGAAATCCGAGATCAGGGCGTTGGCCAAAGCCCTGGGCTTGTCGAATTGGGACAAACCTGCCGCTGCCTGCTTATCGTCTCGAATCCCCCGAGGAAGCCCGATTTCACGGATGAAGCTCGCGCGAATTGAACGGGCCGAAGCGCTTCTTCTGCGCGAAGGCGTTCGTCAGGTCCGTGTTCGAGATCATGACGGCATTGCGCGAATCGAACTCGATCCAGATTCGATGGCCCTCTTGCACGATCCCTTGAGGAGAGAACGGATCGCTGGGGAACTCAAAGCCTATGGATTTCGCTTTGTGACCTTGGATCTGGAGGGTTATCGTTCAGGAAGTACGAATGGATGATGAGTCGGGCGGAGAAGAGTATGCCTGCGAAAGATTCAGGCATGAAATTGGCCAACAAAGGAGAAGCGCTCGCATGCGAGCGCTTCTCATGGCCGAGCGGTTTTGCCGTTTCCATACGTAGCTGCAACAGCTTCTAGGGCCTCTTGAGCCAAACGCTTGTGATCATCGCTGGTCACGCTGCGCTCGAGAACTTTCTCCGCAACGAGAATCGCCAAGTCCGCCGTCTGCTCGCGAATCTCTTCTAGGGCCTTTCGACGCTGCCGATCGATTTCTTGAGCCGTTTCCGCTTGGATCCGTTCCGATTCAGCGCGGAGTCGCTGCTCGTTTTCTTCCAGAAGCCGTTGAGCCTTGTTCTTGGCATCGGCGATGATCGCTTCGGCTTCTCGTCCGGCTGCTTGTAGTTTGGCTTCGTATTCTTTGAGTCGCTGTTCGGCAGCAAGGCGATTCTGTTCCGCCTGTTCGATGCTCTGGCGAATTTTTTGTTCTCGGATTTCCAGGCTCTCCAGGATCGGGGGGAGGGCATATTTATACAAAACCCACAACAGGATGGCGAAGGAGACGACTTCCCAAAAGATCAACGAGGAAAAAAAATGGGTGTCGAATTGAGGCATGACCAGAGTTCCTTCGATTGATCAGCGCAAGCCCATGATAATGAAAGCAATAACCAGTCCATACAAGGCGATGGCTTCGACCAGGGCGAACCCAATCCACATGTATTTCCCCACTCGGCCCTCCGCTTCCGGTTGACGGGCTACGGCTTCGATCATTTTCCCAAAAATATACCCGATGCCCACGCCCGCTCCCGCAAACCCCGCGGCAGCCAGGCCCATTCCGAGTAATGCTGCGGCTGCTGAATCCATTGTGTGTTCATCCTCCATGTGTTTAGGGGTGAGTGTAAACCGGCTGACAATCCTGGTCTAATGGAGATGGATCGCATCTCCTAAATAGACACACGTTAAAATGGTAAAAATATACGCTTGAATAAACGCGATGCCGACTTCGAGTCCATAAAGGGCAATGGTGAAGGCAAAAGGCAGCCATCCGATCAACATCCCACCGGCAATCGTGAGGCCGAAGAGCACGCCCAAGATGACGTGCCCTGCGGTCATGTTGGCAAAAAGCCGCACCGCTAGAGCCAATGGGCGCGCTAATTGACTGATGATCTCGATGGGAATGACTAGCGGCAGCAACCAACCAGGGGTACCAGACGGGGTCAGAATCTGCAAAAACTTGATCCCGTGAAGTTTGATGCCCACCAAAATGCTCAGCACGTACACGCTTATCGCGAGGACGGCCGTGACGACCAATTGGCTGGTGACCGTATAGGATCCCGGTACGAGACCCAGAAGGTTGCAAAATAAAATGAACAAAAAGAGCGTCGTAATCAAGGGGAAGAACCTCAGCCCTTCTTTCCCCATGGTGTCCAGGATCATGGAGCGGATGAAATCCACGAGCAATTCGGCAACATTTTGGAGTTTGGTCGGCACGAGCGCGCGGGTTCGACCTGCTTGCATCATCAAGCCGGTTACCACGGCGACGACGATCCACATCGTGATGGTCGCTTTGTTCAGCGAAATATCCAGCCCGAGCAACGAGAGAGGGACATAGGTATGAAGTTCAAATGGATGAAGAGGATTTTCCAAGCTCAAACTCCCCGGGTTTCGCTTTTATTTCCAGTGTTGAAACGTCCGATAGGCATTACGAATTCCCGCCGCCAATCCCAGCACGAGCCCGACGATCAGCGCCCACGGACTTGACTCCAGTACGTACGTATCGGTCAGCCAACCGAGCACACCACCCACGATCAATGCAGCCAAAAGATCCGTGCCGATTCGCAGTGCCTGCCCCAATCCGGCAAAGAGTGGATGCTCAGATGGCGCCATTGTTCGCTGGTAAGCCGGGCAATTGGGTGGGAGTCGATTCAAGCAAAATGAGTCAGACGTTGTCAAGCAAATCGCACGCCTATCTTCCGGCTATCCAAGGCCGGTCCGCTTCTGAATCGGGATCACCGATAGACAGCTCCGTACGGAAATGCCGTATGAGAAAAGGCGTGCTCAAACAATGCTGGCGACCCATGTTGCAAAGATATCATTCATCAGTGGAATCGGGTCGATATCCGTCGCTCTTGAAGCTGAGCAGCCGTGGTGTGCATTCCTCTCGAATGGATGCCGCGACGCTTTGAGCTGCCCGGCGAACCGGCTCAGATATGGGCTCCCCGACGATCGTTGTCCCCGTCTCGATCCCATAGACGGTCAGCTGAGCGGGGAGGAGGTTGAGCGCATATCCCATCGTCAAGACTTCCCCGATCCCGAAGGCGTGGGTGGACGGCGAAGAGGGGTGCCAGGTCCATTGCGCGATTAGGTCAAGATCGCGTGGTATTTCAAGCCGAATACAGGTTCCGGGTTCCTGTCCGCTTTGTACCGCGTCGACGAGCACGACCTGCGTCGCTCCCTCCATCAAATCCAAGAGGCCGAATCCGGCCAGATCGGCGTCCACGATCTCCAAACGAGACACACGATAAGCGCGAAGATAAGCGGTCACCAACAGGCCGACGGCATCGTCGCTCGCTGTGCGATTGCCGATTCCGATTACGCGCAGCATGTTGCGAATATCTTTCCCAACGTTCCGGTGGATATGCCGTCACGGGTAATGGCGATGCGTTCGGACAAGCGCCGATGACTCGCTGCGATGAAGGTGTAGTTTCAAAAAATGGGTGGCGCACGAAATACAGGGGTCATAGGACCGAATAAGCCGCTCGCATCCTTGAGCGATCTTGCTAGTAGGCAGATGCAGAACATGAGGGAGATACGTACGTAAGTCGTCCTCGATCCTGAGTTGGTTTTGCGAGGTTGGCGGAACGATTTTCGCTTCCCGAATGGTCCCGTCGTGCCCGACCAGATAACGATGATACAGTAATCCCCGTGGCGCTTCTGTTGCGGCCATGCCCACACCTTCCTTGATGGTGACGGGAACGGCCGGCATGGAGGGTGGGGTATAGGCCTCAATAAACCGCACAGCCTCGTCCAGCGCAAACACCACTTCAACGGCTCGTGCGACAATGCTCAGCGACGCACGCCGAAACGGAAGGCGAAGCCCGGTGGCGTCCAGGGCTTGTTTCGCCAACGGCGGTAATCGATCGACATTGAGGTGCAGGCGTGCCAGCGGGCCAGCCAAATACGATGCGCCATCGAGCGTGCATTGAAGCGCATGACTGTGAGGCACCTGCCGTTCGTGAAACCGCTCTTCGAAGGCGCTGGCGGGGATGGAGAGGCCTCGATTCGAAGCAATGAGCCCTTCGTTCATCGGATATTCCACCGAGGATTGAAGGGCGACGAACGTGTAATCCTGCTCGGGACCCGGAAAATCGAACCCCGCCACCCACCGGAGGGTCTCCAAGGCGGCATCGCGAGCCCAACGCAGTTCGTCTGCGAGCGCCTGGAGTTCGCGTGGAAGGGGAACTCGAGAAAACCCACCGAGCGTGACGGAAACCGGATGGACGGATCGCCCGCCCAAGCAGGCGAGCAAGGCGTTCCCTGCCTTTTTGATGCGCAAGCCTCGCTTGACAAGGTCAGGGTGATGGCGGGCCATGTCCATGCCGCTCTCATACCCCAGAAAATCAGGGGCATGCAGCAAGTACATATGCAGGGCGTGGCTTTCGATCCATTCCGCACAATACAGCAACCGCCGAAGCCGACGGATAGCGTCGGGAATACCCACTTGGAAAATCGGTTCGAGCGCATGAACCGCGCTCATTTGATACGCGACCGGGCAGATGCCACAAATCCGAGCGACGAAATCGGGGACTTCACGGGCATGGCGCCCGCGTAGAAACTCTTCAAAAAATCGGGGCGGCTCGAAAATACGGAGTTGAACGTCTTCCACTTGCTGATTTCGCACGGTGACGTGCAAGGCACCTTCGCCTTCCACGCGCGTGAGCATGTCAACCTTGATTGTGCGTGTCTTCGGTGGATTCCCAGGCATGACTTTCCTCGCGGAATGGCTGTAAGTATCCGTTGATGCCTCTGAACCGTCGGATAACCTCAACGGGAATCAGTCCGAGGGATCGGTGGAACTGTTGGGCCAGGGCATGAGTATTGGGAGGAGCGCCAGGGGCTGCGACAGGCCCCTCTGCCGGTCCGAAGCACCCGTAGCATGCGCGTGCCATCCCCGGGCAAATGGCGCCGCACCCTGTCTGGGTCACCGGACCCAGGCAGGGCTCGCCTTTGGCCACCAGGACGCACACCTGTCGTTGGCGCTTGCACTCGAGACAGACGCTGTGATGAGGCAGGCGCGGCCGGACGCCGCCGATGATGTCGGTGAGCACCCGCAACAGTTGCCGTTTGTCGATAGGGCATCCCCAGACTTCGAAATCGACTTTGACATGCTCGGAAATGGGCGTGGAGGTGCTGAGACTGCGAATATAGTCCGGATGGGGATAGATGGCCCGTTTCCATTCTTCCGCATCCGCCCAGTTTCGAAGCGCTTGAATGCCTCCCGCCGTGGCACAGGCGCCGATGGTAATCAACCAGGTGGTGCGTTGGCGAATGTCCGCCAAGCGTTGGACGTCCTCCGGCATGCTGATCGACCCTTCCACGAACGTGATGTCGTACGGGCCGGCGAGTCGCCGGCTCGAGGCTTCTGGGAAATACGCGATGTCCAGGACCGTGCCCAAGCTCAGCAGTTCATCTTCCATATTCAAGATACTGAGTTGGCATCCGTCGCAGGAGGCAAATTTCATGACGGCCAACCTGGGCTTGGTGCCTTGGCGAAACGATCGAGCCGGACGAGCCATATCCGTTTATATCCCGCTTTTCCCGAGCCAGGGAAGAATCCGATCGAGCCGCATGACCGGTCCATCTTTGCAAATGAAATAGGGCCCCAGTTGACAATGGCCGCAGAGCCCAATGCCGCAAGCCATGTGCCGTTCGAGAGACACATACATCCGATCCGGTGTCAGCCCGCGTTGGGAAAGCAGATGCGAGGCCACGCGCATCATGATTTCGGGACCGCACATCATCACGAAAGTGTGATTAGGGTCGAACTGCACACGATCGAACAATTCCGTGACGACACCGACATGGTAATGCCAGGTCTTTCCCGGCTCGTCGCTGGTCAACCAGACATGGGTACGGGGATGAGCTCTCCAGGCATCGAATCGTTCGCGATAGAGAAGATCGTGTGGAGCCTTGACGCCATGAAGAATGTTCATCATGCCGTAGTTCTCCCGCCGGCGAAAGATGTATTCAATGGCTCCCACGACCGGGGCGCATCCGAGCCCTCCGGTGACGATGAGGATGTCGGAGCCTTTCGCCTCCTCCATAGGCCATCCTTTTCCGAAGGGACCACGGATCCCAAGCCGATCGCCTGGCTGCATGCGGCCGATCACGTCCGTGGTTCGCCCAACGATCCGGATCGTGTGGTCCAATTCCCGAGGATGGTCGGGATCAGATACAATGGAAATCGCCACCTCTCCAACGCCGAACGCATAGACCATATTGAATTGGCCGGGCTCGAACCGAAATTGCTTGCGAATGGCGGGGTCTTCTAATTGCAGCCGAAAGGTGACGATCTCCGGGGCTTCCTGCCGCTTTTCTTTGATCACGGCTGGATGAATGACAAAGGGATTCATTGGAGGCGAGATCGCAGATTCCATGTTCATGACCCCGAAGCCTGTCGAGAGCGTATCAACTCCTTGATCTCTTCCGTGAGGTCGATGCCGACCGGGCACCAGGTCAAACATCGTCCACATCCCACGCAACCGGACATGCCGAACTGATCGATCCAGGCAGCCAATTTGTGTGTCAGCCACATTCGATAGCGATCTTTGATCGTGGGACGGAGATTTTTCCCATGGATATAGCCATGGTCTGGTGTGAAGCACGAATCCCAGACGCGGGCTCGTTCGCTTCTCGTCCACATCAGATCCGGCTGTTCTTCGACGCCGTGACAGAAACACGTCGGACACACCATCGTACAATTGGTACAGGCCAGACAGCGACGAGCGACATCGTCCCAGCGCTCGTGATCATGCGCGTCGTAGAGCGCACGGGGCAGTGCGGATTGGTCAATCGACCGGGTTTGGCTCGCAGCACAGGCTGCCATGCGGATTTCCTCCTGGCGAAGTCGTTCGGGGGGCACCGGATGTAACGAAAGGTGTTGAGCCAGGCGTGCGCCTTCCTCGCTTCCGGTCTGGACCACAAAATCGGCGTCGCCTTCAATGAGTGCGAGATCAAATCCGGCCGTGGCCTGTGGGCCTGTCCCCATGGAGGCGCAGAAACAGGTGTCCAGTGCTCGCGTACATTGCACGGCAATAATGAAGAGCCGGTCCCGCCGAGCACGATAATACGGATCGGCGTAAGGGCCGTGCAAAAAGATTCGATCTTGTATAGCGAGTCCGGCAAGATCGCACGCGCGCACTCCGAGCACAGCGAGGGGTTCGGGGTCGGGGAGAATGGGGGTGGCGACAAAGGTTTTGTGTGTGCGTTCCAGAACCAGGAGTGTTTCCCGCGGTGCAAACGTCAACGGTTTGAACGATTCGGCACCGTGAACGATATCGAAGTAACGGAAAGATTCCGTCCGTTCGAGTCGATAGTGGCCCGGTGATTGATGATCGCGCCATCCGACGGGAAAATCGTCCACTGTCGCGATGTCGCCCCATTTCACCGCCCCGTCTTGAAGCGTTGGGCCGATGATGCGGTAGCCCTGAGTTCTCAGCGCATCGAGCAATCGGGGAAAATCACGTCGATTCAAAATGCCCCAAGAAGCGGTATGGGATGGATTCATGATCCTTTAGCGAAAGGCAGAGGCAGAGATTGCAATGGATGAAATATGACATAGGAAATATGACATAGGAGATGACAGGGTGTCGAGGCGGTTGCTCGTTCCGTGGGCATTCCGTCCGATCGACGAATTGCATCTATTTGGATCTCATAACCCAAGATGCGCACGGAGCTTGTTATAGTCATAGCCGGCTTTGCCTGTGCGGCGGCGGGCGAGATCGTCGCGCTCCAATTGATCAATGAGGGCCAAGACGTCTTTGGCGCGCCCACTCTTGACGGCATACCGCGGGGTGATCCCTCCTAGTGCTGGACAGGGTTCTTCAGCCCAGCGAAACCAAATGGTCTCCAAAAAATCGGCCAGCATACGATATTCGTCTTCCGGACTGATCGTGATCGCGGGTGTGAACACGATGTCCGACAAGAGATCGACTTGCGGGACCGTATGCGGGGGTGGTGTCGTCGTTTCCCCGCGGAAGGCCAACGAAAACCCAAAGGTCGCTGCCAATTGACGCTTGATGGTTTCCAGCCGTTGAGAAGAATCGGCTTCAATGATGACCAGGATCGGCGTAATTGTGAGTCTGGCGACGACGAACGGCGCGTCGGCAACCGATTGGGATCCGGCCTTTTGAACCCAGACTCGTATCTGATTGCGAGACGCTTCGTCCTGTTCGGACACAATCGGTTCCCACCCTTCCCACCGCTCCACTTCTTCGACGAGAAAGCGGAACTCGTGGTGCTCGTAGATCGCGATCGCAAACAACAACGGTTGGCCGTCGGACGTGAAATACTGAATGTTGGATTCCGCAACTTTGGTCACCCCTTGGCGAACCTTGGCCAGACTCCACAACAAGAGATAGCCGTAAGATTTAGCAAAGGTTGGCCAATCTTCCAATGCCAAGATTCCCGTGTCGGCTTCGAGCTCTCGCCGGAATTCGTCGCAGAACGAAAACAAGGTCTGCCCCATACCATGAGCGAGGATAACAGCGGCTCCTGGAAGAGCGTTGGCCGTCTGACCTCTCACAATGCGGGTAAGCACCATTCGGCCCTTTTGAAGCACGGGATCCGGCTCCATAATGGAGACCCAGTCTTCTTGTCCGTCACCCAGTGACCGCAACAGCAAAGTCGGTTGTGGCCATTCGGTTTGGACTTGGATAATTTCCAGCACATCCAGGTACGACCGGCTGAGCGGTGGGAGCCATTCTCGTTCTTCATCGGTCAAGGAGTGATTGGGCGCGAGTAGATCAAGAGCTTCGATCAAAGGAGGCTGGCCATCGGAACGATAGTCCAAGCACGCATACAGGAACGCCAAGGCTTCTTCTTCGGGGAGCGGAACGAGGGATTCCCGATTGGCAGATTCCCGGTAGGGACGGAGGGCGAGCTGCATGGCCTGTTCGCGATAGGGATGAAACCAAGATTGTTGGGAAAGTGAGTCGAGTCGTTGGAGGAGTGCAATCAATCCCGGCTGATTTGGTGAAGACCAACGCACAGGCGGCAAAGTGGCCATGTCGAGGTGCCTCTTGTACTCACGAGCTCTTTTCGCTGCGAGTCATAGATGAAACAGTAGGGCGATGTCTCCATTTTGGGCTTTTCACGCTCAAGACAGGACAGGGGGCATGACGGAGTACGGATTCCGTGACGCTGCCGATGACAAGACGGGAGAGTCCCCGGCGCCCATGCGTTCCCATCACAATGACGTCGATAGCTCGTTCCACAACGGTATCGAGAATGGAGTCCAGAGCTGGCTTGGTGGCGATCAGCGAATCCGCCGTGAGCCCGGCTCGTTGCAACGCATGCACGAGTTCGGACAACCGGGATTCGATTTTCTGTCGGAATTGCTTGTTCTCGATCGGATGGGTCAACTGAAAATCCAAGCCGTACGAGAGCGGTTCGACGGCATGGAGCAAGGTGATCGAGGCGCCAAAGCAATGCGCGACGTGTGCGGCATATTCCATAGCATCCAACGAACAATCAGAGAAATCAAGGGGAACGAGAAGATGCGAGGGAATGAAGGAAGAAGGCTGTTGTGTCACGCTCCCTTGAGCTTCGGATTCATGATCTTCATGGTATGAAGCGCTCTCCGTCAGACGAATGGTCAGGACCGGAGAGGGTGCTTGACGGACTATGCGTTCGGCGACGCTTCCCATCAGCACGCGGTCAAGCCCGGTCCAACCGTGCGTGCCGGTGACGAGCAGATCGGCATGGCTCTCGCTCGCGAATTCGCACACGGCATCGGCTGGGAGCCCCCTGAGGATATGTGCACGGGCTCCGGGAAGGCATTCCTTCGCTTGAGCCACCAACTGGTCCAATCGCAGACGGGCTTCCTTCTCCTGCTCCTGGTAGTAGGCCGTGGCCACGGCGGCATCGATATCGAGTCCGATGCCGGCTGGCAAGACGTGAACGATGTCCAATTCAGCGTGGGATTGTTCGGCCCAAGCCAAGGCATAATCGAACGCATAAGCCGAGCAGGCTGAAAAATCCGTCGCGACCACAATGTGTTTGGCAAGCGGTTCCATTCAAATCAAATATCGAGATCGGCGCTCTTATCCTTGACTGCCCCGCCGGCTCATGAGCGCCTCGTCCGGCGACCACCGATGGAAATCATCGAACAATCATCATAAGTTATTCGCCCGTACAGACATGCTCCGAAAAAGGAGCGCGTCGCCCAGGTCCTTTGCTGAGGACCTGGGCGCCGCGAATGAAAGGCATCCTTTAAGCCACCTTGACTTCGATGGCCTTAGGTTTCGCTTTTTCGGATTTGGCAATATGGACGTACAACACGCCGTCCTTATATTCTGCCGAAATTTTTTCGGGATCGGCATCTTCCGGTAGCGTAAAGCTTCTGGCAAAGCTCCCGTACGCCCGTTCGATGCGATGATATTTTTTCTTTTTTTCCTCCTTCTCGTATTTGCGTTCGCCTGAAATGGTCAGCACATCGTTTTGAACCGAGACATGCACATCCTCTTTCTTCACTTCAGGCAGCTCGGCCTTGATCAGATATTCCTTGTCGTCTTCAGAAATATCCACTAAGGGTGCCCACTCAGCGACGCGGATGGCTTCTTCTTTGCCCCCTTCTCGTCGCACAGGCGCTCGTCCAAACAATCGTGATATGCGATTTTGAAGATCCTCGAGCTCTTTAAATGGATCCCATCTTGTGAGTTCTCGTGTTAAATCGTTCATGGCTATCCCTCCTTTTTGAATAGATGATGTTGCTGTTGTGTTAGTAATCATGCTGAGCGGAAAAGCAACGGGGATGCCAAAAAATTTGAGGCCAGGAGATGTGCTGGAAATAGGCCTCTACGGTGTTCGGTGGGTTTTTCAGGATATCGATTCGTTGAGGAAAGACTGGCGCCAATGACCGCACGGTATGCATGGGGACTGTTGCAAAAGACCACAGGGAGCCATCGTTTATTCTTGGCGAGCCGCGTGCTGTGGCAGATGATTGGCTGCAATGAGATCCCAGGCTTCTTGTGCCGTTTCTGCATAGTGAAAGAGCTGGAGATCTTCTTCGCTGATCAGTCCCGAGTCCACCAGGAACGACCAGTTGATCAGCTGTTCCCAAAAAGCGCGTCCGATCAGGACGACGGTCACGCCGGAAACTTTTCCGGTCTGGAGGAGCGTGAGCGTTTCGAAGAGTTCATCCAGGGTGCCGAAGCCTCCGGGAAAGGCGACCAGGGAAGTGGCTCGGTACAAAAAGTGCATTTTCCGCAGGGCGAAGTACCGAAATTGAAAACACAAGCTCGGCGTGATGTAGGGATTGGGTTTTTGTTCGTGAGGCAAGGCGATATTGAGTCCGATGGATTTGCCGCCGACGTCGGCTGCGCCCCGATTGGCAGCTTCCATGATGCCCGGTCCGCCCCCGGTGACGATCACGAAATCGCATTGGCCATCGATCTGACAGGCCGACGATACGAGGCGGCCAAAGGCGCGAGCTTCATCGTAATATGGGGCGAGCTTGAACTGGGCGCGGGCGATGGCCGCGGTCCGTTGGACGGCTGGATCATCCGGATTGGCCGCCAATTCCTCTTCGGCTTCCTTGAGCCGTTGCTCCGCCAAGGCAGGTTCGACCAATCGGGCGCTCCCAAAAACAACGATGGTCGATCGAATCCCTTCATCTTGTTGGATCAATTCGGGTTTGAGCCATTCCAATTGCAAGCGAACGGCCCGCAGCTCATCCCGAGCCAGGAACTCCAGATCTTGGTCGGCTCGACGGTACGCGGGCGAGGAACGCAGATCGGACAATCGACTTTCGTCGGGCATCATGCCACCTCATTATTGATCGATGGGCAGACTCAGCGTGGATATGCTTTGTCACTTGTACCAAACGGATGGCGGGAAGAGAAAGCCACGCCTCATCGAACAATGAAGACCGGGCGATCCGCGCGATGCAGCACGGCATGCGACACGCTGCCCAGAAAGAATCGGGAAAGCCCGCGGCGTCCATGAGAGCCCATCATGATGAGATCGACCTGTCGTTCCCGAGCTTGTTCGAGAATGGCAAAAGCCGGATCGCCCATTCCCACGGTCGTGCGATAGGAGTATCCTAATTTAGCCAATCGTTCGGCTAAGCGGTCCAGCCGTTGCTGAGCATGCTCCAAGGCTCGCTCCTCCAGCATTTTCGATTGGCCGAGAGTCACGGGCCAGGGGATTTGTGGTTGAGGCCAGACCGTCATGGCTTCGATCGTGACGGCCTCTCGGAACGGTTTCTTGGCAAGGAGAGCCACGGCCTTCTCGGCATCCTCATCGCCCTGTATAGGCAGGAGAATGCTCCGCAAGGTTGTCAACAATGATTTCATGATCATGACGGAACACGGAGCATGCAGGACGACTCGATGCGACACACTGCCGAGCACCAATTCTTGGATGGGACCGAGCCCCCGAGCGCCCATGATGATCAAATCAGCCTGCATGGCTTTTGCCGTGTCCAGAATGACCTGGGCGGGAGAGCCGACTTCGAGCAGTCGTTGAACCGAAGAATGATCCGGAGGCACCAGTCTTTGCGCTCTGTTGAGAATGGCTTCGCCGTCCTCTCGTAATTTTTTTTCGACCTCTTGGAGGACTCTCTCTCGCAATTCCGGGGTGATCATGGGGTGATCGAGGTCAGGTAAATGCAGGGCATGGAGCAAGACGAGTTCTTCTGGCGGCACGAAATGTGCGAGAGATTGAACGGCATGCGTGGATTGAGGCGATCCATCGATGGGTATGACGATTTTCATGATTGGCCCTCCGCGCTCAAAAGCATTTCTCGGGATCGTAAAGGGTTAACGGACACGCGAGCAAGGATAATGCCGTCTGTGGAACGGGCTGTCCTCACGTACAAATTCTTAGAGTAAATACAGGACCGTCTTCCCGATAACAGCGAATTTGGTTTCAATCAGTGTCGAGAATAATGATGCTCTTTGCTACAGTAAATCGAAATCGGTAAGGGAATGTGTCGAAAGGCCACACGCTTTTGAAATCATCTCAATAACATGCACGAAACAGTGATCGACTTATCGAACACATGAGTTGAGGAGCGATGAATCATGGAAATGGAACGTACAGGCGTATTGATCGTAGACGATGATCCGGATATGCGCAATCTTTTGCAGGATATTTTGCAAGATCATCGCTACCACGTGGTCATGGCAGCCAATGGGCAGGAAGCCTTGCGCCAGCTGGATGCCGAAGATTGTCGAGTCGTGGTGAGCGATCTTCGGATGAAAGGCATGGATGGATTGGAGCTGCTCCATCACGTGACGACCAAGCATCCCGAATGCAACGTGATCATCATGACGGCGTTCGGTACGGTCGAGACCGCGGTTGAGGCGATGAAGCAAGGTGCCTTCGATTATCTGACCAAACCCATTAAAACAGAGGAACTCTTGGTCACGGTGGACAAGGCGATGCGGGAAGCATTGCTGCGCCGGGAAGTCGAACAGCTTCGACGGCAGGTCAGCCGAGAATATGCCTTCGATCAAATCCTAGGAAAAAGCAAGCCCATGCGCGAGCTGTTCGAGTTGATTCGTCGGGTGGCCGATTCGCAAACCAATATTTTGCTGACTGGCGAAAGTGGAACCGGAAAAGAACTGGTCGCCAAAGCCATCCATTTTAATAGCCAACGGAAATCGGCTCCGTTCGTGCCGGTCAATTGTGCGGCCATCCCGGAACTGCTCTTGGAGAGCGAATTGTTCGGACACGTGAAAGGGGCCTTTACGGATGCCAAAATTGACAAGCGCGGCTTGTTCGAAGAGGCCCAGGGCGGCACGTTATTCTTGGATGAAATCAGCGAAATGTCCATGATGCTCCAAGCCAAGCTGCTTCGTGCGGTGCAAGAACGCGAGATTCGCCGTGTCGGAGCCACGCGATCCATTCCTATCGATGTGCGCATTATTGCCGCGACGAACGTGAAACTGGCCGAAGAAGTCAAAGCCAAGCGGTTTCGCGAAGATCTGTATTACCGGTTGAACGTCATCGAATTGCGTCTCCCGCCCCTTCGGGAGCGCAAAGAGGATATTCCCTTGCTGGTGCAAGGCTTGTTGAGCCGCAGCCAGGCTGCGAAAGAAAAAGGCATCGAGGGCCTGACGGAACCCGCCTTGGCGCGGCTGATCGATTACGATTGGCCGGGAAACGTCCGGGAATTGGAAAACGTCATCGAGCGGGCTGCGACGCTCGCGCGGGAGAAACGCATCACGCTGGAGGATTTGCCCCCGACGATTCGCGATGTGCAAGGCGAAGGGCAGATGGTCGAGGACGCGGCTGAACGCTTGCTCCCGTTGGAGGACCTCGAGCGCACCTATATTCGGCGAATTCTCGACAAAATGGGCGGCAATAAATACCGTGCGGCTCAAGTGCTCGGCATCGATCGCAAGACGCTGTATCGGAAGCTGGGAGAGATGGGCAATAAAGAACGAGAGAAGCAGCCGCAATAATCCAGATTATCATTTACCGGTCTCAGCAAAAGGGTCACGCGATGGCGTTTGCCGCATAATCGAGAACGGCGTCGGATCAGGATACAAGCGCATCGGTGAGAGGTGTATGGACGGTCGGCCGACCAACGATCAACTTTCCAAAGAACTCGAACGATTGCGAGCGGAACTGGCCGAACTGCGAGCTATCCAAGCTATCCGTCATCGCACTGAAGCGGACTTGGAAACGGTCGAACTGCAGCTTGCTGGGATTATTCATTCCGCGATGGATGCGATTATCACCGTCGATCGGAATCAGCGTATCGTCCTCTTCAATGCGGCGGCGGAGGCTACATTCGGATACTCTGCGCAGGAGATCTTGGGAGAACCGCTCGATCGCTTGATCCCCGAACGATATCGTCAGGTGCATCGCGAGCACCTACAGCGGTTCGGCGAGACACATGTCACGAACCGTCGAATGGGGTCGTTGGGAGAAATTTGCGGATTGCGCCGCACGGGAGAAGAGTTTCCAATCGAAGCCTCAATTTCCCAAGTCACGGTAGGAGAAAATAAATTTTTTACCGTTATTCTGCGCGATGTGACCGAACGGAAACAGGCCGAGCAACGGATTGCCCGTTTGGGACGTCTTCTGGATGAGTCCATCAACGAAATTTATCTCTTCGAGGCGGAGACCTTACGATTCGTTCAAGTCAATCGGGGTGGACGGAACAATCTCGGATATTCGTTCGAAGAATTACAAACATTGACCGTACTCGACCTCATGCCCAACATGACGCGGGACACGTTCGAACGCCTCGTCCAGCCGCTCCGTACAGGGACACTCCCAAAAGTGTATAGCCGATCGACGCTTCGACGTCAGGACGGATCTACGTATCCCGTCGATGTGCACATTCAACTCATGGATCGAGAGTCGCCGCCGGTCTTTGTGGCCGTGGCGCTGGATCTGACGGAGAAGGTCAAAACGGAACAGGCGCTTCAGGAAACGCAGCGGACCCTTGCCACCCTCCTGCACAATTTGCCCGGCATGGCGTACCGGCGCAAACCAGACGCGCAGTGGACCATGACGTTCGTGAGCCCAGGATGCCGCACGCTGACCGGATACGATCCGGACGCGTTGATCGGCAATCGTCGAGTCTCGTATGGACGCGATCTCGTGCTCCCGGAAGATTACGGTCCGTTGGAAGCGCAGATCCAAGCAGCGCTGCGCCAGCGAAAACTTTTTCAGCTTTCCTATCGTGTCAAAGCGGCGGATGGATCGATCAAATGGGTCTGGGATCAAGGATGCGGAGTCTGGGGAGGCGATGGCGATCTCGTGGCTTTGGAAGGATATGTCGTGGATGTCACTCAAGAACGAGCGTTGACGGAGCAATTGCGCAAAGCCGAGCGGCTTGCGGAATTGGGCACGCTCGCTTCGGGTATGGCTCATGAAATCGGAACGCCCATGAATGTCATCCTGGGGCGGGCTGAATTGTTGATGCGAAAAGCGACGGACGAGAGCATGAAGCGGGGGCTGGAGACCATTGTCGCGCAGGTGGAGCGGATCACCAAAATCATGAACCAGTTGCTCAGCTTCGCGCGGAAGCGGCCGATGGAACGGCGCCCGATCGATCTCGCTTCGGTCGTGACCGACGTGTTGGATGTTGTTCAGGAACGACTCAAAAAACATCGGATCGAAGTAGAAACCGCACTCAATCCATCGACGCCAAAGGTATTGGCCGATGCGGATCAGATGAGTCAGGTCTTATTGAATCTGATCATCAACGCCTGCCATGCCATGCCAGATGGCGGCACGCTCCGAATCGGACTCGAGCCGTGTGGTCACATGGTCGAGTTGACGGTCGCCGACACAGGCTGCGGGATTCCGGAAACCCATCTCTCGAAAGTGTTCGATCCGTTTTTCACGACCAAAGCGGCGGGAGAGGGCACAGGGTTAGGATTGACTGTGGTGCATGGCATTGTGCAAGAGCACGAAGGGACGATTTCCGTGGCCAGTAGACCTGGGCAGGGAACGACATTTCGCATCAAGCTCCCGATTTGCCCGGCGGATTCCTGAAGGTCCGACAAACGCCATGTTCCACAGGTATGGCTCTGGACACTGTCGAATCTCGCCGATCGTCCGTCAAACATTGCCGAACGCTCCGTCCCGGAGACCGCAACCGTGAACAGGGTTATTTCGCGATAGTGATGCCGGGTGTGAGCACTTTGGAGACATCCGTCACGGTCATCTGGAAGATCCGATACAGTAGGGAAAAGGTCTGAAAGTCCCACGATGAAGGAGATCCGGTCTGAGGATCTCCGAGCCAAAAAGATTCTCCGTGATAAGAAATATGCAGCGTGTCGTCCGAGGACGATGTGGGGCCGACACCGATCGAGAGCGTCTTGTCGGGGTTTTCTCGAACCGGCCCGGTCCGCGGATCGGGATCGACATGGTATTCGGGAAGCCGCCGAATACCCTCGCCGAGAAACGCCAGGATTTCTTGAAAGCTGCGGAGCCGAAAATGTCCACGAAAGACAAAAGCGCCCCCAGGATATTCTGGCCGAATGTCAACGAGGACGACATTGGATGGCAGGGCGCCCACCTGCAGATTCCATGCCTTGCGTTCGGCATTGGAAAGGCGATCCCCGGGGAAATTGGTCAGTGCCAATCGGCCTTTGACGAGTTTGCGTAACTGATAGCGCCCATCGTTGACAGCAATCCATTCGTATCCTTGGCCCAATGCCTGGAGAATATCCATCGATGTGGGTGCGCGTTCTACAGGAACAGCCGTCACGTCGTAATAGTCCAATGGAATCACATAGAGGTGGTGCTGGAGCTGGAGCGCATGCAGATGGAGCACCATTTGTCGAAAGCGTTCGTATTCTTCGGGATGACGCGGCGTGTTGAGATAAATCTGAGAGCCTTGTGCGTCTTCGACTTCGATGCCCCGGGCAATCAGCCGCAACAGCATCTGAAGGTTTTGTCCTTGGAGCAAGAGAAACTTGAATTTTTCTGCGTCGATCGGGGTCAAGAGGCGTTGAGTAAACTCCTCTCCTTGGATAGGAATAATGCTGATCGTCGGACTTTCCGCCACGCTCGTCCCGAAATCCAACGTATAGGTATTGGGGTTCAACGCCGTACCCCCGCCTTCGAGCAAGCGAGTGGTAAATCCGGCATTGGCACGGAAATCGAAGGTCGCCGCGATATTCGACGTCACGGTGAAATGTGGCGGTTGATGACGTTCGAGTCGAGCGATGTTGAGCAAGAGGAGTTCCTTTTCTGCCTGAACGACGTGGCGATCATATGCCACCATGGCCTGGTTCAAGGCAATCGGGCTGAGACATCCTCCGCTTTCCAACAGGCAGGCGAGGAGCACCAACGCCTTTCCCCACGCTCGCCATGCGAAAAGCCCCTCGGGTAAGCGATGCCCGTCCACAAAAAAACCGCATGCCCTGAAGCCTGGACATGCGGTTTGATCGTCGAATCGTCGTGCCTTCACGTAGCTTAGGCGGCTTTCTTTTCTTCCGTTTGATGAGAGTTCATGGGTGGGGTATGGATCCGTTCTTCCTCTCGATAAGAAGCCCAGATTGCTCCAGCCCACGTGAGGAACATTATCGCCAACATGGCCATCGTTGCTTCAAACAACATCATTCATCCCTCCTTTCTCTGCAAAGTTCGCTAGCTGTCATGAATAATTCCGTCGTTGAACGATGGCGATGATGGGTATAAATTCATTTAAAAAATAACGCCTAGCAGAAGAAAGTCAAGTTGTCGCTCGTATCTCGGCGTTATGACGAAATAATTTTGTTCACAAACCTTGACCATGCGGGATTTCTTTTTATCTGGAGTGTACATCTATTTCCGAAATCAGAGAGCAGAATGATGGAATCGAATGCGGTGGCAGAAAGAGTTGAGGCTTTTTTCAGACATAATTTTTTGAGTTTTTTAAGGAGGTAATCCAATGATGCCTTTTCGAACGGTGCTCCAACAGCTGCGGTCTCGGCGTGTGTTAACGGTGCTGATCGTATTGGCAGTCGTGGGGCTTGGATGGGGGATCCAAAGCGGAGGACTTTCTGTGGACAACCAACCGCAACTGGCCACGGCGTCGCCTCCGAAAGTGGTCCCGGTCTCGACCAAGGGAAGTATACGAGATGTGGATGCGTTCAATCGGCGTCTCATCGAGACGGCCAAACGAGCGATGCCCTCGGTCGTCAATATTTCCGTTCTTTCGACCGCTGAAACGCCGCAACTCTTTCCCTTCCCGTTTTTTGACGATCCGTTTTTTCGGCGATTTTTCGGCGAGGAATTCGAACGTCGGTTTCGACGCCCCGAGGCTCCAAAAGCGCCGCGCGAACAAGGCGTGGGATCGGGTGTGATCGTGAGTTCTGACGGATACATCATTACCAACAATCATGTGGTCGAGAACGCTGACGAAATCAGGGTCCTCCTGGCGGATAAACGCCGATTGACGGCCAAAGTGGTGGGAACCGATCCGAAAACCGATCTTGCCGTGATCAAGGTGGATGCCACAGGGTTGCCGGCGCTTCCATGGGGGGATTCGAGCAAGCTCGAAGTCGGGGAAATCGTCATGGCCATCGGCAATCCGTTTGGGCTGAATCAAACCGTCACCATGGGGATTATTAGCGCGGTGGGCCGTGCCAATGTGGGCATCGTCGATTATGAAGATTTTATTCAGACGGATGCGGCTATCAATCCCGGAAATTCCGGGGGACCGTTGGTCAATCTCAAGGGCGAAGTGATCGGGATCAACACCGCCATTTTCAGTCGCTCGGGTGGTTATATGGGAATCGGCTTTGCGATTCCCAGCAATATGGCCAAATCGGTTATGAAGAGTCTGATTGAATACGGCAAAGTCATTCGTGGATGGCTGGGGGTCTCGATTCAAGATCTCACGCCGGAATTGCAGGAGCAATTCGACGCGCCGGATGTGAACGGAGCCTTGGTCAGCGATGTCGTCGAAGATAGTCCGGCAGACAAAGGCGGCCTCAAACGCGGCGACATCATTCGAACCTACAATGGCACGACCGTGCGCGATTCGCGTCATCTCAGATCGCTGGTTGCCGAAACAGCTCCGGATACGACGGTTCGCATCGGCGTCTGGCGTGACGGCGAGGAACGCGAACTCACCGTAACGATCGGCGAGATGCCCAAGGAGATGGCGGGCTTGCGACCAGGCGGCGAAGCTGCCGGCAAGCACGCGCTGGCCGGTGTACGGGTCGAACCTGTCCCTCCCGGACGGACAGAAGGCGATGAAGGCGTCATCGTGACCGAGGTGGAGCCTGGCAGCCCGGCGGAGTTTGCAGGTCTTCAAGAAGGCGACATTATTTTGGAAATTAATCGCCAGCCGATCCGTAGCGTCCGCGATTTCGAACGGATCACCAGCCGGCTCGGGCCGAAGGATCGCGTCTTGGTACTGTTGCAACGAGGACGCGCGACGATCTTTATTACGATTTCGCCACGGTAAACGTTCAGCTGAGATCTAGCCTTGAGAAGGAGGATCAATCATGGGACTGAAAGATGATTTGCGGCAAAAAATGGAAACGCAACTCGCCGAATGGGATGCTTCCCTCGAACGGTTTCGGGAACGGCTCAAAGAATTGCAGGCTAAAGCCGAGCAGCTCGAAGGCCAGGCCAAAACAGAATGCCAGGAACTCGTGAGCAAGGCCAAAGACATGATCCATGAACTCGAAACCAAGCTCGAAGCAGGCAGGAAGGAGCTCGAACGGGTGAAAGAGGCGACGGATGAAGCCTGGGAAGACCTGAAAGCCAATATCCAATCGGCCTGGGATCGGGCGAAATCGGGCATCGAGGCTGGATGGGCACGTCTCAAGGAGGCGCTCGACCAGGCCTCGTCAAAGTTGAAATCATCCTAGCGATCAGGTGGAGTTTCGATGATCTGGCGTTCTTCGCGGTGCATCTTAAAAAGCGCGAGCACGTAAGCGAGGATCGCCTGCGCTGACAGGATACCTAGACAGCGATGATGGTCGTCCATGATCGGGAGATGGCGATAACGGCCGAGCGCCATTTCCCGCAGGGCAAAAGCCAAGGAATGGTTTGGGGTTAATGTGACAGGAGAAGCCGTCATGACGGATGTAACCGGGGTGGTTTCGAGATCCCGGTCGTGCAAGGCCACACGATACAGATAGTCCCGCTCAGTGACAATTCCCATCACCTGTTCACGTTCGGCAACCAAGACCGCACCGGCTTTGCGCTCGCGCATGAGGTGAAGCACCTCTTGGAG
>RFGF01000089.1 GCA_003695915.1 Nitrospirota bacterium
CAGGTGCGGGCCCGAGCCAAGATTGGCTTGAAGAATCTCATGTACAATTTTCAGCGGTGTTTCGTGCTTCGGGTATCGCCTCCAAGAGGAGCTGTGTGCCATTGAGGACAAGGCGAGCGAACATGGGGGCACCGTACTTTGCCCTCCCTTCTTCACGGCCAAACTTGGTCACTCCATCATCCCGAGTGACCCAAACACCCAAAACTTCACGTTGTTAGAGATCCCCTTATTTTATTTTTTTCGGATAAGGACTCGAAAGGCTTGGCCTATTGCTTCTTGTCGAACGACGATGTGGCCTTCGTTTCGGATACTCTCCGGCACATTTCGAATAGGCTCCCCATCATCGAGTATCACTGCCAAAAGTTCGCCTGACTCCATCGCTTCGAGCTGTAACTTTGTCTTAACGAAATTGTAGGGACAAATGACGCCGCGAAGATCTAATTCGCAAGCTGGATCTCCCTCATTGTTATGATTTTGAGAATTGGCATGAGACACGATTCGACTCACGAACAAAGATCTCTCGGGTGGCAGCTGGAACAGTGATTTACATGTTCGCGATCGTCACAAGTGCTGCTCACCCCAACGCCGAAGTCAAACCAAAAAAAGAGCGTGCCAACTAATGCTGACACGCTCTTTTTCTTGTGTTTTCTTGCTTAGATAGATAGGTCACGCTTGCTTATTTAACGACCCCTTTTTCAAAGTTCTTCCGGTCAGGGCCGTAATCCGTCGCAATGGTTTTGTCAGTCCGTTCATTAATTGTTTCGGGCTGCGGAGCACATTGCCAACATGGAGCAGCGCCGGTGATCACGCCAACCTGACTGGTAATACCGGATTCAACCGTTCCCAATTGAATCCCACCTTCGGGAACACCGGTATACCCAGCCGTTGGAGTAGCAATTCCGCGATAATGCGTCGGATCTGGCCGTTGACCCAAACCACCACCGAAATCTGGATTATTGGCGCCACCTAACAATTGGGTCCCTTCCAACACATACACTTCCCGGACTAATTTCCGGCCGGTCCCATAGGGTTGTTCAGGAGTTGTTTCTTCCACAACCTGAACACTGACATAATCGCCTTTGTTGACCGTTTTCAAATTTTCCATATTCGTTTGATCGTCCAAATAAAGGGTCATAAGGTTCAACGTGCCTTTAAGTTGACGCTCATCATGAGAACTTCCTCCCATGTCGATATACATCTTTTTACCGGGAATATCGATTCCTACCACCTCGCCTTGCACGGTTTCAGGAGCGGAAAGATATCGAACCATATCGTCGACATCAAAGGTCCGCGCCCGAGTGCCTGAACCCTGGGATTCTCCCACTCCTGTGCCGAATCCAGAACTAACCGGTGCACGCTCCTGTGCCACCGCTACGCTGACTGAGCCTGCAAGAATAATGGCTGCTCCAAAAACCCCTACCTTCCGCATGTGGCTCCTCCTTGGAAGTGTGAGTTAATAAAAAACAATGACGAGAACTCGATGACCGACTCCATGGTAAAAATATTAACGTTTTTAATTTCCCGCTGTCTAAGGGAGTCCAACTATAGTCAACTAGCTTATTCCTGTCAAGAGAAATATTTGCATGATATCCGCGCTTACTTTACTTGACAAGTAATGGTGCCCGGAGGGAGGGTCGAACTCCCACTCTCCCAAGGAGAAACGGATTTTGAGTCCGTCGCGTCTGCCAGTTCCGCCATCCGGGCTCAGTATATCGATTATTAGGAAGCCTGTCGTTGATTGTTTAGCATGATCGCCGGCGACGGTCAATTCTTGGATCATGTGAACGAAACAACCAGGGCCACCGCTTCCTGTTGACGATTTACCGTACCAGCGCCATTAGCCAATCGTTCCTAATTCGAATTGATTACCCCATCGAGCCAACACTGCCTGTTTCAACCATGCATGAGCAGAATCCGTCAAATCCGGATCTTTCCGGAGCAGTTCCTCAGCCATTGTCCGTGCCTTTTCGAGTAGGTGACGATCACGAATCAAATGCGCCACACGGAACTCCAACGGTCCCCATTGGCGAACACCTAAAATATCACCTGGCCCTCGAAGCCGTAAATCCTCTTCGGCAAGTTGGAACCCATCCGTGCAGCGGCTGAGAATCTCCAATCGTTTCCAACCAATGTTTTTGGCATCTCTATCCACCGTAGGCGACGATAGCGACTCACACTCGCTCGATAGCCACGAAGATTGTTCGTGCCGAGCCTCTCGAAAAGCATCCGATCTCTTAGTCTGGGAACTTATTAAAAGGCAATAGGAATCCCATGACGCCCGCCCAACCCGTCCGCGCAATTGATGCAATTGAGCCAATCCAAAGCGGTCCGCATTTTCCACGAGCATGACCGTCGCATTCGGTACATCTACTCCCACCTCGATCACCGTCGTTGCAACGAGTATCTGAATCCGGCCTGCTTGAAATTGAGCCATGACAGACTGCTTGTCCCGTGTTTTCATCTTTCCATGCAGGAGTCCCACGGTATAGGCAGCAAATTCATGTTGCTGCAGCTCGCGAGCTGCTTCTATGGCAGCCTGGAGGTCGACTTTTTCCGACCGTTCGACCAGTGGATAGACGATATATGCTTGACGACCGGCTTGTACTTCCCTATGCAAAAGGCGATATGCCTGTGACCGCTCGGCTTTACTGAACACCAACGTGTGGACCGGCTTACGCCCAGGCGGCAATTGATCGATCACCGACACATCCAGATCCCCATAGGCGGTCATGGCCAAGGTCCGCGGAATAGGGGTCGCCGTCATCACCAAGACGTGGGGGCGTTCCTGTCCTTTTTGCAGGAGCCGTGCGCGTTGAAGCACGCCAAATTTATGCTGCTCATCGACGATGACCAAGCCCAATCGCGCAAACCGGACTTCTGGTTGCAACAGCGCATGCGTGCCGATCGCGATGCGAGCCTGTCCCGTTTGCAGGCGATCGAGGACGTCATGGCGTTCCTTGTGAGACTGTCCGCCCCTTACCAAGACCAGCTCGATGTGCAACGCATCACAGTACGGAAGCAGATTCAAGAAATGCTGCTCGGCCAGTACCTCCGTCGGGACCATCAACACAGCCTGACACCCTGATCCACAGGCCATGACTAGCGCATGCAATGCGACTAGTGTCTTGCCCGATCCCACGTCACCTTGCAAGAGACGGTTCATACACACGGGCTGCGTCATATCGTGCGCAATTTCTCGAATCACCCGTTCTTGCGCGATGGTCGGCTGAAAAGGCAACAGCGCTCGCAGGTCATCCAGAAGCGGATTGGGAATCTGAAACGGAATACCCGGATCTTTCTTGAGCAAGCGACGTCGAAACCCCAAGGCCAATTGCAACAAAAACAACTCCTCAAAGGCCAATCGGCCGTGAGCCGGAGTTGTCCCTTGATTGAGTTGCGCAATATCATCGTCGGCGGATGGGCAATGCAAACGGCGGACGGCTTCGGGAAATCGTGGCAATTGCACCCGTTGCAGCACTGAATCCGGAAGGCATTCGCGCATGGCTAGCTCGTACTGGCGTAAAATATTTCCGAGCAGCCACCGGATATGTCGCGAGGTCAGCCCTTTGGTTTCATGGTAAATAGGAACGATTCGGCCTGTCTCCTCGCTCAATCCAGACTCGTCATCGGCATCGGCCTCATTCAAGATTTCGTATTGAGGGCTTTTCATCGAAAACCCTCGCGGTCCTCGCTGCATCGCCGGTAGACCCGTTATCAATACCCGTGTTCCGACAACAAACGTGGTTTCCAAAAAGGGCTGATTGAAAAACACGCATTCCAATATCCCGCTTCTATCGTCGATAGACACGGTCAGAATCGTGAAATGCCGCCTCGTCGACCGCTGCAACCGGACTCCACGAACCACACCGCAAACGGTCGCTTTGCAGCCAATCTGCAAATCGCGAATAGCCGTGATGACCGTTCGGTCTTCGTATCGCCACGGAAGAAACCATAGCGCATCTTCGATCGTTCTGATCCCCAGTTTGTTCAGCAGCCGCGCTCGGCGGGGACCCACGCCTTTGGCAAACCGAATCGGAATCGTATCCAGGCTCTCTCTTTCATCGGCCTTGAGATCGGGACGACGGGAAACGGAACACGATCGTTCTCCAGAAGTCGGTACGGTCGATGCATCGAGACGATCTCCCGGCTTGGAGGGATCGGGCGCGGCGGGAACGCGCGCAAGGCGAGCACGTTCCATGACTTTGCACAACACTTGCACGAGAAGGCGCAAATCCTCAAGGTTTTGCCTGCCGATAGACTCGTGCGGAGAGAGTCTCTTGATCTCGATCAATCGCTGTCTCAGGCCGAGAAGCTCGGTTTCTATCGCCGCAGGAAAAATAGAAGCAGCCAGCACATCGAGCACGAGCTGATTGATTTGGTCTCGCAGATGATCGAGCGTGAACTGTTGACCGCGTTCGCCTTTTTCTTCTATTTCGACAGCATTTCCGAACATCGGCGCTTGCAGCATCCGATCGATCTGATCGAGCCGTTCGATGGCCTTGCCCAGGATGATTTCGGCATGCCGATCTTCGACATTATTGCGCGCAAATTTTAGAGCAGACATTTCGGTCCCTGATCGATCATGCTCTCTTCCGTTCATATTCAAGCCGACTTGTCTTCTGATCCTAGGCTATGGTAACAAAACGAGACGACTATCCCATAGCAAGGAGAGGCTCTTATGGCATTTGCATGCGAACTATGCGGAAAGAAACGACAAGCAGGGAACAACGTCAGTCACGCCAATAATCGTACGAAGCGGGTGTTTCGCCCCAATCTTCAAACCGTGCGCGCGCTCATCAACGGAGCCACGCGTCGCATTCGCATCTGCACACGGTGTTTGCGATCGGGGCTGATTCAAAAGGCGGTGTGAGCCATACTGCTACGACTTCGTGCTCGCATACTTTTGTCCGGTCGTTAACGAACATCCTCAACCCATAACATCAAAGGCTAAACAAAGCAAAACCCTTTGTTTCTCCGCTTGCTGTTACCCATCCGTTCCTATCCACCTCGCGCGACCGCTTCCAACATTGGTTCACACGATCATCGAGCAACCAGCCGACGACCGCATCGATCGGCGTAGCCAATCGACTCATCCACAATCAGGATCCGTGTTCAAAGACTCGCGCTTTCGCATGCACGTATATGCAAGGCATGATCCGCAGCCGGGGTTCATTGGTTCTTCCAACTATGCATCTAAAGACGATTCCACTTCCACAGAGTTATCCTGTTTATCAAACATTTAGCAAACAATCCGGACACTCGATACCGTGACAACCTGCCCACAATGATTGATCAACTCATATCAATCGTATTGCCACTCAGCCTGTGCATCCATTATGTGCTGAGCCAGGGCCAAGACGTGGGCATGCGCATTGACAAAACGTTGATGATGACGATCCCGATTCCCGGAACACATCCAGCGTAGCACTGACAACGCCGGAACACGGTGGTCGCAAGCGGCATCTTGAGATTCTGGCATGGAAAGATCCATTTTGCACATTTGTCTTCCATCATGGATTCTTGCTGTCCTGACCGGCCTGTTATACCCGTTGTGTTTTCCCAGTTTCGAGTTGGGATGGCTTGCATGGCTTTGTTTGATCCCTCTGCACGCTGCCATCCACACGCGTTCCGTACGCTCATCGTTCTGGCTCGGCTGGCTCGCTGGCTTCGTGGCCTTTACCGGCAGCATGTATTGGGTCGTCATTGCCATGCATCTTTACGGCCAAATTCCGGTGGCTGTGAGCCTGCTCATCATGTGTGTCTTGACCTCGTATCTCGGCCTGTATTTCGCTTGTTATGCATGCGGGGTGTCATGGATCAACCATAAGGCTCCCAGATGGTTATGGGTGGCAGCACCTTCTCTATGGGTGACATTGGAGTTTCTCCGTACTTATCTTTTGACGGGCTTGCCCTGGGTTCTCTTGGGCTATTCCCAGTATCGATGGCTGACCGTCATTCAAATTGCCGACCTGACCGGTGTGTACGGAATCTCTTTTCTCATCGTGTTGGTCAATAGCGTGCTGGTCAGCCTGCTTGAGTGGAGCCGTAGGTCAAGAAAGGGTTTGTCCGCATCGTCTTTGTGGTCGCACTTTCCTTGGCAAGCTGTTGGCCTGGTCAGTCTGGTCTTGATCGGCGTGATGGTGTATGGCCGCCAGCAATTGACGAATGAGTCCTCGCTGAAGACGACCGCACCCACCTTAAGAATCGGTGTGGTCCAAGCCAATATCGATCAGGCTCGCAAATGGGATCGCGCCTACCGCGAGGAAACCATCCGGCGCTATGCCAACCTGAGTCATCGATTAGGCAACATCGTGGATCTCTTGATATGGCCAGAAGCCGCAACGCCCTTCTTGTTCGAACGAGAGCCCGACTATCAGCGGAGCATTTTCCAGATCGTCCGACAGGTGAACGCCCCCTTGGTGTTCGGCAGTCCAGCGTTACGGTTTGCCGAAGACGGCAAGCCGTATCTCCTCAACAGCGCATTTCTCGTCACTCCTGGGGGCGAGATCGCCGGGCGGTATGATAAACGCCATCTCGTTCCATTCGGGGAATACATTCCCTTGAGGTCATTACTCTTTTTTCTCGAAAAACTCGTGGTCGGAATCGGGGATTTCGCACCAGGCACGGGCCCGATGACCCTGCCTTTGCCGGCCACTGACGATCACCCGGACGTTCGCCTTGGAATCGCCATCTGTTACGAGGTGATTTTCCCGGATCTCGTCCGCCGGATGGCCGACGAAGGAGCCAATCTTTTGCTGACCATCACCAACGATGCGTGGTTCGGAAGGTCAGTGGCCCCCTACCAGCATTTCGGAATGGTCGTCTTGCGCGCGGTAGAAAATCGTTTGGCGGTTGCCCGGGCTGCGAATACAGGGATTTCCGGCTTCATTGCTCCGAGCGGAGAAATCCTTGCCGCCACTCCAATTTTTACCGAACAAGTTATCCGTGGGCAGCTTCCGCTTCGCACTAGTTCGACATTTTATTCGCGGTATGGCGATGTCTTTTCGTGGAGCTGTGTTATAATGGCTGCGCTGTCACTCGGGATCGCGTGGCGCCGAAGGCAGTAGGAGCCTCCATCCCTTCACAGACACGAGAAGATTATTCATTTTCACTCATTCGAAAAGGAGATCCGTATGTTAGTGGACGATATCCGATCTCGATTGACGACTGCCGGTGAACGTCTTGCAGAGCTACGGAGGTCTCTTTGACCTCCCGCGCCTGCAATCCGAACTCGACGAACTCGAACAAGCCATTGCCCAACCCGAGTTTTGGAAAGATCCCAAAACCGCAGCCAAAGTCGGCAGACGGAAGGCCGCCATCGAACGTGATCTCGAACGGCTGCATCGGCTTGAACGCCAGTATGCTGACATTCAAGCTCTGGTTGAACTGATCGGCGAACAAGACGATCCGGAATTGGAAGCGGAATTGCAGACCGACCTCCAGCACTTAGAGGCGGACCTGGATGCATGGCAAATCGAACGGTTGCTGTCCGGTGAGCACGATAACGCCCCAGCTATTCTGAGCATCAACCCAGGAGCCGGCGGCACGGAATCCCAGGATTGGGCTCAAATGCTCATGCGCATGTATATTCGGTGGGCCGAACATCACGGCTATAAGGTCGAAACGATCGATTTGCAACCCGGAGATGAGGCCGGGATCAAAAGCGTCACGCTGGCCATCAACGGTCCGTTTGCCTATGGCTACTTAAAAGGGGAATCAGGAGTTCATCGCCTCGTGCGCATTTCTCCCTTTGACGCCAATAAACGCAGGCATACGTCTTTCGCGGCCGTTTCCGTCTATCCCGAGATTGAGGACGACGTGGATATCGTCATCGACGAGAAAGATCTCAAAATCGACACCTTCCGGGCCGGCGGAGCAGGCGGGCAAAACGTCAACAAAGTGGAGACCGCTGTGCGGATCACCCATATACCCACCGGCATCGTCGTCCAATGTCAAAACGAACGCTCTCAGCTTCAAAATCGGGTCGGGGCCATGCGCGTGCTCAAAGCGAAACTCTATGAGCTCGAACGCCAAAAGAAGGAAGCTGCATTCCAACATCTGTTGGGAGAAAAAAAGGAAATCGGTTGGGGGAGCCAAATTCGCTCCTACATCTTCCAGCCATATCAATTGGTCAAAGACCATCGTACCAATGAAGAAACGAGCAATATCGAAGCCGTCATGGATGGCGCAATCGACCGCTTCATCATGGCTTATCTCAAGCAGCAGTTGACCGTCAAAGGCGAAGCCTAACGCCGAAAACACCTGGCTTGTTTATGGATCGCTACGCCCATGCATCACGAAACCGGCGCTATGCCGCCCGCTCTGCGAATAACAAGGTTTTGAATCCATAATGGACGATCTGAACGACCAACGACGTCAACGTCTCGCCAAATTGGAGACCTTGCGCCAACTCGGAATCTCGCCCTATGGAACCCGTTTCGAGGTGACGCACACGGTCGAAGAGATTCAAGCGCGGTATGGAGAAGTAGGCAAGGAAGAACTCGATCGCGATCCGATTACCTGTCGCATTGCCGGTCGCCTCGTGGCCCTCCGCCGATTTGGAAAGGCCGCGTTCGCCTCGCTTCAAGAGGAAGGCTCGCGGCTTCAAGTCTACCTCAGGCGCGACCTCCTAGGAGATCAGGCTTACCGCATCTGCCACGAACTCGATCTCGGCGACTGGATCGGTGTCGAAGGGCGCCTGTTCCGAACCAAAACCAACGAACTGACGGTCGAAGCGACCTCGCTCACGTTTCTGGCCAAAGGGCTTCGCCCTCTCCCTGAAAAATGGCATGGGTTGACGGATATCGAAACTCGCTATCGCCAACGATATCTCGACCTGATCGCCAATCCCTCGGTCTATCGCATTTTCCGTCTCAGAAGCCGAATCATCGCCCGCATTCGATCGTTCCTGACGGAGCGCGGCTACTTGGAAGTCGAAACGCCGATGATGCACCCGATTCCCGGCGGAGCGACCGCCCGTCCGTTCGTCACGCATCACAATGCGTTGAATATCGATTTATACCTGCGCGTCGCACCGGAATTATATCTCAAGCGGCTCATCGTGGGCGGATTCCGCCGAGTGTTCGAGATCAATCGGAATTTTCGCAACGAAGGGATCTCCACGATTCACAACCCCGAGTTCACCATGCTCGAGTTTTATCAATCATATGCCGACTACCGCGATCTCATGCACTTGACCGAGGAACTCTTTGTCGAGTTGGCGCAGGATGTCTGCGGCTCGACGACGATCACGTATCAGGGAGCAACGATCGACCTGACACCACCGTGGCGCACACTCTCGTATTTCGACGCCATCGTAGATCTCAATAAACTCCCGCGCGACGTGTTGACGAGCCTCGATCACGCGGTCAAAGCTGCACAGCAATTGAATGTAGCAGTCGATCCTCGAGCCGGGCTCCGCTCCGTGCTCATTCGCTTGTTCGAAGAAACCGTCGAAGCCGCTTTGGTGCAACCGACATTCATCACCGATTTCCCCATCGAGATTTCTCCGCTCGCCAAACGGAAGGAAACCGATCCCTCGCTCACCGACCGATTCGAAGTCTTTATCGCCGGACGAGAACTGGCCAACGGGTTCTCCGAGCTGAACGACCCACTCGATCAACGCGCACGCTTCGAGGCTCAGGCAGCGCTCCGCGCCGCCGGGGATGAAGAAGCACAGTACGTGGACGAAGATTTTCTGCGCGCCTTGGAATATGGCATGCCACCGACCGCCGGCGAAGGCATCGGCATTGATCGGCTGGTGATGCTGCTCACTGACCAACCCTCCATTCGAGATGTCATTCTGTTTCCTCAGCTCCGTCCAGAAAAACCATCGTGACTCTTCCCTATGAAATATTCGTTGGGCTTCGGTATCTCCGAGCCAAACGCCGACAGCGCACCATTTCGTTGAATACGTTTATCTCGATCCTGGGGATTACACTCGGTGTCGCGGCGCTGATCGGCACATTGGGAATTATGACCGGATTCAAAGAGGACTTACAGGCCAAGATCTTGGGAACCACGGCCCATATCATCGTTCAAGAGCACGGCAAAGCCACGATGAAACACTATGACCAAGTCGCCGACCGGATCGAAACGGTCCCTGGAGTGGTCGCCGCTGCCCCTTTTATTTTGAAACAAGTGCTTCTCGCTTCCCGGTCGGGAGTCCAAGGCATTCTACTGCGCGGCATCGATCCCGAACGAGAACCCCGAGTGACGGACCTCGAGGCCAACCTGCTTCATGGCCGACTTTCCGATCTTGATCGGCCACGCACGCACACCCAACCCTCAAACGACCAGGCCTCGCGTTCCGACCACCCGCAAGCTCGCTCCACTCCGGGTATCATCTTAGGGAAAGAACTGGCCTTGCGCTTGGGAGTCTTTCTCGGCGATCTGGTGAACATCGTCTCGCCCGTGGGTCCATCGGCATCCATCACCATGACGCCTAAAATCCGGCCGTTTCTGGTCGTGGGTCTCTTCGAATCGGGCATGTACGAATATGACTCCTCCTTAGCGTATATTTCGCTGGCCGAGGCACAACGCTTCTTCAACCTCGGCGAGACGGCCACGGGCATTCAGGTTCGCGTGCAGGATGTCTTTGCGGCCGGAGAGATTGCTCGTGCGATCGAAGCGACGCTCGGTCCTGCGTTCTTGGCCAGAGATTGGATGCAATTGAACCGCAATCTGTTTTCCGCGTTGAAATTGGAAAAAACCATGATGTTCCTGCTGTTGGTCCTGATTACCTTGGTCGCTTCGTTCAACATCGTCGGAACGCTCACCATGATTGTGAATGAAAAGCAGCGAGAAATCGCCATTCTCAAAGCCATGGGCGCAACACCGAATGCCATCATGCGAATCTTTATGCTCAACGGAGTGGTCATCGGTCTCACTGGCACAGCCATCGGCGTGCCGTTGGGCTATATGTTTTTGTGGCTGATTCAAACTTATTGGACCTTCGATCCGACCGTGTACTATATTTCTCATATTCCTGTACATGTTCAAGCCGTTGACGTACTCTTGGTTTCGCTCTCGGCTATTCTGATTAGCTTTGCCGCCACCCTATATCCATCCCGACAAGCCGCCAAACTCGAGCCGGTTACCGCCCTTCGGTATGAATAACGCCGCATTGGACGCTCATCCTGCCATCAATCCCCTGATCCGTATCCAGGATTTGTACAAATGTTTTCAACTCGGGCAGCACACGATCGAAGTTTTGCGAGGCATCGATCTAGAGGTCTATCGCGGAGACTTCATCGCCGTCGTCGGAGCTTCAGGAGCTGGCAAGAGCACACTTTTACACATCATGGGCACGCTCGATCGCCCCAGTCGAGGAACCATGTTGTTCGAAGGGATCAATGTCTTCACCCAATCCGAAACAGTCCTTGCACAATTTCGGAATCGGAAAATCGGCTTCGTCTTTCAATTTCACCACCTGCTTCCGGAATTCTCGGCGCTCGAAAACACTTTTCTACCGGCCTTGATCCAAAAACAACCCTTGTTTCGAGCCCGCGAAGCTGCCGAAACGCTCCTCCGCGAGGTAGGGCTTGGCCATCGTCTTCATCACAAACCCGGAGAACTCTCGGGTGGAGAGCAGCAACGGGTGGCCGTCGCTCGTGCGCTCATTCGGAATCCTGAACTAGTCCTTGCCGATGAGCCCACGGGCAATCTCGATACACACACCGGCGAGACGCTATTTGCCCTGCTACGAGAAATGAATCTGAAGCGCGGCACCGCTTTCGTAATCGTCACCCACAATGAAAAGCTCGCCATGCAGACCGACCGGCTCATTCAATTGGAAGATGGGAGGATCTTATCCGACCAGCGATTGCGGCCGGTTCAGCCAGCGCAATCGCATGATCCTCATTGAGCTGGATGCATGCCGTACGGGCATACGAAAGGCCGTTCACTGAGACGGTGTTTTCGTCAAAGGAACGCGAAGCCTCACCGAGGCGGCTCGAAACCAGGTGCTACGGGGCTGCAGTAATGCGGTCTTTAATGGTATCGAAGGTGGATTTCGGGATGACGTTTTTCGCGACGAGTTCTCCTCGGAGACGATAGGGACGATTGTCGACAATCTTTTGCGCAGTTTCCTTCGACACACCGAGAAACAACACCAAATCGCTGACTGAAGCGGTATTGATATTGATTGGAGCACGACCAAGAGATGGTGAGGCCGAATCTGACGGAAGCGACGACGAAGATTGTTGCGATGGCGAGGGAGGCGGGGCCGTCTTCGACGAGGGGACGAGACCTGCAGTGCGTTGCTGTCTGGCTTCTTTCAATTCTTTTTGATAGCGAAGCACCGTTCGTTTTAATGCTGCATTCTGATTTTTGAGTGCGATCAACTCGTTTTTCAATGCCTGGAATTTGGTGAGCACTTCCCGTTGTTTCTTCATCAATTCGGCTTGTTTAGCTTGTAACATGGCCTGTTCGCTCTGCCGGCTCTCCTTGATCCGCTGAAGCTCGGACGCCATCTGCTCAACTTCCGCGTTCAGCTTTTTATTCACCTCTCGTAAATTGTTGAGCTGTTGTTCAAGGGCATCCCGATGCATGCGGATTTTTTCCAGTTCGGCTTTTGCCGATTCGACCTCGGCGACGGCCGCGGTATATTTGCTCTTGGAAACCACGCAGCCTGTCAGCGTGATGAGAAACACTAGCCCCAAAATAAATGCTCGCCGCATCATAGAATCTCCTGGTTTAGCGATAAGAAAGCCTCATCTCGATTCGCATTCCGTGGCTCTCCGAACTTGCTATCTTTCTATCTTTCTTTTGGAGTTCGGTTACGCTCCTTGATCAGCCGAGTTCCCGATCGCCTTTCGAAAGATGATGTAAAGGAACATGGCTATCAAGTCAAGCGGGACGACTGCTGACGCATTCCCGATTAATAATTTGTCTACAAGAGATACAACTGCGGTCGGCGATCTTTGAAGAGGTTGTTATACGGATTGATAGATTTGTCTCGAGCTTCGTGGACATCGATATCGACAAAGACCAACTCCGACCGATCCTCCGGAGCGCGATGCAGGATTGTTCCGTTCGGACTGACAATCTCGCTTTTGCCGATGAATCGTAGAGGGGGCTTTCCCCCTCGTGCTTCTTCGCCAATCCGATTGGCCGTAATAGCGAATACGCGATTTTCCAGGCAGCGAGTGACCATGGCATCCGGGCAATGCGGAAGCACGAGATTCGAGGGATGACACAGCACATCCGCTCCTTTGAGTGCAAGCGTGCGGGCCGATTCCGGATACAGCCAATCAAAGCAAATCAAGATTCCCAATTTGGCTATTTTGATATCCCAGACCTGAAAACCCGTATCGCCAGGCGAAAAAAAGAGGGTTTCTTCAAAAAACAGATGTGTTTTGCGATAAGCACCGATGAATCCTTGAGGCCCGATCAAGATCGCAGAGTTATAAAACCGACGACCATGCCGCTCCGGCAGGCCAGCCACTACATAACAAGCCTGTCGCTTGGCCCACTCCATCAACCGGCGAGTGGTCTGCCCGGTTGGAATGTCCTCTGCCAGATGGGCGACTTCTTCTGGAAATACGAATTGGTAACCGGTCATCGCCAATTCTGGGAGCACGACGACATCACAGGCCACATCGCGCAACTGTTCCAGCACCATATCTAAATTGCGCTCTACGGCACCGAAGATTGGCTCGAACTGATAATACCCGACGCGCATCGTGTAACCATCAACAATAAAAAAGCGGGCAGACGTGCGCTGCCCGCTTTGACTCGGCCTCGCTCGCTAATCTTCAATCCTTTTTTAATGCACCTCTTCCAAGTGCATGATTGCGCTCTTCGCATGCTTGGTCGCTACTTCGGCATGCCCTTCTTTGCCATGCGCAATCGCTTCCATCAATTCATGAACCCCTTCGTTCAAATGCGGATTGTTCATCTCTTTTTGTGCAGCTTTGGCATGCATCAAGGCCTCTTCTGCGTGCTCGACCAAGGCATCCGCATGTCCCATGCTTCCATGCTTCACAGCGCCTTTGGCATGCGCGATCGCTTCTGCCACATGGGGATTTCCTGCCACGGCCGATCCAATGTATAGGAAAGCGATGAGAACGAACACGACACCCAACCACACGCTGCTGCGTTGGAATCCAGCTTTGCGCATTGCAACCTCCTTTGGAAAAAATTGGATAAAACATGCAGGGCTTCGTCCGAGCCCTACGGTATCCTCGCATGGCACAGGAGATAGATCAAGAAGGTTTGGCCTCGGCTTGGCCTGTCACTTTGTACAACAGTTTCACGTCTTTTTCGGTCGGCGCTGCAAAGTCGCGACTCCATTCCCACCATGAGCCAGGATAGGTGCGGACCTTGCGATAACCTGCAAGCCGCAAGACACAATACAACCAGGCAGCGCGAAGCCCTCCCAAACAGTAGGTAATAATTTCTTGATCTTCTCGAATGCCGTGTTCCTCGAAAACAGCTCGGATCGTCGTCACGTCTTTGACAGTGGCATCCTTGTTCAAAAACCGATTCCAGGGAATGTTGATCGCAGTCGGAATATGCCCGGCGCGGGGGATACCCTCCACCTCTTTGCCAGCATACTCTTCCACGCTCCGGGCATCGATGATGACCGTATCCGGGTGAGGACGTTTGATCAATTTCTTCAATTCGTGTTTTTCGACGATTAACTCCGGACGAGGAGCAGCGCGAAAGGTTCCACGCGGTTTCGTGACTGGATCATGTTGATACGGACGATGTTCTTGGATCCACTTGACCCATCCCCCGTCGAGAATCCAAACTCGAGAATGCCCGAGGTATTGCAGCATCCAGAACATCCGCCCTTCATCGCCCCAATTGTCGAATGGATTCGAATAAATGACGACGTCGCTGTCGTTGCTGATACCCAATGACTGAAGCCGGCGCTCAATGGCCCCAAGATCCGGATTCAACAATCCCTTTGCCACGGCTTCGGGGTCGCTGTATTCATGCCAGGTACTGCACACGGCTCCGGGAATATGGGACGAATAGGCCGCTCGTCCCCGCACATCGATAATGACCAAGTCGTCTCGCCCTAAGTTTTGAGCCAAAGTTTCCGTGTCGATGAGAAAATCGCGTACCATAATGCCGGTCCTCTTCTATTTTCATGACGTGCCAGATAGTCCTTTTGTGCGTCCCGCCTCGACCGAAACAGCGCAACCAAATTGTAATGCAGGTTGTCGTTGCAACGCGACCGCCAGGGTCTGATCCAACGGAAATGCTCGCTGATAAATGACGAAGCGATACGGATCATCGGCAGTCAAGCCATAGCGCTCCCGCAGCATCTCATGTTGGCCATCGGTCAAAATATGATAGCGGATTCGCGCTTCGACGATCCATCGTTCCGCGTCTTTGGGAATTGTATACGTAAAATCATATTCTCGACTGGCCAACGGCAAGAGACGGTTATCGTACACCTCGACGATCACCGGCTGCCAGAGAATCCATCGGCCCATCGTCTCGGCTTGATGATGCACAATCTTCCCATGTTCATCCTTGACGAGGAACTCGATCGTAAAATGACGGTCGGGATCGCCTGTCGGGATCTTATGCCCTGCCCCGGCGTTGACGAGTGTCAAACGAAACGTCACTCGGCCTCCAGGCTTGGGCTCTAACGGATCGGCCGTAACCTGCACGGCAATCGCGCGCTTGATCATCTCCGGGTCGTGTCCGCCGCGCCAAAGATGTCGTCGCCCCAGCCGGATAGGTCCGCCATCTGCGACAGGACGGAGGACTTGCGGCATATGGCAACTTTGGCAAATCATACCTCGTTCCTGCATGAAAAATTTTCCTTCGTACTCGGCATACGTGCCGCACGGGCCCACATTATAAAATTGAAACGGACCGGACACGACATTATGACAACGATAACAAATCTGCGTGGTCCGGAACGAGGGATCGAATTTGGTGGGATGAGGGGCTACCGAATCGTCGAACGGTCCCCAAATGGCACCGTCTCGCACGTGGCAAACGGCACAGGTCACACCTTCAGCCTGAAACTCGGGATCAAACCGATAATTAGGAACCTGCACGGCACGTTCGACTCGATTCCGCGGAATGTCCTGAATGAGGGTCGGCTGTTGATTTTCCAGTGGGGCATGACAGTTCAAGCAAATCCAAATATTATCGTCTTTTTTCCAATAGGCCTGAAAAAACGGGTCTCGATAGGCAAACGCATGAATGCTGGTCTTCCATTCTTCGTAAATCTCTCGATGACATGCCCCGCAATCTTCGGCTTTCAAGCTCTTCAGCCCGGTCGGTACTTTTTGGAAGGGAATCGCTCTGGCATAATCATCGCGCAACCCAAAAATTACGGTGGGACGCAATTCCGTGTAGAAGATATAAAGAGCCAGCGCGAGTCCCAGCAGAAGCAGCATCCAGAACCGTATCCCTCGCTTCCGCCGTGCCATCGATGCTTACGCGTCCAGGAGAGTGCGCAGATGCCGTTCCACCGAGGCTGCCAAGGCCTGAAGATGATACCCGCCTTCCAAACACGACACGATCCTTCCTTCTGCATGGCGGGCGGCGATCTCTCGCACGATGGAGGTCAACATAGCATAGCCATCTTCCGTGAGTTCCATGCTCGCCAGCGGATCGGCTCGATGGGCATCAAACCCGGCCGAAATCATCACACATTCAGGACGAAAGGCATCGGCAGCCGCAACTAATATCGTCTCGAATACCTCCTGATACCGGGCATCGCCTTCGCCGGCGGGCATCGGCACATTGATGGTGAAGCCTTCACCCTGCCCAGCCCCGCGTTCAGAAGCCAACCCCGTCCCTGGATAGAGAGGATGTTGATGGATGCTGAAAAACAGCACGGTCGGATCCTCGTAAAAGGCCTGTTGGGTCCCATTGCCATGATGCACATCCCAATCCACGATCAATACGCGAGCGATCCCATACCGACGTTGCACATATCGCGTCGCGATGGCGACATTGTTAAAAAAACAAAATCCCATCGCGCGATCGCGCTCGGCATGATGGCCGGGCGGGCGCACGGCACAAAACGCCTGATCGACTGCGCGGGTCATCACCGCATCCACGGCAGCCAACGCTCCCCCGACCGCCAAATAAGCGGCAGAGATCGTTTTCGGACACAGCATCGTATCGGGATCTACCGGCACATACCCGCTCTGTGGCACACGGCGCTCCAAGCGCTCGACATATCCTGGATCATGAATCGTACAAATCCAGTTGCGCGATGCAGGCTGAGGATTCAATTGCGTGAGCCGAGCGAGCATTCCCGAGGATTCGAGCTGCTTCCGAATAGCTCGCAATCGCTCGGGCGATTCCGGATGCGAGGGCCCCATTTCGTGCTCCAGATAGGCGGGATGAGACACGAACCCGACTCGACCCATACCTTCTCTCCTTCTCTAACCTCTATACAACTTATAACTTATAGAGAAAGCATCGTGCCAAAAGAGACAGGCTGATCCATTACGACTCAACAATTGACGAGGTCATGTTCGACCAGTGGGCATCCTATCATATCATATTCTCATATTCCGAGATCGAAGACATGGTCGACAATTTCGCCTATGGCGTGATAGCATCATCCGCGATGCGTTCATAAAACCGCTCGTTCCTAAACGTCCCTGTATCCCATGTCCAATCCCAAAATCGAACAATTCAAAAAAGTCCTCCAACTCGATCCAAACGACGAAACTCTCTGGTTCGGTTTGGGAAACGTCTATATGGACGACGAAACGTGGGATGAAGCGATCTCGGCGTTTCAACGTTGTCTCGCAGTTCAACCCCGCTATTCCGCCGCTTATTATGCGCTGGCCAAGGCCTACCACCATGCCGGTGACCTCGAAGCTTGCCGACGGATTTGCGAGCACGGCATCGAAGTGGCCTCGAGCAACGGCGATCTTCTTGTCGTCAAAAACCTAGAGGCGCTCAAATCCTCGCTCGCCTAAGCCTTTCACTTGTTGGCTCAAGAGCCATCAAAGGCCCCCAGCATCAAGCCTCCGATCGTTCCGGTGCCCCATCAAACGTAATATTGAGATATCACAAGGCTTGTTGCAGAGCCACCTTTTCGTGTCGGGTCAATGCGTATCGGGCAAACGGATTGTTGACCAAGGCTCGAATACGAGGATGCCGTGGATCCTGAGCCGTGCGCGTCACGCAGTGGACATCGGCTAACCGAATCGTCGACCGTCGTTCGCGGGGTTTCGCGTCCCAAAACGTCAGCAGCACCGCGCTCAATGTCGGCAAGGCAGCCAGTGCGCTGACAGAAACACCTGCCAGGCGTTGCACGTCGAGATATTCTTCCCTCTTCGGCACGGCCCGTGAAGTCCACATCGGCACGGTAATGGCGAGAATAATAGGCGCACAATAGCGGTCAAGTTGCCTGGCTTTTTCCGCCATTCTGGCAATCAGCCGCCGTTCCAAGATCGTTTGTGTGTCTTCAAGCGGCCAATGAAGAGTTGGAGAAGGTTCATACGCTGGAGGAAAACTCTGGAGCGGCAATGGGGTAGGAGCCATCACCGTCACTTCGACAAAACAGCGATCCTGTCCCCAATAACATTCCAAGTCGGCGGTTCGTGCGCTCGTTTCTTCGAGAAAGGCCAACGAAAACCCGGCATGAACAAGCCGCGAGGCCACATCGATTTCGCCAGCAGCTGAGTAAGCCATGGGCCACTGTCGCATCTCGAATCGTGCACGCAAGCTCATCAACCGGCTACGACTGCCGGGGTCTGTACAGGTTGTGAACAACTCTTGCCATTGCGGAAGAAATCGATGAGCCCAAGAGGAGGAAGCCGCAATCGATTCCCGATTCAACCGATCCTCTCCCATTCGTACCTGTCGAGACCTCCGCATCCGAATCATAGCTCGTTCAACTTGCGATGCCTTCAGTCTTCCTCCGCGTCTGACATCAGACAAGGGACCATCATGGGGAATCCTCGGCGCCCATCATGCTTAAATGCTTAACGATCCGAAGGGAGATGAGAGGTCGGACGTAACTCCTCCAACGTAAAGTGCTTGGGCAGCAATACAGGGATCACCACGGCAATGGGATCCCCGCGCTTGAGCGTCGTCGGTTTTTCGATCTGAAGCAAGACATTCGCGACAAAGGCGTCATAATCGGGCAGGAATTCGTATCGGTTGGGAGTCAGTTTATACTCCTGAGACTTGATCCCCTCCCAAACCTGGAAGGTGCGGTTGGGAAAATGATAGAAATGGTTGGGAAGATCCTTGAGCATGATCCCCAATTGTTTGGGGTAGTAAAACCGGATGCCACAGCACAGCTTGGCGTACCCGCTATTGAGAATCGTGTCGACATACGTACCTGAAAATGATTTATAGCCTAACAGTCGCTCTTCCGGAAGGATGGGGGGCGCTTGCCATTTGACCCCGGTAGCCGTTCGTCGAATTTTGCAATCCACTGGGCACCGGATGAGCCATCCGTATTGCCCGACCATCCTGACCGGGCCACAATCATCGGGAATCACCCGGTACCCGCTGGCTGCCAACTGCTGCTGTTCCTGAAGGGACATATTTGTCATCAAGGGCCGATGAGGATGGAAGTCCAGGCGGAGTCGTTCCGGAGCTATCGCAGTCGTATACTCGCGTTCCCAATAGAACGTCCATTGTCGCTCGTTGACGTCGTGTCCCTGTTTACTGTGCGGTTCCAGTTCTTTGGACATCATGGCCTTGCCTCGCGTCCGCGTTTGATCATCCAGGCCACTTCGGCTACCCGGCGTCCCAGTGCGCGTGCGTCTTGCAGTTCCTCATCGTCAATTCCTGGACTTTTCCCTTCGGTTGTCGCCGACGCGCCAAAGGCACCCCCACCGCTGACGACGATCATCTGATTCCCTAACATCGCAGCCAGAATGGTGAGCATGGTCACCTCTTTGCCTCCTGAAACCTGCCCACCTGTGGCAAAAGCGGCACCCACTTTGTCCTTCATTTTAAATTCGGGATACACCCCGAATCGGAATTGCCATTCATCGAAAAACGCTTTCACTGCCCCGGCCATATTCGACCAATAGACCGGCGAACCTACGATTACCGCATCGGCAGCCAACAATTCCTTCGCCGTCACCTCACCGACCTTTTTCAGGATCGCGTGCGTGCCGGGCACGGCACGCACGCCCGCGACCACGCCATGGGCCATTTTCTCAGTATTCCCGGTCAATGAATGGTAGACCACCAAGACGCGCACCATGGAATCGGATGCACGCGCCGGCTGGCCGAGCGTTTGCCCCCAAGACGGAATAGCTCCGTTCCCCCATCCCAGAGCAATTCCCAGACCAAGCGCTAGAAGAGCGACGCTATCGAGAAACGATTTCTGCTTTGGCCGAGCCATCATCCACATCGATGTTATTTAGACGCACGATCCTTGGCGCACGCTCACCCTGGTGTCTGAGCATGCTTCTTAGCGACGTTCGATTTCTTCGTCGATATGTTCTTCTACCGAAATATGCGTCAACGATCCTCGATAATCACACTTATGACAGCGAACCCGCCATTCCTCGATCCATCGCTCTTGGACGAACGTCTGGTTACACTTGGGACAACAGAATACCCCCTTGACATAATACACTTGCTTTTTAAACTTCATGCTTCACCCTCACGAAGAAATGATGTCTGCCGTTCGAGCCCGACCGCCTTAGCCTGCCATACCCGCATTTTCGATTGCAATTCTCTCCTCGCTCGGTTCCCCAAGTTAGGCATAGGGCTCATCTCCCTCGCCCGAGCCCTGGTTTGCATAGTTCCCGGACTGGTGAGAACGGCGCTCGGGCCGTTGTCGTTGTCTCGGGAAAAACTGAGAATGGATGCGCTTGAGTCGGGCCCGCTCCACATGCGTGTAAATTTGCGTGGTGACGATGCTGGCATGCCCGAGCATCATTTGCACCGAACGAAGATCAGCTCCGTGCTCCAAAAGATGTGTCGCGAACGAATGACGGAGCATATGTGGGGAAAGCGGTTTTGTAATGCCTGCCAAAGCCGCCCGACCACGGAGCATTTTCCAAAAGCCTTGTCGCGTAAACGGTCGTCCGAGCCGGGTCAGAAACACCGCCTGCGAAGCGCGCGATTTCAAGAATCGCGGCCGAGCCGCTTCGAGATAGCGGATCAGCAACTGCCGCGCGTGCTCGCCGATGGGCACGATCCGTTGCTTGCCTCGTTTTCCCAGCACCCGGACATAGCCAATTTCCACATTGATTTGCCCCACAGTCAATTGCACCAACTCCGACACGCGCAGACCGGTCGCATAAAGCAATTCCACCATGGCCGCATCTCGCACGTGTTCCGGTTCAGGGCCAACCGGCAGATCTAGTAGATTCGCCACTTCGCGTTCCGTAAGCGTTTTGGGCAACCGTGTCCATGATTTGCTTCCCCCGGTCAAGAGCGTCAGGCAAGCCGTCGACCTTGAATCGGTCTCGATAAAGCGATAAAAACTTCGCAGGGCCGCCAAGCACCGGGCGATCGAGACCGATGCCAATCCGGCTTTCCGCAACTCCTCGAGAAAACTCTGCACGAGTGCTTTCGTTACCCGAGTCGGATCGGAGCATCCGCGCGCCGCAAGGAATTGCCGATATTTTGTCAAATCTCGGCGATAGGCATCGACGGTATGCCGAGAATATCCCCCTTCGATCCGAAGGCCCGTGAGAAATTCGTCGATGCGAGCATCGAGCGCCTTTGCCGATTTGGATATCATGAGTCCTCGCGAGCGCGAATCAGCGTGTCCACTATCTGCCTGCCCCGTAGTGAACGTCTTGTGTATTCTCCTCGGCCATGAAGAAGACCACTCGTTCGATGGGACGAGTCCCAACCTGCAACAATGACTTTCCACGTTTTACGGGGCCACCCTTTGTTGTCTTGACAGCTGTCAAATCCCTCTTATATTTAAGATCACAAGGTATCGACAGCTCTTTCGCCATCGAGAATTGGATTCCTGCCTGTTTCGCCTTGGCGTTATTCTTTCATCGTCGCAGAAATTGAGGTCCGTTGGACGATTGACGTAGGCTGAATTCCCGTGCTTGCTCGCCATCTCATAGCTAAACTCTTCCTCGTTTTCCTGCTTCTTATATCGAATCCGGGCCCATTGTTGCCTAGCGAGATCTGGGCCCAATCCCATGATCCTGCCTCTCCATTCGGCTTGAGCGACCAAGCCCTGCTCGATCAAGCCAAAATCCTGCTGGATGCCCATCAAGTCGACAAGGCATTGGAAACGCTGGACGTGCTGTTGGAGCGAGAGCCAGATCCCGCGATTCTCCAACAGGTGTATTTTCTGCAGGCTGCCGCCTTTCGTGTCAATAATCACACACACGAAGCGGCTTCGACATTGGAACAATTGCTCGAAGAGTTCCCAGTCTCCCCGTTAGCCCAAGAATCGCGACTGCTCCTCGCCGAACTGTATGTGACATCCGACAAGCCCGAGCGTGCATTGAGCCTGCTCCACGATGTCTTGAATGTCGCATCCAATCCATTGATTCGTCGAGAAGCCTTACAACGCATCCGGACACTCTACCGGCAGCAGGGCCAGCTCGTCCGAGCCGTCGCCACAGCCATCGAAGAACTCGCCTTGGCCGGTCCTGAAGATCGTGCGGAGTTACGGACGATCATTCAAGACCTGATCCTCACCGAGATGACCGAACCGGCTCTCGAGCAATTGATCGAGCGTTATCCTGCCCGGTATCCCGGTGATTTGGCCACGATTCGGCTCATCGAACTGCATACGGCCCGAGGGGATGAAGTCTTGGCCGAGCGCGATATTCGCGCTTTTCTTCAGCGATTTCCCAACCATCCCTATGCCCAAACGGCCATGGCGCTCTTACAGTCCTTCATGAGCAAAATCAAAGTGCATCCCTATGTGCTCGCCGCAGTGCTCCCGTTCTCCGGTCCCTTGAAAGCGTTCGGCACGGAATCCTTGAACGGCATTCGTTTGGCCATCGCCGATGCACGCGAACAATGGGGCATGACGTCCATCGGCTTGGTCGTCAAAGACACCGCTTCGCCTGTCGGCTCCCTCCGTTACGATCTCGCACAGATGATTACGGAATTCGCGCCGCTTGCCGTGATCGGACCGTTGCTGACGCGCGAGGCACGTACGATCGCTGTCTTAGCGGATCAGTACCACATACCCTTCATCACCCCATCGGCGACATTAGCCGACATCCGGTCTCTGGGATCCTATTGGTTCAGTACCGCGGTCATCCCGCCTCTCCAAATCGACGCACTCGTTCATCACGCCATCACGCAACTCCACTATCGTCGTTTTTGCATTGTTCATCCACAGACCGGCTACGGTCAGGAAATGGCGCGATTGTTCCAAGAAGAAGCCGTTCGCCAAGGAGGCGAAATCGTCGCTGTCGAATCCTATACGGACGACGAAACCGATTTTGCTACCCAACTGCAACGATTGAAGGCCGCGGATCTTCGGCGCTCAGGCCAGCTTTCTCGAGAAACCGTTAAAACAGGGTATACACGGTGGGTCTACACGCCGGGATTCGATGCGGTCTTTCTCCCTGGTGATCCTGTCCACGTTGCGTTGCTTGCTGCGCAACTTGCCTTTTATGATATAAACGTCCCACTGTTGGGCAGCGATAGTTGGTATACATCTGAACTCTTGCATTGGGCAAACGATAGCGTTGAAGGTGGCATTTTCCCAACAGGGTTTTTTGGGGAAAGCCCGGACCCCGGCGTCCAACGATTCGTGCATCGCTATCGCGCACGCTTCCATTCCGACCCCACGGTCTTTGCTGCCCAAGCGTATGATGCGGCCCTGTTGATCTTGGATACGATTCGTCAGGGAGCCAGAACGGGATCGGAGATCCGCGAACAACTTCTCCGGCGGTATGACCTCCCAGCTTTGAACGGCCTCGCAGTGTTTCGTTCCAACAGGCTCCTGGAAAGAAAAATTTATCTCATCCAAGTGTCGGGGGATCGGTTCGTGCAAATCAACTAATACGTCAACTATGTAAAGACCTATGGAATCGCTCGCTCATCTCTTGCACACCGTTTCCTATGTGGCGTTACCCTTAATGCTGGCCATTGTTCTCCATGAATATGCTCATGGATGGGTCGCCAACGCCCTAGGGGATCCCACAGCACGCCTAATGGGCCGACTCACGTTAAACCCGCTCCCACATATCGATCTCTTTGGGAGCATCATCATGCCTGTGCTCTGCCTACTGTTTCCCGGCGGATTTTTCATTGGATGGGCCAAACCTGTTCCGATCAATCCTGCACGCCTTCGTCATCCTCGAAGAGATATGGCCTTGGTCGCAGCGGCTGGTCCTGCCATGAACCTGTTGCTCGCGATCATCAGCGCAGCGGTGTTCGGGATCCTGCTGACCATCGATCCCGCCATCGAAGCCCATTGGCCTCCGCAACCTGGCGTAGCACCCAGACAGGACCTCTTGGGCATGGTTCTTGTTCCCTTGTCGGCGATGGCGTTATTTTCCATTGCCATCAACACACTCCTGTTTGCTTTCAATCTGATTCCCATCCCCCCGCTCGATGGCGGACGCATCCTCACCAGCGTGCTCCCCCTCAAACCTGCCCTGCTCTTAGGACGGCTGGAACCATACGGTATGTTCGTGGTATTAGGCTTGATTATGCTCGACCCCTATCTTCCGATCATCAGCACTGTTCTGGGCATCGTATTTCACCTGATGACGACCACATTGCTGACCAGCGTCGCGTTGTGATCGAGAGATGACTGACGAATCCTCGACGGAATCCCCCAAGCCTCCGGCTCGCGTACTGAGCGGGATGCAACCGAGCGGGTTGCTGCATCTGGGCAATCTTGTTGGGGCATTGGAGAGCTGGCTGGCACTGCAAAATCAGTACGAATGTTATTTTTTTGTCGCCGACTGGCATGCCTTGTCTACCAACTACAGGGAAACGCAGCACATTCGACGGTATACACGAGAGGTGCTACTCGACTGGTTGGCCGCTGGCCTTGATCCCGATCGATCCACTGTCTTCGTGCAATCCACCGTGCCCGAACATGCCATTCTGCATCTTCTCTTGTCGATGATTGTCCCGATCCCTTGGCTCGAGCGAAATCCGACGTACAAAGAAAAACAAGAAGAGATCAAGGGGCGTGATCTTTCTACGTATGGTTTTTTGGGATATCCTGTTTTGCAGGCTGCCGATATTCTGTTGTATAAACCTGATCTCGTTCCCGTCGGCAAAGATCAACTTCCTCATCTGGAGCTCACACGGGAAATCGCGCGGCGATTCAATAAGCTCTACAAGCCCGTCTTCACCATTCCCAAGGAATATCTGACGCAGTTCCCGAAGGTTCCTGGCACAGACGGACGCAAAATGAGCAAAAGTTATGGCAACACCATTAATATTTCCGATCCCGAGCCGGTCGTCCGCAAGAAACTCAAGACCATGGTGACCGATCCCGCTCGAGTGCGCCGAACCGACAAAGGCAACCCGGATGTTTGTCCGGTCTTCGATTTCCACAAGATTTTTTCTCCCCAATCCATCATCGACCAAGTCAACCGCGATTGTCGAACAGCAGCCATTGGATGCATCGAGTGTAAAACGCTCGTGGGCGATGCAATCGTTCGTCGTCTAACTCCCATATGGGAAAGCCGTGCCGCGCTCGCCCAGCGACCGGAAACACTCGATGACCTTATTACAACGGGCCAGCACAAAGCTTCACGAGTGGCTTCCCAAACTCTAGCGGAAGTTAAAGAGGCGATGAACATTTAGCGACTAATAAGTTGAGGCATTACACCATTCACCGGTCGTCCATCATCGCTTGGGTGGCAAGAATGCATCGTAATGCGTGTTGCAAGGACGTCTTTTCTTGACAGGCTCTATGGTCATCGGTACGATTTTACGCAGAGAACAATGGCGTACTTCCTACTAGAATTCAAGCCCTGCAGCAGGCACGTTTCCATTGTTCCATTCTCTTTTAGAGAATTGACACGGAGGGATTATGGCCGTTCGTCTCGCGATTAATGGATTCGGACGAATCGGGAGAAATTTTTTCCGCGCGAGCATTGGCGATCCAGATATTCATATTGTGGCTATTAACGATTTGACGGATTCCAAAACGCTTGCCCATTTGTTGAAATACGATTCCGTTCATGGGCGATTTGCTGGATCTGTCGTAGCCGAAACAGACCGTCTGATCGTCAACGACGTACCCATACGAATTTTTTCCGAGCGGGAGCCCAAAGCCCTTCCGTGGAAAGAACACCACATCGATATCGTCATCGAGTCCACTGGCCGCTTTACCGACCGTCATAGCGCCGGCCAACACCTTTCTGCTGGAGCATCCCGGGTGATCATTTCTGCCCCTGCCAAAGATCCAGACATCACGCTTGTGCTCGGAGTCAATGAAACTCGATACGATCCCCGCACACATACCATTATTTCCAATGCTTCTTGTACGACCAATTGTCTTGCCCCAGTTGCCAAGGTGCTGTTGGAACGGTTCGGCATTCAGCGCGGCTTCATGACCACGATTCATTCGTACACGAACGATCAACAACTCCTCGACCTGCCACATAAAGATTTGCGGCGTGCTCGAGCCGCTGCACTTTCCATCATTCCAACTTCAACTGGAGCGGCCAAGGCGCTTCATCTGGTAATCCCCGAACTGCGCGGGAAAATGGACGGCGTCGCTATCCGCGTGCCAACCCCCAATGTCTCGTTGATTGATCTGGCTGTCGAGGTGGAAACCGATTGCGACGTATCGGCCGTTAATGCCGCATTTCAAGAAGCCGCGCAGACTTCTTTACAAGGGCTGTTAGCTTATTCGGAAGACCCCGTGGTGTCAGCAGATATAAACGGCAATCCTCATTCCGCTATCGTCGATGCTCCGCTGACCGCTGTCATTGATCGGCGACTGGTGAAAGTCTTCGCCTGGTACGACAATGAATGGGGATATTCCTGCCGCTTGCGCGATCTTGTGAAGTTTCTCGCCCAACGGGTCTAGGGACGCTTGGGTCCCACACAATTGACGGTCTTTGGCTCCCCTTGTCACGGGGAACGGGGAAAGGAGTCCTCATGCACCTCTCGAAACGTACGATCGACGAAGTTGATCTCCGCCACAAACGCGTGCTCATCCGCGTCGACTTCAATGTTCCGCTGGATGAAGCCTGCCAAATTACGGACGACTCCCGGATCCGGGCTGCACTCCCGACGATCAACTATGCCGTAGACGCCGAAGCAAAGGTGATTCTCTGCTCGCATCTGGGTCGGCCAAAGGGAAAGCCGGCCAAAGAATTCAGTCTCTATCCGGTGGCCAGACGGCTCCAACGGTTATTAGGAAAACCTGTCTTGTTTGCTCACGATTGCATCGGGCCGGAGGTCACCAACCTTGTCAGTCAAATGAAGCCCGGCGATGTGCTTCTCCTGGAAAACCTGCGGTTTCACCCTGGCGAAGAACGCAACGATGAAGCCTTTGCTGCCCAACTCGCCTCCTTGGCCGATGTTTACATTAATGATGCGTTTGGGACCGCCCATCGCTCCCATGCGTCGACCGTCGGCATCACAAAATTCGTCAAGACCGCTGCAGCCGGGTTTTTAATGAAACGCGAAGTAGAGGCCCTCGAGGGGGCGGTGGAACAGCCTATTCGTCCCTTCGTGGCGATCCTCGGTGGCGCCAAAGTCTCCGGAAAAATCGGCGTCATCGAATACCTCGGCAAGCGCGTCGACAAAGTCATTATCGGTGGAGGCATGGCTTTTACCTTTATCAAAGCGCTGGGGCATGAAATCGGACGCTCGATCGTGGAAGATGATATGTTGGATTTCGCCAAAGGGATTTACGAACACGCGAGAGCGAACGGCGTCAAATTCTATCTCCCTGTCGATTGTGTTGTCTCTGCCTCGTTGGATCCTAGTGCAGAAACCAAAATCGTCACGACCCAAGAAATTCCAAAAGGATGGTACGGGATGGATATCGGCCCAGCTTCGGTCAAGCTGTTCAGCGAGGCCGTCGAAAACGCCAAGACCATTCTCTGGAACGGTCCAATGGGTGTCTTCGAGCGGGACGCGTTTTCCCGAGGTACCTTTGCCCTTGCCCATGCAGTGGCAAATGCCTATGCCAAAACCATTGTCGGAGGGGGCGACACGGCCTTGGCCGTCCATCGAGCCGGGGAATCGGATAGCATGTCTTTTATTTCCACGGGCGGAGGAGCCGCGCTGCAATTGCTCGAAGGGAAACATATGCCTGGGCTGGCCGCCCTACCGAACCGTGAATGAGCGGCACCTTTCTCTGACGATTATGCATTCGCAGAGTCGCGCCGCCTCGTAGCCAAAGCTCAATTTAATTTAGCTATGCGACGTCCGTTAGTAGCTGGAAACTGGAAAATGCACAAAACCCCATCCCAGGCCGTAGCGTTCACGAAACACCTGCTCGAACTTCTGCCCTCTATTCCCGCTCATGTCGAAATCGCCCTCGCCCCTCCTTTTCCGGCACTTCCCGGTGTTTCGCAACTCATCACCGCCACACCAATCAAATTGGCAGCGCAAAACAGTCATTGGGAACGCGAAGGCGCCTTTACCGGAGAGGTTTCTCCGCCTATGCTTATCGATCTGGGATGTGCTTATGTGATTCTTGGCCATTCCGAGCGGCGGCGGTTGTTTGGCGAAACGGATTCCCTCATCAATCGAAAAATTCACGCGGCCATGAACGATGGGTTGCTCCCCATTTTCTGTGTTGGTGAGACCTTGGAAGAGCGTGAGGACGGTCAGACGTGTCACGTTCTGGAGACACAACTGCTTGCAGGCCTCGATGGGCTTTCCTCCAACCAAATCGCATCGTTGACCATTGCCTATGAACCTGTATGGGCTATCGGTACTGGCCAGGCCGCTACCGTACATCAAGTTACCGAGGCGCACGCGCATATACGAACCACCCTCGCTGCCAAATGGAGCATCGATTCCTCGACGATTCGAATTCTTTACGGGGGGAGTGTGACGCCGGAAAACGCATCGGAATTGTTTGCATCTGCTCAGATCGATGGGGCATTGGTAGGGAAAGCTTGTCTCGAACCCCAATCCTTTGTTAGCATTATCGCCGCGTTCCCATCCACACAGCATTCTTCGCGCGCAACATCATGTACACATTGACTGTCATCCTCCATATCGTCGTATGTTTTCTTATGATCGGCGCGATTTTGCTTCAAGCTGGCAAGGGCGCAGAAATTGGAGCGGCGTTTGGAGGATCTAGCCAAACGGTATTCGGGAGTCGCGGACCAGGTACCTTTCTGAGCAAAGTCACGGTCGCTGCTGCAATCATCTTCATGTTAACCTCGCTCGGGCTAGCTTTGCTTTCTAAACAAGAACACACCGCATCCACGGTCATTGACCTCCACACCAAAACAACCGAGTCCTCCACAAGTCCGACCTCTGCCAGTTCCACTGAGCCAGCACCTTCGGCAACGGAATCGAATTCCGAATCTGCAACGCCGAAGAAGTAACAGCAGGAATCGGAATACGCGATCTTCCGCTGCTCGAGGCGAATCATCCTGCCACAATCTATTATTCTATCCGAGCAGGGAAGCGTTTCGCGTTTAGGCAAGATTCTAAAGAGCTCGGTGTTATCAGATCGGCGTAATCCAATTCGCATGAGCAGGATCTTCCCCGCGAACGATCCGAAAAAACGCTGTTTGGAGAGTCTGGGTGATGGGACCCGGCTTGCCGGAACCAACTTGCCGATTATCAATTTCTCGAACGGGAGTGATTTCAGCGGCTGTTCCTGTCAAAAAAATCTCGTCAGCGATGTACATCGCATCCCGTGTAAACCGCTCCTCAACTACAGGAATATCGCATTCGCGGGCTAACTGGATAATCGAATTTCTCGTGATACCCTCGAGAATCGACGTTAACGGAGTCGTTTGCAAGACGCCATTGCGGACGATAAAAATATTCTCTCCTGTTCCTTCCGCGACATATCCCTCCGGATCTAAGAGAATGGCTTCGTCATATCCCCCTTGTTTGGACTCCATTTTTGCCAAAATAGAATTGACATAATACCCGGCAACCTTAGCTCGAGTCATGGACACATTGACATGATGCCGTGCATAAGACGAAACCTTGGCTCGGATCCCATGCGTTAAGGCGCCTTCCCCCAAATAGGGTCCCCAAGGCCATGCCGCAATCGCCAATCGGATCGGATTTTCTCCAGGATGCACTCCCATCGCCCCATAGCCGATATAGACCAGCGGTCGAATATAACAGGAGTCGAGGCTATTGACCTTGACCGTCTCGATGATCGCCTCGCACACCGTTTCTTTCGTATACGGAATGGCGACGAGCATGATATGAGCCGAATCGAACAACCGATTGACATGTTCGCGAAGTCGGAAAATGGCCGATCCTGAAGGCCCTGCATAACAGCGAATACCCTCAAAGACGGCCAGACCATAATGGAGGGAATGGGTGAGCACATGAATCTTGGCTTCTGACCAGTCCACAAATTTTCCATCCATCCAGATTTTTTGAGCTTCGGTCATGGCATCGTCAACTTGAAACTTCACATAAGTTTGTCCGGCTTTACGATTGCCGAGGGTATATAGCAAGAGAGACAATGCTGTCAACGAATACACGTGACAGCTAATCTCTCAAATCGAATCTTGACACATTTTCGCAACCCATGGTAGGAAAATCTAACGATTTCTAAGGAGTCACGCGCAATGTATGCGATCATTACAACGGGCGGAAAGCAATATCGTGCCGAACCTGGGGCTATTCTTCAAATTGAATCGATCCCAGGAGCGGTCGGAGAGAGGATCGAATTCGCGAACGTGGGGTTGATTGCTGGAGACGGCGAGCCTCTTATCGGCCACCCGATTATTCCCGATGCCGCAGTCAAGGCGGAAATCATCCGACACGGCCGAACGCGGTCCATTCGTATCTTCAAGAAAAAGCGAAGGAAAAATTATCGCCGGACGAAAGGACATCGACAAGCCTTTACTCAAATCCGTATTACGGATATTATCACCCCTTCGTCTTGAAACCATTCATTACCTAAAAGCATAAGGAGTTGAGATGGCACATAAAAAAGGAGGAGGATCATCCCGCAACGGGCGAGATAGCAATCCTCAATATCTGGGAGTGAAAGCCTTTGCTGGAGAATCCGTTAAAGCAGGCAGTATTCTCGTCCGACAACGGGGAACCAAGTTTCATGCCGGAATGAACGTGGGGGTCGGCAAAGATTATACGCTTTTTGCCAAAATTGATGGAATGGTGAAATTTGAAGGGTCTCGCGACCGTCGTAAAGTGAGCGTCTATCCTTTTCCTTCCTCTCATTGATTGCCTTTCGCCGTACGCGCGCACGCTTTTCCTCCTCTCGCTCGACTTCTTTGATTCATAACAGATCGCCACTATGTTCATTGATTACGCTCGTATTTACGTGAAAGCCGGTGATGGAGGTAGCGGGGCATGCAGCTTCCGACGAGAAAAATACGTCCCGCGCGGAGGGCCAGACGGAGGTGACGGAGGCTGCGGAGGAAGTGTCTATTTGATTGCATCTTCCCGTGTATCCACATTGCTCGATTTCCGCTACCAACGGCAGTACGAAGCAGAGCCGGGGGGATCTGGTCAGCGGGCCAACCGACAAGGCCGGACAGGAGCCGACATTCGCATTCCCGTCCCTGTCGGCACCGTTGTTAAAGATGCGGACACCGGTGAACTCCTCGCCGATTTTACAAAAGAAGGCGAAACAATCATGGTCGCACGCGGTGGACGAGGCGGTAGAGGCAATGCGCGATTCGCCACAGCCACGAACCGAGCCCCTCGTCACATTGAACCGGGAAGGCCTGGAGAGGAACGCTGGCTCGTGCTCGAGCTGAAGCTCCTGGCAGATGTCGGATTAGTTGGATTCCCTAATGCAGGAAAATCGACGCTGATTTCTGCTATTTCGGCGGCACGCCCTGAAATTGCGGACTACCCCTTTACTACGCTTCGGCCGCATCTCGGGGTGGTCCACGCGGACGATTTCCAACACTTTGTCGTCGCCGATATTCCAGGATTGATCGAAGGCGCCCATGAAGGAAGAGGGCTAGGACACCGATTCCTCCGACACATTCAACGCACAGCCTTGCTGCTTTTCTTGGTCGATATTTCGGTCTGGAATCATGATGACCCCGTTCAAACAGTCCATACGCTCCGTCATGAACTCGAGGCCTACGACACCCATTTGACCACAAAGCCGTTTCTTGTGGCCGGAACCAAGATTGACAGTCAAGGCGACGGGCAGAAACTTCATCAGCTCCAGGCGTGGTGTGAACAACATGCTATTCCGTTCTTTCCCATCTCCGCCGTGACCGGCGCTGGATTGAATGCCCTGATCGCATTTTTGGGGCGAGAGGTCGCTGCGCTACACCATCCATGCGTGACGCCCTGCTAACGCGCGCAAAACGTGTGGTCGTGAAAATCGGGAGCACCCTGGTAGCCACCCGATCCGAGGGACTGCGCGAACAGCGCATCCAGACGTTGGTTCATGATCTTTTGGCCGTCCAGGCCGCGCATCGTCAGGTAGTGATCGTCTCTTCCGGAGCTATTCTCGCCGGCATCGGACATCTCGGATTAAAACACTATCCCCGCACTCTTCCATTGAAACAGGCTGCTGCCGCCGTGGGACAAAGCCGGTTGATCCGTGCCTATGAAAAAGCGTTCGAACGCCAAGGACAGCGGATCGCCCAAATTTTATTGACCCATCAGGATCTCGCTGATCGAAAACGGTTTCTCAATGCTCGCCATACGCTGACCGCCTTGCTCGATCTCGGCGTGATTCCAATCATCAACGAAAATGACACTGTCTCGGTCGATGAAATCCGATTCGGAGACAACGACACACTTGCCGGTCAAGTCGCTCACCTAATCGATGCAGATGTGTTGGTCATTTTGTCCGACGTCGATGGATTGTATTCTGCTGATCCTCATCGTCATCCCGACGCTACGTTGATTCCCGTGGTGTCCACCATCACCAGCGAAATCGAACGCATGGCCGGGCCATCGAACAACCCAGAAAATCGCGGAGGGATGTTCACGAAAGTTCAAGCTGCCAAACACGCTGCCCATTTCGGCGTGACCACCCTCATCCTGAACGGGGAGACGCCCGGGCTCCTTCCTCGAGCCCTGGCTGGCGCGCCCATTGGAACATGCTTTCTTCCCCGACATCGACCCTTGCCCAGCCGAAAACACTGGATCGCGTTCACGCTGCGGCCAAAGGGTGCCCTTGTAATCGACGAGGGTGCTGTAGAGGCCTTGTGCGCTCGCGGGAAAAGCCTTCTCCCTTCAGGTATTCTCGACGTCAGTGGGCAATTCGACCCTGGCGACGCCGTCCGGTGTCTGGATCGACATGGCAAAGAAGTCGCCAAAGGCTTGGTCAACTATTCCGCCGATACTCTTCGTCGCATCAAAGGCCATCGCACACAAGACCTTCCTCAACTGCTGGGCACGCGCGATTACGATGAGGTGATTCATCGAGACAACCTAGTGTTGGTATAAACGCAGCACCCTTCGGACGCTGAGGAATTCCTTTTGCTCGCCGTGGCGTTGATCAAACAGAGGTTTCATGCGCATCGGTCTCTTTGGTGGAACGTTCAATCCTATACACCGCTGCCATCTCACCGTTGCGGAAGAAGTTCAAGCGCGGTTGACGCTCGACCAAATTATTTTCATTCCTGCTGGCGATCCTCCACACAAACCCTCCGGTGAGTTAGCTCCGGCAACGCATCGCTTGGAAATGGTGAAGCGCGCCATTGAAAATCATCCAACGTTTCGGGTCTCGGACATCGAGATCCGCTCGCCCCGTCCCTCCTATACGATAGATACGATCACCTATTTCAAAAACGCCGATCCTGCAACAGATTGGTTTTTTGTAGTCGGACTCGACGCGTTTTTAGAATTCTCGAGTTGGAAACAGGCCTCCGATCTGCTCGCTCTATGTCATTTTGTCGTATGTTCCCGCCCCGGTTCGGCTTTTGAGACGTTATCTTCCCTGCCGATCCTGCCTCCTATTCCCCGCGAAGACCTTCGTGCGCTGGATACCGGGGCGCAAACAATCCTCAGCATTCCCCTTTCCCCTACGACCTGGTTGTATTTACTAGCTCTACCACCTTGCCCGATTTCTGCCTCACAAATTCGAGCCGCTATTCGCGAGAACCGATCGGTCACGGAATGGTTGCCGCCCCAGGTGGAATCTTATATAATCAAAGCAAAACTCTATCGGTAATTTTACGTGAACGACTGTCGCTCAAACTCTCAACAAAAAGCTCTGACCATCGCTCAAGCAGCTCAGGAAAAGAAAGCTGAAGATGTGCTGATCCTGGAGGTTGGAGCATTGACGTCTATTGCGGAATATTTTGTCTTTGCGAGCGGCGATTCCGAGCGCCAAGTCAAGGCCATCGCCGATCATATCGAGCATACCCTAGCATCCCGATACGACACGACCCCGCAAGTTGAAGGCACCGGTGCTTGCACATGGATCTTGTTGGATTATGGAGATATTGTCGTTCATGTGTTTCGATCGGACGTACGCGCCTATTATGGATTAGAACACATGTGGGCTGATGCTCCTCAGATTCCCGTGCCTGACGCCCCATTGCTTCACACGTCACTTTCATTTCGCCAAGAGATCAAACCGGCGATTGCAGGAAGGCAAACTCGTCGCTGAGCGTGATCGATGAAACATTTGCACCATTGGGCTCATAGAACCGGAACATGTCGCCTCGGCACAGCACAAGCCATTTATCCATCGTTCTAGCTGACACTTTTATCTCATTCCCCTATTTCGCATGATCGACTTTTCACCCCTCGTCACCAAAGCGCTGCAGCGAGAATGTCCTACTCGCACCGAATGCCTCGAGGTGCTCAAAACTCCCCAGACGCATCTGCTGGAGCTGATTGCCGCTGCCTATCGTGTCAGGCATCATTTCTTCGGGAATACCGTCAGACTGCAAATGCTGTTGAATGCCAAGAGTGGAGCCTGTCAAGAAGATTGTCATTATTGTTCGCAGTCTTCCATTTCGCGAGCAACGATCGACCGATATGGGCTCGTGTCTCCTCAAACCATGCTCGATGGCGCTCGACGCGCATCCCGAGTGAAAGCTCAACGCTACTGCATTGTCATCAGCGGTCGTGCTCCGCTCGATCGAGAGATTGCCCAAATCGCAGAAGCCGTCAAGCAAATCAAACGTGAAGTCCCGATTCAAGTCTGTTGCTCCCTAGGATTGTTGACTGCCGCTCAAGCCGTGCAACTGAAAGCCGCAGGCGTCGACAGGATTAACCATAATTTGAACACCAGCGAGTCGCATCATCCCAATATTTGCTCGACCCACACCTTTCACGATCGACTCACCACGCTCAACCATGCACGAGCGGCCGGCTTGGAGCTGTGTTCGGGTGGCATCATCGGAATGGGAGAACGCGATGAAGATGTCGTCGATTTAGCTTTGGCACTCCGAGACCTGGCTCCCGATTCCATTCCGATCAATCTGCTCCATCCTGTTCCCGGCACTCCGCTAGAGCACATGCAGGACCTGACGCCGCATCGATGCTTGACAATCCTCTGCCTTTTTCGCTTTGTCCATCCTCATCGTGAAATTCGTGCTGCCGGCGGGAGAGAACGAAATCTGCGATCCCTTCAGCCTCTGGCACTGTACGTAGCGGATTCCCTCTTTGTGGATGGATATCTCACGACCCCCGGTCAATCGGCGCCCGAGGTCTGGAACATGATCGAAGATCTGGGTTTTACCATCGAAGTCGAACGCCAGCCCACCTCGGTTCATTCCGCATAGTCACTCCGGCAATTATCAGGCTGGGCTCTGCGACGCCCTTTCATTCGTATCGGATCCCATCCACAATCGCCTGCTTTGTGACCCACTTAGCCGGCAGATAGGCCGCCAGCATCGCCGCCAATCCGGAAATAGCGAGGGCCTCCAAGAGCATGCCCCCTGACACATGCAGTGGAACGGTCCAGCCGAACGATTGCTTATTGATCACTGCGACCAACACGGTGGCCAACCCTAGCCCGCCCACGAGTCCCAAGACAGCTCCGATTACAGCCAAATATCCAGATTCCCAACGGATGATGCACTGAATATGACGGATGCTGGCGCCCAAAGCGCGCAAGGTGGCCAATTCTCGTTGTCGCTCATAAATAGCGATTGTGAGCGTGTTCATAATGCCCAACAAGGCGACACACACGGCGATGAATTCGAGAACGAACGTCGCCCGAAACGTTCGATCGAAAATTTGCAGAATCTCTTCCCGTAGCTCGCGATGGCCGATTGTCGAAAGGGGAATACGAGGAGCCAGACGCGTTTCAATCTGGCGACGGATTTCCTCCGATTGAGCTGTATCAGCCAAGTACAGCGCAAAGACCGTGACGTGATCATCGTGCCACCATCGCTGGTACAAGCCGTGATCGATCACAATCTTTCCTCCATCGGTCGCATAATCGTAAAACACGCCGAGGATCGGCATTCGTCTGTCTCCGACATCGGTTTCCAACACCAGGTCGTCACCTTCGGTCACATCGAGTCGACGCGCGAGCACTTCGGACACCAGCGCTCCTGAGTCGTCCACGGCCTGGGACAACAGATCAGAAGATCTTCCACTTCGAAATAAATACCGACTTCGTTGCGCGTGGAGCATCAAATTTCTCGCCACAAGCGTGACAGGTTCTCCATTAGCCCGTGCAGACACTTGTCGATACGGATCGACGGCCTCGACGCCAGATATCCGCTCCAGCGCGCTCAGCAGATGAAGGGGCAGATCGGATGGGGTCGAGGGGGACACATCGCTGTCCCGGGACAAGGGAGCACCGACAATGAGATCCGCTATCATCGTTTGATCAATCCACTCCTCAACAGCCACACGGAAACTGCGAATCATGGTGCCCACCCCCACGATGACGGCCAACCCGATAACGAGCGCCGAGATTGTTACGCTGCTTCGATGTGGCGCCCGAGCGAGATGATCGAGAGCTAACGTTCCGGGCACACTCCAACTCCGTCTCCAAGGACCATTCATCATCGCACAAAGCAGACGAAGGCCAACCGGCGCCAAGAACGTACAGCCCAAAAGCACGCAAAAAGCCGAGACATATCCAAAGATCGGCATGTCGAACACCGGACCGGGTATCGTACAAACAGCGGCAAGCGCGAAGGCTGCGAGACTCATCGTGATCACTGGCCATAGTTGAGGCGCAAAGACGGCTTCATAATCGCCGGGGGCCAAGGCCTTGACTACATCCGTGCAGCCAGCCTCCCAACAGGGCCGTACCCCTCCGCAAAGAGCCAACCCCACCCCCACAATCAGCCCTTCTCCCCACAGCCAGGGAGACGCCGAAGGCGCGCGCACAGCCACCGGAGCATAGAGATCTGTCACGCTTTGGCTGACGAGCTTCATCAGCATATCGGCCATCAGATAGCCGATCCCTACGCCAAGTATCCCGCCCAAGGCACCGAGCACTGCGGCTTCTCCTAAAAACACGGTATGAATCTGAGCGCGAGAGACACCGAGAGCCCGGAGAATCCCGATTTCCCGACGGTGTTGAACAACCGAAAAGCTCACGGTGTTGTAGACGAGAAAAATACCGATCAACAGTCCCACGGCGCTGAGCACTTCCAGGTTCAATTGGAACGAAGCGATCATCGCCTCAACGCGCTCATTTCGCTGTTCCATACGTGACACCGCAAGCGAGGGCGGCACGATGTCCGCTAATTCTGCTAAGAGCCGTGAAAGAGAATAGCCCGAAACCGTCACCAGATGAATGCGGTCGAGCCGGCCGATTCGATCGAACAGTACCTGAGCCGTGGCGATATCCATGACCAACGCACGGGCAACCACTCTGGATGCCGCGGCCTCATCACGCACTATTCCGCGCACAGTTACAGGGATCGGGCGATCTCGGATTAGCAGCGTCAAACGATCGCCCTCAGCCACATTCCATCTCGCCGCCACGGATTTGTCGACAAAGATGGTATCCGGCGCGAGAAGGGCATCTAAACGACGGCGAGGACTTCCCTGGCCTTCCATAGCAATCATGGCCTGCTCGCGAAGCAAATCAACCCCGACAACCTGCACTTGGCTTCCGCGAGACGGTCCGCTCAGCACCGTCGCTGTCGCCGCTATCACGGGGATCGCCTCGTGAACACCGGGATGCTGCCGAATGTGCGCGATGATCCGTTCATCGAAATCGCCAGAGCGTCCTTTTATGACTAGCGCTGCCCGACCCACCGCGGAATCCACAGATTCATGAAAGACACGCAACACTTCTTCATTGGCCAAACGAATCGACAACCATGCGGAAACACCAACGGCGACACCGACTACCGTCAAACTCACCCGAATGGGTCGATGCCGAAGATGTTCGAGAATTAATTGGAGACCTGCGTATCCCATCGCTCCGATCGCAGTTGTCCGATGAAAGACCCTTATGGTACTTTGATAGAAAAAGCTACGCGTTCGATGGAGGAGTAGTATGGCTAAAGCCAAAGCCAAGACCACGAAACGTGAGACCAAGAAAGCGCCGGTTTCATCCAAAAATCACGAGGCTCAGGCGCTCACGGCGCGCCAAAAAGAAATTCTTCGACTGGTGGCCCAAGGATATACGAATCGGGAAATCGGAGAACAATTGAATATCAGCGTTCGAACGGTTGAAGTCCATCGTTTTAATCTGATGCGCCGGCTTCGTGTCAGAAATGTTGCCCAGTTGCTTCGTCAAGCCCTCGCCCTTCGATTGATCCCGAAAGGGATCGTGATAAAATAAGCGTCGCGACCCAGCCGAACCATTCGGATCATCACAGTTCCTTCAATCGTCCCCGACAGGCGATAGCAGAGCGATATCCTTTCCGATCCAAATATTCGCGCAGCTCCGTTTCAATCCGATCAAACACCCGGATATCTTCTTCCACCAAAACCGTCCCTACCTGAACAGCGGTCGCTCCGCACAAGAGATGTTCGAAGACATCGATGCCCGTTTGGATGCCGCCGGTCCCAATGATGGGCATTCGATCACCCAGCAGTTTCCAAAAGGCGCGGACGTTCGCCAAGGCCACCGGTTTGATAATCGGGCCGCCCAATCCCCCAAATCCGCCTTTGGGTTTGATGACCACCGATTCATGATCAGGATCGACAACCAACGCATTCCCAATGGAATTGATGGCGGTAAGAAAACTCACCCCCACACGGCCTAGAATTTGAGCCATGGCTTCATGATGAACGGGATCGAAATAAGGAGGCAGTTTGACGCCAAACGGGAGCTCTGTGTGCGCTTTGATCATCTGCAACAGACGCTCGGAAGCCTCCATGTCGTATCCGATCTGAGGTTTCCCAGGAATATTGGGGCAGGAAAGATTGATCTCCAAAAGGTCGGGCTTCGCCTCGTTCATATACCGGACGCCTTCGATAAAATCTTCGGGCTGAAAGCCCGCGATGCTGGCCACTATGGGCTTCTTGAACCGGCGAAGCGCAGGGATGAGATGTGCATAAGCCGGATATCCCAGATTCGGCAAGCCCATTGAATTCAGCGAGCCGCCTGGAAAAGAGAAATATCGGGGTTCCGGATTCCCCTGTCGTGGCTCACGTGTCATGGATTTCGTGACAATGGCACCGGATCGCGACTGGCCCAAGCGTTCGAGCTCTTCGTACGTGACACACCGCGCTCCAGACGCATTCATCACACACGTCGGAAACCGAATTCCGGCAATCGTGACAGACAAATCCACGTGGCGTTCCTTATGATTCCATTACGAGCTGGCCATCATGCAGGCAAAGGCGCCGATCCGCCGCGCAAGCGGCTGCCTCTGAATGCGTGGCCAACACGACGGTTCGACCAAATGTCCGAGCACTGTGTCGCAATAATTCGACAATGGCATCGCCATTGCGTGAATCGAGATTGCCTGTCGGTTCATCCGCGATGATCAATCGAGGACGATGCACAAAGGCACGTGCCACCGCGACGCGTTGTTGTTCGCCTCCGGACAGTTCGTAGGGGCGATGACGAGCACGATGGCCCATCTTTACGAGATCCAACATCTCTCGAACCCGTGCACGAATGGCCCGTCGATTGTGGCCTTGCAATCGGAGAGGCAAAGCGACATTCTCTTCGACGGTGAGCCCGGGCACCAAATGAAACGCTTGAAACACGATGCCGATTTCTGTCCGGCGGATCGCAGTCCATTGGTCGTCGGTGAGCTCCAGGGTAGAGTGCCCGTTCAAAAAAATTTCGCCGCTCGTGGGCCTATCTAATCCCGCGAGCAGATGCAACAGCGTACTCTTCCCGCTTCCACTCGGCCCAACCAACGCACAAAATTCCCCTCGACCTATCTGAACGGAAACATCCCGCAGCGCATGGATCACTGTCGCGCCACGATAGAAGATTTTGGACACCTGCTGTAACACGACGACTGCCATACCCGCACGCGGATCCTGTGACACCCGCATCTGATCAAACTGCACCTCGTTCATGATCTCGCCTGCATTCATGACAGTACCCGTCTTCTTCGTATATCATAGTGGGCCGAACGGTCACAATGAATCCTACGGATCACTCTCTCGATTCGCCATCACGGTCGGCCGCAACCGTCTTTTCTGTTGAGCCGGAATCCGTTTCATCCAAGTGGATGCGAATGTTTTTCCATGCGGTGTTCCCGGTCTCATGCACCACGTGTCGCGTTCCGCTTCACGGCGACCCCATTCCGTTCTTTTGTGCAGCCTGTTGGTCCAAGATTCGCCCGTTTACCGAACCGCGCTGCCCACGGTGCAGTCGTCCATTCGACTCGCCTCTGTCGTTGCGATATAGCCCGCAGCATCATTGCGGCGACTGCCGGACTCGTCCGCCAGCATATACACGAGCATGGGCTTTATATCCGTATCAGTCGCCTCTCAAAGAGGCCATTCGGCTTTTCAAATATCACGGGAAAGTTTCTTTAACCACTCCGCTGGCTCATCTCATGCTCCGGGCTTTGCCGGATCTTCCAGTCATAGATGGTATCCTCCCGGTGCCGCTCTCACCGAATCGTCTCCGGAATCGGGAATATAACCAATCCGCACTTTTAGCTTTTTCGCTCAGCCGCCATCTTCATATTCCTCTCATCCTCTCAATCTTGATCCGCTCGATCGAAACTGTTCCGCAAACATCGCTCAACCGTCGAGCCCGCTTACGAAATCTTCGGGGAGCATTTGCCATTCAAGATTCTCGTGCCATTCAGGGGAAATCCCTTCTGATCGTCGATGATGTCTGGACCACTGGCACGACGATCAACGAGTGCGCTAAAACACTCCGAAAGGCCGGATCAGGCCCCATATACGCTCTCACGATGACTCGACTGATATGACACTCTCTTGGAGCATGACTTTGGTATGTTGCCGATCGTTTTTTCAAGGAGGCTCATCATGCCCATTTATGAGTATCGCTGTTGCGAGTGTCAAAAACGCAATACCTTTCTTGTGCTGACGCCTTCCCGGGCACCTCAAGAATGCCGTTACTGTCGCAGCACGAATCTCGAACGCATCATGTCTCGATTTGCCTCCCCTAAATCCGAGGAAGCTCGGATGGAAACTCTAGCCGATCCAAGCCGCTTCGGCGATCTTGATGAAAACGATCCCAAAAGCATGGCGCGCTTTATGAAAAAAATGGGCGAAGAAATGGGTGAGGATCTCGGCGACGATTTCGACGAGGCTTTAGAAGAAATGGAAGGTTCGGAGCCCGAATCCGCCGACTCCGAAGTCGATTAGACGGCAAAAAATCCTTGACATTTCGTCATCTTCTTGTATGCTTCCTTCCAAGCTGCATCATCGAGTCTAAAGCGCGAATCTACAGCACTCAGAGAGCGAGGCAATATGTTTGCGGGTGAGTATCTCTGCAAGCTTGATGAAAAAGGGCGATTTCTCGTTCCCAGCCCCGTTCGGGAGCAATTAGAACAAGAAGGCAGCCGCGTCGTTTTTCTCAAAGGACAACAGGATCACTCGGTCTTAGCTTATTCGCCCGAGCAATGGCATCAACTCTTGGAGCGAGCACGAACCACGTGCGACGATGATGAAAAGCGATTTCTCATGCATTACCTCATCTCTGAAGCTGCGACCGCAGAAATGGACAAAGCCGGCCGTATCCTGATTCCTGGGCGATTGCGCAAAGCTGTGCCAGTGGATGACGATCAAGAAATCATTCTCGTGGGGATGCTCCATCGGATCGAAATTTGGAACCCGTCTCATTGGCGGTTGTATCTCAAGAAAAACGATGATAAGTATGAACAAACCATGGCCAAATTGCAGAACCTGCTGTGACGCCTTCGATGTGAATCATGCCCATTGCTTCATTTCCCGTCCGACAGCTTTTTTGCGTTGAGTGCCGCGCACAGATTCATGATCGATTCGAGTGTATGCATGCGAACTGGCTCTAACGGGTCACGCCATCACGTTGCTCGTGGTCGCTTCAGACACCCCGTCATTTCGATGCGGATCGTCTCTAATCAGGAATTCCGAGTGTTCTCCTCATCATCCCCTGCGCTGGCATTTCTCCTGCCTATTCCTCCGAGCATCAACCATCAATATGCCACCGTCAATGGAAGGCGCGTGTTGTCGTCCAAAGGGCGAGCCTACAAGGTCCAGGTCTATCAGGAATTATTGCTGTACTTGACTCGGGATGGCCACCGCCGACCCGCATGGCTTGATGACAGTCATGCACACATCTTCAGCCTAACCCTCCGGTTTTACTTTGCCACTCCTTTGAGGCGCGATATCGATGGAGGCATAAAGATTACCCAAGATGCTATCTGCGAGGCACTCGGAGTGAATGACAATCGCATTGTCGAGCTCCATGTGTATAAACGTCGTGATCCTGTACAGCCACGGGTCGAATGCACGTTATCCCCTATCATCCCGGACAGCGATCTTCTTTCGGGTTGATCATGGCCTCCATCTATTCCTATCCCGACTTGGGATAACGTAAAAGAGTTCCCAGCGGCCATCGCGCCAAAATGATGTGCGAGGTCTTTAGCATCGCTCTCATCGTGAACAAATAATATTGGCGGGGCGGGAACGAGGTGCGATCCGGATAGAACTGGTGCCTAATACTCAGGTTCCGACGGATTCCGATTTTAGTGGACCCCAAAATTTAGAGTTTAAAGGCAAGGTGGCTCTTGAAGCCTTGAAAGGGCTCAAGACCGTCAACGAGTTGGCCGGGCAGTATCAGCTTCATCCGACGCAGATCAGTCAATGGAAGCGACAGGTGCAACGGGGAGCCAAGAATCTCTTTGCGTCCGCCAAGGGCAAAGGTCAGGACCATGAGGCGACTCAAGCCAAGCTCTACGAAGAAGTCTGACGCTTGAAGATGGAATTAGACTGGGTAAAAAACTGCCGGGCTCAGTTGATACCAAACGACAGTGGATTGTCCAAGAGCATCCGCAGCTCAATATTCGGCGGCAATGTGCGTTGTTCGGGATGGGACGAGCGAATTGGTACTACCATCTAGTAGCCGAAAGCCCAGAGACGCTGGAGCTGATGTGACACATTGATCGACACTAGACCTGGACACCCTTTTATGGAAGTCGTCGACTGACGGTGTGGCTCAATGAGCAAGGCTACGCCGTGAATCGAAAATGCGTGCAACGGTTGATGAGGCATGGTAGACGTGGCGCCTGGCCCCCAGACCAGTCGTCCCCATCGGTGACACCCTGTGTATCCGTATTTGCTGCGAGATCTCGTCATTGACCGACCGAACCGGGTGTGGTGCACGGATGTGACGGACCTGCCGATGGCTCGTGGTTTTCTGTTTCTGATGGCGATCCTGGATTGGTAGAGCCGTATGTCTTAGCGTGGATGGTCTCGAACACGCAAGACACGGCCTTCTGTTTGGACGCGCTGGAGCACGCGTTCACCCAGGGGTACCCGGAGATCTTCAATAGTGGCCAAGGCTGTTCGTTTACCAGTACCGCGTTTACGGAGCGGCTCAAAAAGGCAGGCATCCAGATCAGTATGGATGGCCGCGGCCGGGTCTTGGACAATATTTGAATCGAACGCCTCTGGCGGAGAGTCAAGTACGAATACTGGTATCTGGCCGATCATCGCGATGCCTTGGAAGCGGAGAAGGGTTTAACCACGTATTTCCAGTTTTACAACATGGAGCGGCCTCATCAAGCCTTGGGGTACTCTACGCCAGAACAGATCCATTTTGGAAGAAAGCCGACGGCCTAAATGTTACGTAGAAACCATGGGCCTAAGCTTACTTATTTTTCGCCATCAGTGGTCTTGAGAATGGGGTCCACTTTAGATTGAACGAATCGGAGCAGTCGAGTCAGGGCAGGATCATGCCGAGAAATCGTGCGAGAAGTCCCGCGAGAGGAAAACTCGATTCCGGCTCGGCGTCCATGTCGGTGGCGGACCACGCCGGCAAGCCAGACGACATCGTGACGGAGTTGCAATTTGACCGAAACGGTTTCGTGAATGCGGAACTGCGGACGATCACCGTGCGCCAATTCGACAAGCGCGCCCTGCCAGCTCAAATTCACCACCCGTCCCACGCTAGCCATCTTCATGCCATTCCACACGGTGACACGAATACTGTGAAGGTCCGCAATCGGAATTCGATCATTCGACCGACGATCATGCAGCTGGGGGAGCTCGTTCGCCATCATTCATCTCTCCGTATCTTCTTTCCCAGCGAAGCCATACGAGAACAAGGCTCAAGACTGCGTGCCCAGAGCGGTAATCGCTGCCTCTTCGTGGGGAAAAATCGGAATCCATTCCGATATGTCGGTCAACTCCAAAATATCGCGGACGAAGCCTTGCTTCGCAACGATACTGAGTCTTCCGCCGATCCGATAAAATCGCCGTTGAGCGAGCACAAGCCATCCCAGAGCGGCGCTATCGATAAATGTCACTTCGGTCAAATTCAAAATCACGAACCGATATCCGTTGGCCACGGCGATATCAATTCGTCCTTTGAAATCCTCTCGCGCATTGATATCGAATCGTCCAACGAAATGCTCGATGACGATGTCCCGATTGACTCGCTGTTCCGAAATCACCATAGGGATGTGTCCTCCTTGAGCAACCGCTTCAACTTTGCTGACTGTATCGGTCGAGCCGATCATGCACTTGATCGGGAAGCCTCGGCTACGCCATCCTGTGCTGAACCTCGACCGTGGACATCTAGTCGACGAAAGGCTCGTCGTTCATTGTGCATCCTTTCGACAGTGCGAAGTCGCCGAACCCACAATTTCCACACGGCGTACATATTGATAAGGCGCCGGTGTATCTGGTGTACTGAGAAATGGGCGGCGAATACGAATAGAAAGGATATAAGCGTCCTTTGGTAGAGTCGTCCGTCCTTGGATGTACATGGATTGGAATGTACCTGTTTCGATAGGCCCAACCTCCTCACGGGCAATCACGACGTCATTCACCAAGAGTTCGAACAATCCGCCAGCCAGATTGCGCCGGTCCGACCGCGAGAAATATTCCACGGCCACCTGAGCTCCAATCGAGACCTGTCGTCCATCGCCGTTCAACGTTTGCGTAAGTCCTCCCCCTTCCCATGCGTTCTGAGAGGCGCGGCCGCCTAGTTGGCCCACCTTGACGCGAACACTCTCTGTTTTCAACTCGGTCCCGTCGATCGTGGCAGTTACGCACTGAGGATATCCCTCTCCCCCCAACGTGCCATTTGCGGTCACAAAGGCTTGCCAATGTACCAGCCGCCCATGCTCACACAACGGAAGCGTCATTCGAGATGAAGGGCATCCCTCATAGCCACCATCCGCGCTCACGCTCGCTATAGGGAACCAGAATACCATCAGAAGCACGAGCACGAGCAGGACGTCTGGCATTACACATCTTTGGTACGACAGGTGAAGTGTTCTTTTCGGCATCGGTCCCATCACGCGATGTTCCCTCTCTTCATTTTCAGATTCCGTTCACGGTATGATGTCCGCCGATTCATTCGGCGTTTAGCACTGTGCGGTTCAGACTCGATGGTTCGTCTCGTTGTGTTCATATCGCGGCGTTTTTCACCGGATACAAGAGGTATTGGCATGCGCAACGTGTTACTCATCGCCGGGGTCCTCCTGAGTCTTTCGGCTCTCGATACGCACGCTCGCCAACGACCGCTCTCGCCAGAAGAAAAAAGCGCGCTTCAGAAGATTCAAATCGTCTCAATCGACACGCTTGCCCTCACCGAACGTGGTGCCGTCGAGAGTTCGGACATCCGACGCGTCGTGACCGATCGGATTCGTGATTTAGGATACACCGTTTCGACGGATAAGCAACAACCATCCGATATTGTCGTCAAGGTCAAATGCGAGGAGCGAAAAACCTGGCTTGGTCCGACTCGACTCGGTGGCGACGCCGATTCCCTTCACGCCCCTTCACGCGTGTGGAAAGGACCGGCCTGTCAAATCACCTATTACTTTCCGGAATCCCCGGACTCCCCATCCCCGTGGCGACGAGAAGTCCGCACCCCGTTCGCCGACGCCATGCGCGCAGCCCAAGAGCATCATGTTTCCGATTCCGGTGCGTATGCGATGCAGGCGCTCGCACAGGAATTGAGGCAAGATCCTTTTCCCTTGCTGTTGGCAGCAGAGTGGCGGCACGTTCATCGATTGATTGCTGCGCTCAATCGTCCGAATATTCCGCCTGCTCGGCAACGGCTCGTCCTTCAGCTTCTTGGCGATATTCCCGATCCTCAAGCCCTGGCTACGCTCGAGAAGGCGTTGAAAGTTCCCGAGCTTGCCCCGACCGCCGCGATCGCCTTGGGGCAACATGGCGCAGCCGCAATACGCCCGCTCGTGACATTGCTTGAGCACACCGATTCGTCGGCGTTGAAAAAGGCCGCAGTAGCCGGATTGGGAATTATCGGAACGCATCATGAAGACCCGATGTTATTCGAAGTCCTCAAGAATACGCTTCAGCACTCTCCGACGCCCATTGACGTGACCATCGAAGTTGTCAACGCCTTAGGGAAACTCGGGGACGAACGGGCCATTTCACTGCTTCAAGAGCTGAACCGTCGAGCCTGGACCGATCCTTCTCGTTCCCCGGAAATGCAGCGGCTTCGTGAGGCGCTGTCCTGGAGCCTTTGGCAGCTCATTCCCGAAGCCCATACCGCTGAATAGATGCTCGTGACCGCCCGTCACCAATAGTCGATCCAACGGCTTAAACAGGGACTCGATACAACGTCCTCATTCGTCATGCCGACCTCTTTACAGTACCGGCCAAAAAGACCTACGCTTATAAACGAGCATTGAAAAAAGGGAGCCGTTCGGCGCTTGCTCGTCAAAGATCGCCCGATGGGCAGAGCCAAATCCCCCGTGCGTGAGCACGCTTCACCATGAATCGAACTGACCGTCGTCGGCAAGGCCATCATCGTCTATCAGGGCAAACGCGAAAGGCTCAGCACGTTTCTGCCCTCTTGGCCGACGCGCTTGTCCATCACCAGAATCACCGCTTGCAGCAAGCCGAGACCTTATATCGACAAATCCTTTCCATCGCTCCTGATCATGCAGACGCTCACCATTTGCTCGGCCTCGCCGCGTATCAGCAAGGCGAATATCCACGAGCCATCGAGCATATTCAGCATGCCCTTCAACTCAATCCACGGAAACCCCATTTCTTGTTCAACTTGGCTCTCGCCTTGGAAAAAGAAAAACGTTGGGCCGAAGCTCTTGAACGCTACCGGCAGGCCATCGCGATTCATCCGCATTATATGGAAGCCTGGAACAATTTAGGCAACCTGCTTCGTGAACAGCGGCGCCTCGACGAGGCGGTAGAAGCCTTTACTCGCGTGTTGAAAGCCCAACCCGCTTCTGCCGATGCCCACAATAATTTAGGTGTGACTCTGAAGGAAAAGCGCGACAGTGACGGGGCGATACGAGAATATCGGGAAGCCCTCCGGCTGAATCCCTCACACGCCGAAGCTCATAATAATCTCGGGATCGCCTTGATGGAGCAGGGCCATATCGATGATGCCTTGTCAGCTTTTCAACAAGCGATCGCTTCTCGACCCAGCTATGCCCATGCCTATTATCATTTAGGTCTGGCCTACTTGTGGAAGGAACAGATCGAACACGCCTTGGCCTGTTTTTGGCGATCGGCCGAATTGCAGCACAATCATCGGAAGCCGGTTTCCGTCAGGTCCATAGCGAAATCACGAGTTAAGCATGATCTGGAACAACTGACGTATTTGCACCTGCAGCGAGGTGTGACCGAGATTCCTCCTGCCTACCGAAAAACCTTGGAATCCCTGGCTCAGCGGATCCACCGTACCGATCCATCAGCCATGACGGTCGCTCTCGATGCTCGGGAACGCGAAGCCTTAGCTCCGTCGTTCAACCAGATTCTTCATCGTGCTCCAGCGGAAAGAATTTCCGAAGGTGCGCTCAATCCTCATTTGGATGTCTCCGCCATCGAAGCCCGGTACCATTCCAGCTATCCTGAAATTATTTATGTCGATCATTTATTGACAGAACGTGCGTTGACCTCTCTTCGCCAATTTTGTTTGGATTCGACTATCTGGAAACGTGATTATCAAAACGGCTACCTCGGAGCCTTTTTGGCCGAAGGATTTGCTTGCCCCCTTCTGCTGCAAATCGCTGAAGAATTACGAACGCGCTTTCCGGGAATTTTTCGCCAGCACCGATTGGTTCAGGCCTGGGCCTTCAAATATGATAGCGAACTCCGAGGATTGAATCTCCATGCCGATGCCTCAGCCGTGAATGTGAACTTTTGGATTACACCGGACACGGCCAACCTCGACCACGAACGAGGAGGGCTCGTTGTCTGGGATAAGGAAGCACCTGACGAATGGGATTTCAAGATGTTTAACGACGAGCGGAATCAACCGATGATACGTAAATTCCTCGAGGAACAACAAGCACAACCTGTCCGGATCCCGTATCGTCAGAATCGTGCGATCATTTTTAACTCCAACCTTTTTCACGAAACCGATACGCTTGTCTTTCGCGCTGGCTACGAAGATCGGCGGATCAATATCACTCTTCTGTACGGATATCGCCAAAAACGTTCACTTCGCTGAGCCCCAAGGCTTTTCTCTGTGCAATCACAGCCTATTGGGGCTGCTTTTCATTCTCCGGTAACGTGCACGGACACAATTGGTACATCGACGGACAATTCCCGTCTCGCACCTTCACCAGGATGATCGTATTCGAGATTCAATGTTTCTCCTATCACTGTCAAGTTATACGTTTTGACTCAATAACTGGACTGTTTTGGAATGGTGACGCTTCCTCGATCGTCTCCGACGGATCAAGACTTCCATCTTCTGCAGCGTGAGAACGGCTGGAATCGTTATCAAAGACGACGAACTCGAGAGTGACCGCGGCTGGAACATCCAGATCATGGCTCCATCGGGTCAAGACTTCATCATAAGGGATGCAGATAATTTTTAGGACATGGACCTCATTTCATTCAGGACGAGCGGCACGAGATAGGCCTGATGATTGAGAAACGTGAGATCGGCCCGGGCTGGATCGGTAATTCCGATCATCATACTGACAAGTGGACACAGGGCAACGAGCAAGGTCCGAACGATTCGCATGATCGAGAATTCGCAAAAAATGGAGCTGAGTTCGATCCTCGGTCACTGGGTGCCATCTAGAATGATTCGTTTTCCATATGGGCATGACTGCCAAAGCCAAAATCCTCAAACTGTCCCAACGCGCTATCCCACATGTGTCGATCAACCCTTCAACGCAGCATTTCTAGTACGATGGCCACTATTGGTCAATTTGAACGACGGCGTACAGAGACCGTACAATAGTCTTTACCCTGCATTGAGCACTCCTCCTCGCAGGGTGTAACCCGGCAAGTGGTCGGGCCTTTCCGGGTTGCGGTTGCTCAGCGTCCCCACCTCTGCCTCTGAACGCTGAGCAACCAGGTTTCATCGGTAGAGGCGGCAGGCCTGCACACGTCATAATGAAGCGGATGGAGGCCAGCCGCTCTACCCTTTTCCCCTTGCTGCGCGCCTCCTGCTTTTGAACTCTTCACCCTCTCGATCGATTCGTTTCGGCCATATCTGCCCCAGCTAGGCGAACATCGGGGACAATACGGTCCTTGCCTCCGTTATGAACATACAACCGCTCATGAAAGACTCCTGATGCCCAGCACGAGCGTGCAACGAAGTCTTCCTAACCCTCATCCAGAGACCGGGCCGTTATCCGAAAGAAGGGCAATCCTGGGGGGACGGTCGCATCGCGGTGAGAAATGGCGCGCCCGGAGGGAGTCGAACCCCCAACCTCCAGATCCGTAGTCTGATGCTCTATCCATTGAGCTACGGGCGCGCTGAGCGAAAAACTGATGGTAGATGCGTTGACCGTTTGTTGAGAAACACGTGGTCGCGAATATGGTCCTTAGTATACCGGATCACCCAAGGATACAGAAACTACTGTAGATATTGCCAGAGCGGGTTATACAAGCCCTCTCTGCGAGCCGTCGAAGACTTCCAAACTGACCGATTGGCACCAAGGTTGCTCGACTGTTGATTTTCATTATCTATTAAGAGATGCAGTGTGGCATGGCTCTTTGACGAACAGCAAGAAGCTAACAGCTTCGCGAAAAGGCCTAAAAGACCGATGCGGTCCACTGTTCAACCACGGCTTCAACGGGCTGGAACGGCTAACTCGTCAGCCGCTTCACATACGAAGGACGTCGTTGCCGGTTAGCCGTCAAGACCGACCACGACGCAACCGAAAGGTAGGCACAAGGAGCACCAGATGTTCGTTTCCACCCGAATGAATGCAGACATTTACGTCATTGCTCTTCGCGGGCAATTGGGACATAGCGCGAAGTTGGGACTCGAAGTTGCAATTCTCGGCGCGCAAGAGGCACATGCCCGACATATTATTTTGGATTTTTCCGATGTCACGTGGGTAGATAGTGCCGGGTTAGGAAAACTTTTGTTGACGTATCATCACCTCAATCGAAAAAAAGTGGGAATCAGCATTGTGAACCCAAAACCCGAGGTGCATGAGGTGTTAGAATTGGTTAAACTTTCCCAAATCGTTCCGATTTACCTTTCGATCGACGACGCCGTCCACGCTCACGCCCGTCTCTGAATTCCTCTACGACGCAGCCCATCGATTCCCAGTTCCTCCTCGATCTACCAGCCCGGATTGTTCAATGGTTCCCATCCTTTCTTCACGATGCTACAAGATCAACCGAATGCACGAATATATCTCATCGGACAAAAGAAACAGCACACCATTGCCTTGGCACGAATTTCTCCAAGGACGAGTCTGGCCCGATTATGTGATAGGGATACGACAGGGAAAAGAGTCTTCAAGAATGGAAACGAAGCAGGGGCTGGATCAGATGGCCGGTCATGGGTTCGACTTGATGGAAGTCGGCTCCAACGCAAGGCGATCGACAATGGTCAGGATATGGTCGAGTTCCTCGGCGCTTGCCAGATGAACTTGGAAAAAACTGGATATATCCGGTATACCGTCTCTGATCTCTTTGACGAGTCCGACGACTTCATCGGGTGGAATCTGTAACAAATCATGAGCGGCCTCGACAGCGAGAGAAGCGGCTTCGTGAGGATCTGCGTCACACCACAAATCGGCCAATCGCCCGGAAAGCGCCACGCTTAGAACAACCGGCCGATAGTCTTCCGCAAAAGAGATTCGACCTGGGTCATGACTGCCAGCAACCGCAACTTGCATGATCTCGGGTAATTCCCACATGGCGGCAAGCCAGGCTCCGACCTCGGCATGGTCCGTGTCTAATTGCTCATGCTCCAGCATTTCCAATTGGCGATGGTTGCGGCCAGCTTGACGGTACAAGTCATCGTACTCATGACCTAACGTTTCGCTCAGCACTAAAATCCCTAAGTCCTGCAAAAGGGCTGCAAGAAACATCTCTTCATAATTGGGGAACCGTTTCCATTTGCCCACGATCCGAGCAGCCAAACTGGCCAAAATCGAACGTTGCCAGTACCGAGCATGATCGAAGCTCTCCCCGCCTTTCTTACGCAGATCCCGATAGAGCGAAAAACAAAACGCCAGCGTGGCAATCGAATTCATGCCCAGTAACGTCACCGCTTGGGTCACAGTCGTCACGGTGTGCCGGGTCCCACCATAAAAACTGGAATTCGCAACGTTGAGCAATTTAGCGACAAAAGATGGATCTTGGCTGATCACATCGGCCATTTGTTTGCAATCCGTCCGATCATCTCGACACAATTGAAGAACTTGCAGCGGCAAGCTCGGAACCGCCGGGAGAGTTTTACAGTTTTTGATTCGCTCCAGTAAGTGAGGGGTCATGGCCACCTATGCCTTTCTTGGCTGTTGGTTCTTTCTAATGGCTATCCAGAAAGACATTTTGCCGAGGGCAGGATCATCACGATGTGATAACGATGCACGACTTTCGTATCGGTTAGACACAGACCAACTTGAGGAACATGGCACACGTTCGGGAAAGAACGAGGATCATGATTGCCCAACACTGCACGCGCAGCGTCCGGGCTCGGTATGTTCCAGCTGTTTTATGCGGATCCCCCTTGCAGCACGAGCAAGCAATACTATTTTTTAAGATGGGGGGTCAGCGAGACCATTAGCGAGATAAGATATCGGGCTGGTTCAGACGTTCCGACGATGAAGGTGCCCAAACAATGTCGAATGGGAGGCATCGTCGATAGCCACCGTCACGAGATCTCCCGGCGAAACCGAACCGTCGTCCTTTGCCCAGACGACCGTGGTGTTGCTCTCGGTATGGCCCATCCATTGATCATGGGATTTTTTCGCTTCGCCTTCCACAAGGACTTCCACGGTAGAACCGATCAGTGCGCGGTTTTTCTTGAGAGAGATCGCCTTCTGAAGCTCGAGGAGACGCGCGACTCGTTCGGTTTTCACGCTTTCGGGGACATCATCGAGATACTTGCGAGCCGCGATCGTGTGTCGGCGTTGCGAATATTTAAAAATGAAGGCATTCTGAAATTCGACATCTTGGACGAGCCGGTAGGTATCGGCATACTCTTCGTCCCCTTCGCTGCAAAAGCCACAGATAATATCCGTGCTCAGCGCAATCGGTCCTCGTCGACGAATCGCCTCCACCAACGTCATGTAGGATGCCCGCGTATAGGATCGCCCCATCAGTTGGAGAATTCGATCATTGCCGGACTGTACAGGCAAGTGAATTTGCTTGCAGACCGTCGGATGACCTGCCAGGACATCCAATAGAGCCGGAGGAAAGTCTTTCGGATGGGGAGAGGTAAATCGCACTCGCACAAGCCCGGGCACATCCGCGACAGCGGCTAAGAGTCGCGCAAAGTCCCAATCGGCAAACCGATAGGAATTGACGTTTTGTCCCAAGAGCGTAACCTGCCGATAGCCTTGTTCGACAAGCTGATGAACTTCTTCGAGCACACTTCGAGGATCCCGTGATCGCTCTCGTCCGCGAGTATACGGCACCACGCAAAATGTACAAAAATTATCGCAGCCGCGCATAACGGCTACCCACGCATTGACTCCATCCCTTCGCTCGGGCATGATCTGGTCGTACGTTTCATATTCGGAGAGATCGACGGCCATCCCTCGCTGGTTTGTTTGCAATGCCTGGATCAGTAGGCCTGGTAACCGTCGATAGGCATCCGGACCGACCAAAACATCGATTATCGGCTGGGCGGTCATCAACTCCTGTTTGAGGTTTTGCGCCATACATCCGAGGACCCCGACCACCAGCCCCCGCTGCTCTTTCAATGGCTTATACATTGCCAAGTGCCCATACACTCGATTATGGGCGTTCTCTCGAATCGCACAGGTGTTGAGCAACACTGCATCGGCTTCCTCGCTGCATTCGACCATCCTGAACCCGTGATGTTTCAAGAGCGTGCGCACGATCTCCGTATCATACTCGTTCATCTGACATCCAAAAGTCTCGATGTATACGGAATAGGAGGCCGGGGCCTCTGAACTTGGTTCAGGGCAGGGCAAGCTGTGACGAGAGTTGGGACGATCGATCTGAATGAGCATGGGTTCGATCTAGATGGCGCTGACGACACGCTCGATGCTAGCGCGATGCGCCGCTTCTTGTGGATGGCCAGTTGCAACGAGCTCTCCAAGGACCATCTCTTCCATGATCCCTGTTACTATAACTTCATGAATGGTATTCGCCAAATTTGCCGATGAGACCACACCGACGCGAACATAATGATCCGTGAATCCAACCCATAGTCCGGTTGTTTGTTGCGTTTCAAATAACACGGAGACACGCTGACCGAGACATCGCCGGTAAAAGGCCTGTCGTTTTTGCCGCGAGAGATGATTCAATTCCCGGCTTCGGTGCTTGATCACCGATGACGACACCGTCTCAGATAATCGAGCGGCGGCGGTGCCAGGACGTTTGGAATACGGAAACACATGGACATAGGCGAACGGAAGGTCGTGAGCGGCGGCCACGCTGTTCTTAAATTCCTGCTCTCCTTCGCCGGGAAACCCGACCAAAATATCCGTTCCCACACACAGATCTGGAATCAACGACACAGCCCGTTCGATCTCTCGTTGATAGTCCCGAACCGTATACCGTCGGTTCATGGCTTTCAAGATCCGGTCGTCGCCGCTTTGCAACGGGACATGCAAATGCCGACAGACTTTCGAGGAACTGGCCATGTGTTCGAACAATCCATCGGGAATCGTAGTGGGTTCGATAGACGAAATACGAATACGCTCGATCCCAGGAATCGTTTCGAGACGACGAATGACACTGAGCAGATCAGCTTGGCCTGTACAGTATTGACCAATATTGACCCCAGTTAAGACCAGCTCTCGATGACCGCGCTCGGCCAACGCTGTGGCCTCTCGAATAATATCGTCCAATGCTCGACTTCGCTCCCGTCCCCGGGCAAACGGAATCAAGCAAAAGGCGCACATAAATTGACAACCATCTTGGATCTTCACATTGGCCCGTGTCGTCGAATAGGCACCTGTTCCATCCACGACAAATTCTTGGTGTTCGATGCGTCGCGTATGCACCACAGACGGAGTGGATTGTTTCTCGATAGCGGCTAATGCGTCGAGATGCTCCGGAAGCTGTAATTTATACTGGTGACCCACAATCAGGTCGATCCCGGGGAGATTCTGCAAGGCGTGCACTCCCGTCTGCGCATAACAGCCAATGACAGCCACAAACGCCTGAGGCGAGTGTCGAAGCGTCTGCCGCACTACGCGTCGACAATCCGCCTCCGCTTGCTCCGTGACGGCGCAGGAATTGATGACCAAGATATCGGTAGGTGCGCCAAAAGGAACCGGCTCGTATCCCTTGGCGCAAAATCGATCGATCAAAATGGCCGTTTCTGCCTGATTGAGTCGGCATCCAGCGGTATAGAACGTTACCCGTCGACGTGGGCGAGGAGACAAGGATCGCATGGTCCACCAATTATAATGGCCGCGGGGCAGGGCGACAACTCGATGACGTTTCATTGACAGCGTTGGAAAAAGAGAGGATAATTTGAAGAGTAATTTAAATTGATACGCTCTGCCAACGGACTTCGCGCATCGCGTATCTTTGGAATCTCCAACGCCTAGAGGAGCGAGACACCCATCTCTCATAGGAGGAGTGTTTTATGGGATGCCGTTTCTTTCTGATCAACGTTGTTCTCGTATTAGGGCTGATTTCGATCACGAGCACGATGAGCGGTGCCGGTGAAACCGTCCTGCCGATCGAACCGGATGAATCAACCAGAATCGATGAGATCTACGATCATGAAACCAATATGTTGTTGTTCCTTTATTCCCTCAAAGGAGACGGCATAGCCGATTATGTCACTGGGCGGAAAGTGTGGGAACACCAACGGAGCGTGTATGGAAATCCGGTCTATTATTTCGAGTCGTATCCGCTATTTTATTGGTGGAACCATCAATTATGGAACGATCCCCTGCAAGACGGCGTGAATGGAAACGAACGGTTGTATGCAGATCATATCGAGTTTGATGCCAGCCGGTATAAGCCCTGCCTCTTCAATGGCCAACCGTGCTAACGCTGCTGGCCAAGCTGACGAGCCCTCATCCTGCTAATGACGAAGCCTGTAAAGAGAGTACCATGCCTCAGCAATAGCGACAAGCGTGATGGTACTGTGTGATCCTCTGGCCATATTCTCGCTCACGTCTTATCGAGCCATCCGAATTAGGTGATAGGCCATATCGTGTTCGCCGGGGGCCCTGGGCAGAGATGGCCTCGTCCAAATTCATACTTCATGCACCCTGTCGCATCTTACCCGTCTCGGTCCTGTTCCCGCGCGTCCGCACTCAGTCATCTGTTTAGGATCATCGTCCACTTGCACCGGGTTCCTCCCGTCCGTTCACGTTTCAGTCCCCGCGAAGAGTGCTCGCTTCGCATGCTCTCCACCTGGGCTGCCCATGCGTTCGTTTGAGCAAAGTCGAATTCTTCGCCGCTCGTTCTCGTCGCGTATCCTCGCCATCCGATTATTGCCGGGACAAGTCGTGGCTCTGGCAGGTGGGATCTTGATCCTGCTAGGCACCGGCCTGCTTATGTTGCCCATTGCCACGCCGCCCCATGTCGAACTTCGCTTGATCGACGCGCTGTTTACCGCGACGTCGGCCGTATGCGTCACCGGCCTGATCGTCCTGGATACACCTCATGATTTCACGCTCTTCGGCCAACTGGTCATTCTGCTGCTCATCCAAATCGGCGGGCTGGGCTACGCTCTCATGGTCACCTTGCTTTTGCTGATCTTGGGAACCCGGATCGGATTGCGCGACCGCATGATGCTAGCCGAGACACTCAGCACATTGGATATGCAAGGACTGGTGCGGTTCGTCAAAATGGTCGCCCTCGTCACGTTTGCGACGGAAGGCCTCGGCGCAGTGCTGTTGACTGCACGCTTTGCCGCCGACACGTCTTGGGGGGAAGCCATTTATTGGGGCATCTTTCATTCGATTTCTGCGTTCAACAATGCGGGATTTTCTCTGTTTTCTACGAGCCTCTCCGCGTATCAAACGGATTTCCTCATTAACCTCATTGTGACGACATTGGTCATCTTGGGCAGCATCGGATTCATCGTGTTTCAAGACCTCTGGGATTACATGAAAGGAGCCCGGTTCCATTTGCAAAGTCATACCAAGTTAGTCCTGGTCACGACCGTCATTATTCTCGTCATAGGCACGCTCGGGATTCTGATCTTGGAATGGAACAACCCCGCAACCTTTCAGCCACTGGCTCCTAGCGATCGTCTACTGAGTTCCTACTTCCATACCGTGTCTCGAACCTCCGGGTTCACGACTATGGATTTGAGCGACATGCGTGATGCCACGCTCTATTTTCTTCTACTGCTGATGGCCATCGGCGGATCCCCGGGCAGTATGGCCGGAGGCATCAAGACCACAACCATTGCCGTCGTGGCATTGACGCTTCGAAGCGTGCTTCGCCGCGACGAGGAGGTGGAAGTGTTCTATCGTCGCATTCCACAGGATGTCGTAATCCGAGCGCTTTGTTTGTGTATTCTCGCATTGACGCTGATTACACTGGTCACGCTCATTCTGGCGTTCATCGAACGACAGCCGGTTCTTTCGCTTATGTTCGAAGTGACATCGGCCATGGGAATTGTCGGCATGTCGCTTGGAGATGGGGCAAATCGGAGCCTGTCCGCCCTTTTTACCGACTTTGGAAAAGCCATGATGATTATGTCGATGCTCCTTGGACGCTTCGGTCCGCTCATCATCGGGTTGTTCGCGATCAAAACCGCTCGTCGGAAACGGTACCGCTTTCCCAGCGCTCGCGTGATTATCGGATAGCCGCATCAGGTGTAGATGCTAGAATTTAATCTGACAGTCAGGTAGAGTCCTCGCCATTCCCCTGAGGGGAGAAAGGAGCGAGGACGATGACGAAGGAGCAGAAGATTATCAAGACCAAGCTAGGGTTGTTGGAGCTGGCCAAGCAACTCGGCAATGTGTCGAAGGCGTGCCGGATCATGGGCTACAGCCGGGACAGCTTCTACCGGTTCAAGGAACTCTATGAGACGGGGGGCGAGGCCGATCTGGAGGAGATCTCCCGGCGGAAGCCGATGCTGAAGCACCGCGTGCCGGCTGAGGTCGAGGGGGCGGTTGTGCACCTGGCGATCGAGCAACCGGCATGGGGCCAGGTCCGCGTGGCCAATGAGCTGCGCCGCCAGGGCCGGACCGTTTCCCCAGCCGGCGTGCGGGGCATCTGGCTCCGGCATGACCTGGAGACGATGCGGAAAAGGCTCAAGGCCCTGGAGGCCAAGGTGGCGCAGGATGGCCTTGTCCTCACCGAGGCCCAGGTGGTCGCGCTGGAGAAAGCGAAAGCTGACAACGAAGCCCATGGGGAGTTCGAGAGCGAATGTCCCGGCTCCTGCGGGGCGCAGGACACCTTCTACGTCGGGACGCTCAAGGGGGTGGGCCGGATCTCTCAGCAGACCTTCATCGACACGTACAGCAAGGTCAGCTTCGCGAAGCTCTATGACCGCAAGACGCCGGTGACGGCAGCCGATCTGCTCAACGATCGAGTGCTCCCATTCTTTGAGGAGCAGGGCATCCCGCTGAGCCGCATCCTGACCGATCGGGGCACGGAGTTCTGTGAGGGCCCGGATCGGCATGCATATGAGCGCTACCTGGCCGTAGAGGACATCGAGCACACGCGCACCAAGACCAAGCGCCCGCAGACCCATGGGATCTGCGAGCGGTTTCACACGACGCTGCTCAACGAGTTCTACCGGGTGGCATTTCGCAAGAAGATCGACAAGACGCTGGACGAATGGCAAGCGGATCTCAATGCCTGGCTCGTAGACTACAACGAGCACCGCCCGCACCAGGGTCGGTGGTGCTATGGCAAGACGCCGATGCAGACATTCCTGGACAGTGTGCCGTTGGCGAAGGAGAAGATA
>RFGF01000090.1 GCA_003695915.1 Nitrospirota bacterium
ACAGCCTGTTTGTATCTTGATGGGCTGATGGGCTGATGGGCTTATCGGCTTATAGGCTCATGAGCCTACCCAGCCATGAGACAGCCACCCCTGTCCTAAACTACGGATGCGTTCAGGTACCGGATTCCTTCTGACCGTGCTGAAGTTTCAACTCCCGGTTCATCCTGTCGATACGCTCACGCTGCTGCCGGCTCAGGCCGAATCGGAAGTGATGCTCCGGCGAGTAGCGATAGTGGCTCCTCTTCATCTCCGGGTCGTGGATGTCCCGACTCAGGTCACAGTCGAAGCGGGCCAGAATCGTGTGTTGTCGTGACCAATCGTTGCCGGCATTGGTAAAATGGCAGAGCCCCCACGTGATGCCGCGGCCATCCCCGGTGTCGGTGAAGGCATCGGGCGCAAAGGGGCCAGCAGCCGTGGGCATCAACTCGGTGATGGCGGCGATCTCGAAGTTCACCCAGTCCTCGGCGTACTGAATGGTGAAGTGCTCCTGCCCGTCGCAGATGCTCAAGCACGCCACCCCCTGCTTGAACGGGAAGTACGCGGTCTCGTGACTGGAGTTGAGCACCGGATTCAGTGGGTGCTTCGTGAACGGTCCCAGAGGATGCCCGGCAATCGCCAACCCTTGCGCCACCCACAGGGCATGAGGACGGTTGAAGGCGGATTTGTAGTAGAGGTAAACCTTGCCGTCATGGACCAGCGGGTGGGGGTCGTGGATCGCATACTGATCCCACTCGCCCGCCGCTCCTGTAGGAACGACTTCCTCGTTGGCAGGCGTCCAGGGGCCATCGGGCGAATCGGCCCAGGAAGCAGCCACCGGGCAGTAGTCGCCCCGGACCATGGGAGGTTCGGAGAAGGCCTGGTAGTAGAGGTAGAACCTGTCCTCGAACTTCAGGATGCCGGGCGTGGCCACGGAGCGCCAGCCGGGATAGGGCTTCGGAGGGCGTGGCACGGCGACACCCTGCTCTTCCCACGTGAAGCCATCCTCACTGGTGGCGTACCAGATCTCGGCGAGATCCCAGTCTGCTGAAGGAATCGTGTCGGTATGTTTCTCCGGGCCTTGCACCGGCGCGGTGTTCCGCCGGGTGTACCAGACGTAGTACTTGCCGTTCTCGAAGATGACCATCGACGGATCGCGGCGGGTCAGGGTACCGTCCCCGTCGTTGTAGTCGAAGCCCTGCAGGGGAGTGTACCTGAACTGGGAGTAGAGTTCGTTGTCTTCCGGACGGGGAGCCGGGTAATGGTCGAAGCTCCGTCGCATCGCCGCGCTGAGCTTGCGGTACTTCGTGTCATCCGTCACCGTGTAGGGAAATGCGGTTTGTGTGTCTCTGTTCATGGCGAAGGTGTCTCCTACCTGAATGGCCGGGGCGAGGGAAGCGATTCGTTTCAAGGACCGCACAGCGCTTGTCAGTCGCAGCTCGAAGCAACTTTCACCCAGAAATGTCAGTTCTTGGATGATAAAAACTCAGTGTTAGCAAGGGTTTATCAACTCAGTCCTCATCACTCAGCACTTGTTGACATCCTATCTTCGCAAAAATCGCGTTGCAGAGCAAGGGAAAACTGCCGGTTCTGTCACTCGCACGATGAGACGCGGCAGGTTTTCGTTGAGCGCTGGGTGGAAATCCGGTATAATGCACTCACTCAATGTTGATTTTGGCTCTGCCAGGTCAGGACAGGAAAGAGGAGAAACGAACATGAGAAACATGATGACGATGGTCATTGCGGTTCTGGCAACGGCGCTGCTGATCGGGAATACTACCGTGAACGCTGCGGAGAATCTTGGGGGCACGTTTTTCAACACGGTCGAGAATCTCGGGAGCATCCTTCGGAAATCCGGATGGGACCGGATGATCGGGACTTGGGTGGACGCACAGACCAAAGGGAAGATGTACAAGTCTGTCACGGCTTGGCGTTTCAAAGATCAAGTGCTTGAAAGTTCGAGCGAGGATTTCCTGCAAGGGAAGAAAGACATCTCTCTGATGATCTACAACCCGAAAAAGTCCGAGGTCTTTCATGTGTCGGCGGACGACAAGGGCGGAAGCACCCTCGGAAGATGGACCTTCACGAAGGAGGAGGCCATTCTCGATATGACATTTGTCACGCCCGAGAAACAGGAAGGTCAGTTACAGTTTCGCTACAAGCTCATAGATGACGACACCATGGTGATCACGGTGGTTCTGCCTGAACCGATCGAGATCAAGATGATTCGGGTGAAAGAGAAGGGTAAAACGAAAGGCTCATGTCCAAAATGAGTGCAAACGTTCCTGGGAACGCAACGGGCAAGCTGTCCCGTTCCACCTCACGCACTTGTTCTGAACATGGATGTTTATGCACTTTATCCATCGCCAAAAAGTTGTGTCCCATCTCGGTCGCGGATGTTACGAGGCTGGTCCTCATCATCCAAGCCGTGCGCAAGACTATCGTCTTGGAGTTCGAAAATCCGCCCCCAATCATGCAGGAACTCTTATCACGACTGGGATAGGCCCTTTCGCTAAAGGGACGGTTGAGAAACACCTATGCCAGGTCCTATCAATAGCGCAACGGTTAAGCAGACTCCCTGCGTAGATTCGATAGAAAACGTCCATGTCGCAGGGTAATAACTATCGATACCTTGCCGACCTTTAGAGAGCCAGATCCTGGCTTTATACCAACCTCGCCCTTCTTTGCGCATAGGATAAGGTTCCCCGTTAATCGAGAACCTATACTCTTGTTGCGTGCCGCGAGACTCCAACAGATGTATCAGCAAAGTATAATACGCCGTCTCGTGCCGTTCAAACGGTATTTGCTTGCCCTTTATCAGGAGTTCGAGGCGTTGTCCATCATACCAGCAGAGTTGACCATCGGGTAATTGCTCGCGGCGGCCACGCACAAGCTTGACGCCGTATCCTGATCTTAGCCGTACTTTCTCCTTAACCCCGAGTACAACAGCCAATGGTATACGAGATTGTCCCTGGAGTAGAGATTGCCTCGCAAGCTCATCAAGCCCCGGCAAGTCCTGGGGATGCAGCCACCTCCCCAAACACCCTGTTGTCGCCAAGCCAATGAGACTGAGTACCAGATACAGCGTGGCGCGTGCGACATATCGTTTCTCCGATAGGCGTCGGGGAAGTACGTTGCGGCAGACACTTTCCCCGTTTCTACGCGTCCGTTGCAACGTACAAGTTACCGTGAGTTGCTGGTGGTTCACCCAGATTGTGCTTTGCCTTCCTTGCATGCGTGTATGCGCTGATTTCATGCCCCACAGTCCCCATGCTCAGTTCATGGGTGGTACGAGGAAACGCGCGAAACGAATCCGTAGAGCGTGTCGATCGGGAGATAGTCGCCGACGCTTCAGCCTTGTTTGCTACCGGAAGCTCACGCCCAGTTTGATGCTCCGTTCCGGATGCGTGTCGATGGAGCGGTACGCCTCGACCGATTCCTCGAAGGGCACGACGGGTGAGACGATCGACTCGCATTGGAACTTGCCCTCGGCGAGCCACCGCCAGCACACGTCGCAGATGCGCTGAAAGCTCCATCGGGGATGATCCCGATTGGGTTCGCTGCAGGCACGCGCGAAGACGATGTTGGGCACGTTGAAGTGCGCCGGTCCGCCGAAATCGAGTCCTCCCGTAC
>RFGF01000091.1 GCA_003695915.1 Nitrospirota bacterium
GCTCATCTTCCTTAACCAACACCGGATCCAGTTCGGCTTTAATCCTAGAGAGAACCTGTTTGTTGCCTTCGCTCGCCGCCAACGCCTCGCGAATCGCACTGGGGCTCGAGACAACCAAACGCACAGGCATACCCAACAACAATTCCAATTCATCAATGGCCCGCAGGTCTTGAGGATTTGCCACAGCAATGGTCACGGCCCCATTCCCCTTGGCGAGGGGCACGAACGGATATCGATGCATCCATTCGACCGGAATGATTTGGAAAAATTCAGGATCGACTCGGAAATCTTGAAGGGGATCCCAGGGGAGACCGTATTGGTCTGCCAATGTCTGAGCCAACAGCGTTTCCGTGAGGATACCCTCTTCCAGCAGCACCGCCTTGAGGGATTGACCCGTGGTTTTCGCCTGCGCAACGAACCGATCGCGTTCGGAATCCGACAGTATTCCTCGTTTGATCAGCACTTCATCGAACGGCAGGCGTTTAATCGGCGTCGGCATGAGCGAAGCTCCGACTGATCGCGGTTAGACGGTTCCGGCCAGTTGAAATATGGGAAGATACATGACGATCACGATCCCGCCGACAAGAACTCCCATTACCAACAACAAAGCGGGTTCGATCCACGTCGTCAGCCGTGACAATTGCAAATCCAATTCTCCCTCGTGAAATTCTGCGACTTCAAGCAACATGGACTCGAGAAAACCCGTCGTTTCACCGACTTCGATCATTTCCAACGTCATACGAGGCAAAAATCCCCCTCGTTTGAGCGCCTGAGTCAAACCGAAACCATCTCGCACATCCGCCATAGCCGAAAGCAATGCCGACCTAAAGACCTGATTGGTCATGGCTTTTGCCGTGATGTCCAAGGCACTCAAGAGCGGGATGCCGCCCGCCAAAATGGTCGCGAGCGTGCGAGTCAGCCGAATAGTCTGATTTTTCAAAAAAATATCACCTAACAACGGAAGATTGAGTAAGATCCAATCCCATCGCCAGCGTCCAGACGGCGTTCGCTTCCACCAGTAAAAGCCGCTACCGAGCAGAACGAAACTGACCAGCACGCCGGGGAGCCATGTCCCGAGATGATCGATCACATTCAGGAGCAGTTGGGTAGCCAGTGGCAATTGCGCTTGGCTTTCGGCATACACTTCTGCGAAGGTTGGCATAACATAACCCAACAAGAACCCCACAACGGCCAAACCGAAAGCCGACAGGAAAACGGGATAGGCCAGAGCTTTGACGACCTTTTCTCGAACACTGATCAACAATTTCAGATAGGCAATATACCGTTGCAAGACTTCGGCTAGATTCCCAGCCTGTTCACCGGATCGGATTGTGGCCCGATACAAATCGGAGAAATAGAGGGGCTGAATTTCCATGGCATCGGAAATGGAGGCCCCACCCCGAATACCTTCTCGCACTGCCAACAACGCGCGGTGGAATCCGCTGTGCGTCGTTCGCTCCGCCAAGATATCGAACGTACGCAGCATCGAAAGGCCAGCTTTGATCAAGGCCAGGAATTCTTGATTGAAGATCAAAAATTCTCGCAGCGACAGCGACCGGCGAGGCCACGACAGCGACCGAGCAGCCGATCGACGCCCTTGGAGATCCAAAACCAAGAGCCCTTGCCCTTCGAGTTGCGCACGGACTCGCTGCTCGTTTTCCCCCTCGATATCGGTTTCGACGATGGTCCCATCGGCGCATGCAGCTTTGTAGCGAAAACGCGGCATGGAGCTCTCCTTTTTAATCCGTGCGCTGATGATCGCGAGACTGCGAGGCGGTAGGGTCCGTCGTCGTGTCAGTGCGCGATGCGTCTCCCCGTGAGGTCTTGGGATTGGGAGAAGAGGGCCGGCTTTGTGTCGGCGCTGGCGCAGGCGCCGATGAAACTTCGTGTGTGCGCTCGGACACCATGGGCACTTTGAGGCGCTGTCCGACCCGAATAAGCGACGACGTCAATCCGTTAAGCTGCTGCAAATCCGGGATAGACACGCCATGAGCACGAGCAATCCGCCAGAGCGTATCGCCCGGCTTGACGACAAGCGTGCGAACATGGCCAACCGACCCTTTTGGCTTGTGACCATCGGCCCCCGCCATTGCAACGGCAGCGGACTCGAGCGATTGGTTCAACACGACCTGCTGAGTTTTGAGCACATTTTGCTTCATCTCGTCCAGCGCCGCGGTGAGCGATTGCACGGATCCGGTCAATTGCTGCAAGAGCGCCTGCTGGGCTTCAAGCTGATCGGCCATGCGCTGAAACGAAGGGAGAGCCACCGTTTTAGCTTGCAGTTCGGCATTCTGACGCCTCAACCGATCGCGTTCGGCTTCCAACGCCACCACCTGCTCTCGAAGCCGTTGGACTGTTGCGCCCAATTCGTTTTCCCGTGCTCGAAGATGTTGGGCCTCTTCTTTTAACGCTTTCAGCTCAGCCGCAAGTTTCGCGCTTGCAATTTTGACCGATGCCAACTCCGACCGTAACCGCTGGGTCTCGTGTCGTGCATCCTGGATCACGGTTCCAGGAAACACCATAGCCGAATGCGGAGCGGATACCGGCCTCGCAGCCGGAGTCGACTCATGCGCACAGGCCCCCACAAAGAGCAATATCGAGGCCATAAAGCAAGGTATTCGATCTGGTGTCGTCATTCGATTACCACTCGCTGTATCGCGTCCCATCTAAAGCGATCTGATCGCTCCCGCTTTTCACATCGTACACGCCGGCAGGCTCTCCTTCATACTCTTCTTGTTCTTCGTATACGATCTGCCAGGTTGTCGCCGATTGCGTAAACGGATCAATAGGAATTTCCCGAAGATAGCCTTTCTCCACCAGCGTATTCAGCGTCGGTGGATACGTTCCACGATCCGCGTAATATTGATCGATGACCGTGCGGATCGTAAATAAATTTTGCTTGAGAGCCGCTTCTTTGGCCTTGATCGCAGAACGTTGAAACGACGGAATCGCTAGCGTAATCAAAATGCCGGCTATGGCCACCACGATCATGAGTTCGAGGATGGTATAGCCGGTTATCGTGAAACACCGCCATCTGCGCATCACCACTCCCGGTACCGCGTCCCGTCCAAGGCCACACCTGAACTCGTCGTATAGATATCGAAGACATCTTCTCCGCACCAGCGATCGACATCAGGATCATCCTGATAACATCGAAGACCCCACTTGGTCGTCCCCGTCATAGGATCGATTGGAATCTTTCGCAAATATCGGCGGACACCGGGTGTGTCATCGCGCTGGGCCTCGGAACCTGTCAGCTCGATTTTGAGCAGCGTTTCCAACGTCTTGGGATATCCAGCCACACCGGTGTGCTCTTTGCACGCCAGTTGATTTTTCACACATAGCGGTCCAACGAGGACGCTCCCGTCTCGCGCCCAATCGCGACGAAACTCATCAATGGCGGTTCTGACAGTCCGCAGCGCTTGACGTAATTCGAGTTCTTTGGCCCGTTTGGCCCCGATCTTGGTGATGGGAAGGGCCACGGACGCCAAGATCATGATAATCGCTACAGTGATCAACAGCTCGATCAGCGTAAAGCCTCGATTCGACGGACTCATCGATACAGAGAAGAAATTATTCCTGAACCAGAATGGTCGCAGATTTCATGATTACAGGGATCGGCGTGTCATCTTGGCTGTTCAGTACAGCGTGCTGGATGTCTATCGGCGATTGGCCCTGAGCTTTCGCGCGAAAGGTAAGAGTGGCCAATGGGCCCGTTCCGCCGACCGGACGCCCTTTTTGTCCCATTTGCAGCACAATCTTTCCTAATGCCGGAACGGCAGAGACCGTGAGATTCGCAGAAACCTTCTTGTCGGTCCACAAGGCTCCCTCGCTTGCCTTGACAAACTCGACCACCAGAGGGTTGTACACCAAGGTCATGCGTGCTTGTTCCATAGGCGGAAGCGCTTGTCCGGTCAACACCATGTGCACCGTATCGCCTACTGTAGCCTGTAATTCGGCAGGCTGGAGTTCGAGACGAGCCGCGACGGTCGCGACATCGGGGGCCTGCACGTTCGCTTCAGATCGGAGATGGCCATCCTCTCGACCTGGTTGCTTTGCCTCTTCCTCGGGAACGATCGTGGGCAGAGTCAACGGCGAGGGTTTCGCAGGCTTAGAAAAGAGCGGTTTGGTGGAAAATTGCTTCGCCGTACCAGACCACAACGTCTGTTTGGCCAAATCCGGCGGTGTGACACTCCGAATGATATGAGGGGTAATGACCAAAATGACTTCCGTGGTAATTTTTTCTTTGTTCGTGCTGCTCAACAAGTCCTTCAAGCCTGGCACCTCATCGAGACCCGGAACCGCTTCCCGACTCCGTCGATCTTCTTCCTGCAGAAGACCGGCGATCACGACCGTCTCGCCATCCTTGAGATTCAGGGCCGTATCGGCAGTCCTGGTCCCGAACCGAAACTGTGAAATTTCCGGCTCGGCTTGCAATACCACTCGATCTCCCAGTCTGGTCACCTCGATTTGCAAGCGCAGAGAAATTTCTTCGTTCAGATGAATGGTCGGCTCCACCGTCAGTTTGATTCCCGTATCCTTGAATTCGATGGACGTGACGGTGGAAGTCGTGGGGACGGCGCCAGTCGCAGCCTGACCGGGCAAGACGTTGGTGGTGGAGAGCAGAATCGGTTGTTTATCGCCGATGTTGATGGTGGCTTTTTGATTGTTCAACACGCGAATTTTTGGCGCGGCCAATGTTTTAGCATCCGATTCCTGTTTGAAGAATTCCAAGAGAATGCTCCCCGGAAACGTAAACAAATAGGAATCCGGACCGATCGAGGTGAGCTGTCGGAACGTGAACGTCTGCAGGGCATTGCTGAATGCCGTGGTCCCTGGCGGGAAGATGCCAGCCCCGACTTGCTTCGCGAAGCTGAGCCCGATCCGTTTGGTCTTCGTCCGATTGACTTCCAGCACTTCGACATCCAATTGAACCTCGCCATCTCGACGATCGTTCGCCAGAATCACCTGTTCAGCCAACTGGAGTTTCGACGGCTCATCCCGAATCACGACGGTATTCAATGGTTCATTGACATAGACTCGCTTTGTTTCCAGGATCGTGCGCAGCATGTTGGCGACGTCTTTGGCCTTGGCATTCGAGAGATAAAATGTTCGGATTTGAAGATCTTGGTACTGCTCCCGCTTTTGCTTGGTATCGGGGATGATCAACAATGTCTTCGGCCCTACACGCTGAGCAAAAAGCTGGTTCGTCGATAAGATGAGATTCAACGCTTCCTCGAACGGTGTATCCCTGGTGAAGATGGTAATCAAATCGTCCCGCACATCCTTATCGAAGATGATATCGATATTGGCTGTTCTGGCCAGAATCTCGAATACTTGCTTCAACCGGGTATTTTGAAATCGGAGCGTGACTGGCTCTGTGTTTTCGCCCAGCGCAACCTGAGCTTGCTGCTGCTGAGCCACAGCTGTAATGCCGTCCAGGGCAGCGGTCAAGGAGGGATCCAACTCGACGGCACGTTCGTATTGTTGCAGCGCCTCGTCGAACCGTCCCAGCATATGCAGTTTCCTCCCCTCTTCCAAGGCTCGCCGTGCATCCTTCAAACGGAGGACATCCGCCAATGCCGCGTGGTACTCGGCATGCTCGGGATTCAACGCCAATGCAATTTGCAATTCCTGTAATGCTTCCGACAGTTTGTTGGCTTTCAACCATTCGCGTCCTTTGGCATAGTGTGCTTGCGCCGCCCGCGTCTTGACTTCGTTCAGCCGGCGAGTGAGGTCGTCGTTAAAAGGGTCTTCACGGAGCAAGTCGCGATAGGCATTGATGGCGGCATCCCATTGGCCATTCGCTGCCAATTCTTCGGCATAACGAAGGCTTGGATGCGCACATCCTTGCATCCCGAGAAAGAGCCCCCCTATGAAGACATGCACGAGGATCCAAAACGCTGAGCCCTGCATCCCACCACCATCGGGTGCAACAAGGAACGAAGACTAGACAGGATCAAAGCAGGCGAGAACCAAACCGATCATCTAGCTCAGACATCTCGAAAAAGCCTAACACAGTCCTTCTATTCTGGCTAGACGAGCCCTTTTGTGAAGCGTTTCCCAAGATTCTTCTCCATGACGAGCTCGTCATGCATCGATGCAGCCGTTTGCTGGCGCGGCTAAAAACGAAGGCCCTGTTATTTTTTCGGATACTCGACTCTGATCGTGAACCGCTTCTTCCACCGAATCTTCGCCAATTCCGACAGATCCCCGCCCTAGGCCATTGCTGCAAGGCTCTCATCGAGCGCCCCGTTTTGACTCAGGATCGGTTCATGGCGAAGACATTTGAGAAATATCGGCCTTTTTATCAGCCTGGGACGGGGTAGGCACATTCGGTTGGCAAGGTAGAAGCGGGTTATTCGGGTTTGGTTGGCAATTCGTATTCATTGGCATGGCTTCGAAGCGGATATCATGATACGTCTTGGCATGTTTGAACCGCACCTGATCGAAAGGAACGTCCAGACTCCGACTCCGAACGCCGCGAATGTCTGTTCCCGATTTGATCAGTTCAAAATCGTCACCCGTGATCGGATCTTGATACACAACAGGCAAATAGCGCTTAGGAAGTGTCGTCAATTCCTGAAGTGTCTGGGGATAACGATGCGGGCGGACGCTTTTCATCACGTCGTAATCGGCCACGTAGCGCTCGATCGCCTCTTTGACACGATTGCCACGAAACCAGAGCTCAGCCTCCCGCTCCCGTTTCATCACGACAGACCACTGTTGCCCGATCACCATGAGCGCGATGCCAATCATGACGACAATGAACATCGTGATGATGTACATGGCGCCTTGCTCATCCCGTCGATAGGGCCTTTCTGGCCTGCGACATGGCACAACCGGAACTAATCGTGAGCATTTCCCTTTGTGTCTTGATCGCACCTGAATCAGACCAGAGCTTGATCCATCTCTGAACCGTCTGCATTTTCTGGAGACGAATGATCGGAGCACGCTTCCGATCATCGACATGTCTGCTATTCGCGGTATCCCCTCAAATGACATAGGACGCGACCCGTCGGTGTGTGCCCTTGGCATCGAACGACCAGGACATTAGCCCCCATCCTGGCTGCACGCGTTTGCATCAACTGCAGGAAGGCTTCATCGGCTAAGAATTTCTCGGGGTCCTGAACCAACACGTCGGTCTCAAACACAACCTCGCCGGTTGATCCACGAGGATGAATGCGAACATCTACGCGGCCTGAATACGGCGGCACAGATCGAAAAATCGTCTCGCGGTGAATCGTCGGACCGAGACAGCCTCCCAAGAGCGTTCCCAATACAACCAACAATGCAGAACGTAAGGCCACCACAGTCTGGAAACGGACACACACCGGTGGCCTACACCGTGCCGGAATGCTCCGCGATAGCATCGGGCCTCTCGATGCCGAGTTCATATCATAACGGAATCACGCCGGGCTTGCTCGAAGCTTTGAGCAGCCGCCATCGACGAACTTGGCCTGACGACTCTGCCAATCATCCCAACCCCTGGCCGCTCATGCCTCCACCAAATCCGCCAAAATTTCCGCCCCATCCTCCCTGACCAGTTCCCCAGTACTCGCCACGGCGCCAACGCTGAAAGGGATGTCGACGTTCCGGCCGAACAAATCGCCAGAGCACGAAAAGCAAGAAGGCCCCCATCCCTGCATTGAGCCAAAAACCCGTCGAACTCGGCCGACGGCGATCAGCCGACAAGTGATCGACCGACGTGGCCAAACGGACGGCGGCTTGATAAAGATGTTGCCCGTATCTACCTGTTCGAAACATCGGTACCAACAGTGTATCGGAGACATGATCCAACGTCTGCCGATCGATCACGGACAAGAGATTGCGGCCGAGGACGACCACGGCTTGCCGCTCCTCGATCGCAACCAGCATCAACATTCCGCGTTCTTGTTGGGCAGTCCCGATTCGCCACTGCTCATAAAGTTCCGATGCATAATTGCGGGCATGTCTCATGGGCTCGATGCTCGGTACCGTGACGATGAGCATTTCGACGCCCGTTTTGACTTCCACGTCTTTGCAAACCGATCGAATTTGTCGATACCACTCCGGGGACAGCACGCCGGCGAAATCGCTCACATAACCAAGCGGTCGAGGCAATTCCTGTACCGCCCGAGCCGGCATTGCAGCCAGCATCGCCAGCAAGACGACGCATACGGTCATGGAGGCAGATCGCGGGCCCAAAATCATCGACGTCCTTCTGTTTTCAATTCATCGAATCGAGCGATGGCCTGTTCGAGCCCATGAAGATACCGCTCGAGCAGTCTGGGCAATTCTAACGCCCCAGGGCTACTGAGGCCTCGCTTCATTTGCCACACCTCGTCAAACGCCTTCGCTTCGATCCCAAGTGTCTCGGAAAGACGATTCAAAAGGACGGTGGTCGGGCCGCTCGCGGGATACCCGAGAACCCGAAACAGCCCTCGAAAGCAGGCCAGCAGACTGTTGAGCGAAATAGGCAATAGAGCCGCAATAGCTTCCGGGCGCGCCAATCCTTCGACATATCGCTGCCGGACGCGGATTAAATTGCCGATCAGCTCTTGTTCACATTGAAACATCAGATGCGTATCATCGACATGCAAGTCGGAGAAAGGATCGCACCCTTCCAGCACAACATGCTGCTCTTTCATATCCCAGCATTCCAAGGGAAACCGATGGCTGAACTGGGTGAGTTCGTTTCTGGTCAGGACTAGCGGAGCGATGATCCCCTCTTTTCCCCACCGTCGATGGATGGATCCGCAATGCGCAAGAGCCTGGAGCGAGCATTCCCGGGGAACGCACAAGACATTGATGTTCGAGCGACCCGGAAGATAATCTCCTCGTGCAAGACTCCCATAGACCACCAAGGCCTCCATGTTGCCATCCAAGATATCGCTGGCTTGCTTGCGATAGCGAATCAGGAGAGCATGGACCTGTTCAGGAAATGAACTGTCGATCATAGAAAAAGTGTATCGCAGAACGCCGAGGGAGAGCCACGCATGCCTCAAAGCGCTGGGATATCTGTCGGGAGGCTATGAGCACGGGGATCGGGCAATAACCCGGCGGCCTGCAGACGGTCGAGCCAACTAAAAGGCGGCGTTTGCCGCAATCCGGCTGTCGCCGACAACACCTGATACTGCAAGCGCGGATTGCGATCGATCGTGGCAAACACCCGATCTCGCAACCAGGCCAACACGGGATTCCCCGTATTCCAGAACATCACCTCTTCGTCGGCCAATCGCTGAAGCATTGTCACTTGGGGCCGACGAAGACGTTCATAGTGCGCGAGAGCGGAAGCGGACCAATCTTCTTTTTCGGCGCATCGGCGAATGACATCAGCGAGCGTGACCGCGTCCGCCATCGCTTGCATGCGGCCCTGTGAAGCATGAGGATTCATCCCATGCGCGGCATCGCCGATCAACGCGGCTCGATCGGACACCCACGTCTTCGCGCGTACGCGCCCCGTTCCCATGAACGCCGTCTGCCCCCAATCCTCAAGCGTGGCGAACGTGCGGTGCCATGCTGGATCGATGGCGATCCACCGCTTGCGAAGATTGTCGATTCCTTCCAGACGGAGCTGCGGCAAGGCATCGGAGGGAATCATATACAACACATAAACCCGATGCCCCGCTCCGGGAAAGATTCCTAAAATTGTTCGCCGACCGACGTAATATTGCGCTTCCTCCAATCCCTCCCGGCAGGTGAGCATCGCCACAAGATAGCCCTCGCGATAGCGATGGAGTGCGGTTCGAATGCCCAGAGCTTCTCGGACTTTCGAACAAGGCCCGTCCGCTCCGACGACGAGTTTAGCGCCGATCCGCACGGGGCGGCCATGCTGCTCGGCTTCTATACCGACGATGGACTCGCCGTGCTTCACCAAGCGCCGAAACGAGGTGCCATACCGGATCCAGCCTGGACGAAGATCTTCCAACGCCTGCACAATTGTTTGATGGACGACATTCGGCCATGTCACCAGCGCACGATTATATGGAGCCGGGAGTAAGTCATAGTCGATGGTGCACAAACGCCGTCCACCCGGACTCCGAAAATGAAACCGTCGAACCGGCCGAACGGCGTGGGACGGTAAGTGCTCCAACAAACCCAGTTGATCGAGGATACGTTGTCCATTAGGTTGTAAAATCTCACCCCGCAGTCCATGAGGCGGTCCGTCGGCCTGATCCACGATTACGGCATCGATCCCGTAGCGAGCCAAGATCAGGCCCAGTACGGCTCCCCCACCGCCGGCTCCCACGATGACGACATCGGTTTTCAGATCCATACCCCGCTCCTTGCAAACATCGGCCCAGAGCATTTTACGCACCGGGAGAAATGCTTTCCTCGAACCGTGTCGATCCGAGCGCCCTCGGAACGATTGCATGAGCGACCTATCAAAAGACTTCGAACTAGTTACTCGTCTTGGAAAATGTCCTGAAAATAGTCATCGGCTTGTTCCCAAGCCGATGGATAGGTCGTCGACAGCCACTCGCGCAGGAACGCCTTTTGAGCGGGAGTCAAGAGTTGTTTGATTTGATGAGGGCGACCCTGAAGCGGTTGGAGAAACCCAACGCGCTTCACCGGATCGAGCGTCGCGGTTCTGACATAAACATTAGTATAGATCGACGGTCGTTCTTCTGTGCCTTCTCCTTGTAACCACACGGAGAGATATTTGTCCATGTGCAAGCCTGAACTGTCGAGGGCCGGATCGGTTTCATGAAAGAGCTCGTTTTCGGTCTGCTCCAGGGGGACCGCCTCATCGGCCCGAAAAAGAAAATTGCGTTTCCACATAATAGCGACCTCGTCACATGCACGAAAGATGTGAGCAAGGCATACTGTCAAGGAATTTGCAACAAAGTCAAGGGAATCCGGATCGCCACTGCCCCCTCTTCGATCGAGCGTACGCTTCGCGAAAGGCGAGCGATTCTGACAACCGGCTTCTGCCGGGCCTACCAAACTCATCCTCTGTCGATCGTCAAATTGATATCAGGGCTAGAAATAAGGAGCCGTTTCCTTTACCCTTTATAGGGTCAGCGACGGATTCAGTCCGTTTCCGTCTCCAAGGCCATCGCTTCCATTCATTGTTCATCATTTAGAACAGCATGGTTTTCGCTTCATTCAAGATGCCGATACAGGAGGTCGCACTTGTGAGACAATGCGATTCACATACCATTGGGACTTACTTTCTTTTCATGCTTCTCTTGATCGCGGCCGGCCTTTCGGGCTGTGCTGGAAAAGGAGAAATTATCGATCTCGATCTTCAAGCCCTTCCTATTCGGAACACCGAATATATGGCGCCTCCAAATGCGCCTCCCATTTATGTCCTCACGTTCGAAGACGCACGACCTGTTACAGATCGACTAGGCGTGCGCACGCATTGGGGAGGAGGATTAACCTATTTCACGGTCTGGGGAGGCGAAATGGGCAAAGGCATGGCAAGCTTGGCTGTGGAGTATTTGCAGCAACGAGGTTGGCAGGCCACCTGGCTTCGGGACAAAGCCCAAGCCGATGCGCTGACAAAGGGCGTCATTCTCTCTGGACGCATTCTCTCGTTTGCCGCCAACGCCAAAAGCCGATTTTTGGCTACGGACATCGATGTGGATGTGAAAGTGGCCTTCTCTGCTCGAAACGTGATCGATGGAAGCACGGTCCGCATGGTGTTGGGATCGAACGGAACGGAAACGGTGATGGTGTTCGATCCCGAAGATGTCCGGGACTTGACGAACGAAGTGATACAAGAATTATTCGAAGAACTGTTTCAGGATCTGGTGATTCAAGATGGCACGCTCCGATTGCGATCACGGCAATCGTGACCGACTGCTCCATCAACGTCATGGATGATTCATTCAGGATCCAGCTCTGCACGCTCGAACATGACACCATGAGTTTCGCCGCCCATCGCAAGCGAAGAATCCAGGTATGATCTCTCTGGCACCATCGAGCTCGATGAGCAATCAACCATCTATTTTGATTGTGGAAGACGAAGCCGGCCCACGCGAAGCGTTACGCACCGTCCTGTCTCCTTATTACAATTTATTTACGGTCGACCGGGCAGAAGTTGCCTTGCAAATCCTGGATCAACAGCCAATCGACCTCGTCACCCTGGATCTCAAACTTCCCGATCAGCAAGGGCTCGATCTTCTCAGCGAGCTGCGGCGGAAAGGAATCGAAGTCGAGGTAATCATCATTACCGGATACGGTACACTGCAATCGGCCATCGATGCCATTCGCCACGGGATTTCTGCCTACATACTCAAGCCGTTCAACATCGCGGAGTTGCTCGAGGTGATTAACCGCACGCTGGAACGTCGCCGACAACTTCGTTCTCTTCAAGAAGCCTTGCAGGCATTCGGGAAATTGTGGATGGATCACAGTGACACCAAAGCGACGATCCAACATATCGAGACCATCCTGGGGGCGAAAAATCCTGAATTGATTCAACACGCCGGCCGCGTCAGTTTTTACGCTTCGCTCCTGACCGAACACCTCGGCCTCTCATCAGCGGAATGCGAGGCCATTCAACTCGGGGCCTATCTCCATGATATCGGTCAAATCGGTATTCAAGAACGCTTGATGCTCAACGCATCGCGTTCCCAACAGGAGCAAGAGCTGAAAAAATGCCACCCCGTCATCGGTGAACGGATGCTGAGCGGATTATCTTTTCCTACTCCGGTTTATCGCATTCTTCGACATCATCATGAACGGTTCGACGGGACAGGGTTTCCCGACGGTCTGTCCGGCGATCGCATTCCACTAGCGGCACGAATCGTGACCTTGGCCGATGTATTTGACAATCTCGTCACTGGCCGAACCGGTCTTGGCCCTATTCCCATTCCCGAGGCACGAGAATATCTGCGGCGGGAAGCCGGGACCAGCCTCGATCCGGAATTGGCCGATTTCTTTGCTAAAGTCGTGTGGTAATGTGTCGAAATCGACATCGCCGTGTCGGTTCCGACGGAGGCGTATTTCTTGACCATTCCCGATCAGTACTCGAAGACGTGAGTCTCTTCCATCCAGGCTTCCGATGCACGAGAGGATGAAAACCTCAGACCCCACTAAGCACGCCTTGCTTCAGGAAATCGATCGACTCCGCCGTCGATTGGCGAATCTCGAACCGATACTTCCTCGATCCCTCCCTCAGGAACACGCTTCCATCGAACCCGAGCAGTGGGAAGCGGCGTTCAATGCGCTCCCGGAACAGGTCATGATTCTCGACTGCCAAGGTCATATCCTGTGGGCCAATCGGGCAGTCTACGACCGTTTTCCTCATCTGCGGTCGTCATTGATCGGACGACACTATCGCATCCCTTACTACGGAACCGAAGACACAACGGTGCCTTCGCCATGGGATTCCGTGCTGTCCGGTGCCTTAAGCGCAACCGTCGAAGCACGATTGCCTGCGCTGGACGGATGGTTTCTCGTATCGTGCTATCCTTTATTCGATCAAGAGCGGCGACAATGGGGGGCTGTTTCCATCGTCAAGGATATCACAGACCACAAACGGATTGAAGACGCGTTGCGGAATGTAATCCAAGGCACGCCTGGAACCGGCGGAGTCGCGTTCTTTCGGACGCTGGTCCGCGACGTCGCTCAAGCCTTGAACATGGACTATGCGTTATTAGTGGAATTTCCAGGGCGCAACACTCACCAAGGCATGACTGTCGCCGTCTGGGGAGGCAACCAATTCCTTGATAATTTTCCGTGGACCTTTCCCCAGTCATTCATCGCGCGCGTGCGTTCCTCGAAAGCTTGTTTTTTCAACTGTGCCGCGAGTTCGGAATTCTCGAACGATCCCGTGGTCGGGCCATGGAACATCGGGAGCTATATCGGATCGGCCCTGTTCGGATCATCGGGGCACATGATTGGATTTCTCATAGTCTTGGGCCGGACACCGGTATCCAACGTGCAAACGGCAGGGGCCATCGTCCGGATGTTCGCTGTTCGAGCAGCGAGCGAGTTGGAGCGGACTCGAGCCGAGGAAGCCTTGCGCGACAGCGAACAACGCTATCGAGCGATTGTCGAAAATGCATATGATTTGATGATCGAGACGACCCCGAACGGAGGCCTATTGTATTTGAGTCCGAATTGCCTGGCTGTGCTCGGATACGATGCCGTCGACATGACCGGGTACAATTTCTTCGATTTTGTCCATCCGGACGAACGCGAGGCAGTGGCACGCCTGTTTGCAGAAAAGGTAGCGAACCTTTGCCCAGGTGAGATCATGTGCCGGCTGCAGCATAAAAACGGAACCTGGCGGTGGTTCGAAAGCCATTTCCGCCCGTTCCGTACCACGGCAGGCGAGGTTGTCGCCATCATCGATACTCGCGACATTACCGAACGCCGGCATCTCGAAGAAGAACGTTTGCGCGCATCGAAATTGGAATCCGTGGGGCTCCTTGCTGGTGGAATCGCCCACGACTTCAACAATATTCTGACGTCGGCGTTCGCCAATATCGGTCTAGCCCGCATGCTGATCGCCAAACACAAATCGGACTCTCACACCACAATCGCCGAGCGACTCGCTGCAGCGGAAAAGGCTTGTCTCCGCGCGCGAGACCTAACGAAACAATTGCTCACGTTTGCGAAAGGCGGGGCGCCAGTCAAAAATACCGCCTCCATCGGCCATTTTATCACCGAGACGATCGAATTCGCCCTGCGAGGCTCAGACGTGCGATGTGTCATCGATATTCCGGAAAACCTTTGGTCCGTGGAAGTCGATGAAGGACAAATGAGCCAGGTCATTCAAAATCTCATTATGAACGCCGATCATGCGATGCCCCATGGCGGCATCATTTCCGTGCGTGCACAAAACACCCATGTGGCCCCCGACACACCGTTGCCCTTGAAAGAAGGTCGGTACGTGATGATTTCCATCGAAGATCAAGGAACCGGTATCGCACCAGAACACCTTCCCCAAATTTTCGATCCCTATTTTACGACCAAAGAAGGTGGAACAGGACTCGGATTGGCCACCACGTATTCCATCATGAAGCGGCATGACGGTCATATTACCGTCACTTCCGAACTCGGCGTGGGAACGACATTTCATCTCTATCTCCCTGCCTCGTCGTCTAACGCTATCGCTCGCGTTCCCGCGGAACATGATCACCTGATCACGGGAACCGGTCGTGTCATCATTATGGACGATGAACCAGATATCCGGGATATCCTTTCAAAAATGCTTTGCCACCTCGGATTCGAGGTCGACCAGACAAGCGACGGGAACGAACTGATTGCCCGCTATCAGGCGGCCCGAGCCCATGGACAGCCCTATCGTTTTGCCATCATGGACCTTACCATTCCAGGAGGGATGGGCGGAAAGGAAACGGTACGACAGCTCAAAGCCCTCGATCCGCACGTACTCGCATTTGTGTCCAGCGGATATTCGAACGATCCCGTCATGGCTCACCCCGAAGAGTTCGGATTCATAGGAGTCATCGTCAAACCGTACAACCTTTCAGATTTATCTCGGGTATTGAGTCGAGCGCTGCACGCCTCGTCACGCTCGACACAATTGTAATTATTGCCGATTATCTTCTTCAGGGGACCGCCCTATCTGTTTGCATAACTCCATGGGCCGATAAATCCCATGCTCGGTAATGATCGCCGTGATGTACTCTGCTGGAGTGACATCGAACGCCGGATTGATGACGGGGACACCGTCCGGCACAATTCTCCGGGTTCGATCGAGAAAGATCACTTCTTCATCTGGACGATGTTCAATCGGAATGTGGCGCCCAGAAGGAATATTAAAATCAATCGTGGAGGACGGCGCGGCGACGTAAAACGGCAGACCGTGCGCACGGGCGAGAAGGGCCACCGAATAGGTGCCGATTTTATTGGCGACATCGCCGTTCGCCGCGATCCGATCTGCGCCGACAAGACACAGATCGATCAGGCCTTGGGCCATCAGGGCTCCGGCGGCGTTATCCGTGAGCACCGTCACGGGGATCCCATCTTGATGCAGTTCCCACGCCGTCAATCTGGCGCCCTGCAACACAGGACGAGTTTCGTCGGCAAACACGTGAATGGCTTTTCCTTCCTCCCAGGCACGACGGATTACGCCCAAGGCCGTACCGTAGCCACCCGTTGCCAGCGCTCCGGCATTACAATGCGTCAGGATTCGCTGTCCTGTCTGAATCAGGGAGGCGCCATGGGCTCCAATCGCTTTGTTCATAGCGAGATCTTCATCCAGAATGGCACACGCTTCCTGCACCAAACGAGCTTGCAACTCCGCCACCGAACTGTCGCGCGCCTGATATGCCACCCGTTTCATGCGTTCCAACGCCCAAAAGAGATTGACCGCTGTCGGTCGAGTCGCCGCCAATTCTCGGCAGATATCCTCCACAGCATGGAGGAACATACGCGAATCCGATGCAGGGACGGACTGAGCCCCGAGGGCAACACCCATCGCTGCCGCAATGCCGATGGCCGGTGCACCC
>RFGF01000092.1 GCA_003695915.1 Nitrospirota bacterium
CACCATTTCATGGCCCTCGTAGGCTGCTGCGTGGAGCGGGGTTCGACCGTCCTTGTCCGTCGCATGCACATTGGCTCCAGCCGCGAGTAGCACCTTCACCACCACCTCATGGCCCTGATAGGCTGCTATGTAAAGGGGAATCGCACCGCCTTCGATATTAGCTTCCCAGAACAAGCCCTCGCTTGTTGCATGCACATTGGCCCCAGCCGCGAGCAAGGTCTCCACCACCACCTCATGGCCCTGATAAGCCGCCATATGGAGTGGGGTCCAGCCGTCCTTGTCCGTCGTATGCACATTGGCTCCAGCCGCGAGCAGCGCCTCGACGACGGCCTTGTGGCCATGTTCACTCGCCAAATGAAGCGGGGTCCCGCCCCCTCCGGCATCAATAATTGTACCGCTGTATCTATCTATCCTGAACCAGCCGTCGCTCGTTGCATGCACGTTGGCCCCGGCCACGAGCAATGTCTCGACGACGGCCTTGTGGCCATGTTCAGCTGCTAGGTGGAGCGGGGTCCGCCCTCCCTCGACAATTACACCATCGTGAGGTATGGGATAGCCCTTGTCCGTCGCATGCATATTGGCTCGAGCCGCGAGCAGCACTTCGACGACGGCCTTGTGGCCATGTTCAGCTGCTAGGTGGAGCGGGGTCAGACCATGTTCGCTTGTTGCATGCACGTTGGCCCCGGCCGCAAGCAAGGCCTCGACGACGGCCTTGTGGCCATGTTCAGCTGCTAGGTGGAGCGGGGTCCGCCCTCCCTCAATAATTACACCTTCGTAGAGCGTGAACCAGCCCTTGTCAGTCGTATGTACGTCGGCCCCGGCCGCAAGCAGGCGTTTTACCTCTAGGATGCGGCCATTTTCAACCGCTTCGCGGAGTGCTAAGTCCTTCTTGTCTTGCTGACATCGGTCAGCGACTCTCTGCTCTTTCGCGCGATGAGCTTCACCGATCGCCAAGTACTTCTTGTCTTGCTGACATCGGTCAGCCTCTCTGTGCTCTTTCGTGCGATGAGCTTCACTGAGCGACAAGTCCCTGTCGTCCTGCTGGGTACACGAGACTAGGGACAGGCCGATAAGGCCAAGCGTTGCCACCAGCAGTCCATGACGGCTGGTAATCGTGAAGACATCTTGCATAGTGCGTCCCTCCTCCTCAACGAGTACTCAGTGATGCTGGAACGCAATCCGATCGCCTCCCCATAGCAGTCTCGCCATGGGCTGTTCAGTTTTGCCACTCCCTTGCACCGTGGCGTTTCACCCATTTGCCTGCATTGAGTCTCCGCAGATGCTCGGCAATCCATCGTCCGCGTGCAAGTGCTTAAGGGAAAAGAGAAATTATGGCAATTGCGCCCTGCGCGAAAATACTAAAGAGCATGAGCGTTGGCAATCCGTTCACCAAGAAGGATGAGTCAGATGAGCACCAGCTTGTTGAAACGTTTTGGAGAAAAAGCTCAGGCAGGGTGTTTTAAGTATCTACTTATAAGCGGTATTCATCTATATTGCTCCAGGTTTCGCTTGTCATAAAGCAGCGTCAATTTGGCTCCGGCACGCTGCGGGGGGTTGGGGTCTTCCTCCCCTTGTCAAGGCACCTCCCAACCTGTTGACGGCTGCGAATGATCAGCTGCAAGTTATCGCCGTCTAACTCCTGCAGGGGCAGGCCTCTACTCGCATTACCGCCTTCCAGGAACCGATACCGCCACTTGTTCCACGGAGCCTGTGCAATCCGATGCGCCCGACCGATCCTTGCAACCAGCTTGGTCCCTTTGATCCCTCCCAGGCCACTGGCCCAGTGTTGATCTGCCGTCCCGGTGCGCCCCTTCATCGGGATACCGCCTTCGTTGAGTGCGGTGACTTCTTCGCCCTTCCGCTTGAACGGATCCACTCGCTCAGGCAAGCCGTATACCGCCTCAAGCCTGCACAACTGATCGGCTCAGGACTAATTGGTGATGATCGATCGCGACCATCGATCTCCTTGGATCATCCAGATCCTGGACCGCTTTCTTACCAATCAGCGACGGCTGAACCGTCCTGTTCCTCTTCGACAAACCGGTCTTCAGCAGGGTGGCGTTCCGAGCCCACGCGAGGATAGGGGATCGGCGGCCAGTCCAAATGCTGTCCATATCGGCTCATCAGCTCGTGGAAGGCCGGCACGAGCACTCTCAAAACTGCCAGACCATTCTCCAGTGACTCGATCCCTTTTGATTTTGGTCCGTAGGTCGCGCACCCATGGAAAACTTGGTTGCGAAGCACTGTGAGGCGTTGGAGGAGGAGTTCAAGGAACTCCTCGTATCGTCCGGCAGTCAGCGAGGCTGTCGCCTGAGTGGCCCGTCGCCTGAATTGCTCGCGCAGCTCCCCGGCTCTCACCTTGCGCTTCCAATAATCATCTCGGAGATAGATGTCCTGGATAAGGGCGATGCCCGGATTCCGACACGCCTCCAATGCTCGCTGCAGGACGTTCTGGCCATGGCGCAGATCGTAGTCGTGCATACGCCGAAGCCGCCGCAGAAAGTCCTGGCGATCCCTTCGTGCCTCCTCCTCCGAGCCTTCGTATCGGCGGCGTCCATACAGGGCATTGAAGGCGATGTACAGAAATATGAACGCAGCATGCTTCTGGCCCGAAGGCTGGACACGGGCTGCTTCGATCCAAGACCTTGCACGGTCTAATCGGTCTTGCAGGTCTTGTTGCCTGTTCATTCTGCTCGATCCTGCCACTTCTGCGGAGAGCCTTAAACACTCACGTCATAGCCGTGAACGTGACGGGGCACAAACGCGCCGGGCTCCCCTAGCAACCCAGGGCGCCGCGTGTGCATGATGTCGAGGATTTCCTCCGCAATGTCACTCTCTACTAGATTTCCGCCTAGCGCCTCCCTGCCTCTGGGGGCCCGTACTTGGATGGCAGGCGCTCGGCTGGCCGCTCCAGTTTGCCTATTATGTAGACATTTGCCTTGCTCACCATGGCGTTTTTGAACTCCACCTGGGTACAGGTTTGGTTGGCTGGAGGCCCAGAATTGACGTGAGGCCCGTAACGCGGTGTTGACCATTGCCATGCTCCCCATTTGTCAAGACGCTTGTTAGGGTGCTGAGCATGAATCATCGTATGCCGCCGCTTGGGCCGCACCTGCTCGCTGAGCGCCCCTTCAAACTCCAGCAGACTCTAGACTTCAGGTGCGCATAGATAGCGCGCTCGTGGTCCTCCATCGTGGTCCGGCATGCCTGCGCGATGCATCGATCTGCTGGAGTCGGTACAGGCAGGCATAGACAGGCGCCTGCCAATGGTGAAAATGAATTTCTTGCTGTCTCGCGCGCCATTGCTCGAGAAGGTTTGATGAAACGCTTTTATCCCATAAGCCGCTTTAAGCTTACTCTCCTGTCAAAAATTTGCAAGTCACAATATCGTCATCTGCACGGTTGCTCGTCTCTGCTCTCTCTGCTCCGTTTTGAGAACCATCCCGCTCTTTAGCGTCGTGCCAGCATATCCCTTATTCAGCCCTTTGCATCGGCACAGCCGATGAAAGGGGTGCCCTGCGTCATCACATGACCAGGCTCGCGCATCAGCAAGCGCCCTTGTACCCGGACAGCTTGCGGATTTGCCGATTGACCGCCTGGTTCATGACGTCCAGCCACTCGGCGGTGCGCGCGCGCCGACCCACGCTTGTTCTTCACTGGCCAGCTTTCGCTCAAGCGCAGGGCACCCAGAGGCGCCGGGAGCCCTGGAACGGATGCTCGGCGTTGAAGGCGCGGATCCGTTCCAGCAGCATGGCGTTGCACTGGGCCAACTTAGCCGACCAGCGGCGGCTCATGGCCACACCTCGCCGGTTTTTTAGTTCGAGGGTGAGCTTAGGACGAAGATGTGGGCGACCAGTGGATCAATCAGATCATGGTCTGCCAGGGGCAGGCCTGGGTGTATCGCCGCTATGCGACCAGCCGTGCGCTTTTTGCTTGCGAAGAGGAAGCGGTGTTTGAGCAGTGCGGGCAGCGAAGTGTGGATGGTGATCAGGCCGGGATCCCCTGCGAGCGGCTGTGCCGGGGATTTTGATTCTTGGTGTATACACGGAATAGCGGCTCTCCATCGAGCCTTTGGGAGATAAGAGAAGGTTTTTGTTCAAAATAGGCCACATGCGAGGGGCAACGGCAATCCGATGAGCCAAATCCTGGAACGATCATGCGAGCTCCGGGAAGTTGCATAACAAGCTCATGCCGCTGGCACTCTGTGCGTGTACCTGAGACATCTATCACAATCTCTTCCACACGAGCCACGCGGGTTAGCGCATCGATATGCCAGTGACACTTCTTTTCTTGCCGCAGATGGCGGGCCAGCCGCTGGATCAGGCCTCGTCGAGCACTGCCGGTATAGACGTAATAGCCCATTGGAAAAGCCTTCCGGCCCAATGAGCCTACATCAAGTCGCTGTGGGGTCTTGAGGGATAGCACAAGATGGTAGAGGCCCGACGTGAAATCCATAGGGGTGCAAAGCGGTGGATATCAGCTAACGTCCAGTATCAGCGGCGTGTCCCAGCGCCGTCAGCTGCATGCTGTTGTTAGGCGTCGGTCTTCCAATGTTGGACAAGTTCGCCCTGCCAACTTGACTCCGGCCAGCCGGGTTTGCCGCGAGCCTTATGCACACGATCAAGAAAGTCGATTATCTCTGCGGCCCGAGCCCCGAGTTCACGAAGGACACACCCGAGTACAGTTCCGGTCCGGCCGCGTCCGCCAAAACAATGCACCACTACACCATGTCCTGATCGCCAAGCTAAAACCGTGGCATTAACGGCCCGCTGGATTTTGGCGCGTTCGGCGTTCGGATCCTTTGGGCGATCACCGTGAACGAGATCCTCGAGTTCCTCGCTGAAACACAACTCCAACGGCGCTGGGTTGTAGCTCCTTCCCGCGGAAAGGGATACGACTTTAGAAAAGCCCGCCTCCCTGAGGCTCGGCCACGGGAACGACTTATCAGGATACTTCATTCCGGCAAGTGGAGTTGGAAGTTCAAGTACCCAGTACACTTCTGCGGGCACCTTTACTCCGGGGATCGGTTTTCCTTTCTCCGGCTCGACGAGATTCATAGGTTGCCACAATACCTAACGACCCGCGCCTGAGCTGAGGTTCGTAGGGCCTTCGGCTCCAGCCGCATGTTCGCCCGCCGCAGGCAGCGGATCACGCGGCGTTTAGGTGCGGGCCGTTCCTCCCGACCGCTCCACATAAACCAAAACGATCACGCCGCAGTCCCCGCTGACAATACAGTCATATCTTCCACTGGTCGCCTGCGGTCGGGAGGACGACCAAGCTCACCGGCCGCTATGGAGCGCAGCGGAATAGCGGTCCGGTGCAGCGCCTTGTTGGGCGTTATCTCCCTGAAACCAAGGCAAATTTTGTCTTGAATACCGTAGGCATCCATTTCAAAGACGCGATCAGAAAATCTGTCAATTGTTTCCGCGTAATAGTCTTCACATTGGTGGAATCAGCGCCTTGATAAAGCTCGTTGGATTGAAATAAAAATATCTTGTACTTATAGCCTTTGTAGTCATCCTTATTCAGTGACACATTGCCGGTTTTGATCTGAGTCAATGCCCTTTCTCCGGTATTTGGATCTATGAGCAAGTATTCAAAACTCATGGTATCTGCCTTTCTTGAGTTTGGGACAACATACCAACCTATGCTTTGCAAATATAAGAAAACCAAATCTTCTGTTTCCTCGTCGTCAAGCATCATGAAGAGGTCTGAAAATTTTGCTACATCGACTTTATAATTATTGCTGTTGGTAATTTTATTCCAAAGGAATTTTGAATATTCCACGGCCTTCTCGTCAGCGATTTCCTGAATAGTTCTTGGTGCCCTAAAACACGCCACAACTTTTCCAGGCACTTGATCTATGTCCACTTTCTTAAGTTCCACTCTAAATACATTTGCAATATCAATATCTTTATCTATGGCCTCTTGATCGACAAAGTATTCCCACCCAGAAATCACTTTTGCTAAATAATATTCTCCTGACATGTCCCGCGTCCATACCAAGTCATCCTTGCCGACCCACTTTTTTATGTATTTACAGACATTCAGGTTGTCGTGTATTTTGGATGCTTCTGTAAAGTATTTATCCCAGTCAGTTGTATTTGTGTTTGATTCTGTCCTCCATCCAACTCCAAGCAAACCTTTTTTCCTACAATAATCAAAAGTTTCCTGCATACTTGCAGATCCACCGCCTGGTCGTATATGGATTCTGAATAGGTGCATGCATCCCCCTTCTTTTACGTCCAACATTGTTTTTATATTTCTTCTATTGTTGGTGCCAGCTTGCTAAGTTGGAGGTTTAAATTAAACCGGAATTGCCCATAAACCATGCAAATTTTTCGTTATAAGTATGGCTTAATCATTATTAAATAGAATGGCATGAATTGACAGAGTGAATTATTACTAATGTCCCTCCGTTATCCAGCCACCTTTGCTCGTGCTGAGCATGAATCATCGTATGCCGCCGCTTGGGCCGCACCTGCTCGCTGAACGCCGCTTCACACTCCAGTGGGCTCTCGACCCAAGTTCGCATAGATAGCGCGCTCGTGGTCCTCCACCGCGATCCAATGCCGGATTGCTGCCCGCCTGCCTGTGCACTGCACGCAGACAGGCGCCTGCTCCACTGGTGAAAATGTATTGCTTGCTGTCTCACGCGCCATTGCTCGAGGAGGTTTGATGACAAGCTTTTATCCCATAAGCCGCTTTAAGCTTACTCTCCTGTCAAAAATTTTCAAGTCACACTATCGTCATCTGCACGGTTGCTCATCTCTGCCCTCTCCGCCCCGTTTTGAGAACCATCCCACTCTTTAGCGTCGTGCCAGCATATCCCTAATACAGCGCCGTGCATCGGCACGGCCGATGAAAGAGGTGCCCTGCGTCATCGCATGACCAGGCTCGCGCATCAGCAAGCGCTCTTGTATCCGGACAGCTTGCGGATTTGTCGATTGACCGCCTGGTTCACGGCGTCCAGCCACTCGGCGGTACGCGCGTGCCGACTCACGTGATGGCCCACGATCTTCTTGGCGTACCATTTCAAGACCAGTACGATATAGACCCGGCCTACTTGACCCACCAGCACCGTGGCCCTATCGATGCCCCACTGATTCGGTGATATCAGCCGCGGGTTGCAAGGCAGCGGTATGCGCGCAGCCCAAAGGCTGGGGGTCGGTTGGCTGAGCAGCGGCTCGACGCGCAGCAGCCGCAGCACGCGCTTGTTCTTCACTGGCTGGCCGTAGATGAAGCGAATGTGCGCCTACCGGCGCCGGTCGCCCTAGAACAGATGCGCGGCGTTGAGCGCATGAATCCGTTCCACTTATTAGGCGTTGCAATGCGCGAGCATGGCGGATCGGCAGTGCCTCATGACCAGACCTTGGCGTTTTTTAGTTCGCGGCTGAGTTTAGGACAGTGATGTCGGCAGTCAGTGGATCAAAAAGCTCATGGTCTGCCAGGAACATGCGTGGGCGTATCGCCGCTATGCGAGCAGTCGTGCGCTTGTTGCTTGCGAAGAAGAGGCGAGAGCTGCCAAGCGTGGGCTGTGGGCACTCCCCGAGGCTCAGCGGCAACTGCCATGGGAGTGGCGAAAGGAGAAGAAGCAATCTCCACCTACTGCAGAACCGCCAGAGGCAGATCGGTCAGCGGCTATCGATTGCACACGCCGCTGGACCTGCCGGATGTTCCGCTCCTGCGAGGGGGCGCAAGCGGTGTTTCATCAATGCGGGCAGAGAAGTGTGGATGGCGACCGCGACGGGATCCCCTGCGAGCGGCTGTGTCGGGGCTTTTGATGTCTGAGCATATACATATACATGGAATAGTTCGCCATCGAGCGTTTGGGAGAGAAGAGAAGGTTTTTGTTCAAAATAAGCCACATGCGAGGGGCAACGGCAATCCGATGAGCCAAATCCTGGAACGATCATGCGAGCTCCGGGAAGTTGCATAACAATCTCATGCCACTGGCACTCTGTGCGTGTACCTGAGGCATCTATTACGATCTCTTCCACGCGAGCCACGCGGGTCAGCGCATCGATATGCCAGTGACACTTCTTGTCCTTCCGCAGATGATGCGCCAGCCGAGGAAACAGACGCCCGAGGGCACTTCTTGTATACACATACCAGCCTTAAGGAAAATCATTCTGACCGAGCGAGCCAACAGCTAGTCGCTGTGAAGTTTCGAGCGCAAGGACGAGATGATAGAGGCCCAAGGAGAGAGCCAATAAGTTGAATATGTCGGTTATTAGCTAATGCTCCGAATCATATGCGGTGGTCGACACTTCGCGTTCAGTTAGGATTGAGTGTGGCTCCTGCTGTCGCCTGGGTCCGGAAGTTAGGCTGAGGTCCCTAAAGAATGGGATCCATTACTCCTTGCGCATTCCATCCTCGGGGGTCAACTACGGAGTAGCAGATGAGACCTGAATCGAGGAACATCGAACTTAGTCCTTTTTCTCCATTTCAGCCTAAGTTCCGTTTGCAACTTTCATTTTCTTGCAAGAAAATGAAACAGAGCCTTATACTCTAATCTCGTTCGTCCATAGCGCTGCCGAGGTGGTAGGCCAATCCATAATCGAGTGTGACTACAGCCTACTTCACTGGACTATGAAAAGCGAATATGCATTTTGAAATAATAGGAGAGATCGAGAATGTTGAAACAATCGCAGTGGGAGGTCGGATTCGAGAAATCATGCGGCTTCGCAAACAGTTTGGTCCCGGCCGGTGGCGTAAGCTAAAGGGCACGGCTACCGTGAAGCTTGGTAGCGGAAGAATCCGAAAGGCTGAACTTCATTGGTATGAAGCACATGGAATTGGAAAGAAAAAAATAAAAATCAAGCAATTCCTTGACTAGATAAATTAACCAGGAAGAGCTATGGCAAAATTTGCGCTGTGTATCGAGACAAAAGATTGTGATGATCTAGAGAAAGGGAAAGTCTACCAAATTCTTCATGATGAGGCGGCAGAACAGGAAGGGTATTTACGAGTAGTGGATGAATCAGGGGAAGATTACCTTTACCCTGAGTCTTACTTCGTTCGTATCGAACTCCCGCAAAAGGCACAGGAAGCACTCTCAGCTCGATGTTGAACAGTTCTGCATGTCTCATGAAATACGAGCTCACCATAGTCATATTCCTTGTCTGCCGTGCACAATACGGCCCCTCCCCTCCCGATTCGCCAGGTCCAGGACAACATTGTCGGAAATCCCCAGCTCCATTTCGGCAACATACCATACCTGATGGCCACTTTGGCGCAGCCGCTCCACAATAGGACGGTCCACCCCTTCATCGATCAAGATCTTCACGCCGG
>RFGF01000093.1 GCA_003695915.1 Nitrospirota bacterium
ATCCCGGATCACCGTGCAGACGACGCGCCGCTCGGTGCGCGGGCCATCGAATTCGCAAAAGAAAATATTTTGCCAGCGCGACAAGCCAAGATGGCCATCGATCACCGGGATGGTTTCCGATGGCCCGACCAGCCCGGCTTTGAGATGCGCATCCCCATTGTTGTCTTGGGCATCATGAAGCCAGACGCCAGGCGGGATCAATTTGCGAAGCAAATTGACGACGTCGAGCTGAACGCTTTCATCCCAATTTTCTTGGATCATGACGGCCGCAGTGGCGCCTTGGGCATAGACATGGACGAGTCCGTTCTGCACGCCGCTGCGCTTGAGAATAGCCCGCACCGGCTCGGTAATGTCGATCAGCTCCTCTCGCCGGCTTGTCTTCAACGTCAGTATTTCGCGCATGGCCAAAGCTTAGCGGATTGTCGGCCTCAAACCAAGCTTGCCGCAATCGGGGGAACGCTGACCTCACGCTCGAGCACAAAGACTCGATTCTTTTCATTCATCCACAGCCTCTCTCAATTCGCCTGTCCGGGTCGTCATGCGGGGAATCCTCGCATCCCCGCATGCTCCCCTGCGCCATCCCCGCATTCCGCTCTCACTCATATTTTCTAACGCATTGATATTTCAAATTTTTTTGCGCCGCAGCCATGGCATCGCTCTTGGAATAGGCGATCGCAGCAGCCGAATCGTCGTTCACCATTTCACCAAAGGAGCAGATGCCATGAAACGATTCGATCTTATTGCAGGCTTGACCGCACTGACCCTCGCAATCGGGATGGGGTACGTCACCTATTCCCTTTTAAACGAACCCTCCCCGAGCTCAACCCCGAAGTCCACGAGGATCACCGAGACACGGTCCACCCCCTTCGACCATTCTCCTCTCGCCTCCTCGTCCAACTCCACGTCCATGGAATTGCCCTCCCCTTCATCGAAGGCCGCCCATTGGAGTGCCCGTTCCGATGCTCACCAGGCCAAACCCATGTTGGTTTCCACTACAGCGGGCAACGAGGGAGGTTCTCACCAGGAACCGGCCACCACGCCCATCACACCGACTGCCCCTTCCGCAGCACCGTCAGGAGAGCGCTCGTCGACGAATCTTCCCACGCTCGACGACATCCACTTCCATTTTGATCGAGCCGGATTTTCCGAGGAGGCCCGAGCGACACTAGATCGCCATGCCGCCTGGTTACTTAAAGAACCTGGATGGAGTGTGCTCATTCAAGGGCATACGGATCAGGAGGGATCGGTCGAAAGCAACCTCAGGGTAGGACGTCGCCGGGCCGAATCCGTCCGCCGTTATCTTATCGACAACGGTGTGCCAGCCGAGCGCCTCCACATCGTCAGTCTCGGAGAGTTTGCACCAATCTGTACCGACGACACCGCGGAATGCCGCGAGCGTAATCGACGGGTGAGTTTCGCCATCGCTCCGAGAGACACGGTTCATGCCGCTGCCCATACTGTTTCTGTGCAGGAATCGACGGAACAGACCATGCAGCGGGATCTTACCCCTTCTCCAACGAACGTTCTCTCACCAGAGACCGTTGAAGAAGAGGCGATCGCCACGATCCAGTCATCGCCTTCGCGCGAGATTTCGGAATCCGCTCACACGCGAGAACTCGGCCATACGGCTGCGAATCAGCATGCACAAGCCGGAGCATTCCCCACCGAGAGCCTGGAAGCAGGACTCTCTCCTACCTCTTCATCGGATCGGCCACTCCCGGAAGTGCCGCAATCTATCGGGCATATGGCGGATCACGAATCTCCACAGGAACCTGAAGATCCGACGCCCTAGCATTGGAAAGACGGGATCGGTACCGCGAGCATGCTGATCCGATTTGCACAGCACTCAGAAGAGGGACGATCTCCTTCGTCCCTCTTCTCTCGCTCATCCATGGATCACGGGAAATACATTATCCAATTCATGATCAGAGGGACACAATGAAATGGCATCCACCGCATCGACTCATGGCATTCGGAATTCTGCTCATCACCGGCCTAATCGGCTGGGGCAGCTATCATCTGTTCTTCGCTCGATCCGCGCATCATCGAACTCCTTCTGTCGCAACAGTACCAGCCATCGCGTCTCCCGACAAATCGAGCAGTCACTCGCTGCATACCGAAGCCCACGACGCAGGGCTGTATTTCGTGAGCGAGACACCAGGGGCGTTGTACGAAGCCCCGGTGCTCAAAAGCGAGGTCCGCATCGAGGTCCATGGACTCCTCGTCCAAACCACCGTGCGCCAGCATTTCTACAACCCTTCCAACCAATGGGTCGAAGGCATCTACGTGTTTCCGCTGCCCGAGCGTTCAGCCGTGGACCGGCTGCGCATGCAGATCGGTAATCGTTTCATCGAGGGCGGGATCGAGGAAAAGGAGGAAGCGAAGCGGGTGTATGAACAGGCCAAGCGCGAAGGCAAGCGGGCCAGCTTGGTCTCCAGCGCACGGGACAATGTTTTCAGCACGCGCGTGGCGAATGTGGCGCCGGGAGAGGAAGTCATCATTGAAATCGGTTATCAAGATACTGTGCGCTATCTCGACCATCGCTATTCCCTTCGCGTTCCCATGGTGGTCGCGCCACGGTATGTGCCGGGCAAGCCGATCATCGACAGAGCAGGAGACATCGGAACGACCGATGTCCCCGATGCCGGCGACATCCTAGCTCCACTCGCCGACCCTGAACGAGATCCCATCAACCCTGTCACGCTCACAGTCATGCTCGATCCCGGCTTCGAGCCAGAGCAGGTCGCCAGCTTGTATCATCCCATCACGATCGAGACGCAGACCGGCGGCGCCCGAGTGATCACGTTAGCCGACGGGCCGGTGGCGGCGAATCGCGATTTCGTGCTGGAATGGCGCGTGCCACAGAGAGACGAGCCCACCGTCAGCCTTTTTGCGGAACAGAAGGAGACGGACACGTATCTCTATGGCGTTCTGTTCCCGCCGGAATCCCCGACAGCCGTGTCCCGACCACGTCCGCGCGATCTGATTTTGGTCGTGGATATCTCGGGATCGATGGCCGGCACGTCCATCGCGCAAGTCAAAGAGGCCCTGCGCTTCATCTTGAGCCGACTGCACCCCCGGGACCGTTTCAATCTCATCACCTTCGAAAGCACGACCGCCCAATTGTTCCATACAGTCCGACCGGCCACAACGGACAATCTCGCCACGGCGCTCCAATTCGTGCAAGGTTTGGAGGCTAACGGGGGAACCGAAATCCTTCCGGCCATCACATTGGCATTGACGGAAACGCCGGACCGCGAACGCCTCCGTCAAGTCGTAGTGCTGACCGATGGCGCCATCGGCTATGAAGCGCAGGTCTTGGAAACGATTCATCGGCTCTTGGGCACTCAGCGCTTGTTTACGATCGGGATCGGATCGGCTCCCAACAGTTACTTCATGCGGGAAGCGGCGGAGGCCGGGCGCGGGACCTTCACCTACATCGGCGACATCGCAGAAACCAAAGAGCGCCTGCTCGCCTTGTTTTCGAAACTCGAACATCCCATGGTGACGGATGTGACGCTCGCTTGGGAATGGCCTGACGACCGAGCATCGGCTTGGACGAAGGCGGAACGGTATCCGTGTCCCATTCCCGATCTCTATCGGGACGAGCCGATTACGATGACCGCAAAACTTCCCAATCTGACGCTCGATCGGCTCGACGGCCGGTTGATCGTCACCGGATCGACGGGTTCGAAACCTTGGTCTCGAACTGTGGATGCACACGCCGTCAAGACGGAATCGGGCGTCGCAAAAGTTTGGGCGCGGCGAAAAATTGCGCAGATCATGGCCGAGCGTCTGCGCGGCACGCTCGCACCGCAAGAAGCCCGCGCGCGCATCGTCAGCGTAGCATTGGAACACCATCTCGTTACGCCATTCACCAGCCTCGTGGCCGTAGAGAGAGAACGTGTGCGGCCCCCGGAGACCGCGCTCGCCACGCATCGCTTGGCAGTGAACATTCCCAAAGGCTGGGCGTTTCAGAAAATTCTCGAGCAAGAGCTTCGACTTCCGATCTGGCAGGTCAAAAAGCACGGCCCCGCTCCGGGCAAGGTCATGCCGCAGGTCACCGGACCGATTCTGGTTGCGCTCACCTTGCCGCAGACCGCCACCAGCGCTCGCTTGCAGCTTCTCATCGGATGGATGCTGTTCATGGTGTGGTGGACTGTCCATTATCTGTACCGAGCGCAGGTTTCTTCGACTGCACGTCAGGGAGAACGACCATGACGCGTTCATCCCATCGTCTCATCGCGAAGCGCTCGCAATGCACACGGCACATCCTGCAAGCCAGGATCATAATCGCCCTCTTGCTGCTCCTGACCCTTGCCCTCTGGCAACTCGGCTCGGGGATCTACATTTATACCAAGGCCCACGTCGGGCAGATTCTCATCGCGCGAGCA
>RFGF01000094.1 GCA_003695915.1 Nitrospirota bacterium
GCTCTCTCTTTTGGTAGCGCGTGAAACTCGGTGAAAGGCCCGCGTTCGCTGTAACAAAAACTCTTTCAGAATGCTCTCTCTTTTGGTAGCGTGTGAAACACCCTTCGAGGTGGAAAGCACGGACGGGCAATTCGGGCTTTCAGAATGCTCTCTCTTTTGGTAGCGTGTGAAACCGCTCCAAAAGCTCAATACTGAAAATAACTTACAACGCGCTGCCAAAAGAAATTTTCGCAAACCTGCTTTTCGCAAAAACGGGAGGCAGGTTTGCGAATTCCCCACCTGCTTGAACTTTTCCGAGCATTTTCTAAAATATCAGGCATGCGCACACGCATCTGCCTGATCCTGCTCGCACTCATTATTATCGCCGTCCCAAGCTCCGCGCTGCTCATCCGTACGCCATCCATTATTATTCGACCGTCGGTTATCAAATATCCAGGGGTAATTTATCGTCCATCGTCGATACGATTTCCCGATCAAATCATTTTTCCGTCCAAAGTCGAATTCCCCCGCACACTCGAATTTCCGCCGGTCGTCAAATATCCGCCTAGGATCGAGGCCTCCGGCACGATCATCGTAAAACCGGAGGACATCCCACATCTCGACCCTCTGACGGTCAAATATCTTCTCAACGATGGTGGTTTCGGCGGATTTGGGCGGTCGATGTTCGATGATGATGATGGCTTCGGCGGATTCCTCCGATCGCGGCCGAGTCCGACCGTGCCAATGCGCGTTTTGCCGGATGGAACGGTGGTGCCGCTTGACCACAGACCGGAACCAGTCGAGCCTGATGTAAAAAAACAAGGCGCGAAACTTGAGTGGGAGACGTACATTGATGATGCTTTCGACGCATATCACAAGAAAGAATATGATCGAGCTCTACGGTTAGCGCGATCCGCATTGGATCTGTCTAAAACCGTAAAGCTGACCGACGAAGAGCTTGCACGAAATCTAAATTTGCTCGGTATGATTCATCGCAGCCAACAGCGTTATGATCTCGCGGAATCGCTCTATACACGCGCACTCCAGCTTGATATTGAAAATACCGTCGTTTATGGGTCACTCCTTCACAATTTAGGCAATCTTTACGTTACACTCAAACGCTATGATGACGCCAGGAAATACCTTGAGAAAGCACTCGAGGACGGGAAAAAGAAGCTAGGGCCGGAACATCCATGGCTTGCTGATACGTTGGATAAGCTGGCAACTGTGCATGAGCGTCAAGGTCGTTATGATATTGCTGAAGAAATGTTCAAAAATGCACTAGAAATTAGCGAAAAAACCTACGGGCACTGGCATACTCTCACAACAGTTTCATTGCATAATCTCGGAATCTTTTATGCCAATAGAGAACGATTTGATGAGGCTCGTAAATACCTCGAAGAAGCCCTAAAAATACGGAAAGCTTTATTGAATACTGATGATGAGCTTATTAAGCACACAAAAAAGGCTCTAAAATTTATTGCTCGCGCATCGAACGAACACGTTAATTAATTTCATTTGCTGAATTATTTCCTAACGCTTCACGCATTCGCATCTCTGTATTTAGCAAATTACCAGACCTAGGATCCCTTTCACGATTCACTGGCCCCGCCGGCCTCTGTCCAGGTCCTCCCATCGACCTCCCGGGTCCTGGCCCCGGCCGAGCCGGTCCGCTCCCGCCGCCCGGCAACGAAAACCGTCCTTGTCTGAACGAACGAAACTTATCTAATAGCGCGCCGAATGGACCGGCCGTGCGCATAATTTTGTGGAACGTGTGCGACGCTACATCGACCTGTGCCGCAAGCGTGAGAAATTCCCGTTGCTCATCAGTCAAGTTTCTCACATCCAATTCGCCCATTTCATACATGCGCAAAATTTCACCAGCCGCATTGGTCAACACCTCGACGCGACGATCGATGACCGCATTATCGTATTCACGACGCGATTTTCCGGTCTCGAGTATTTCAAGCAATACCTGTCCAGCTTGTGACATCGATTGACGATCGACCATGCCATCTTTGGCCACAAATTGTTCAATAATCGCATCACCCACACCTTTTTCCGGCACAAACACCAACTGACCGCTATCGTTCCGCTCGAAACGGCCGCTCATCGTATACGTCACCGTCTGCCCGTTTTCGTTTAGACGATAGCTCGCTTCTATCTGCGACATATTCTGAATCATTCTTTCAGGATGATCCAAATCGATCGGCCCTTCGATTGTTCCGGTTGCGCTTACCACTCGAAGGGTTGCGGGATAGGTGTGATCGCCATATTGAACCATTGCGTTCATCGATGAATTATGAGCAACCTTATACGATATCTTTCCATCACCGGCGCGGAAGATTTCCATCGCCAGCCCGGTCCTCGGGTCTTTGATCTTGGCCTCAAACTCCTGCTCGGCCTCGACATCCACGATCCGCAGCGCCTTCTGCCCCGGCCGGTCGGGATCCTCGATCATCTGAACATAACCATGCACGTTCAAACGGTCATTCGCCACCGACATTCTGATGGTTGCCGGTACGAGCTGAAATTCGCCATTGCCTAAATCTTTCACTGCACCTGATGCGTACAGATCGACATTCTTCAGCGTCATGATCGATTGGTTGTCCGGCCCGAACAGGCGGGCTTCCGGCAGCACCTGGTGAAACGTACCTAGCAACTTTTGCAGTTTAGAATCTCCAACAATTTGCCAGTGAATGCCGGTTTCCGGATCAATCACATCCACACGGCTTCCGCTTTTTTGGTCTCGATACACAACCTCACCGGTTTTCGGATCAACCACCGCGGAGACATGATGTTTCACACCATCTCCACCATCAAGCACCACATCCCGCGTCAACGTCTGCTTCTCATCGCCCGCCGTGACGACGAATACGTCCTGTCCGTCGATCGCCTCGCGACGGCCGACCTTGTTGATCTTCCCATCCCGCGTCGATCGAAACGTGTTGAGCACCGGGATGCGCCGGCCGTCCGAAAAAGTCAGACCGTATTCGTCGATATAGCCCATCTGGGAGCTCGTCTTTCCACCTTCGCTCACCGTTATCTGCGCCGGACCTGACGCATGATAGAATTTGACCGGTTGACCGACATATTCCTTGGGGACCTCAACCTGCATCGGCCCACGCACCACCTCACCGGTTTCGACATCCCGCACCTCACCGATCTGCACCACACCACCGGGCAGCACATGCGACGACACCGGCGCATTATCAGGGTCAGTTTCGGTGACCTGGAGCCCCCACGGATGGCCGCCGCCGCGTGCGATCACCCGCTCGTCGGAACCGCCTGCCACCACGGTAAACCCGCCGCCATCGCGCGGATACACCGCATACGATTCGTCGGCGTTCGCAGTCGATGTCACGCGCATCGATGAGATCTCGTATTCACCGGTTTTCGGATCGACTCGTCCGGACAACGTTACCGCTGCTTCGGACAACACTTTCATCAACCTACCATCCCGATAGAGCGGTACATTCTGGACTGTACCTCTGCCCTCCACAACACCGTCCGTGATGGTCGTATCAATGCCGTGCGCATCGACGAACCGCCGGATCGACCGGTCATCCCAGACTCCATGTTGTTCGACAAAGATCGGCCGGCCGGAAGCATCTTCTCCGTATACGTAGCCTTCCGCCGTGTAATCGCCGGCCTGAACCTTGGCCAGCACCGAGCCGTCCGGCTCGACAGCCACATCAGAGAGCGTGCCACTGACGATTCTGTCATGGCCATCTGAAGTATAGACTCTTAGCTCACCGGCATAATTCTTGAGTGTTTTGACCACCTCATCCGGCGTCATCAATGCAGTCGTCTCCTGCGCACCTATTGCAGTCGACTCGAGTTTTGTAACCTTGAACTCGTTGCTCCCTGTTCCGGATATCGCCGTAAGCGTGCCGTCATCGTTAACGCGAGCATAGCCGTTGTAGAGCATCCCGTCATGGACAGCGCTCACCATCACCACACCAGGAATCTCATTGCCGTTTTTGTCTCTCAGCGCCCAGAACTCGACATTGGCCGCCGGAATGTCGATGGTTTTTCCACCAAGCCGAAGCTGAACCGATTGCGCGCCGTGCAAACGGCTCGTTTCCGCGCCGTCGGCCGCATAGGTCGTCTTCCGCATCCCCTCGGATGTCAACGTCTCTGTTTGCGCCACGCGCTTTGCGATCGATGCATTCTCGTAAAAATGCCACTTGCCGTCATCGCCCCGGACGGCGATTCCCGTACCTTCGTAAGCTTTTCCATCCTTATCCCCCACGCGCATTGTCGCAAACACGACCGGCTCACCCAACCCTGACTCTGCATGCAACGAGCCCGGCACTGTCAACGCACGACGGTTGACATCGTGCAATGCCACGGGACCCCGGTACTCATTCGTCTCCAACCCGCCGCCTTGCGCCCCAATCTCCGTGGCCGCCTTCGTCCCATCAGGACGGACCTCTGTCTTTTCATACACATTGCTCGATTTGCCACTGACAACTTGGTAATACGCCAGATCGCCACCAGCATCGTAGACCGGAATCACGTTCACATCCTCGTACCCGCTGCCATCAACGCCCTTGATCCGCGCGACAATGTTTTCAACGCCAACCACATTGCCGCGCCGGTCGAAGACCGGTGTGCCGAAAAACTCCAGACGTGTGCGCCCAAATTGTTCTTCTGTTCCATCTCCATAGCGCAACGTCACAAACTTCTGTGTTTTTCCCTCCACAAAGGCAAACCCGTCCCGCATCCGCACGCCCGTCCACTCCACGCCGTTCCACGCTGTTCGGAGCTGATGCACGCCTGATTGCTCGTCCGAGCGCACCGCGCGAAAGACGTTGGATTTATAGGTCACACCCCCGTATGGGTCGCTCTCTTGCTCGCGATCGTGAAAGACGCCAGTCCCCTTCAATTCTCCGTCTTGACCGTAAAATTCCGCACGCTTCGAGACGAACTCACCTTTGTCATTGATATACCCGTGATCGATCACCTGGCCTTGTACATGCCGTTCCGTGCCCGAGGCATCGACGAACCAGAAATAGCCCTGCCCTTCCCGCCGATATTGCGTCCGGCCGTCGTGGGAAGTGAGACGCTGTACGTTCCATCGGCCGACCACGCTTTCCCGTTGCGTGATATTCCCGATTTTTCCGGACAGCGATTGAAACTCGGGAATCCCGGTTTCCGGGTTGAATCGCGCAATCCCACGGACGTCATGATAAAAACGCCCATCCGCGCCTTCGAGGGTGCCAATAATCGTGTTATTTCCTTCAGGCTTGAAATCCGGAATGAGAAATCGGAATGTCCCCTGCACATAGTCTATTCGGCCATCCTCGGTCTGCACGTCCACTCCGCCGTAATAGATCCCCTCCGCCCGCCGGCTTCCATCGCGATATAGTGTATCGGTATAGGTCATATTCTGGTTTCGATACTGGCGTTTCTGCTCGATCAAATGCCCGGAGGACGACGCCACACTAGAAGCTGTCATTATCGACCCATCCGGATGTTGCTCGACCGTCGAAATCTCCACCTGATCGCCGCCTACCGCCCGCATGTGGGCGATCCGGCTTCCACCGTCGGGTAGATCCCGTTTTCTGACCTCGTATCCGCTCAGCAACCGACCATCGCGCGAGCGCGTATACGATCCATACGGTCCCCGGTATTGCACGGTCCCCGTTGGCCCGATTGTCGTGACCCCTCCATCGGCATGCCGAATCTCGCGCGCACCGGACTGATACATCACCTCCTGGCCCGGAACGGGAAGATCCCGCCGGTAGAGATGGGCTGTGCTGCCCAACGACGTCAATTCCGGAACCTCGCTTGGTTTGGACACCGCCGGCGTGTCGCTATACACGCTCCCGTGACCTTGCCCGAAGGTTCGGCCCGTACTCTCCGCGCCATGACGCACCTCTCCGAAACTGCCAAGTACCGCGCTCGCCAGACCGCCGGCCCCGCTCGCGACCGCCCAAGCCACAAGCGGGACACCCCATTGCGCATTGGCCGCGATACTGTTGAGCATCGCGGTATAAGTCCGCAACTCATCGAGATTGCTGATCGTGACTCCACCCAATGTTGCTATCAGTGGGGTCGTCTCATTCTGGGCGGCCAAATACAAGATGAAATTCAAGACCACATAGATTGGCCCCCACATATGCACCCACACAAAGGTCCGCAGCCACAACCCCAAGCCCCGCCCCATCCCGGTCGTAAAGGCCAACACAAACAAAAACGGCGCCAGCATGACGATGAGCCCTTCGGCCATCGTTCGCAGGGCCGGCACCAGCCGTTGCGCCACCTCGCCGGACGCATAGGCTTGGAACTTCAACTGCTGGCCCAGCGATTGAATCGCCATCTCCATCAACCCCGCCGTATTCCCCAACCGTGCCATGTTGTCCCGTTCGGCTTGCTCCCAGGCATACCGAATGATCACATTGTTGATCAGTGCCCGGCTGTTTTGTGCGATACTCCACATCGCTTTCAAATCGTCAACATGGTCGAGCTCGAGGTTTGGTGTCGCGGGATCGGTCTGCAACCATACGCGGAGTTTGCGCATCGACTCTTCGTAATCCGGGCCCGGCGCGGTAAATCCCGGCTGGATCACGGTCGGATACATCACGTCACAGGAAAGCGCTCCCACCTCCGTTCCATCCTCATACAGCCGCGAAAAGCGCGCGGGATTGAGAAATGCCCCCAACTGCGCTAACACATCGAGACTATTGAGGTAATCAAACGCTTTGACGTTGTTATTGTCGATCTCGGGAAAAATACAGCCCCATAAGAACGCCTTGAGATTGAGATAGAGATCGCTGTACACCAACCGAGCATCGAGAATTTTTTGCATATCGAAGAGAAACCGATTGAACTTGCTGTTCGTCGCCCGATAGACCCCGGGAATACTGGTCGCCGTCTCGATGAGCCGGCTCAACCGATATTCGATCTCCGAACCCCACGCGAACGGCACGGCGATAAAGAGGGGCACATTGGCAACCACCACCGGTCCGGCGAGCGGATCCACCTGATCTTCGATCGTCACCGTCGTGGTGATCGTCACCGCCAGAAACGTCAGCACGAAGCCGCCGATCATCAGCGGCCAGAGCAATCGACCCTGGAACGCCCAGAGCAGCAAGATGCCGACCAATAAAAATAACAGCCCCACCCGCAAGAGACTTTCGTAGCTCCCGGTCGAAAAGACCAGCGCAAGGGCGTTGAAGATTTCGCCCAGCGCAGTCCCGTTCCCGAAGGCATAGACCGTCATCGGCGCGCCTCCTCTTTTTTGGTCCGCGACTGATGCTCTTGATTCTGCAAGCGCATTTCTTGTGTTAAGACCGTATACGCTTCCACCAACTGGGCCTGCCGGATGACTTCACGGCTGGCATCGTCGAGCACCCCGCGCGCCTGCTCGCGCCACTGGGTGAGATCGGCCGCGTAGGCCCGCCGGATGTCCTTGGCCCGGTTGACCCGGTTGATCGTGTAATAGACCGCCCATTCCAGCCAGCGCTTACACAGTTGCGCTGCAATGAGCGCGCTCGATTTTTGAATGAGGTCGGCGCCGCGCTCGGGTGGCCCCGTCGTATCCGCGAGCATCCGATATACCGCCACCGGCACCTGATTGATGAAATCCTGTTGTGTTGCCGTCAGGGCCACGCCCGACCGAACCGCTGTATGGATCCCATCCATGATCGTAAACGTCCGCACGCGGAAGCCGTCGAGGTTCGTAACCATCTCTTCCAGCGGGCGCAGGCACTGAAACTGTCCGTACCCATCGTCGCATTTATAAATGCGGACCTGATCGCCCGCTTCGGCATCGTAGAGATCCTCAAATTTCAGCACCGGCGGATACTGCACGACCTCGCCATCCTCATCGACGACGACCGTCCCCACCGCCGACATGATCATCCGCGCTGTATCATCGTCGAGCCCCACCTGTTTTAAGACCATCCACACGAGGTTGCCGCGCGGATCGTCCTCGGTCCCGCCTAAATCGCCCAGGGCGTCGGCTCTCGTCTGATTCTTCCGCGTGTCACGATTTTCGAAGACATCGCCGATCGATCCGGCTGTTTCCAAAAACCCTTCCCAGGTGGTTTCGATCTTCCGCATCGTGCCCTGGAAGTTATTTTTCACGTCATCGCCCAGAAACTGGCCGATCCGTTTCCCCGCCTCGCACGGATTGACCCGGCCCATACTATTGAGCATCCGCGCCGCCGACTCGATCTTGTTGAGCACGTCACTACACGTTTCACAGAGTTCTTTCATGGCCAACTGAAAGGCAAACCCCAAGACCACCCCGGTCCCCAACTGCGTCAGGAGGTCCACATAGCGCGACAGCTTCCCATAGCTGAACGCTCCGAGATAAATATCGATGCCCGAACAGCCGACCCCGAACTTGGGAGCGGCAAAGTTCAGCACCGCCATCGGATCGTTATAGGTCCGCAACGAATACCGCCCGCCGGTAAAATACCCGCGCTGCTGGCTCTGATAAGCGCCGCCCGGCGTCACATTGACCAACCCCCAGTTGGTAAAGAGATCCTGGAGCGATTGGTTGACATCCGCTTGCACCATAAGCGGCTGACCCACGATCAGCCAGATCGCAAGCGCACTCGCCACGACCCTGGTGATTGGACGATTCCGCATGGATTTCCCTCCTTCTCGTTCTCCTTGTTCTATGGCAACCTGTGACTCGGCCGCTCGGGATTTGCATGAGCTTCCAGCACCACCTCGATCCGCCGGAGGATTTCTTCTTCCGTCAACAAGCCGGCTCCGATCGGTGTCATGAACCGTTCCTCGGGAATCGCGAGAAAGAGCATGGGCACCATTGTGACTCCCAGATGATCCCCCATGCCGTTATCTGGATGGGCATCGGGATACTCGGGAAGCGGCCGGCCGTCTCGACTCACGGGAAACACGGGAATCCCCCAGCTCACCTCAAGGCGTTTTAAGATCTGACTTTGGACCTGACAGTAAGGACAGGTGCTGGTGAAAAAGAAGAACAGGCCGCCGTGCTCGGCAAAGTCCGCGATCCGTTGCCGCCGTGTGAGCTGCTCGACCTGCGCCCGCACGGTCTGTCCCACCTGTGAGGCCGGAAGTACGCTGTGGCTGTCCAGTTCAGGTTCCCGGATCAACGCGATCTCCCAGGAATCCGTAAACCGTTCGGCACGGCGGAAGACCGCCCGATGGACCAAAAAATACTCGCGCACCCGATCCGGTGTCGGATCATCGAGGGCATATTCGCGCTTGGCTTGGAGCAGCACCTTCAATTCCACCGTCGGCAAGCGGTCGAGATCGACCGTTTCGAGCGGAACCCGTTTCATCCAGTCGAACACCGCGCCATCCTCGGGCGACGGGAGATCTTTGGGTTCCTCTTCGCGCTTTTCCGACGGATCCCAGTACCAAAACCAGCCCTCCCAGCCTCGCTCGAAGAACGACCGGGCCGGGGCCGGCGCATCCATCCGGTCATCGAGCGGCGTGCCCCACGCCACCGCCGGCAGCAACAGGCATCCCGTGACGATGAGAGCTAGAGCATGCAACATCGCTGGAGTTTCCACAGCAAAAAGACGTAATCTTCCCCAATCGCCGGGACTTGCTTTCCTAATCCCCACCGAAAGAGCGTGCGCCCGATCGGCGAGCAACAGTTGGGTGGAATATTGGGGATGGGATACATGAGCTCGAATTTATACTGACCCTTGACGATCTGAAACGTCGGATAGTCGTGACAGATCAACGGCCCGTTGGCTGACGTCCAGAGTTCCATCCCCACGCGGGCCAGGCGATTGAGCACCCGCGCCATGGACAGGGCCGCCGGCTTGAGATCACCGCCCGCCGATCCGCTGATATTGCCCGAGACCGGATAGAGCGACCCCCACGAGCCGCTGCACCACCAGAGGGCATCGATGGGGAAGGTCACGGCGGCCGCCAACGCATCGGCCGCACACGCCGCTTGGGAAATGGGATTGTTGATCAGAAACGCTTCCGGATAGAAAAAGGTGGCGAGGATGTCGTCTCTCCACAGCGGATCGACCTCGGTCAGATACAAGAGATCGAGGTCATCGTACATCCCGGTATAGTTGAGACAGCCGATATCCAGCGCCAACCCCACGATCGCCCAGAGGGGAAAGGCGAAGTAATGCACGTGATAGAAGTGGTAGTTGGCCTCGACGCCTTCATCCTGCTGGCTCGTCGCCACGCCACGGCTCGTAAAGGCAAAGGCCGACCCGGCGGTATAGCCCGTGAGCGTCGGAAAGCAGAACGGCGTGCGGACCACTTCCACGAGATTCTTGGGCTCCCAGATCCCCAGGGGGATCCCCGGAATGCAGACCCCGGGCAGAATGCACACGCACCCGCACAGTTGCGGTGGAAGCGCCGCCAATCCTGGTCCAATGGCCGGCAAGTGCATGTCTTCTCCGAAGCTCGTCAGGGTGACGCCAAAGACGGAAAGCGGAAACATGCACTCCCAGCAGGTCCGCACCAAAGAATCGATGATGAGCGTTGTTGTGGGGCACACCGCTTCCGCCGGCGCCGGCGCTCCCACTTCACCCACCACGAATATCGCAAAAAGAAGCATCGCGATCAGCCAAGGACGCACCATAGCCCTCCTGTTCCTCTTCTGACTTTTGTTTTGATATATACGAGATGGGGTGTTTCAGTGGATGCCGAGTACCGTGACGGCAAGGTCGCTTCCCGCCTGCTTGACGAGGGCGGGGACTGCGGTCACCCCGAAGCGCTCGAGGATGGGGCGTGTCGCCCAAAAGACCTCCCGCCGGAAGCGCTCCATGACCGCGCGGACATCGCCGCGGGTAATCATGACCGTCACCTCCGAGGCCGGTACGGTAGCCAGATACGCTTCGACAGCGGCCATTTGGCGTAGATCGGTCGCATCGAGGATAACGTAGGTTTTGGGAAAGACGATCCGCTCGAGCGGATTGATCCGCTGGCCGGCCGCCACGAGCAGGCGGCCTTCCTCGTCACGCACTTCATGGTCGATCGTCACCGTGGGATCCACGCGATACGTTCGCGTCGTACGCTCAGTCGGCAACACCAGCCCCGGTCCATCCTTCAGGCGCGCTTCAACCCGCCGCTGCCAATCGCGCGCTTTGCCGGTCCAATCGACCTGGGCCACGCGCCGTTGGATCACCTCCAGCAGGTTGGCTTCCGCAATCGCCACACCGGGGACTCCGGTGGCATACACCTGAGAGACCGCAATCGGCGGCAACGCCGGGCGCGGCTCATCCGTGGGCCCGCCCTGGAGCCAGCCCCGCCAGCGCCGGCGATACCAGTCGGCCAGCGGACGATAGGCCGGCTGCTCCCGCGCCAGCACCTCTAGATAGCGCGGGACATCGCCGTTTCCCACGACGGCGATCATCTGCGATCCGTGCCGAATCACAAGCGCCGGCACCCGGTCGATCCCCAGATCCCGAAACACCACGGGATCGAGCGCCACATCCGCCGGATGCGCCACCACCTCATCCAGTGTAGCTCCGTCCGGCGCACGATCCCGGATCTCCAAGACCTCCTTGAGACGTGCCATAAAGCGCTGCATGTTGTGTTCAGGAAGCCCCTGAAACAGGATGCGCGCGCCCAATAGCCGGGCTTGATCGAAGAGCGTTTGCAAGGTCGGCCCATCGAGACTGAACGAGACCAGCACGAAGATCCCATCCCGGGCATCGTTCCGGCGCGCCGGCAGGAATTGCTCGACGGCCTCCCGAGCCGCCTCGGTGATCGTTGCCGCCTCCTCCTCGAAGCGGCTCGGATCGACCGCTTGGCCCGCCGCCGGCGAGACAAGGCCGAGGACTATCGCGAGAGTCAAAACAGCGGCCATACTTTTCCCTCGATCGATGTAAGCGGAATGAGTCCGAAATACCGGCTATCCAAACTTCGCGGATGGTCGGTGAGCGCCACATAGCCGTATCCGGGCGGAATCACGGCCGGCAGATCCGCATGCTCGATCGGCACGCCGAACCGATCCCGATGCAGCACCGTGCCCATCGACACTCCGTTGACCCAGACCTCATCGCCACGAATCTCGATCCGGTCGCCGGGAAGCCCCACCAAGCGTTTCATCCAGAGCCGTCCGACCGTAGCGTACGGCCGCGGATGCTCGGGCGGACGGATGGCCTCGAGCAATGCCTGCGTCATGGGAAAGGCCACCAGATCCCCGCGTTCCACCGGAACATGTCGCTCAAGAAGAAAGACGACATGATGCGGCCAGGATTCGCTGACCCGAAACAGCAGGCGATACCAGGGCGCAAGTACAGCATTGGCGACGACGATGAGCAACAGCACGCCCACTCCCAGCTTGAGCGCCCAATGCTCGAACAGCCACCGCCAGGGTGCAAGCGCGTGCCGGATCGCCCCAACCTCTTTTGCCAACACCTCAGCTCCGCGCGCGAGCATCGCAATCCTCCCTCAAGCACCGTTCGATCGCCTTGACCAAGCTCAGCCCCTCCTGCCGCATGTAGCGGTCGAGCCGCGCGACATCTTCGGGTTTGGTCGAAAAGAGATACCGCGTGAAATCGTCGACGACGATCTGCAGGGTTTCATTCCCCATCGTACTCAGCATCATGCACTCGGCGTACTCGTCACCGAACCGATGCACCGTGGTCAATCGGTCGTATTCGGATTCGGTGATCACCAAACGCTTCTGCTCTTTGAGCGCCGCCAGAGAATCGGCACGCTGGTTGAACAGCATCGTAAAATCGCTGTTTTCCCAAATCGCCTCGCCCGCTCGATTTTTCTGCGAGAAATAATCGTTTACGCCTTGTGTCACCGTCACGATCGCCCCCCGATGTTTGCGAAAGGCCCGTGCGCCCAGGACAAAAAACTCCGCTACGGCGTTGTTTTCCCCGCCGCTGACCAAATAGCGCCAGGCCTCGTCGATCACGCAGAGCTTGCGAATCGACCGATCCAGTGTGACGATCTGGCTTTGGACGGAAAGGATCAGCTGAAGGAGGACCACCTGCGCTAAATCTGGGGTGGCATCGAAGCCTTCGAGTTCCATCACGACGAAGGCGTCTCGAAAGTTGAGACTGCCACGTCCGTTAAAGAGGGAGCCGTAGGTTCCGGCAACCCGATAGGGTTGGAGCATCTGCGCGAGATCGCGCGCCCGCGCATCGTGATGGTCGGCCAGGATACGTGCTACGATTTCCGGCGAGCCATCCTGGCGGTCCTCCATCCAGACTTTCTGAATGGTTTCCTGGAGAAACGACCGCTGAAGATCCGTCAGTCCCGCACGCGGCGCACACATCCGCTCGAAGATCGAGAGTAATTGCCCTTGCTCCTCACGGGCATGGTCCTCCTTGTACGTGAGATAGGAAAACGGATTGAAGCAGAGCTGATCGAGCTGATCGCGCACCTCGATGTACTGTCCGCCGATCGTTTTGCACAACTTTTCATACGATCGGCCGATGTCGATCACCCACACGCGCGCACCCACACCGAGATAGGACAGCAGAAATTTGTTGGTGAAAAAACTCTTTCCCGATCCCGTTTTGCCGCTGATCGTCATGGAGTAGCCGCCGTTCGTATTCCCGAACACATCGAAGGTGAAAGTCTGCCCACAGCGCGTGAGGCACGTAAACACCGGCTCGCCGAACCCCTTCCAATCCGAATAGATGGGCAAGAGATGCGGCGCGACCGAAGAGGGGAGCGTTTTCATCCGGCGCAATCGGTCCCGGAGTTCTGCGGCATCGTTGGCCAAGTGCATCGGCAGACTGTTGAGTAGCAGCGGAAGCTCGATATAAGGATCGTCCTGGAGTTCCCAATTCTGCTGGATATAAAGGCTTTTGACCTCCTGCGCCCGCCGTTCGACTTCTTCCGGGCTGTTGTCGAACAGTAAGAGATGGTAATAGAGCCCGATCGGGCGGTAGCCGTCGGCCAGGGCTTGTTGCATAAGATCGAACTGCTCTTTTTTCCGTTGAAGCTGGGGAATGATATTGAGCACACCTTTGACCGCCTGGTTGCTGATCACCACATGTTTCTGGGTGATCGCCGCCTTCGTCTTGTCCGCATCGAGCCAGAGGCAGTTAAGCGAGGCCAGAAACGGACAGCGGATCTGATCGGCTACCCGATTTTCGTTTCCGATCAAGCCCCGATTCTTGCTTCCGTGCCATTCGTGTGGAAACAGGCGCACGGTCAGCGATTTGACGAACCGCTTGTCCATCTCGATCATCCCGTCCCGAACTACGATGGCATTGTCATACGCTATCACCTGCTCGTTAAGCGGGATCTTTGGATCGTAGTCCTTGCTGAATTCCCGGAGGTTGTGTCCGGGATTGAGCAATTCGAGCAGCAGTCGACGGAATTCGCCTGCATCAAGCCGACGGACCCAATTTTTCCAGATGGTCTCCAGCATCGACTCCACGCTCGAGCAATGTTCGAGTGCTACGTCCTCCGAGACGCCGCGCTGGTGCTCCCAGGCCACAGGGACGGTCATCGAAATGATGAGCTCATGCGTGCGGGGACGCATCCGGGTCGCGGGAACGATGCCGATATCGCGCGCGTTCAAAATAAACTCCCGCTCGCGTTCGGCCATGGTGCGGAAGAGGGCCTCTCGCGTATGAGAGGAGTCCTGTGAGTCCTGCGGGTTTTCAGACGTTTTGGGACGCAACTCCACATAGCCATCCAGAATCGGTTCGATCGCCCGGCTTCCGAGATGCTGGATTTGCAGAGTCGTCCCGGGTGGAAAATCCTGTTCGAAGATCCCGTGCAACAGGCCTAACTCCTGAACATCGCAGCCCGGCAAGGGATGGGCCTTCCAGACCACGCCGATCCGGCCGTCCGCCAACCAAAATGCACGCCGTTCGGCATCGTAGGCCCGATAGAAAAGAAATTCGCTGAAACTATATCGATCGAGAAGCTTGTTCGCCTGATAGATCGGTACGGACATTATCGGCCTCCCGATGTCGGTTGGCCCTTGCTCAACGCTCGAAGCCGTTGCTGAAAGTCCGGCGGCAGCAGATTTGCTTTGCGCGCACCCGGTCCTGTGGAAGATGTTTGCCCGGGAGGCCCAGACGGAGCCGGACGTCCCGATTCGATCAATTCCGAGGTATACGGTGTCACGATGCGGCGTCGAAACGCCGATCGCACCGATTTGGGAATCGAGACCCCATAGGCGAACCGCCCCGGCTTCAACAGCACGTAATGCACCGACGCCTCGTGCAACGTATCGCCGTCGTCACGCCAGGGTTTGACCCACAACCGCCAGACTTCCGGCGGCTCGACGATCGGCTTTCCCAGCACCGGGCGCGGCGGTTCGCCGGCAAAGTCTTTCCCCTCCGGATCGCCCGCCGCCTGCGGACTCTCGCCGGCCGGCAGATCGTGGCCCATGGCATACACATCGAGCGTCCGCCCACAGACCCCGGAGTCGGGATTGGTCCGGCATGAAAACTCTTCCCGATAGCCGCTACAGGCCACCAAGACAACCGGTATCGTCAGGAGTATCCATCTGTGCATCGCCTCTGATCCTCCCTCTTACTTATGGTTTCTGCGCGCGCCACATCGCGATCAATTCTTCAGCCGACCGATAGCCCTGAAGCCGCCGTCCATCGGGAAAGACGAAAAACGGCGTCCCCTGGACGCCCGCCGTTTCCGCCATAAGCCGGGCCGTCTCCAGCGGCGCCCGACACCCATCGGATGCCGGCACCGGCATGCTCTGTTCACTCATCCAGCGGTCCAGCGCCGCCCGGCGATCCTCGCTGCACCAGATCGCATGGCTTGTCGCCACAGCCTGGGGATGTAAGCGCCGGTTGGGATAGAGCACGATCGAGACAGGAATCCCGGAAGCAGTGAGTTTGGGGAGCTCCGCGTGGAATTTCCGGCAATAGGGGCAATCGGGATCGAGAAAATAGAGCAAGGTCCCGCGTGACGTTCCCTCGGATGACGCCGGATAGTGGATCACCGCCGATCCTAAATCCACGCGCTCCAAGGCTTGCCGACGCATCGCCTGGAGCACCCCGGCGGTGAGATTGACACTCCGCTCGACATCCCAGAGCAGGCCAGCCAGCACATATCGGCCGTCACCGGTCGCATACAGCACTTGTGGCCCGCGCGGACTGGTTCCGCGCAACTCCACAAGCCCCTCGATCGGGCTCGGCGCCACGGCCGTCACCTCGAACCCGGCAAGCTTTCGCTTGGCCAGTTCCTGCCAGTAGGCCAGATCGTCCTGTGCCCCTGCGGCAGAGAGCCACCCCGTCGCACTTATCATCACACACAACACACTTAAGCGTATCCGCATTTTCCACTCCTCGTTACGGTGTTCGTTCCCATGAATTGTCCGGAAGAATCTCATGCGGCAGCTCGCGGCCTTCGGTGATAATGGCATCGACCGGCCGACCGGCTTTCACCTCGATCACCGGCACAATCTGCTCGAGAATCTTCGTATAAAAGCGCGCAAGCTGTTCGGCCGCCCGCCCGAATCCGCCCGCCAAGCCTGCTAGCCCCACGCGTTCAGGATCGGGAAAGGTCAACGCTTGATTGGCATTCTGGGAAATCACAAAACCCTGGCGAAACGGTTGAAAAGCCCGCGAAATGCCAGAGACCCCGCCGGCCAACAGCGCCCGTGTGAGCATCGCCTTTTCCTTCCACACCACATTTCCGCTGATCCCGCCTACGCCGTCGGCATCGGTGACGATCCCCTTGACCACGATATCGACGGCTTCACCGTCCTTTTGGACGCAACTCATCCGCAACAGCCGCACATCGACACGCTCGCTCGAGATATTGCCCACACCTTCGCCGAGGAGGAAGCATCCCTCGGTGTTCATCCGATATTCGTTGGGCAATACGGCGAGATCCGTCAGCTCCATCAGAATCGGATGGGCGTTTTTCTGGCCCTGCTCCAGGGTCGGGGCATTGACACCCATCAACAGCCGCGCCGGAAGGATCGAGGGCGGAAAATAGTAGCTCCGTTCGACCACGGCGGTTTGATCCTCTTCTGCGGGCGGCGCTTCGACGATTTTGAGCACTTCCGGCGCCGGCGCCGGTACCAACGTAGCCGGCTGGCTGGATTGGCCACCATTCGGCTTCGGGACCGGCGGCGAGGGCGTTAATTTGACCTGCCGCGCCGGTGGTTTTGGTGGGGGCGGCGGAGGCGGAATAAAACGCGGTGTCACCGGCGGTGATGTCTGTCGTGACGACTGGGGCTTAGGCGGCACCGCCGCTCGGTCATCCGCTTGTTTGCGCTGTTGGTCCAGCGCTTTTTTCAGTTCGCCGATCGTCTGGTTGAGCTTTTTGACCTCGCTTTCCAATTGCTCGACCCGACTCCCCTCTTTGACCATCCAGGCCTCCTGAATGGTCGTTTCTCCCAGTGTCCCCACCTGAGACGCTTTCTTTTCCTTCAACACCTCGACCACGGTCGAATCGCCGCGATACCAGTTCTTAAAGAGCAAGGCCCCGCCGATGAGCAAGGCAGCGACAACAGCCACCATCCACTTGGGCGGCGCCCAACGACCCGGAGGCGTCGAAGACGACGATGAGCCTCCGCCCAAGACCGGCCCGCGCATGTTCGGCCGCGGGGCCTGAAACTCGCTTCCCGACTGTGTGGATTCAGGCGCCATGCTCTTCCTCCCGGTCTTTTCCCGTCTGCTCCCCACCAGGATCTTTAACGGTGGCGCGAATGATCACGACCGTCGCCCGCTGGCCAGGCGGAAGCCGATCACGGTTCAACGCTACGCCTAAAACATCCTGTCCGTTCCACTCCCAATTCTGGAGCGTATGGACTTGCTCGGTGGTGTTGCGCAGGCTTACGCGCAGCACGGTATAGGCCGGTCCCCGATAGAGTGCGACATCTTCGACGGCCAATCCCACCCATTCGGGCACCATGGCGCGGGCCTCGTCTTCGGATTGCGCCACATAACCGCGCGGCACCTGGTTGTTCCCGAACCATTTGGTGAGCTCGACCAATTGATTGATGAAATCCGGCGCCTGTTTGACGATGACGTCTTCTTCCGGTGCAGGCGGGGCTTTCTGGCGTTCATCGAGCACCGTGACGGTCTCAGCCGTCGTGGACGTCGGCGTTAAGCGAAAGGTATACGCGGTCTGACCGTCACGGCTCAGAACCACGAGATCGCCCGGCTGCTCCACCTTGGCGATCACCACATGCGTGCCTTCCACCTGGATGGGCACTTGGGTAAGGGAGGAAAACACCTTGCCGACCGGAACGGGAAAGCGAAACACCGTCACCCCGGTCGTACTCACCGCTACATCCTGCGGCGCATCATCCACGACACGGACCACTTGCTCCGCTCTCGCATTCTGGATCCCGCTCACCGTGAGCATGACCAATCCGATCGCGATCCCCCATGTCTGTATCACGATTCCTCCTCCTTGATACTCTTCCCATCCTCGCCAATCGGCCCCACACGAAGACCAACGACGCGCGGTTGCCAATCAGTGATGACGAATCGCAATTCGTAACCCCGGCGCTCTTCGGCAATCTCGTTCCGGCCGATCCAGCGCCGCTCGACCCCCATGGCCAAGAGCCGATCCGGTTCGACGACAACTTTGTCTACGAAGAACGCCCGGCTCACCTGGTGCTTTTTGATGAGCTCGCGGTCTACCTGAAGCTCCTGATTGATGCGCCCGTAGGCGGTCGCCGCGACGTACTTCAGGAACTGTTCATGATGCAGATCAACGTTCACCGGAGTGACATTGGTGATATACGGAAGCAGCGACAGTCCCACGGCCTTGATATAGTCTGCGCTCGCTTTATCCGCCGAGGCCCAATACTCCTTGGCAACCGCCATGGGAAGGACATGCAAAATCTGTTTTTCCTTGAGCAAGCCGTGCGCGAGAAGAAACACACAGGCCCCCAGAACGACATTGGCCAGCAACATCATTCTGGCGAGCCACTTCCAGTTGGCCATGTGATCTTTGAATAGCTTGAGTTCCATGAAATATACCTACTCGATGAACATGCTCATTCCCGGCTGCGGGCCTCGCTTCGGACCGAAAAAGGACACCCCATACCACCACAGGATATGAAAAATAACGCCCTCGCTCCGCCCGCGCTTCAAGCGCATCGCGCCCCACAAGGCCAGCACTCCCAACGCCAGAAACGGGAGAAGCTCTCGCGTCAGGATGCCGAAAAAGAAACACCCGAAGAAGGCGCCCAGCTCATCGACCTCAAACCACAGGATCTGCGGCGGCGCATCGATCTCACGCGGGATTTTTACGAACTTCTGCACATCCAAATTCGCCATTTTTTCTCCCTTTCTTCCGTTTGCAGGCACCATGGCAGGGGGGTTCCCCTGCCATGGTAGATCCCATCCTGCCGACCGCTTACATCGTGCCGGTGGTGATGCCGGTGATGATAGAGGGCCCTAATGTCGCAAACAGGGCCACAATGAAGGATGCGCCTGCGGTGATGAAACTACCTGCAACCACCATCGCCAGCCCGAATACAAACGCGATGATCGCAATGAGATCGCCGCCACTTCCCTCTAACCATCCTTGTATCGTCGTTACGATGGTTGAAAAGGTCGTATCGGCGCCGGCAAAGGCCAGCGATCCGGCCAACCCGGCCGTCACTACCAGCATGATGGTGAGTACGGTCATGTACTTTCGCATCAATCAACTCCTTTGGTTAAGGGTGAAACATTTCCTGTTTTTCCCCGTAACCAAATGAGGAAATGCGTGTGTGATCCTTCCCTCTAGTCCCCACCTCCTTTCGCTCTCTGCCGCGTTGACATGGATGCGGCTCACTGACAATTTCGAGTTCTACCCGCCGGTCTTTCGCAGGATCGACCCCGTGCGAGCAGCACTCGCCCAACCCTTGAATGACGACGCGATCCGCCGGCATCGGCCCGCCCATCACTTTCCAGATCCGCCAGACCGCCTCCGCTCGCTCGCGCGACAAGCGTCGGTTGAACTCGTCCGAACCGGATGGATCCGTAAAGCCGCGCACACGCATTGCCAGGATCCGCTGTCGCATCAAGGGCACCAACTTCAAGACTTCAGGATTCGACGGTTCCGAAGATCCACTCTCAAAGTAGAGAATTACTCGCTGGATTTCGCGATCCCCACAAGAGTCAGACGAGAGAATATCCTCTGACAGCGCAGCATGTATTGTCTGGATCTGCTCCTCATTCCGTTCCTGTTCCTCGACTTGCTTAAGCGACGGCTCCCGGCATGCCGCATCAGCCTGAACTACCCAGTGATAGCCCGGTTCCGCGCGACCCGTGCCGACTTCCGGCACCATCGGCTTCTGACAGGCCCAGCCGAGTACTACCGCCATCGCGATACCTTCAATCATCCTCTATCCGCGCTGGAGACCCCCGCCTTCAGGCGGGGGAGGAAAGCGCGGCTCCGCGTTGGGTAGTTTGCACATACCCATACCCGTCAGCTCGTTGCAGCAGGCGGCAAGAACGGGCATGGACCCCTTGCACGACGCCCGTTGGCGTCTGAACGTTGAAACTCCCGCTGGCGCGCACGGCGACACGGCCCCGGTAACGGCCTTCCTTCTTGCCCCGGGCGACGACCGCCTCCACCAGGTCTCCGGTTTGGAACCCCAAGTGGCGCTTGCGGCGGGTGAGATACCCACGCGGGAAGCCGTCCCTGGTGAGCCGGGTTCGCTGGTAGCCGCCCCGTCCGGTAGCGTGAATGGCAAGGACCGGACGTTGCCAGCCCTCGACTGCGTCCACCGCACCCACGCACAACGCATCCAGGGCGTGTGTTTTGGGTAGGCCGAATCTGGTGCGATTCCACTTCGTCCGCCCGCCCGTGCCAACTTCGACTGGCAAGCCTGTCGATCTGAGCCGGTTCCATAGCGCCCACCGCACGCTGTTGACCGCGGCGGCGTCCCGGAGCGGGGCTTGCCGCTGCGCCTCGATGCGAGCAAGCCGCCCGGGATCCTGAGCCAGAAA
>RFGF01000095.1 GCA_003695915.1 Nitrospirota bacterium
CTGGTGGAGCCTGAGGAGGCGCTTAATGAAAGCAAATAAACCGCCGCCTGGCTCCATCCACACTTTTCTAGCCGATGGAAGCCTTGACGGCTTGCGGATTGTCGAAAAAATCTTCCTTTGCTGCTGCTGTGCTAGCAGGAGAGGAGCTAACGGTCTTAAAGACGGCAGGAGTTTGAAATTGTTGCAGCAGAAAAGCGCGGGGCGAAGACAATGACCCTCGTCAATCAACGCGAGAGCGACACCCAGCGCCGAGTGATTGATTTCTTCCACGACGCCTTGGGCTACGAATACCTGGGGAACTGGAAAGACCGCGCGGGCAATGCGAACATCGAAAAAGACTGGCTGCGCCGCTGGCTGGAATCGCAGGGCCACAGCGAAAGAATCATCGGGCAGGCGCTGCGCCAGTTGGAGCAGGCCGCCGCGATCACCGGCAGCAAGAGCCTGTACGACGCCAACCGCGCCGTGTATAGCCTGCTGCGCTACGGCGTCAGGGTGCGCCCCGATCTCGGCGAACAACACCAAACCGTCTGGTTGATCGACTGGGATCACCCGGAGAACAACCATTTCGCGGTTGCCGAGGAGGTCACGGTAGCCGGGATGCACACCAAACGTCCCGACGTCGTGCTCTACGTCAACGGTATCGCGCTGGGCGTGCTGGAACTCAAGCGATCCAGCGTCTCGGTTACCGAGGGCATTCGCCAGAATCTGACCAATCAGAAAAAAGAGTTCATTCAGCCTTTCTTCGCCACCGTGCAACTGATCATGGCCGGCAACGAGACCGAGGGGCTGCGCTACGCGGTCATCGGAACGCCGGAAAAATACTGGCTGCGCTGGAAGGAGGCCGATGCCCATCCTTTGGCGGGCGACAACCCCTTGCTACGGGAACTTGGTCAACTCTGCCGCAAGGAGCGCTTGCTGGAGTTGATCCACGATTTCATCGTCTTTGATGCCGGAACGAAGAAAATCTGCCGTCACAACCAGTATTTTGGCGTCAAAGCCGCTCAGGAATTCATCCGCCGCCGTGAAGGGGGCATCATCTGGCACACCCAAGGCAGCGGCAAAAGCCTAACCATGGTTTGGCTGGCTAGGTGGATCCGCGAGAACATTCCCAACGCTCGGGTACTGATCGTGACGGACCGGATCGAGCTGGATGAGCAGATTGAAAAAGTTTTCAAGGGCGTGGACGAAGACATTCGTCGGACGCGTAGCGGCGCCGATTTGGTGCGCGTGTTGCAAAGTCCGGAGGAGTGGCTGGTGTGCTCGCTTATTCACAAATTCGGCTGCGGCGAGGATCTGAGCGAGCGGGATATCGAAACCTATGTTGAGGAAATCCGCAAGAGCCTGCCGGAGGACTTCCGCCCGGCGGGGGAGCTTTTCGTTTTCGTGGATGAGTGCCACCGTACCCAGTCGGGCAAGCTGCACCGCGCCATGAAGACCTTGCTGCCAGGTGCCACCTTCATTGGCTTCACCGGCACGCCTTTGCTCAAGCGGGATAAACCCACCAGCGTTGAAATCTTCGGCCCTTACATTCACACCTACAAATACGACGAAGCCGTCAGGGATGGCGTAGTTCTTGATTTGCAATATGAAGCTCGCGACATTGATCAACGGCTGATGTCCGAAGAAAAAGTAGACCAATGGTTTGAGGCCAAAACCCGCGGCTTGAGTGAGTACGCCAAGGCGCAAGTCAAGCGTCGCTGGGGAACGATGAAACAGGTGCTCAGCGCCCAGGACCGTCTGCGCAAGATTGTAGCCGACATCTTGTTGGACATGGAGACCCGTCCGCGGCTGGCAAGCGGCCATGGCAACGCGATTCTGGTGACCGATAGCATCTACAATGCATGCCGCATCTACGAGATGTTCCAAGAAACGCCGCTAAAGGGCAAGTGTGCTGTTGTGACATCCTACCGGCCTTCGCCGGATGACATCAAGGGGGAAGAGACGGGCGAAGGTCTGACTGAGCGTATGTTGCAATACAATACCTATCGCCGCATGCTGGCCGAGTGGTTCGACGAACCGGAAGAGACGGCCATGTACAAGGTGGAAGAGTTCGAGAAGCAGGTCAAGAAACGGTTCGTCGAAGAGCCGGGGCGGATGAAACTGCTTATCGTGGTGGATAAGCTCCTGACCGGTTTCGACGCTCCGCCAGCGACCTATCTGTACATTGACAAGCCCATGCGTGATCACGGTTTGTTTCAGGCGATCTGTCGCGTCAACCGCCTGCACACCGAGGATAAGGAATACGGCTACATTGTGGACTACCGCGATTTGTTCAAATCGCTGGCCAAGTCCATCAAGGATTACACCGGCGAGGCTTTCGACGGCTACGACCGCGAAGATGTGGACGGCTTGCTCAAGGACCGCCTGCAAAAGGGGCGCGAGCGTTTGGAGGAACTGCGCGAGAAGGTTAAAGCGCTCTGTGAGCCGGTGGAGCCGTCTGAAGACACCGCAGCCTACCTGCGCTACTTCTGCGCCGCGGAGAGCGGAAACGCCGAACAGCTCAAAGCCAACGAGCCGAAGCGCGTGCAGTTTTACAAACTGGTCAGCTCGCTGCTGCGGGCCTATGCCGCTATCGCCAATGAGATGCCTGATGCCGGTTATAGTGTGGATGAAATAACGCAAATTCGTAAAGAAGTGCGTCATTACGCAGCTGTGCGCGATGAGGTTCGTCTGGCCAGCGGTGACTATGTGGACATGAAAATGTTTGAACCAGCAATGCGTCATTTGCTGGACACCTACATCCACGCCGAAGATAGCAAAACCATCGCCTCCTTTGATGACATGCCGCTGGTGGACTTGATCGTCGAACGCGGCGTGGAGGCTCTGGGGAAGTTGCCTGCCGGTCTGCGCACCAACCCAGAGGCCATGGCTGAGACCATCGAGAACAATGTCCGCCGCCTGATCATCGACAAGATGGCGGTTAACCCCGCCTATTACGAAAAAATGTCCCGCCTGCTGGATGCGCTCATTGAGGAGCGCCGCCGCCAAGCGCTGGAATACAAGGACTACCTGAAACGCATTCAGGGTTTGGTAAAAAAGATTAAGCAGCCAGAAAGCAGCGGCGATTACCCAGCAAAGATCGACACGCCCGCTCTGCAAGCGCTCTACGACAATTTAAAGGATATCTTACCGCAGCAGGTGGAAGAAGTGCAGGAACCATATGGGGACGGCGCGCCGGTGGAAATGCGGGTCGCAATTGCTTGTCGCCTGGATGACGCCATCCGTGCCGTGCTGCAGGACGGATGGCGGGGGAACCGCTTCAAGGAGCGTTTGGTGCGCCAAGCTATTCGTAAAGAACTCGCCCCCTATAGCGTGAACGAGGAAGCAATAGACCGGATTCTTGAGATCGTGAGGAACCAGCGTGAATACTGAGCGCAGCGTGTTGGTGATTCAGGGACTTGAGATCGAAGTTTTGCGCAAGAATATCAAGAACCTTCACCTAGGGGTCTATCCGCCGGACGGGCGTGTGCGTGTATCAGCACCATGCCATCTAGACGACGAGACCATAAGTTTGGCAGTGATTTCCCGTTTGGGCTGGATTCGCCGCCACCAGAAGCGCTTTGCTGAACAGGAACGCGAATCCCAACGGGAAATGGTGACTGGAGAGAGCCATTATTTTGCTGGAAGGCGCTACCGGCTAGATGTCATTGTTCGCTCCGGCAGGCCTAAGGTCCGAATTCGCAACAGCGCCATTATTGAACTCATCGTGCCCCCTGAGGCTGACCGCGACGCGCGTGAGCAGGTTCTTGAACATTGGTATCGCACCCAGTTGCGCCGGCGTATCCCACCTCTACTGGAGAAGTGGCAGCCGGTGATTGGGGTTAATGTCAATGAAGTGCGCATCAGGAAAATGAAGACTTTATGGGGTAGTTGTAACATCGAAGCGCGGCGCATATGGCTCAATCTTGAACTGATGAAAAAGTCACCGCGGTGCCTAGAATACATTCTGGTTCATGAGATGGTTCATTTGCTGGAGCGATGTCACAACGAACGCTTTCACGCGCTTATGGATCGCTTCCTGCCCGACTGGCCTCTTCGGAGGGATGAGCTTAATCGCGCACCCTTAGCCTACTGCGATTGGGATTATTGATGGGCTTTGATAAAATATTTGCTTAATCCGTCCTGTTGGAGTTGGTTAACTCCATAATCTGCTATAAGCTCCTGCAAGGGTACATAAACTTTGACCCTTCGCCTTTAAATACTTCTTATACAGGTCGATCTTACTTCTTCGTATTTTCCTTGATCGTTTGCTGGCTTTCCCTTTTCGGCCACTCGTGGGGAGCATTGGCCCACTCGCGGATATCTTGTAGGCGCCAGACGGTGCATCTGTTTGACAGCCGCACAGGCTGAGGAGCTTTGCCGAGCCGAACCCATCGCCACCAGGTAGCGCGCGAGATCCCTAACATC
>RFGF01000006.1 GCA_003695915.1 Nitrospirota bacterium
GTTGGCAATCTGTTGCCGGAAGAAATTGTTCGATTTAAAGAATATGCCTTGGCCGTGGCGGCCAAACCCTTTTTAGGGCAAGCGGGCTTTCTCTTGATCGGACTCGCTGCACTGCTGTCAACGGCCTCGGCCATCAATGCAACCTTGTTCGGCACCGCACGATTGGGCCTTGCGATTGCCCAAGAAGGCCAATTGCCAAAAGCGTTTTCATTCAAATCCCGGACGAAGCATATCCGTATGTGAGCCTCATTGTCCTTTCGGCGTTGACCTTGATGTTTGTCAATCTCGCCGATCTCACGATTATTTCGGCTTTTGCGAGTTCCGCTTTTCTCCTAATCTTCGCGGCGATTAATCTGCCGGCCTTTCGATTACGCCGACAACTCGGCATAGGCTGGGGAGTTCCATTAATGGGTTTTCTCAGCACCATGACGTCGTGGATGGTCTTGGTTATGTATCTGTGGTACACGAATCGGGCAGCCTTATTCTGGATTGGCCTATGCTATCTCGGCACGATCCTCATTGAGCTGGTTTTTAGCGAACGTCGGATCCTGTTTCGGACATAATGGGCGGTTTCCATGGAAGAACTGCAATCATTTCTCCTGCATTACGGCTATGGCCTTGTGGTTTTCGGGGCACTAGTCGAGGGAGAAACCGTTCTTATTCTAGCCGGCGTTCTTGTCCATCAAGGGACTTTTTCCTTCCCATTGGCTACTGCGGCGGCGATAGTCGGTGCAGTGGTGGGCGATCAAGTATGGTTTTACCTGGGTCGTCATTCGCTTCAGAACATCATAAGGAGGTTTCCACGATTAGGTGAACGCCTGGACCGAGTCCGACCTTGGCTGGAACGTCACGCTGATTGGATTGCGGCAGGCTCGCGTTTCGTCTATGGCACGCGTATCGCCAGCCCTATGGTGTTGGGAGCCAACGGCTATTCTCGTGGCCGTTTCCTGGTGATCAACATTCTCGTTGGCACCATCTGGGTCCTCCTTTGTATCACGTGTGGCTATCTCTTGGGCGCTACCGCACAATATCTTTTTGGAGAGGTTGCTCGGCTGGAATGGCTGGCGATTATTGTGGTTTTAGTGATACTGGGATGGCGATTCTGGGTGAGGCAACGCTTCAAAACGCCTTAAGTGCTCCCCAACTTAACCAGAGACGAAAAGGCTAAAATTCATTTCGTATTCCTCAACAAAATGTGCCCGAGGAAGATGGGCATTCAAACCTATCGAGCCGTGGGAATCGCGCAAGCGTTCATTAGCTATAACTGACCGTAAGACAATATGAACGAATGGTTCTGAGGATGGTGAAAGGGGAACCGGTCTTCATTTGATTCGATAGCGGGGAGAATGTCGGAAGCAAGGCGGCTGACCATGCTTGGATGATTGGGGACGCAGTACGCTCGCTCGGTTTTCACTGGCCTTTTGTCTCTTTCGCCTGTTGGGAGTTCCACAAGACTTGCGCGATAATCGAGCGGAGCACGTCTTCGTGCCGACGCATGAGTGCGTCGAACGACTGATCGAAGATGAGGCGGCCGTCCGGGGTGGAGACGATCAGGCCACCTGCAATGGCTGCCGGCTCAGGGGAAAGGTGGAGCGTGATGCCGAGTTCGTCGCCCATCCGTGCCAACCATTCTTCTGTGAAAATATAGCGATCGTCTTTTCGAACGTGAAGGTCGAGGGTCGGCTGCCCCAAGCCTGTCACTGCCTCGCGCAACAGATATTCGAGGACCGTTACATAGTTCGATTCGTCGGGCAGCGCATGGATCCGTTGTGCCAAATGATCCATCGCTTGTTGGATGATCGCCTCGCGGGCTTGGATGAGCACATGGGCTGCCTCTACTTCAGCGCGGGCGAGGCGTCGTTGCACTTCGAGTCGCGTTTCGGCCTCGGCTTGCGCGACGGCTGCTTCGATGAGGCGCCGTGCTTCCTCTTCCGTCTCGTGCATTACGGTGTCGGCGTCGTGCTGCGCCGCAGCGATCACACGTTGCGCTTCGTCCCGCGCCTGCGCGAGGAGCGCGTCGCCCATGGCATCCAGATTTCCAGAGATCATCATGCGTTCATACCTTCAGACCAAAGCGAGCCATCAACGAGGACAGCATATCGCTTTCCCGATGGGGTTCATGAGCGAGATCCGGGATTTCCAAAATCAGCGGAAACGATCGCGATGATTGAAACCGTTCGAGCTCTTCGCGCCACGGTTCGGCGATGGTCGAGGCGATCAGCAGGATCGCCACGTCCGGCTGGGCGATGGATTCCGCGATAACCGGCCATGCGTCTTGTGCCCGCTCCACGGTCACGCAGTCCACACCGGCTGCGGCAAAGCCGAGATGCAAGGATTCTGGAGCCAGCAAGCGAATGGTCATCCTATCGACGTCATAAACGGCCGAGAATCATGATAGCGATCACTAGTCCATAAATGGCGATGCCTTCGGCCAAGCCGACAAAAATCAAGGTTCGGCCCATTAGTTCAGGCCGTTCACCGATCGTCCCTACGGCGGCGGCTCCGACCATGCCCACGGCGATGCCGGCCCCCAATGCGCCCAGCCCCACGGCCAGCGCGGCGGAAAGGAGCCCCCAGCCGACGACCTCTTCGGGAATCGTGGCGGCGAGTTGTCCGATGGCAGCATCCGGCGTGACCATGACGAGTATGCCAGCGACGAGCGATCCGAGGATGATCACGCCGTTCACGATGAGGAATTGTCGAATCAATCGTTTCAGTCTCATGCGTTACCCCTCTTGTTGACGGGCTCGGACCAAGCGAGCCATGGGACGAAAAGGCCGGCCTTCTCCCGAATAAAATTTGCTGAAGAATTCATAATACTCCAATCGCAAGATTTGAATGGTCACGATTACGCCTTCGACGACGATCACCAGGACATTCCCGAGTGTAATCGTCAGCCAATACCAGAACGTGCCGCCGGTCACGTGTGCCAGCATGTCGGCGAGGGTAAAGATCACGATGAACAACGCCACATGCATCAGCGCGAAGGCCGCGACTCGCAAAAACGATACCGTATTCGCTGCATATCGTGCGACCGTATCGACGGTTTCGATGACCGACTCGAACAGCGATGTCCACACTGGCGGCGGGATCAGCGGCCGTTGTCCGTGTATCCATCGCAGCAATGGCTGGTGGAACAAGACGAGCACGAATAGGATGGCGACGATCCCCATGATCCAGGGGTCGAGAAACGCCCAGTGATGTTCGCCGAATGCGTAGCGAAGGGCCAATCCTACGAGTATCCAATACAACAAGGCGGCCGCGAGGCCATTCTTGCCGAAAGCGGCTTCCGCGTACGCGCGTCGTCTGAGCGCGTTCACGATGTTGAGTGCAAATCCCAACGTGATCATGCTCATCCCGAACAGCAAGCTCATGTTCAGGAAGAACGATACATGTTCCATGGGACGGAACCAGAGGGCGGGCAGCGCTTCGAGTCCGAACACGTTGCCATAGAGCATGCCGAAGAGCATGGAGGAGGCGCCGCATTCCATGAACAGAATCCCCAAATCCTCGCGCCCGGGCATGCGGCGAAAGAGTCCATAGCCGATCAGGGCCAGGACCGCCCCATGGCCGAGGTCGCCGAACATCATGCCGAACATCAGCAGAAAGCTCAGCGCGAAGATGGGCGTAGGATCGATTTCGCCGTACACCGGTTCGCCGTACGCTCTGACGAGTTGCTGGAACGGCTGCATGATGATCGGGTTTCGGTAGAAGATGGGGACGACGGTCTTGGGGTGGGGTTCGGACGCATCGAACGCGATCAGCTCCCAACGAATCCAGTAGCGACCCTGGGTCGCTCGGGCAAGATGCGCCTCGACGGTGGCGGTGTCCGTCTCCGGCACCCACCCTTGGAACACGGCTGCAGGTCCCGCCACGCCGCTGAATTGCTCGCATTCGAGAATCAGTCGATCGGTGTACACGCGATGGAGCGTCTCCCGCAATCGGTGCAGCCAATGCCGTTGAATGTCGGCATACGTTCGTTCGAGGTGTGCCGCTCGTGCCCGGAGGGCTTCGAGCATCGATGGCACGTTCTCCGGCGCCCCGATCTCCTCGGGTGGCTCCATCTGCTGGGGTTGGAACCCGGCACCGAACAACGTGTGGTCGATGGTATCTTGCTGGGCTGGCACAGCGACGGCCAGCACCAAAGTCTCGTGTCCCAGGGCAGCGATCGGTTCGACCATGGCGGGAACGGCGCTGATGGCGGCTTGGACTTGCATCAAGGCCTGTCGAGAAATCCAGCCGAGCCGGATCAACAGCCGTCGAGCGCGGCGGATCGCTTCGAGGGACAGCCCTTTGTCAGCGAGTCCACGTTGGAGCGCCTGGAGTCGTTCGAGGAAGCGAATGCGGTGATGCAGTTCATCGCGTTCTCGATCGTAACGAAGGAGCTGGGCTCGGAGCTCGTCGACCGCCTGCCGCACGGGCGCGAGGTCCTCGATGGGATCGGCCTGTGCGACGAGTTCCGGTTCGGGAGTCTCCCCGAAGCGGTTCAACAACGCGCGGATCTGGTGTTCGAGGTCGGCATAAGCGGCGAGCAGGTTCGATGCCTGTTCGCGGGTAAGGTGCAGATCGCTTCCCTCCCACGCGATCTCCTCGCAGGGTTCGAACAATTCGGAGACCATCAGGGCATGGGTACATCGATGCCAGTCCTGCTTGAGCACCACGATGGTGGCCCGTTGCATGTGAATAGTGGCCATGGACTATCGCCTACTCCCTGTGTCCGCTTCGTGCCTACCCATGGATCAGCAAAGGCTTCAACGCATCCGGGGACAAAGCCATCGCGCGGCCTTGACAGATCACGGCAATGTCGCGAATGGCCAATTCCTTGAGAATCAACAGCGCGACGATCACGGAAAGACCGAAGGGTGTCCCGAGCAACGAGACTGTAGCCGTTCGATAGACGGCATGCCAGAGCCGGCGTTCCCACGCTCCGAATGCCGATGTATCGGAACTCTCCCGTGGTTCGGTTTGCTCTCGGGTCGAGCTGCCGGCCACCTCGGTCAGAAGCGCGTGCACGTCTTCGTCGCTGCCGGCGGCCATCGCGCGATGGACGAGATCGGCGAGCGTGCCGGTCGAACCGGTCGTCGCCAATCCGAGGATGGCCTCTGCCGGGAGGTTGTACGAGAATCGATAGCGGATCGTCCACATCAGGGCCAGGGCGACCATGAACTGTATCGTCAATCGTCGAAGGGCGGCGGCTCCTGGCCCGCGATACCGCTCGGCGGTGCGCAGGAGCGTCCTATACAGATGGCGATCCAAAGCCGCCTCGATCACAAACACGCCCTGGTCTTCCCGAAGCCGATGGGCAGTCGCGCGCAGCGGGGCTTCGAACGAGGTATGACGAACTGCTGCCTCCAAATCCGCCAGGTGTGTCAGGTCGCGAAATGCGGATATGGGCAGCGATGCGAGTGCACCGACATCGATAAGCGCGTCCGGCCGAATGCGTTCCCCCGAGGCGAGCGACCGGACTGCGTATTTGACATTTTCCAGTTCCAGACGATCGAGCCAAGCCCGTATGACGGGACGGGCCGATCGGGGAAGGCGCAACCAGACGGATCGGTAATCCGGAACGAGCCACGACATCAATAGCCATTGTTTGGTCGGCAAGCGGTCATCTGCCATAAGGGGGATGCCGCCATCCTGGAGTTGCTTGAGTACGGCTGCCTCGGTGGGTACCTCGCACAGCGCACGATACCACGATTCCGGAAAGAGTCCGGCCATCCGGGTCTTCAGCAACGCCACGACCTCACCGTATCGAACTGCGGCGAACATGTGTGATCTCTTCGTACAAGAACAACCAACGCCACGCTGCCTCGGCGGCATCGTCGAGATGCGGCCCGGCGAGTTCTCGAATCTCGGCCGCCCGCTGCCGGGCCTCTTCTTTTTTGGCCAGGCAGAGCGGTTCGGCCTCGTCCAACAAACTGGTACGCCGTTGTTCAGCGGCACGTGCCGCTTCCTCTCTGGCTCGGGCCAGCCGTTCTTGTCGGCGTCGTTGGGCCTCGTCCCGGATAGCGTGCGCTTGTACGGTGGCCTCGTCGACTACCCGACGAGCTTCTGCTTCCCACTCGAGCAGGCGATGGATCGGATCGTCGATGTGGGGCATGGTCAGTCCCGTAGCCGGTCGCTCCCCGGCATCGTTATCGCACCACCAAGACATCGCATCGGGCGGCTTCCAAAATGCGTTCGGTGACGCTTCCGATAAGAATGCGGCGCGGCCCTCGTGTGCCGATGCGCCCGATCACGATCAGGTCGACGCCCTGCTTGTCCGCGTAATCGACGATCACCTCGTACGGAATCCCTTCCGCGACATGGGTGGCCAGTTCCATACCTGCTTGGCGCGCCAGGCAGTCGGCATCGCAGAGGATGCTCAGAGCCTTGTTTTTGAGCTCGCCCCGAACCTGCTCGACGCTTTTATTCAACAGGTGCGCAATTTGCCGAACCTGGGCCATGTCGATCACATGGATGGCTTCCACTCGAGCGTTGGTGAGGCGAGCCAAATCCAGCGCCACCTTCAAGGCTTTCGTGGCGTGGGGTGAGCCGTCGAGCGGGACCAAGATATGATGAAACAGGTTCATGAGATTCTCCCATAAAATGAGAGCCGGTTCTTACGCGCCGCGCGTGGTCTTGATCCGTTTCAGTGCAAAATGTTCTTCCCGCTCCCGTTCTTCCATCGTCTCTTGAATGAATTTGACGGTCTCTTGGTATTGGGGAATGACGACATATTCGAGCGCGTTGGTGCGTAATTGCGTGCGGGCCAATTCTCGTGCCAGCCGGCGAACGGTGGTTTCGATTTCCGCTTGTTCGACGAGCAAGCACACGAGGCGGCGAAACTGATGCACCACGTCGTCGAGCAATGCAGGGGTTTCTCCGAGTCCCCAGAGGGGCTGAGGGGCCGGAGGCGACCATTGCAACAGCGGAATGGGTACCCCCATCACGCTGCGCTCTTGGACGGCGACATCCACGCGGAATCGACATCCTCGAAGAAGCCGAGAGGCTCCATCGTGGCCCACGAGCGCCAACGTCCGGCGCAAAGTGGCATAGGCCTCCGAGATCGCCGAAGCCACATCGGCCTGCACGCGCCGCACATCGTTGACGAGGTGCAGCAATTCCGTGAGCAACACTTCCCGCTTCTGGGAAAGAAGATCGTATCCTTCCCGGGCCATGGCCAACGTATCTTTGGCCAGCATCAGGTTGGCTCGAGTCGGCGCCATCTCGACTTTCACGGCAGATGCTCCTTGATTTCCTCCTCGGTCACTCGGGTGAGTTCTTCCTTGGGCAGCTCCGTCAGCATGCGCCACCCGAGGTCGAGGGTTGCGGTGATGGATCGATCTTCATCGGGACCTTGAGCCACGAATTCACGCTCGAACCGTTCACCGAAGGCCAGGTAGCGTTTATCGACGACCGACAGCTCTTCTTCGCCTACGATGGCGGCCAATCGTTCGACCTGTCCCGCGCGGGCATAGGCCGCATACAGTTGATTGGCCAAATGGGCATGATCGTCCCGCGTGCTTCCGGCTCCGATGCCGTCTTTCATCAGCCGCGAGAGCGAAGGCAGCACGTTGATCGGTGGACGAATGCCTTTGCGAAAAAGATTGCGATCCAGCACGATTTGGCCTTCCGTGATATAGCCCGTCAGATCGGGGATCGGATGGGTGATGTCGTCATTGGGCATCGTGAGGATGGGCACTAAGGTGATGGAACCAGAAAGACCTTCGATTCGTCCCGCTCGCTCGTAGATCGAGGCCAAATCGCTATACAGATAGCCGGGATAGCCTTTTCGGCTGGGAATTTCGCCCTTACTCGTTGCGATCTCCCGCACCGCCTCGCCGTAAGCGGTGAAATCCGTAAGGACCACCAGCACGTGCATGCCGAGGTCGAAGGCCAAATATTCGGCGGCCGTCAGCGCTACCCGGGGCGTGATGATCCGGGCGATGGACGGTTCGTCCGCGAGATTCAAAAACATGGCGACTTTTTGGAGTCCGCTGATGGCGAAGGCTTCGCGGAAGAGCGCGGCTTCATCGTGCTTGATCCCCATGGCGCCAAAGACGATGGCAAAACGCTGGGATTCTCCGGGCAAGTTGGCGAACCGAATGAGCTGAGCGGCCAGTTCGTTATGCGGAAGTCCTGCGCCGGAGAAAATCGGAAGTTTTTGTCCGCGGATGAGGCTGTTCATCCCGTCGATGGCGGAGATGCCCGTTTGAATGAACTCCCGGGGATAATCACGCGCCAAGGGATTGATGGCGCGTCCGTTGATGTCGCGCCAGACCACGGCCGGTGGAGCGGGAAGGCCGTCGTTGGGACGCCCCAAGCCATCGAAGACTCGCCCGATCATCTCGGGAGACACACCGAGCTCGAAGGTGGTGCCCAAAAACTGGACGGTCGTGTCTTGAAGGCCCAACCCGGCGGTGCCTTCGAACACTTCGATCACCGCAGCTTGGGGGCGCACTTCCAGCACGCGCCCGTACCGCAGCTCACCGTGAGGATCGCGCACCTGCACCATTTCGCCGTAGGCGGCCCCGCTGATCCCTTCGATCACCAAGAGCGGCCCGTGCAATTCCTGGAGGCCGCGACAGGCTGTGCCGGAGAGACGTCGCATCGGCTGGCTCATACTTGCAGGGATTGGGCCAAGGTTTCCATCTCCGTGTCGATCTCCTGAACCAAGTGCAGAATGGTGGCCGCCTCTTCGTTGGGAGTGAGTTTCATGCGCATGATCCGCTCGTTGACCGGCAGTTCCGCTAGACGATAGAAGGGCACATGGCGTTTGATGAGTTCGCTGGCTCGCTCGTACCAATGATCGATGACACGCATCATCGCCAGTTGCTTCTCGACCGTGGTATACCGATCGATAGGCTCGAAGGCGCTTTGTTGGAGAAAGGCTTCTCGCCAGAGACGAGCGGCGTACAAGGCCAGCTTTTGCTCATCGGGCAATGCCTCCTCTCCGACGAGTTTGACGAGTTGTTGCAAGCGCCGATCGCGCCGCAGGAGATCGACGACGTGTTCTCGTAATCGAGCCCACTCGGGTTCGTGATCTAGCCACCAGTTCAGCAGATCCTGAGCATATTCCGAATAACTCTCCACCGGTTGAATCGCAGGAAAATGGCGGGCGCTCGCTAATTCTCGGTCCAAAGCCCAAAAGCAGCGGACGAATCGGCGGGTTTGCTGCGTCACAGGCTCGGACAGGTCTCCACCCGGCGGGGAGACCGCGCCGATGATGGACAGGGAGCCCTCTTGCCCGTTCAAGGTTTCCACTCGTCCGGCGCGTTCGTAAAATTCTGCCAAGCGCGTTCCCAGATAGGCCGGGAATCCTTCTTCCGCCGGCATTTCTTCCAACCGGCCCGAGATCTCGCGCAAGGCTTCCGCCCATCGTGAGGTCGAATCTGCCATGACAGCCACATCCAGGCCCATGTCACGATAATATTCCGCGAGCGTGAGCCCGGTATAGATGCTCGCCTCGCGAGCGGCGACGGGCATGTTGGAGGTATTGGCCACCAAAATGGTGCGCTCGATCAAAGGTCGCCCGCTTTTCGGATCTTCTAAATGAGGGAATTCCTTGAGCACGTTGGTCATTTCGTTGCCCCGCTCGCCGCATCCGATGTAGACGATGAGGTCCGCGTCCGACCATTTCGCCAACTGATGCTGCATGACGGTTTTGCCGGTGCCGAATCCACCGGGGATCATGGCCGTTCCGCCTTTGGCCAGTGGAAAGAGTGCATCGATGATCCGCTGGCCGGTGAGCAAGGGAATCGATGGGCGAAGCCGGCGACGAACAGGACGGGCCATGCGCACCGGCCAGGAGTGACGCATCGTGACCGTCGTTTCATGCGAGGCTGTCTGAATGCTCGCGATCGGCTCCGCGACGGTATACTCGCCCTCGGGCGCCAACCAGCGAAGCGTGCCTCTGACTCGCGGCGGGACCAAAATGCGATGCGTGATGACCGCGCTTTCCTGAACCGTGCCCAAGACCATGCCTCCCTCGACCGTGATGCCCGCCGACGTTGCCGGTCGAAATGCCCAGCGCCGTACAGGATCGAGCGAAGGAAATCGTCCGCCGCGATCGATCCACGGGCCACTTCGTTCGACGAATTTGGCTAGCGGTCGTTGAAGGCCGTCGTAAATCGTGCTCACGAGTCCGGGCCCGAGTTCGACGGACAGCGGAGCCCCGGTGCCGAAGACCGGCATGCCAGCTTCCAACCCGGTCGTATCTTCATAGACTTGAATGATGGCTTCGTCGCCACGTAAGCGGATGATTTCGCCGATCAACCGCTCTTCGCTGACGAACACCATTTCCATCATGCGGGCGGGCTGGTGGGTCGTCACCCGGACCACGGGACCGCTGATCCACATGACGGTCCCCAATTGCTCTGATTGGGTTATCACGGTCGTCTTCACAGGCGAAGATTGATCCGGGTTGTCGTGTTGTGATGTCAGAATGCGGATGTCCAGAATATCTGAGGCTAGACAAGAGACCAATGATCTTGCCTTGGTAGCCGTGTATGAAATTTATTTATCAGACTTCGGTTTAGAGACTTGTGCCGCAGACACGATGACCATTATGGGAATACGTTGAAGAATATGGGATGCACCCGATTGGGATCAAGCACAACAATCCGTTGATCTCGTCTCTGAAACCTTAGCGAGTTTGGGCATCGCCGTTGCCGTGCTCGTGGAACAAGCAACACAGCAGACAGGTTTTATGGGAAGTTCCTCTCATCTTGAGTGCTCGGTCTTTCCTCTTTTACACGGAGTTCGACGCTCTCTTTACGAAGGCTCATGATCGGAATCGCATTCATTCATGGGTGTCCCAACCGTTCGATTCCGATGAATGCGAGCGAAGAATCCTCGCGCATCCCCATAATCTGCGAAGCCTCGATGATGATGCGGCGGGTGAAACCCGGGAACGGGCTGATGTTTGCTCGGGCAGAAGTACGCCTCGGTTTCGGCGGCGATGCGAGCGGCATAGTGCAACAGTCCGTTGGCATATCCACAGTAGGCACATGCCAACTTCCAAGTCGGTGGCAGGTAGGAAAGGCGATGGCGATCGATGCGGATATAAGCCGAGCGGGATATCTGCGGCAGCCGGAGAATCGGAAACACAATGCGATGGTACAGTTCGAGACACACATCGAAGATCAGCAAGGGCATGAGCATGGCATAGAGAAATGGCGCTGCGAGCACCGTCGTCAATCGAGGTCGTCGCGGCACCGGCGGAATCAGCGTTGAAGAGGGCCGGAATGGTGACAGGATCGGCATGGATTCCTCCTGGTAGGGGCGATGAATGACCGCTCTCGCTGGGCTATCCAACTCATCCTGTCACCATAACAGATTTGCTTGCCCGTATGGCATGCTCTGTTGAGGGAAAGCCGCGCTACCGGGAAAAGTTCTGTCTGAGTCCACGCACAGGGCGCGTGCAGCTGACCATGAGTCGTTGATGAAGGTGGCTACGCGAAAGGAAGCCGAAGTCAATGGATTCGGAGAAAGGGATAACGGAGCCGGGTTCGGCGATCGATCATGCCGATCCCGCACTGATCGTCGAGTGTCTCGGCAAACAGCAGGTAATCGGGATCCTCGAAATCGACAGTGGCATGATGTCCGTTCGCGGCGAGATAATCGATGAGCGCCTGCCCGACATGCTGTTCCACATTGTGGCTGTGAATCTCGCCGGCATGTCCCCGGCGCTCGATCCGGATCAAAAACGACCCATCGTCGATTCGATCCGCATAAGGCAAGAGCGCGTCTTTGAGACGTTCTTCGAAGGTCTCGACCGAGAAATCGAAGACTCGGTCGATGGGGAGCAATTTCGAAATGGGTTCGAGTTTGTCCGGTTGGGTTTCCTCCTGACGCCGGAATTCCTCGAGCAGCGACATCGGTTCGGGCACGTATCCGATGGCCACATCCCAAAACCGCGTCCACCGGAACTGTCCAAACGGTCTGAGCAAGTCAAGCAGTTGCCGTCCGTAACCAGGCTTTGCGGTGGCCAGGATGTTCCATTCGTGTCGTTCATTCATCTCTTCAATTTCCTTGTGCATTCACGCTTTCGGCTCCTTGGCAGTTAGATAGATCGTGTCGTCTCCAATTCAAGCCTTCGGAGAGAAGAAATTGTGCCCCCTGTTTATCCAGCGGTTGATTGCCGGACCCGCATTGGGGATCCTGGACGCACGACGGGCATCCCTCAGGACAGGGGCATTGGCTGAGGAGACGTGCGGTGGTCCTCAGCCATGAGTCGAGCACGTCCAGTGCCCGCTTCGTGAACCCTAACCCGCCTTCATAGCCATCATATAAAGATTGTGGGATGAGCGAGAGGCGGATACCACGGATAGCTGAATCCGCCGATGTCCCCTTTGTCGCACAACATAAAAAGTGGAAGACATCGAATGGCGATGTGCTCCGCTGCATGGAGGCTCCCTCCAACATCAAACCCTTGCGTGCGAAGAGCAGCGACTGTGTGAGTATCGATGACGATCCAGAGCCCTTCTGTTTCGAAATGGGTCGCGGGAAGATCTAACCCATGTCGGGACATGAGGGTGCCGTCGAATATCCGGCGTTTTTCGTATCCCACGACTTGATGGCTGATGCGCAGCGTTCCCCAATGAATGGACCAAGGGCCCAGTGATCGTTGAACCTTTTCCTGCCGAATGATCGTCTCTTCGGTGCTCAGGGGCTGCGTATAATACGACACATGCGTAGGCTGTCCATAGGCCCGTTTTCGTCCAAGATCCAGCGCGACGATGCGATAGGACCGTCCTTGATGCAGGTACACTGCGCCAGGAAACGCTTCTCGAAAGATTCGGGAAGCATCGAATTCGCCGATGGCCTCTCCTGTTTCTGCTGAGACAAGGGTGAACGGTTCGCCGATGGTCCGAATGCCCACCGTGCGTTGTGGGCGTTTGACGGGAGAAAACCAGATGTCTCCCCGGGAGCCGCGCTTGAGAAGCCCTTTTGCGACGAGTTCGTCCAAGACAGGTCGAATCCGGTCAATGGGATACACCGGATCGGGATCGCGCAAGGCCAATTCTGCGGCGGCGCAAGGCAGATGTTTCGCGAGCAATCGCGGATTCATAGGATCGATTACCACAGCCTCGAACCCCTTTTCGAAAAAGGCTTCGGGATGGCGCATGAAATATTGATCCAAAGCATCGTGAAGCGCGACGAGAATGATCAGCGCATCTCCTCCGTGCCGTCCGACGCGGCCTGCCCGTTGCCAGGTGCTGGCAATCGAGCCGGGGTATCCGACGAGAATGCAGACATCGAGCCCACCGATATCTACGCCCAATTCGAGCGCGCTGGTCGAAATGACACCCAAGAGTTCACCGGAAAACAATTTCTGCTCGATCTCGCGGCGTTCTTTGGGAAGGAATCCGGCGCGATAGGGGCGAATGAACGGTGCATGGCGTCCGGCTCTGGCCACGGCCCATCGATAGATCAGTTCCGTGGTCTTTCTCGCTTTGGTGAACACGATCGTCCGCAAACCGGCTTGCAGGCAGGTGAGCAATACTCGAGTGGCTTCGGTATACGGGCTGCCTCGCGGATTGAGAAAGAGAATATGTTTTCCGCCTTGCGGAGCGCCGTTGGCGGTGACTTCATGGAATGGCAAGCCGGTCAGCGTTTGGGCGAGTTCTTTGGGGTTAGCGATGGTAGCCGAGCAGGCAATGAATTGTGGAGTTGCCCCGTAAGAGCGGCAAATTCGTCGAAATCGTCGAATGACATGAGCGGCGTTCGAGCCGAACACACCGCGGTAGCTGTGGATTTCATCGATGACCACGAACCGCAATCGACGAAAGAACTCGGCCCATTTGGCATGAAATGGGTTGAAGGCCAAGTGGAGCATATCCGGGTTCGTGAAAATCGCGTTGGGTCTCTGTTCTCTGATCTTTTTCCGTCGATAGGCGCCGGTCTCCCCATCGTAAACTTCCGCTAGAGACAATGGGGATCGTTCACGCGGGTTGGGCGGACGGCGAAGACCCACCGCCGCGAGCAGCCGATTCAGAGTCTTCACCTGGTCGTGCTCCAGTCCTTTTAACGGAAAGATGTACAGCGCAGTGGCTTCGGGGTCACTCAATAACGCTTCGAGAATGGGAACATTGTAAATGAGGCTCTTCCCGCTCGCCGTGGGTGTCATGACCACGACGTGCTTTCCCTGGCGGATCGATTCGATGCCCTCGACTTGATGAGTCCAGAATCGTTCGATGCCTTCTTGAGCCAAAGCGGCCTGAAGCCGTTCGTGAACCAGGAGCGTCTCGTATGTGGCCTCGGTTGGCGGTATATATCGATGGGCGGCTACCTGCGATGCAAAGCGCTGGTCACGCATCAGTGTCTGGACAACGTGCTCGATGTTGCACGATACCTGAACCGTGCTCATGTTCGGCTTGTGTTTTCTCGACGCGCTGGTTCTCTCTTCATCATAAAATTAAAGGGTCCTAATGAACAAAGGGCCCATGGATCTGTGAACAAGGGCTGCGAAAATTTTTCGATCGTGCAGGCTTCCGGTATGAAAATGCTGAACGCAAGAACCCATGACCGCTTCTACCGTGTGCGAAAGGCATCGAGACGATGCTATTTTCGAAGAGGGAAGATGTACCTATGTCAAGGGTGCCGACCTGATATCACTTGGTATCATAGATAATAATTGCTCGATCGAATCAGCCAAGCCATGGCTTATGGTGAACCGATGAATGCGCTGGGAAAGGCGAGGTCAGCCTCTCGCCATCGAATCGTTGTCGCGCTTCTCGATCGAGTGCCGGGACGGTTTTCTAGGGAATTGGGGTTGGATTTAGCCAAGCCTCAAGACGTCTTCTTATGGTTTTTGGCAGCGATTCTCTTTGGGGCGCGGATTTCGGGCGCGCTGGCAGTCCGCACCTTCCGAGAGTTCGTCAGTCGAGGGCTCGTGACGCCTGAACGGATTGTCAGGCAGGGGTGGGATGGGCTCGTCGACGTGTTGGATGCAGGAGGCTATGCCCGATACGATTTCAAAACCGCGAGCAAGCTGTTGGAGGTGATGCAGAACTTGCTTCGACATTATGAGGGGGATCTGTCTGCCTTGCACGAGGCTGCTCGCGATGCACGCGATGTGGAGCGCCGGTTGAAAGCGCTGGGCAAAGGCATCGGTGACACAACGGTCCAAATCTTCCTGCGGGAACTACGAGACTATTGGGCGAAAGCCGATCCGCCGTTGTCTCCGCTGGCTGAGTTAGCCGCACGCCATTTGGGCTTGCTCGATGACAAGCGTCGAACGGAGACCCCGCTTCCGGCATTGACGCGATGTTGGAAAGCTTCTGGCAGAACGGACTGCACGTTTTCGGATTTTGAGGCGGCGCTGGTCCGCGTGGGTCGCGATTATTGCCGCCGACACCGCCAAACACAGTGTCCCATGCGAGAATTTTGTGGCGCTCGCCCGGTTCCCGATGACCTTTTTGGCAATGGGGTGGGCAGATCGCAAGCACGCTCTTCCGGAGGGTCGAGGTGAACACGAGCCGCGCTGGCGGTCATCCTCTACCAAGGATACGTCAACGTCGCTTTGCAATGAGGATATATCAAGGTCGCTTTACAAGGTGATTGCATCCGGTTTGGTATGGTCTTTGACTTGCTCAGGGTGAGCCTGCTCCCTTGATTTTCGAGAAAAACAGATTATCTATTTTGTGGCAGATGGAGATGTTCTCGAGAGAGACATTCTTCGGTTGAGGAATCGAGTGCAGAGATGGTGAGCAGCCTGCGAAAGCAGGACGCCTAAAGTCTCTCCAAGATTCCATTGGTGGTGGGTTGAGGCTCTGCGTAGACACTCCATCTGCCACGTTGTATGTGAAGAGTTCCTCTCTTGTCTTGTTTTGAATAATTCCCCTCTTGGATGTTTCCTCCTGGGTCTTTTGTTCCTCGTTGTTGAGCCTTTTGATTGATTGTCAAGGCATGACGTTCACATCTACACTTTTAAAGCAAGAGAGAGTGTGACCGCGCATGGGCACATGATGGTCGTCAAGCCTTTGTCAATAGAAAACCACGTGTGGAGGTGAACAGTATGGCTACCCAACCCGACATCATTTACACCAAGGTCGATGAGGCTCCCGAGTTGGCCAGTGCTTCGTGGCTGCCGGTCGTCCAGGCTTTCGCGAGTACAGCAGGCGTGAAGGTCGGCACTAAAGATATCTCGCTGGCGGGAAGAATCCTTGCACAGTTTCCAGAACGGTTGAAACCCGAACAACGGGTGCCGGACGATCTCGCCCAGCTCGCAGAACTCGTCGAAACCCCGGAAGCCAATATCATCAAGCTTCCCAATATCAGTGCA
>RFGF01000007.1 GCA_003695915.1 Nitrospirota bacterium
GATTCGATTGGAAACCCCTGAAGGAATCAAGGTCTTTCCCCTGTCGGAAGCCCACCAACAGGCGCTCGCCTCCCTGCGCAAAGGCGAGCTGATCACTGTCGAACTCGATAAAGAGGGTCGCGTAGTCAGCGTCCTGAAAGCGCTGGGTCAAGGTTGAGCGAAAGAATCCATGCCTGGTTGCGAAGGCTTTGCCGAACACGGCCTGGGCTCAAAGCCCAAGGCCGTGTTCAAACGAGGGATGGGCCCGTTTCCAGGAGCATCAAAAGCGGCAGACCATTCTTCGAAATATCCCGACCAGATCCCCAAGATTCTTGATGTTTCGACTCAGCCCTCTCTCGCAAGCGATGGTCATTAGACATCCGGTCTCCATGCTGACCGACCTCGAACCGCATCCAAGGAAGTTGCTCTGATCATGAACTAGCACGTTCGTGCGAGAGTCGAAAGAAAAACAGAATGGAAAAGAACAAGCCCTCCTGAAACGGGAGGGCTTGTTCTTCGCGATATCCAGTTTTTCGTTCAGCCCAGTAGCAATCCGCTCGCTATCGTCGATCGATCATGCCGCCAAAGCCTCTAGTCTGTCCTGATTCTCCGCTAAAGCAGCGGATGTCTTTATCGTTGGGATTCCTTGTGTCGAGGAACCTCGCTTCAACCGGAGGATATCTTCGACATATTGATCACGCACTCGTCGAATGGCTGCCCGTCGTTTCGCACGATCCCATGAATACCATCGCAACGGCCGATCAAACACTACTTGGCGAGGTGCGATTTTGATCTTCGGACCATTGCCAAATTCATATCCGCCATATTTTGGAGCCATTTCAAAGAACCGCCGATACGACTCTGCATAGGGACCATACGGATGTGTTGGTCGATACTCCATCATTCGCCATCACCTCCTTTGCGCATGGCAATTCTTGACGGAGCTTAGGACGCTTTTCGATGAGAGGCTTTGGATTTTTCGCTCTCGATGCCCGAAGAACCCTCCTCTTCTCGATAGGTTCCCCAAATCGCTGCAGCCCAGAGCAAAAGCATCAAGGCGATAAGTGCCATCGACGCTTCCCACAACATATGACCAACCTCCTTTTGGCTCATAATCTTGCACTAATATTAACGACAAAATTAGGCCGATCAAGACCTAAAATTTGGTCGATCTCTAGGCGTAACCGAAACCTGTTCTTTCTTCTCGCCGGGGTGTGAGGCCGTTTGTCGGACTCGTCGGATTAAACGTCAAAATGCGCGCTTTCCTTTATGCCAATAACTGATCAACGCCCCTATCACCCAGGCCAAAAAGACCAATCCTCCAATCGTGATGGAGACCTGTTCCGTCATGTGAGGCTTATGCTTGTCTCGTGCCTGTCGCTCTCAGCTGCCCGTGTTAATAACCTCTCTTCTCGTAAAATCAAGAGCGAGTAGCCGCGCAACAATCTTTTCTCTATACCTGATCTTGACAACCATCTATTTGGAATTACTTTATCGATGCGTTGATTGACCCGCGGGGATCCTGAGCGCGACGAAGCATTAAGGAGAATTTCGTATCGTTCGAGAAGGAGGCAACCATGATGATTCGACGTATGGGAGGATGGCCGATGTGGGACGAAGCAGTTACCGCACCGTTTGCGGAGCTCGACCGCATTCGACGTGAATTGAGTCGCCTTGTGGAAAGTACGTTACCGACACGGACCGTTCGTCCATCGGCAGGTGTGTATCCGCTGTTAAATGTTTCGCACGATGCGGACAATTATTATGTTCGCGCTGAAATTCCAGGCATGAACCTCAACGATTTCGAGGTGAGCGCGACCGGACGAAGCGTATCCATTGCCGGCGAGCGCAAGATTGCTCCCGAAGGAGAGCAGGTCAAATACCATCGACGAGAGCGCGAAGGTGGGAAGTTTCGCCGTCAACTGACGCTCCCGAGCGATATTAACCCCGATAATGTCAGGGCCCGGTATCAGCACGGCATTCTGATGGTTATTTTGCCAAAGGCAAATCACGCCAAACCGAAAAAAATCTCGATCAGCGAATGATGAACGCAGATCGTTCGCTGAGGCCCATGGCGCGCACGATTGTCTCCGTGCACGCTATGACGGTCTGATCAGTACAAGGAGGATATCATGGCCATCGAAACCAAAGACATTCCAGTCCGAGGAAAACAAGAAGCAACCGTGACGAAAGAGCCCACGTTTGCCGGACCGGTCTTTTCCCCAGCCGTTGATGTGTTCGAGGATGACAATGCCATCGTCATCGTCGCCGACATGCCGGGCGTGTCATCGGAGACCGTCAATATCGATTTGCGCGATGATGTGCTCACTATCACCGGTGTACCGGTTGTCTCGGACAGACCAGAGGAAGAATTTCTCCTCAAGGAATACGAGACCGGAAAATTCTTCCGGCAATTTTCTCTATCCGAAACGATCGATCAAGGGCGAATCTCGGCGACCCTTCATCAAGGGGTCTTACGCTTAACGCTCCCAAAAGTCGGACCCGCGAAACCTCGAAAGATCCCCGTTCAAGAAGCCTAAAACGTCGCTTCTAATGTGGGGAGCGTATTGGGCAGCCGTTCTCGATAACGTGGTGGCAAGCCACGGGCCGATCTTTGAAGAGATCGGCCCGTGCAGCACAAGGAATCGAGAGAAAACGCAACTGCTCCGGTATGTGGGAATGCCGAGCCCTTACTTGACGGTCACGATGTTCAGGGACTCGTCCTTACGCACGACGTTGACGGTCACATCTTCATCGCTTCTCGCGATGACCAAATCGGCTGAGGCTTCGCCGATGCGAAGATTGTTAATCTGCAGACTGGGAAGATAGGGTGGGAGGCTCGGCCGCGTCAGCCGGATTTCCCGATTGGCCCCATCGAAAGATAATCCGAGACAGGCTTGCAAGAGCAAAAACACCGCTCCCGATGCCCAAGCCTGTGGAGCACAGGCGACGGGATACAGCGTCGGCCCCTCTTCGGGACGCCGGGGAAATCCGCAGACGAGTTCGGGGAGCCGGTGCAATTCGACATAAATACTCATATCGAAAAGCCCCGTCATGATCTCGTGCACCTGGGACATGTAGCCATATCGGCTCAACCCATAGGCGATCAACGCATTATCATGCGGCCACACCGAGCCGTTATGATAGGACATGGGATTGTATCGAACTTCATTGGCGTGCAAGGTGCGAATGCCCCATCCCGAAAATCCCTGTTCTCCGAAAAGGGTCTTGGCAACCAAGGACACCCGTTCAGGCATGGCGATTCCCGCAAATAAACAATGACCCGCATTGGATGCTCGCACCCGACACGGTCGCTTCTCTCCATCCAGCGCGAGTACATAGGTTCCTAATTCATCGGACCAAAAGGCTCGATCGAACTTCGTTCGCAATTGCTCTGCTTGCCGACCCAACTCCTCGGCCCGCTCATTCTGGCCCAGGACGCGAGCGAGGGTGGCTGCCGCTTTCTTGGCCGCATAGACATAGGCTTGGACTTCGCACAGGGCAATGGGCCCTTTGGCGAACGATCCATCGGCATGAAACACCGAATCATGTGAGTCTTTCCATCCCTGGTGCAGCAGCCCATGGGAGGAATGCCGAACATATTCTATGAATCCGTCGCCATCCTGATCACCGTACCGCTCAATCCACTGCAAGGCTCGTTCGATGTTCGGCCAAATGGACGACACGAACGCCCGATCACCGGTCCGTTCATAATATGCGCCGGCCAGCATCACAAATAACGGGGTGGCATCCACGCTTCCGTAATAGCGCGCGAAGGGAATTTCTTTCAGAGCTGCCATTTCCCCGCACCGCGTTTCGTGGAGAATCTTCCCTGGTTCGGCATCTTGTTCGGGAATGACGTCGTCGGCCTGCGTCGCCGCCAAAAAGGCCAGGACGCCTCGAGCCACGTTAGGATTGATCCAGAGACATTCCAATGCCGTGATAATACCATCGCGCCCAAAGGGGGTGTTGAACCACGGAACGCCGGCATACGGATAGGGTCCCTCCGGAAGATCCGTGATCATCATGGCGATATCGTCCAAGGAACGATTCGTCCAATCGTTGAATTGTTCATTTTCCGTGTACAGTCGGCAAAATTGACTCTTTTGGATTTCCAATGCTTGGGCCGCGCTGGCTCGAGCCTCCTGAAAGGAGACGATCGACGGCGCCCGCTCGCCGACTTGACAGGCGATCGTCAGATAAAATGTGTGTTCTTCTTTTGGGGCGAGTCTGGCGGCAAACGTGATCGATGTCTCGGTGGTCGCGACAGGTGCCGGGTTGGGAGTGATACGGGTTTGGCGTCGGATGCCGTCCAACCCCGTATAGCTGATCACGAGACAGCCGGACTCGTCGACGGAATAAAATCGGTCTCCCCGCTTTGCGCGCCGTTCGCCGCGGACCTCGAAAATATCCGCAAAATCTGAATCCACATGGAGGGAAAATGTGATGTCCAGCGTGTCTAGCCCAAAGTTGATCAGTCGAAATCGTTCATAACAGCAGCTCTGCCATAACAGCTTGGCTCGGGACAGATACACGGTGCCACGGGGGATAAAGGTATGATCGTTGAGAGAAACATCCGGATTCGTCAGATCCACGGCTAGCAAAGTGTTGTCTTGCCGGATCGCTGAGCTGAGCAAAAACGGATGTGTGGTCTCGAGCATGAGCTCCATGCGCGAGAGAAATCGTGTTCCTTCGTGGTAGAGCCCTTGCTCTTTTAAGCCGATCGGCTGAATATCGCCATATCGATTGAAGACAGCGAAGGTCTCTCCGTGCTTCAAGACCCGAGTTCGGTCGTCGGCCAAAGCGGACGTGGCAAGAATATAATGCTCGTCACCGAGTTTGATGACCTTCTGCACGATCCCTCCTTGATGGCTATCTAAAGAACGAATCCGGATCACCTGCCACGAGGCTCACCGACGTTCTGTCGTCAGCACGATCCCTCACCACGATCGGCCGAAAAGCCAATCGCTCTTTTGTGGGCACGGATCAGGACAATCGCGATCGCCCTTTACCCTGAGCTCATACGCAATCTGGGGTGAGAAGGTCAAGAGAGGATGGATTGTCGTGGATAGGATGGGCAACCTTGCCGACATCATGCAGTTGTTCGTGGGCGATCGATGCTAGACTTCTTCGATCGCTATCAGTACGCGCATCACACGAGACAATACTCGACATACAGCTTTCTGCTCACGCGACACAACCCTCGGAGGCGATCCGCGCGGCAAGACCATACGCGAGAACTGATGACCGTCAGGCAACCTTGCCAGGCTGGAGTTGCTCCGAAAGCAACGATTGGTAAATAGACAGGTACCCGGCAGCCATTCGGGAAACAGAGAAGCGCTGCTCAAATACCTCACGACACCGGCGACGACTCACTCGATCGATCTGCTCGACCGCTCGGACGGCCTCATCGAAGCTTTCGACGATGTATCCGGTTTCACCATGTGTCAGCACCTCGGGGACCGAACCTCGATGATACGCGATGACCGGTGTCCCACAGGCAAGCGATTCGATCATAACCAGCCCAAAGGGCTCCGGCCAATCGCTGGGAAAGAGCAAGGCATTGGCCTTGCCCAAGAATTCATTTTTTTCTCCTTCGCCGATCTCACCGACGTACTCGATCAAGGGATCGCGAAGCAATGGCTTGACGACCGCCTCAAAATATTGTTGATCGACTTTGTCGATCTTGGCCGCGATCCGAAGCGGCATGCCCACTTTGAGCGCGATTTCAATAGCCCGATCCACACGCTTTTCAGGACAAATCCTTCCCAGAAAAGCGAGATAGTCGCCTGGAGTTTCATGGTAACTGTATAAATCGACAGGCAGCCCGTGATAGACGGTGCCTCTCCAATGCACCCACGACAAGGGCTCGCGTTGGGCATTGGAAATCGACGACAACGGCATATCCCCGAACAATTGATAGAGGCGTGGCAGTTCCGGCAGATCCAATCGCCCATGCTGGGTGGTCAACGTTTTCTGCTTGAAAGCCCGACACGCCGGATAATGGAGGTAATCGATATGAAAATGAATGATGTCGAATTCATGGGCACAGCGAACCACTTGTTCGATCATGGTCACGTGAGGAGCCAGCGGATCGACGCAATGCGGATCTAAACGGAGGGCGCGATGGCATGGCGCTATGAGGTGGGCCTTGGTTACAGAATCCCCGCTCGCAAAAAGGGTCACCTCATGTCCCTGGCGCACCAATTCTTCGGTTAAATAAGACACGACCCGCTCAGTCCCCCCGTAATATTTCGGGGGGACGCTTTCATAGAGCGGAGAGACTTGCGCGATTTTCACCGTGGTATCCTGTACTTAGTTTAGGCTGCTTCCCGATGTGCGTGAACCATCGTGGTCATTTCAGAATGGACACGTTCTCGATGCTGCGCGATGACGTCATCCAGCAAAAATCCACAATTCAAACACCGCCATGCTTCGATCGATAGGATGCTGTTGTGTATATCCATCAATCGTTCGCTTACCATCAGTCCTTCACACCGTGGGCATTTCATGATCTCATCACCTCACTTTTCCATGTCTATAGTACTCAATCGAGCGCTTCACCAGCCGGCGGTCCTTTATGGAACCGCAGGCATCACACTCACTCCTTGAAATCAAGCAACTCATGCGGTTATCGATTCATCCCATTCGCTCGCACTCTTCGAAGAGGAATTCGCTTTTGTCACTTTTGTCACTTTCTCTTCTTGAAAACACGTTACCTATCAGTTCCCTCTTTTCTCTGCATGAATTCAAACCGGTGGAAATCATAGGTGAGAGGGAAGTCTCGGACTGCGGGTGCCTGGACCATCAGATGAGTGAAAGAGCGAGTGCTACACACCGCTTCGCTGCCGTACATCCAGACATGCACAATCCAATCGTTCCCTCTCACACTGCATTCTTTACCGTCGCGTGGTTGTATCATCTAGAAAATTTTTTGATCTATAAATAAGATCGATGAAAACAGAGTCAAGGGGCTAATCTTAATCATTTCCTGTGCCATCGCAGTGCGGCGATTAGGCTTCCGATTTCCGCGTGAAATGGATGCCTCGGCTATGATCTGCGGCTGAAGGGCCGGTGCGTGTCTGGTCGTTCGAGAGAAGGGTTTACAGAACGAATGTCACGATGGGATATGGCGTCTTTCTAGTTTTTCGGCAACCTGCCTCATCGTTTCAGGGGAAACCCCATTGTGAAGCTTTCGAGGTCCGCGACGGCTCATCCAAGGCGATGCCCAGGCTCTGACATGAAGGCCAGCCAAAAAAAGGATCGCCACGCCTGCTTGAGCGACAATGAGGCGGTCCAAGTCAAACCAACCCCAGAGGGCTTCCGTGGCTTGGCCTCTTGCCCATAAAAAGGTTCGCAGAACGAGCAGTGCCCCTGCTACGATCAACAGGCCGTCCGCGACGACGAGCAACTCGAGCGTCCGTGCGAGAAAGCTGGATGGCGAGTGCGCAGGACTCCTCAACAGCTCCGTGCGCTTATGAGGATCGTGGACTTTCTGGCTTAAGGCTTGTCGAACGACAGCGGTATAGGCAGCTAAGGCAAGAATAATTCCCAGCAGGGAAAATTGGTCATGTGAAAGGAGAGAACTGTCCGGCATATTTTGCAATTATCTTTAAAAAATTCGAGCTCCTGAGCTTATGACTCATATAAACGAAAGGATTTTTCTAAAGTTTTGAATTCCAATTAAACATTATGAGGCTTTACTAGATATGGTATAAAGCATCTTTTAAAGCTACAATAGATTGAATATTAATAGGTTTGAACGAGCGCTTCAAGAGAAATTTTTGCCGATCTAAGAGTGGTCCGTCTTCTCGGGTGTTCGGAATGCGTATCTTGGTCTTGAACTGCGGGAGTTCATCGGTGAAGTTCGGGATTATGGAGGTGACTGCCTGCAGTCCATCGCGATTCCAAAACACCTCTGACGACTCCATCCAAGAGCTTCTTACAGGCAGTGTCGTCGGGATCGGATGCGATCAAGCGCTCCTCAGCTATCGCGTTAAACAAAATTGTGAGCAGCACCATCGACCGATCGCTACGCATGCCCAAGCCGTTTCATGGATTTTCGAGATACTCCATCGGATCGATCAGATAGATAGGGACGCTGATTTGTCAAGGATCGATGCCGTGGGTCATCGCGTCGTACATGGCGGCACTCGTTACATGTGTGCGACCCTCATCACAGACACCGTCATTCAAGATATTGAAGACCTGAGCCTCTTAGCGCCGCTTCATAATCCGATCGCGTTAAAAGGCATTCGAACAGCACGACGCTTGCTCGGATCCTCGATCCCTATGGTCGCTGTGTTCGATACGAGTTTTCATCGCACGCTTCCACTCCATGCTCAACTGTATGCTCTTCCTCGAGAACTGAGCCAAAAGCATCACATCCGTCGCTACGGGTTTCATGGAATCGCCCACGCCTCCCTCGCCGATGGATATGCGCGGCTGACAGGACGTCCCTTGACCAATCAGCGGATCGTCACCATCCAGTTGGGAAACGGTTGCTCCATGACAGCCCAGGTTTCAGGGCGCTCGCTGGATACGTCGATGGGATTCACGCCCTTGGAAGGGTTGGTGATGGGTACACGAGCTGGCGATTTGGATCCCTCTATTGTCAGTTTTTTAGTTCATCACGAGGGGGTAACGGCTTCGGAAGTCGAACGATGGTTGAACGAGCGATCCGGCTTGCTGGGGCTTTCTGGGCGAACCAACGACATGCAAAGGCTATTAGCCGCTGCCGAAGCCGACGATTCAGATGCCGCACTGGCGATCGATGTCTTTTGTTATCGGATCCGAAAATATCTCGGTGCGTATCTGGCTGTCCTCGGAGGGGCCGACGCAGTCATTTTTGGAGGGGGTATCGGGGAACGCGCCCCGGCCATTCGGCAACAGATTTGTGAAGGAATGGAGTGGTGCGGCATCAGACTGGATCGAGCTGTCAATGCCGAGGTTACGTCCGTTCTCCCAGGCGAAGGTGTGTGCATCAGCGACGCACACGCCCCGCTACCGGTGTATGTGGTTGGTACTGCTGAAGAACGACAGATTGCGCGTGAGACATGCTCCTGCCTGGAAAGACGCGATGTGGATACCTCTTCCTCATAATTGCGGAATGTGCGCGCACCGGAGACCAGATCGCTTGGAAGTTTGACTGCTTGGAAGAGGCTGGCTATAGTCGCCGCTAGACCTTAATCTTCTTTTGGCCTCTATTGGTGGAGCATGAAGATGATTCGCAGTGTTCGGGGCGTCAAAGATATTTTGCCTGACCAGACCCCGGCTTGGCGAAAAGTTGAAGCTACGGCTCATGCACTTGCCATTCGCTATGGATTTCAGGAGATCCGCATTCCCCTTTTCGAGCAAACCGAGTTGTTTGCCCGAAGCATTGGAACGGCAACCGATATCGTTGAAAAAGAAATGTACACGTTTCTTGATCGGGATGGCACATCATTGTCTCTACGTCCGGAAGGGACGGCAGGTGTCGTTCGAGCTTACTTGGAGCACAATTTTTCTTCCCGTTCCCCCGTAACCAAACTCTATTACCTTGGCCCCATGTTCCGATATGAGCGTCCGCAAGCTGGCCGATTTCGACAGTTTCACCAATTTGGGGTAGAAGCTTTTGGCACGGACGATCCGTTGATGGATGTCGAGGTCATCTCGCTCTTGTGGCGTTTCTTTCATACACTGGGGATTTCTGGTTTAACCCTGATCATCAACAGCTTAGGAACCATTGCCGAACGGCAAGCTTACAGCGAAGCGTTACGCCAATCGTTGTCCGCCCGTCACGCAGATCTCTGCCACAACTGCCAGCGGCGTCTGGTCTCGAATCCCTTGCGAATTTTGGATTGTAAGGTAGAAACCTGTACACATATCACAAGGCAAGCGCCTGTGATCACCGATTTCCTTTCTCCGGATTCATCTTCGCATTTCAGGAAGGTTCAAGACGGATTGGACCTGCTTGAAATTCCCTATGTGCCGAACCCTTATCTCGTGAGGGGGTTAGATTATTATACACGAACGACTTTCGAGATCACGGCTTCTTCGCTCGGAGCGCAAAATGCCATTGGGGCAGGCGGGCGGTATGATGGGTTAGTCGAACTGCTAGGAGGTCCTCCAACACCAGCTGTAGGATTCGCTGCCGGTCTTGAACGCATTCTCCTTCTTTTGCCTCCTGAATCGATTCCCGCTCCGGCTCCGCTGGTCTTTGTCGCGGCGTTTGGTGAAAAAGGCCGGATCGCGGGATTTCAGCTCCTCGAAAAACTCCGAATCCATGGTTTCACAGCAGATACCGACTACCGAGCCGCTTCTCTTAAGGCTCTCCTCAGATCTGCTCATCGCCGTTCTGCAACCTATACGATCATCATAGGGGATGACGAAGCTTCCGCACACTCTGTAATCCTTCGGAATATGGCCGAGAAGACCCAGGAATATCTTCCAATTTCTTCTTTGATTGATCGACTGCGAAACCTTGTGGAATTGTCAAGATTTTGAGTATTTTATTGACAATTTCAGTGTGTTTTGATACAAGTTTTTTCGTTTTTTAAAGTAAGCGCATTTCTTTTTACCCCTCCCGATTTATTACGAGCTTATACATTTTCTTGTTCTAATCGTTTCGCATGGCACCAGAAATTGTGGTGGTTATTATTGGGAACCCACGGCAAAGCCATCGCCCAGCAGAAGCCATGCGAATCGCACTAGGCTTATCAACGGGTCCCAATCCTCTCAAGCTCGTGTTGCTTCACGATGCTCGTCTTCTTTTGACAGAAGAAGCACCGGATCTAGTTGATGGAGAGATTCTCGAGAAACATCTTCCGGTTGTGCAGGAGTGCCAAATTCCCATTATCGTTCCTCAAGGAAGCAAGGATGAATTTGTCTTCGAACCAGGATTCGCCATTCGAGAGCATTCTGCTCAAGAGATTGCACTTCTGATCTTTCAAGGGGATCGTGTTTTAATCTTTACGTAAGATTTCAGGCACATATTAAAGTTACAGAATTAAAGCTTGATGAATCGTCATATCCTTTTCCTTCTCTCCGAGGAAGCCAGGTGGGCATCTGTATCCACCTTATTTGACAGCGAAGTGATTAAGCAGAATAAGTGCGCTCTGGTTATGTTGCAGAGCGGAATTCGAATTGGGCATTCCCCTTGTCAAGAAACGGCTATTGTACAAGAACATGCAATAAATCATGGAATACGATCCGGATTTTCGCAGATCTCTTACCGAGATCTGCTGGAAAAAATTTTCAGCTCCGATTCAGTCATTGTGCTATAATATTTTTAACATTCTTTTAATCTCAGTCCAACAAAACAAAATCGTAATACCAGTGGTAAGGTTGTGAATAACGAGTCTCGAGAAAATAAATGAAAATTCTTTCTGCAAAATCAAATCTATAAATAAGCATAAGCCATGAGGATCTTGTTATTAACATGCTGGTTTTTGGTCTGATATTTTGTGAATCATATTTTAAATCCTATTGAGCCAAAAGTTATTCACAAATGTTAATTTTCTGTGGATAAATAAAAAAGTTATGAATAATCAATATCTTTGGGGACAAGTATTAAATGTTGTTGAGCAACATCTTGGGAAAGATGTTGTCGAAACATGGTTTTCCCCCTTGAAGCTCAAAGAGATAGAACGGAATGCTGCTTATGTCATTGTTCCCAATGAATTCTTTAAGGAATGGATTCAAAAGAATTATCGAGACATATTAGTCAAGTCATTCCAACAGATATGCGAACCTCCTGTAAGTCATGTAGCGTTTGATGTTAAACCAGAGACGGACATAGGTGACGAGATAAAAGAAAGCTCATCATTGCAAATGTCTGCCCGTGAGCCGGTACGCGATATAACCGGGACTCCAATCAAAAGTCGTCGGGGAACGCTTCTGAATCCCCAATATACGTTTGAAAATTTTGTCGTGGGCGCCAGCAATCAATTTGCGCATGCGGCATGTCTGGCGGTCGCGGAATCCCCAGCCAAAGCGTATAACCCATTATTTATCTATGGAGGTGTGGGGTTAGGAAAAACGCATCTGTTGAATTCTATAGGCAATCACGTGGCCAAACGCGGAGAACTCCGCATTGCGTATTTGACCACCGAGCAATTTACCAATGAGGTCATTAATTCAATCAGATATGACAAAATGGTCGAATTGCGCCGCCGGTATCGACATGTGGATATGTTGTTGATTGACGATATCCAATTTCTGGCGGGGAAGGAACGGACGCAGGAAGAATTCTTTCATACATTCAATACCTTATATGAGGCTCAAAAACAGATTGTGTTATCAAGCGATCGGTTCCCGAAGGAAATGCCTACGATGGAGGAGCGGCTTCGGTCGCGGTTTGAATGGGGGCTAATCGCCGATCTCCAGCAACCGGATATGGAAACTCGGATCGCGATCATTCAGAAAAAATCCGAGCAAGAAGGCCTCATACTCGAAGACGAGGTGGTTCAATTTCTGGCCAACAATCTCAAGAGCAATATTCGCCAGATAGAAGGAGCACTGAAGCGATTAGGAGCCTATGCATCGTTGATGGGCAACGCTATCACGGTGGAAGTGGCCAAAAGCTGTCTGCGCGATTTGTTGGGAACCCAGCGGCGTGTGATCACCATGGAAGATATCCAGGAGATCGTGGCAAGACGGTTTCATGTCAAGGTCTCGGAATTAAAATCCAAGCGGCGGACAAAGACATTGGTGCATCCCAGGCAAGTTGCTATGTATCTGAGTCGAGAAATGACCGATGCCTCCTTTCCGGAGATCGGTCGAGAGTTCGGAAACAAAGATCACACGACCGTGATTCATGCGTATCGACAGATCCAAAAATCTTTGGAGACCGATAGTGTCTTGTTGCGAACAATCGAGAGTATTAAAGAAGAAATCGAGAAGAGTTGACACTCGGATGAAGCTGGAATTAGGAGCTTAAGAATACATGAAATTACGTATAAACCGCGATGATCTCCTTACCGCGCTCCAACGGGTACAAGGTGTGGTGGAGAAACGAAATACTATGCCCATCTTGGCCAATATCCTGCTAGAAGCCAAGCCGGAAGGGTTGGATGTCCTGGCAACCGATCTGGAGATCGGCATGAGAGGGCTGTATAAAGCTGATGTACAGGAGCCGGGTTCCGTTACGTTTTCAGCCAGGAAATTATTCGAGATCCTCAGGGAGATCCGCGAGCCTCAAATACAGTTGACTGTCACAGAAAACAGTTGGGTGACGATCCAGGCCGGACGCAGTCAGTTCCGGGTCGTTGGCCTTCCGAGTCAGGATTTTCCTAGCTTACCAGCGATCGATAGGGAAGGGCTGATGCCGCTTCCTGGATCAGGGCTTTTGGAATTGCTTCGTCGGACTATCTTTGCTGTGGGGGATCACGATACTCGCTATGTGCTCAATGGCTTGTTAGTGACTGTTTTCCAACAAGACGGTCGCTGGATGATTCGACTCGTCGGGACGGATGGTCATCGCCTTGCGCTGGCTGAGCAGGAATTGGATGGGAAGGATCTTCCGATCAGCGAAGAGACGAAAGTCATTGTTCCCAAAAAGGCAGCTATAGAAATTCGTCGACTTCTGGAGGAGGACGAATCCGAGCCGCTCATCGGGTTTACGCGAAACATGGTGATTTTTCGAAAGAGCGGGTTAGTGCTAACTTCTCGCGTTATGGAGGGGACGTATCCCAACTATCACCAAGTAATCCCCAAAAACGGCGCTCATCCTATTACGGTAGAACGAGCGGATTTCGAAGGAGCTCTTCGCCGCGTGTCTTTACTTTCGACCGATCGGTCCCATGCCGTTAAACTTTCGATTACCACAGATCGGATCATCCTCCACTCGAGCAGTCCCGACTTTGGAGAAGCACAAGAAGATTGTCCTGCAACATTCAAAGGAAAGGAATTTTCGACAGGCTTTAATGCTCGGTATTTGTTGGATGTCTTAGCGGTTATTCCCACTGAACGGCTGTCGCTTCACATGGAATCGCCGTTGAGCCCTTGTCTCATAAGTGAAGAAGGGAATCCTCATTTTAAAGCAGTGGTCATGCCAATCAAAATTTAGAGGGCATTTCACGAATCCCCGCTTGAAAATCGACTTTTTTGTGCGTTCCAGGATTTCAACGGTATCATTAAGAGAACAACCGTGTCCGTAACCGGCGATTTCGTTTTCTCGGAAACGGGCATAACAGGCTTCTCCGGAGAAGACGAAATACACTTGCGTCGCGCACATGTCTCCTTCGTATGAAGGAGAGGATTTTGAAAAGGATATGGACTCCGTAGATATAACAGATCGACACGAAACGGCTTCTGTCGAGCCCGAATCGGCTCCGGATCATTACGCTCCCGACCAGATTCGAGTGCTCGAAGGACTCGAGGCTGTTCGGAAACGGCCAGCCATGTATATCGGGAGTACCGGCCCTGACGGCCTCCACCACTTGGTCTATGAGGTCGTCGACAACAGTGTCGACGAACACATGGCTGGATTCGGCAATACCATTTCTGTCGTGCTGCAAGTCGATGGAAGTGTGATGGTCGTGGACAACGGCCGAGGCATTCCAACTGGCATGCATTCCACACAAAAACGATCAGCGGCGGAAGTAGCGCTCACGATGCTGCATGCCGGCGGAAAATTCGAGCAAGGCGCGTACACGGTATCGGGTGGGCTCCACGGTGTCGGCATTTCGGTCGTGAATGCGTTATCGGAGTGGTTGGAGCTCGAGATATGGCAAAATGGCCAAGTATTCGAGCAGCGGTATGAACGCGGAAAACCCTTGGCCCCTCTTACCATGACGGGCACAACGAAACGACGGGGAACCAAGATTACCTTCAAACCGGATCCGGAAATCTTCGAGACCACGGAATTTAGCTACGATGTCCTCGCCCAACGTCTTCGAGAATTGGCGTTTCTCAACAAAGGACTGCGCATCACGCTGACCGATCAGCGGAAAGGAAAAGAAAAAGAGCAGGTGTTTTGCTATGAAGGCGGGATCGTCTCGTTCGTCGAACATCTCAACGAAGCCAAGAAACCGCTCCACAAACCGATCGTCATCGAAGTGAAAAAGCCCGATCTCATCCTGGAAGCGGCGCTGCAGTACAACGAAGGGTATGCCGAGAACATCTTTTCGTTTGCCAATAATATCAATACCAAAGAAGGCGGAACGCATTTGGTAGGGTTCAAAGCGGCGCTCACACGGACGATCAATCAATATGCGCAAGCCCATGATCTCCTCAAAAAAGATGCGGACTTGCTCACCGGGGACGACGTCCGCGAAGGACTGACAGCGGTCGTGAGCGTCAAATTGAGAAACCCTCAATTCGAAGGACAGACCAAAACCAAACTCGGAAACAGCGAAGTGAAGGGTATTGTCGAAGCCGCAGTCAACGAGGCGTTAGGGACCTTTTTTGAAGAGCATCCCGCGGTCGCTCGCAAGATTGTCCAAAAAGCTATCGAAGCTGCACGGGCGCGCGAAGCCGCACGGAAAGCCAAGGATCTTATCCGGAGAAAAGGGGCCTTGGATGGAGGGTCGCTGCCAGGAAAATTGGCTGATTGCTCGGAGAAGGATCCGGCACGGAGCGAACTCTTTTTGGTCGAGGGTGATTCGGCTGGTGGATCAGCCAAGCAAGGCCGAGATCGACGTTTTCAAGCGATTCTGCCCTTGAAAGGAAAAATCCTCAACGTGGAAAAGGCGCGGTTCGACAAAATGCTCTCCAGCGAAGAAATCCGGACCTTGGTCATGGCGCTGGGAACAGGCATCGGACGGAAACGAGAAAACGGCGAGACGGACAAGTCGGACAAAGATGCCTTCGACATCACCCGTGCGCGGTATCATAAAATCATTCTGATGACGGATGCCGATGTGGATGGGAGCCATATTCGAACGCTGCTATTGACGTTTTTGTTTCGGCAAATGCCCGAGTTGATCGAACACGGCTATGTCTACATCGCTCAGCCGCCGCTCTACAAAGTCAAAAAAGGGAAAAAGGAACACTATCTCAAGGACGATGCAGCCCTGAACGAATACCTCTCTGCTCTCGCGGTTGAGGAAGTGGAGGTCTTCGTCGAACGAAACCATGAATTTGTCACGGGCGAGGCCTTGGCTCCCCTACTCCGGCAGTTGATGGCGTTTGAAGCGCTTTTGAGTCGGTTTGGCGCACACCGCTATGAGACGGGGATGCTCCGTGCCTTCGTCTCGTTGCCGGAACTCGACCGCGATCGGTTACGAGATCGGGCAGCGCTTGAACAGCTCATCACCCGTGCACAGGATATGCTGCGTTTGGCTTACCGCAGCGCACGAGTGGAATGTACCCTTGCGGAGGATGAAGAGCACGGGACCCATAACATCACGAGCCGCCTGCATGTGGATGGTCTGACCCATACATTGGTTGTGACGCATGATTTGGTCAATTCGGCAGATTTTCGCGAACTGCAGAAGCTTTCGCCGGCTGCCCTGGGAATCGGGTATCCCCCGTTCAAGATGCGATACAAGGATACGGTGACAGAATATGCGACGACAGAGGACTTGGTGGATGCCATCTTAGAGGCTGGGAAAAAGGGGCTCACGGTCCAACGATACAAGGGGTTGGGAGAAATGAATCCCGATCAACTGTGGGAAACGACTATGAATCCCGAAACGCGTTCCCTGCTCCAAGTGCAGCTCGAAGATATGACCGGTGTGGACGAAATTTTTACGATTTTGATGGGAGACGAAGTCGAGCCACGCCGGCAATTCATTCAGCAACATGCCCTAGAAGTGAGAAATTTGGACATTTAACCGGCTGTCGATTCTCTAAGCTGAGAAACTGGCCGTCGGCCTCCGTTATGTCATTCCCGTCATCCAACCATGCCTGAAGAACGAGTGACTCCTATCGCAATCGAAGACGAGATGCGCTTGTCGTATCTCGACTATGCCATGAGCGTGATCGTCGGGCGAGCGCTCCCCGACGTCCGCGACGGGTTGAAGCCCGTGCACCGGCGCATCCTGTTCGGCATGCACGAGATGGGATTGACCCATAACCGCCCCTATCGAAAGTCGGCCAAAATTGTCGGCGAAATTATGGGTAACTACCATCCTCATGGCGATGCCGCGATTTACGACACGCTGGTGCGCATGGCACAGGACTTCAATATGCGATATCCGCTCATCGATGGCCAAGGGAACTTTGGCTCGATGGACGGCGATCCTCCGGCAGCGATGCGGTATACCGAGGCCCGGCTGACCCAACTCGCCGAAGAGATGCTAGCGGACATCGATCGCGAGACTGTCGATTTCGTCCCCACCTATGATGAATCCGGTCGAGAACCGATGGTCTTGCCGACCAAGGTGCCCAATCTTTTGATTAACGGGGCCGGTGGCATTGCAGTGGGGTATGCGACCAACATTCCGACGCACAATCTTACCGAAGTCGTCACGGCCTTGATCCGATTGATCGAGGCGCCGGACACAACGATCGACGAATTGATGGAGGTCATACCGGGCCCCGATTTCCCCACCGCCGGCTTCATTTATGGAACGGAAGGGATTCGCGAGGCGTATCGCACTGGCCGCGGCTTATTGACGGTTCGGGCGAAAGCCGACATTGAGGTGGACGAACGAACCGATCGCGCGCGCATCGTGGTTACGGAACTGCCGTATCAGGTCAACAAGGCAAAGCTTTTGGAGAAAATTGCAGAGTTAGTGCACGAGAAGCGGCTAGAGGGTATTGCGGATTTGCGAGACGAATCGGACCGTGAAGGGCTTCGGGTGGTGATCGAGCTCAAAAAAGGAGAAAATCCAGACATTCTGCTGAACCAATTGTTCAAGCATACCCAAATGCAAACCACCTTCGGGGTCATTCTCCTAGCATTGGTTCGCAACCGACCGGAGATTCTGACGCTCAAACAAATTCTGGAAGCCTTCCTCGACCATCGGCGCGAAGTCATCATTCGCCGTACGGCGTTCGATCTTCGAAAAGCCGAAGAACGTGCACATATCCTGGAAGGCTTGCGTGTTGCCTTAGCCCAGTTGGATGCGGTCATCAGCTTGATTCGGCGAGCCGCTTCACCGGAGGTGGCGCGTCATGAGCTCATGACCCAGTTTGCGCTTTCCGAGACTCAGGCCAACGCGATCTTGGATATGCGACTCCAACGGCTGACGCACCTTGAACAGGAAAAACTCGCACGGGAATACGAGGAGATCACGGACCAAATCGCCCACTTCAAATCCGTGTTGGGCTCGGATGCGATGGTGCGGCGCATCATGAAAGACGAACTGGTGCAACTGCGAGAAACTTATGGCGACAATCGGCGCACAACCATCGTACCTGCAGAGGCCGATTTGCAGATCGAAGACCTCATCGCAGACGAGGACGTGATCGTGACGGTCTCCCATGCCGGCTATATCAAGCGAACGCCAGTGTCTCTCTATCGTGCCCAACGACGGGGCGGAAAAGGGAAAATGGGTATGGGGGTCAAAGAAGAGGATTTTGTCGAGACGATTTTCACGGCCTCCACACACGATACGCTATTATTCTTTACCGATGCCGGACGGGTCCATTGGCTCAAGGTGCATGAAATTCCCGATGTGGGACGGGTCAGCAGAGGAAAAGCCATGGTGAACATGTTGGCCCTGGCTCCCGAGGAAAAGGTCACCGCTACCTTGCCTGTGAAGTCTTTTTCCGATCAAAAGTATGTGGTCTTGGCAACTCGCCGAGGGACTGTCAAAAAAATGGAGCTCGCCGTCTTTTCGCATCCTCGGCAAGGCGGAATTATCGCCATCACGCTCGACGAACACGACCGTTTGATCGGGGCCGAGA
>RFGF01000096.1 GCA_003695915.1 Nitrospirota bacterium
CGCCCAGTTCGATCCCACCGTCAAGCTCACGGCTCGGTACGATCGTCAGGTGAGCCCGCTGAACCGGCCGATTTTTGGATTCGGCGGTGTGACCATCGGGGAAGAGCCCGACACCTTCGATCAAAACGATACGAGATTCACGCTCAATCTCAATCAAAGGCTCCAGTCCGGGGGCACATATGATCTGACGCTGGATACAGACAGAAACTCCGTTGCAGGCCAGACGTCGTTTTTGTTCAACCCCTCGTATACCGCTTCCTTGTTGTTCAATCTTACGCAGCCGTTATTGCGAGGATTCGGTCCCGAGGTCAATCGGGCTCCCGTACATATTGCTCGAAATACGGCCGCCGTGGAGCAGTATGCCTTTGTAGATCAAGTCTTGACGGTCATCATGCAGGTCGAACAGGCCTATTGGGAACTCGTCTTTGCGCGGGAGAACGAGGCGGTAGCGAAAGCCGCTTTGCGTGCCGCGCAGGCGTTGCTCGCGGAGACGAAAGCCAAAGTCAAGGCCGGCCTCTTGGCGGATGTGGAAATATTACAAGCCGAAGCCGGAGTGGCGGACCGAGTCGAACAAGTCCTTCTGGCACAGCAGACCGTGGGTGATCGATCGGATCGATTGCGACAATTGATTGTGGCTTCGGAGGAAGAATTGCGGCAGGACGCCGTCGTGGTGCCGATTGATCGTCCGATTCGCCAAGCCGACGCGGTATCGGCTTCACAGGCGCTGGACCTCGCCTTACGGCATCGGCCGGAGATTTTGCAGGCTCAAAAACAAGCGGACAATAGTCGCATCAATGTGACACTCGCTGAGAATCAGTTGCTGCCCAATTTGGAATTCCAAGGGTCCGTGGGGCTGAGCGGCCTCGGGAAAAAACCGGAAGACATGTTCGAGCGCACGTTCAGTACGGACTTTTATAGTCTGGGTGGCGGTGTGGTTTTGAGTTATCCATTGGGGAACCGATCGGCAGAAAGCCAATATCGGCGGCGCCTTCTAGAAGCAGAACAGACGCGGGCGCGGATTCGTCAAGCACGGCAGCGCGTCGTGGTGGACGTGAAGGAGGCAATCCGACGTCTGCGCACGAATGCGAAACGCATGACGACGACCAAGGTCGCCAGACAATTGGCCGATCGACGCGCCACAGCCGAACGGGCACGTTTTTCGCTCGGTCTCAGTACCACGCGAAAGGTGTTGGAAAGCCAACGCGATCTCGCTGAGGCGCAGGTTAAGGAATTGCGGGCCGTCATCGATTACAATCAAGCGTTGGCGACGTATCGACGCGTCACGGCCTCGTCGCCGGATTATTACCGGATCACGTTGCAATAAACGCGTTGAAGCCTGGTGGTTCGGTCTCTCACGGGGCCTCTCGCTCTTTTCTCTCCTGTCGATTGTCTTTCCAATAGGCTCCCTTGCTAAGATCGACGCCAAAGAGGCGATTTTGTCGCATGTCCTCGAGTGGAGTGCGGATGGTATGACGACCAAAACACGCTGGCTCATGATCGTATCGGTGCTCGGGGCTCTAGGAGTGATTGCCTTCTTGTTGTTCCGCGCTTCGTTCGATCAAGGGGTAGAACAGCACGCCCAAACGCGCGTGTTTACGGTTCACCGCACCACGGTGGAGACGCGCGTTTCGGAAACCGGCACACTCGAACCGCAACAGATTGTCGAGATTAAATCGCAATTTTCCGGCGAACTGGCGCGACTCTTTGTCGACGAAGGGCAAAAGGTCGCCGAAGGACAATTGCTGGCGGAAATCCGGCAGGAATCTGGGCAGGCACGGCAGGTGGCTCAACTGCGCGCGTCCATCGAAGAAGAACGCCTGGCGGTGGAACAGGCTCGGCGCGATCTGATCAGGCAGCAGGACTTGTTCGAAAAAGGATTTGCGTCTCGCAAGGAATTGGAGGATGCTCAACAAGCCCATCAGCGTGCGTTGGTTCGACTCTCCCTGGCCGAACGGCAATTGTTGCTAGCCTTGGGGGGAGATCAAGACCTTTATCGCCGGTATCTGCAACGCCGTCTCGCGAACGATCATCTCGAGGTGTTTCAAATCCGCTCTCCCGCGCGCGGCACGATTTTAGAGGTTCTGGTCCAACCGGGAGAAATGATCACGTCCGGCACGGCAACGGTCGGTGGCGGGACGGTGCTGATGCGGGTGGCCGATTTATCCAACATGGTCGTCAAAGCCAAGATCAACGAAGTCGATATCGCCAGAGTGCGTGTCGGTCAGCCGGTGGAGATTCGTTTGGATGCGATCCCCGATCAGCGTTTCGAAGGCAAGGTGAGCGCGATCGCAACGCAAGGGGAGAAAGAGGACGATATCGTGCGATATGATGTAACGATCACGATTCGCGAGCCCGATCCGCGTCTGCGGCCTATGCTGACGGCCAATGTCGATATCGTGACCGAGGCGCTGCACAATGTCTTGACCGTGCCGTTGGAAGCTCTCGCCACACGGAATGGGAACGATGTGGTGAAGGTGATGGTCGACGGACGGATCGTGGACCGTCCGGTGCGCGTGGCGCTCCGGACGGAGTCGGAAGCCGTGATTGTAAAAGGGCTGGATGAAGGCGAGCAAGTGCTGTTGCCTTCCTCCACTGCCGTGACGGCGCTGTCAGGTCGGAGACAATCCCGGTAAGCGGCGACTTTCGTTCGAGAGACGAAACAGGGGGAACGAACGTGTGATGTTGATGAACCTGATCAAGGTCAGCAAAATCTATCGGATCGGCCATGTTGAGGTCCTTGCGCTCAATGAGGTGAGCGTGGGTATCGATCGGGGGGAATTCGTGGCGATCGTCGGTCCGTCCGGCAGCGGAAAAACGACGCTGTTGGATATCCTCGGGTGTCTCAGTCGTCCGACGTCCGGCGATTATTGGTTCGATGGTAAACTGGTGAGCCGATTGCCGGACGATGAATTGACGTATATTCGAAATCGAAAGATCGGGTTTGTCTTTCAGACCTTTCAGTTGCTTCCTAGAAAAACCGTGCTCGAGAACGTGCAATTGCCCATGCTGTATGCCGGTGTGCCGTGGAAAGCACAACGCCACCGTGCGCTGCAATTGTTGAGAGACGTGGGATTGGAAGATCGAGCGCATCATTTGCCCACGCAATTATCAGGAGGACAGCAACAGAGGGTCGCCATTGCTCGGGCCTTGGCCAATACCCCCGATGTCATTCTGGCCGATGAACCGACGGGAAATTTAGACAGTCGGTCTGGGCAGGATATCCTTGGGTTATTTCAGCGGTTGCATGAGAGCGGGCAGACATTGGTCATGATCACGCATGATCAGCAGATTGCCGAGCAGGCCCAGCGCCGTGTGATGATTGCCGATGGCAGGATCGTGGCAGATGATCGCGCTTCGCAACAGGCGCCCGTGCCGGTCTGAGGAGTAGACGGGGCATGATTCTCGCTGCGTTGATCCTTGAAGCCTTAAAGAATTTAACGGGCAACCTTTTGCGGACGTCGCTGACCATGCTCGGGGTCATTATCGGGGTGGCGTCGGTCATCACGATGGTGGCGATCGTGGAAGGGGGACAGCTCTGGTTGGTCCGCTCGATCGAGCGACTGGGTACGAATTTAGTGTTCGTATGGAATAAAACGCTGACTGCGGAGGAGCGACGGCTCTATGAAGGGCGCTCCATCGGATTGCGGTATGACGACGTGCTGGCCATTCGTGCGCGGTTTCCCGATCTTCAGGTCGTCCCTGTCGTGGAGTTGGATTATTCGGTCAAGGCCGCAGGCCGACATTTCAAAGGACGAGTGACCGGTACGTCTCCAGAGTATGCCGACGCGCGGAATTTCCATCCCGCGGTCGGCCGGTTTCTCCTGCCGACCGATATCGCGGAATGGAAACGGGTGGTGGTGCTTGGACAAGAAGCCGCGGAGAAATTGTTCGACCAGACTTCGCCGCTGGGAAAAGAACTTAAGATTGGAAACCAACGCTTTACCGTCGTCGGCGTCATGGAGAAAAAAGGAACCATCTATGGAGCCAATTATGATGAGATGCTCTTTATTCCTGTAACGACGGCCATGCGACGGTTTCAAGGAAATGACAAGCTGGATTCGTTGATCATCCATGTTCCACGGCGGGAGCAGATGGAGGCCATCATGGCGCAGGTGCATGCCTTGCTCGTGCAGCGGCATGACGGCGTGGATGACGTCCGGGTCCGCAGTCAAGGGGAATTTTTGAAAGCGGTCGATCGAACTATCTGGACATTTCGCATCGTGCTCGGCGGTGTGGCGGTCGTCGCGCTGGTGGTGGGGGGAATCGGGATCATGAACATTATGCTGGTAACCGTGACGGAACGCACGCGCGAGATCGGGTTGCGAATGGCGGTGGGAGCGACCCGGCGTCACATCCTCCTGCAATTTTTAGTGGAATCGGTGGTGATCAGCGTGGTCGGCGGAGTGATCGGAATGATGGTCGGGATCGTCGCGGCCTATGGGTTCGGCGATGTGGTCGCCCAGTCGATGCCTGGTGGTGGCGAATGGGGGGCGGTCGTTCAACCGTCAGCCATGCTGATCGCCTTCTCGTTTGCCGTGATAGTCGGCATCTTTTTCGGGTTGTATCCCGCGCTCAAAGCATCCAAGTTGGATCCCGCCGAAGCCCTTCGGTATCAGTAATGCCCGCCATCGGTCACACTCAACTGGTTCATCCACCCCAGGTTGGTGGATGCTCGTCTGTCGAGGCGCTATTGTTCGAGAAACCGGCTCAATTCGAGCGACGAGCTTGGCTGGTCTGGATTCCCATATTGGCGACCGGTAGCTATTACGTGCTGCCCGATGGGCTTCAGAGGCATCTCTTCGTTCAGTTCGTCCCTCAACTGCTGAGCTACCTTTGCCTTATTCTGTGGGGAGCATCGAACGACCGTGTCATCGAACGGTTGGGTTTGGCGACCACGCAATTCCTAGGCGGTTTGCAGTGGGGAGGTCTGACAGGCGGAGGCCTCGGGATGTGGAATCTCTTCATCATTTTGGCTGTGGTTCCCTGGCTGGGCTGGGACATCGACTTTTTGAAAGAAACGCCTCATGCTCAGATGCCACTGTGGGCGATGGTGCCCTGGACCATTCTCATGATTGCCTGCCTCGTAGAGTTGAACTTTCGAGGGTTTCTCTTGGGACGATTGGCCATTGTTCTACAGACTTGTCGATGGGCCCATGAGGAAAACGAACAAAAAGCCAACACCCGGGTGGTCTTGGCGATCGGGCTTTCGGCGCTGATCTTTGCCTTCGATCCGTTTATGGTGATGACCTTCCGCCATTTGCATTGGATTGCCGTGTGGGACGGATTGATTTGGGGCTGGATCTATATGCGGACAAGGAATTTGTATGCGGTGATCATTGCCCATGCCGTGGAGGTCGTGGGGTTGTATCTCGGCGTACGAGCGGTGCTGGTATGACGCCTTCGTTTTCCCCACATTTGGTCAACGATCCGTTTGGCGATCCCGGTTTGTATATCGAAATTCGTTGGGCGCGGCGGGCTTTGTTGTTCGATCTCGGGGACAACACGGCTTTGAGCCCTACACGGTTGCTTCGCGCGCAGGATATCTTTGTGTCACATACGCACATGGATCATTTCATCGGATTCGATCGCTTGTTGCGCGTGCACTTGGGGCGCGGGAAACAGGTGCGTCTGTACGGTCCGCCGGGGCTTGCCGACAATGTCACCGGCAAGCTGCACGGCTATACCTGGAATCTTGTCGATGGGTATCCCATGACCTTGGAGGTCCGGGAGTTTCATCCCGATGGCTTGCGACGGGTTCTCTATGCGGCCAAAGATGCGTTTGCTCCCAAGGAAGCGGAGGCGCAATCCGCACGACATGCGGGTGTATTTCCGATGCTGGAAGAGCCGTCTTTGACGGTACGAGCCGTAGCGTTGAACCATCGCATCCCTTCCTTGGCTTTTGCGTTGGATGAGCCGTTTCATATCAATATCAACAAAGAACGACTGCATGCCGCAGGCCTTCCTGTAGGATCATGGCTCAAAGACGTCAAGCAGTATATCTGGAACGGGTACCCGGATTCGTTTCGGTTCACCGCGACGTTGTATTGTGAGCATCGCAAGGAAGAGCGTGAATTCGTCTTAGGGGAGGTGAAGGAGCGATTCACGACCATCAGCCGTGGGCAGAAGATCGCCTATGTCGTCGATTGCCGCTACGACGCGGAAAACGAACAAAAAATCGTGGAACTGGCTTGGGAAGCCGACACGTTCTTTTGTGAAGCGCCGTTTCTGCACCGGGATGTGTCCAAGGCGACGGAGCGGTATCATCTCACGGCCAGACAGGCCGGATGGCTGGCTAGGAAAGCGCGGGTTCGAGAACTCGTCGTGTTTCATTTTTCCCCTCGCTACACCAGCATGGGTGAGGCGATACGGCAGGAAGCCGCGGAAGCCTTCGGATCGTCCGAGGTAGCTGCCAGCTCCGAGTCTTTTTTGAATAATACGGAGGTCACCATCGAAAAAGGCTCGTGCCGGTGAATGAACTGGTGAAATACGGCTGGTATTTTCTCCTGGGCGGCTTGCTAGTCAGCCTGTCGACGTATTTGGGATCACATGGCAAAGGCTTCTGGGCCGCGCTGGCCAGCACCGTGCCCGTCATCAGCGGATTGACGTTCATTTTGGTCTACCTCAATGCAGGACCGGGACCGACCATCTCGTTTGCCAAGCATCTCATCTGGTTATCGCCGCCTTGGTTCGTGTACGTCGGCGTCATGATCGTCGGTATTCCCCGGCTGGGATTCTGGCCGGCCTATATCTTGGCTATGACCTCGTACATGGTCGGCGTGGGTCTGATGCGGAGCCTCTTGAAATAAAAGCCGCCAGCCTCCTGTCCCATGTGCGGAAAGCATCAACATTGGACTCATCAAAGCTCTACATTCTCGATGAATCGACGGCGATCATGGATGAGATGATCAAACCCACCGTGCAGGCTCTGCTAGTCTGCGATACGGTGATTGTGGACAGTTTGACGGGCAAGAAAAGCCTGATCGGAATTTTTACGCACCTTTTGGCGCGATCCTTTCCGTGCCAGCATCCATAGATGGGCGTCTACTTTTGCTTGACCGATGCCCAGGGCACGTATCGTTTCGCGATTCACTTACGATACCTGGACCACGATCGATTGGTCGGAAAGGGGACTCTTTCCCCGGTCGAGATCCACGACCGGCTAGAGGGATTCACGATTTCGCATTAAACATTGCGCCGGTGATCTTTCCGGGCCCAGGACATTACGAATTTGCGCTATACGCGAACGGTCAATTTATTACCCAGAAAGATTTTCATGTGATTTGGCAAGGTCCGCCGCGGTCTTCTGAACCCGAGGGTGAGAACGACACGCCTGTGCAGTAAGCAGATTTTTTGCCGAACTGTGAATACAGGCTTTCGCCTTCTCATGGAAGCCGGGAGCCGATGGCGCCGCATTCGCGAATCATTGCTGCTCGAGGTGTCCGGCACGTCTGGGACCGGACTCAACTCGCTTGACAACCTCGGAGCATCGGCGTAGCATTTTTGTCAGGTTCCACTGTGGACTTGATCAGGAGCAGGAAAGCCGATGTTTTCCTTTCCCGTCACAACCGCATCAGAGGAGGTCGCAGATGGACGACCGTACTCCCCCAGACAAGTCGAGCCCGTCCGGGTGGTTTTGCATTCCCCGCCGATGACGGGCCTTTCTCGTTGGACAGGATCGCGTGCTGGAATCTTCTTTTAGCCTAGGCATGCCTTAAAAAAGGCGAAGGCCGACACGAACCGAAATAGCCTGAGCGGGAAGAAGGATCGTCGCCAAAAAATACTCATTCATCGGTGACGTGCACAGCACGGTACCAGGTCCATCCACTTTGTAAAAAGCAGGCTCCGTTACATACCCCCGGACGGAAAAACCAGAGGGGATCGAAGACGCGCAGAAAGCGCAAACATCGGGCTGCTTCTCTCTGAACTAGGCAGAGGCAGCCCGATTTTTATTGATGGGGCTTGCCGTTGCTAGCCCAGAACACGCCAATGCAATTTCAGGATCGATGAGGTGAATGAAACACCTGCAATGGGAGATAGAGCGTATGTCCTCAATGAGGGTCCCCACGTTCACCCTAACTTTGCCTGATTGGATCGATGAGGAGATTCCCGAAACTTCGCATCGATTCACAAGTGTCGAGTCACGCATGGCCCTTGTGACGCATCTGGCCAAAGTGAACGTACAACAGGCTGGCGGTCCATTTGCAGCGGCAGTCTTCAACCTCGAGACCCAAGAACTCGTCGCGCCAGGTGTTAACCTGGTCGTCCCCTTGCGTGCCTCGATTGCCCATGCCGAGATCGTCGCTGTGACGCTGGCCGAACAGGTGCTTGGTCATTTCACATTGAATGGACCGGATCTGCCTTCCTGTGAATTGGTGACGAGTACGGAGCCCTGTGCGATGTGTTTGGGTGCGATTCCATGGGCAGGGGTGCGGCGGCTCGTCTGCGGGGCCCGCGAAGCTGATGCTCTGGCGATCGGGTTCGACGAAGGCCCGAAGCCAGCCGATTGGCAAACCGCCCTGAAAGTGCGTGGCATTGATGTGGTGCAGGATGTAGGGCGTGACGCCAATATCGAGGTTCTTCAAGCCTATGTCCGTGCTGGTGGAATGATGTATAACGGTGCGACGATTATATCCATGGATTCCTAGTATTCCACGAATATTCCGTGCTCGATTCCATGTGCTCGTTCGCACGAAGAAAAACTTGATGCGAACTTTGAGCGACGATCCCATCCAAAGCGAGTCAGCCCGCCAACCGCATTCTTTCTGCAACAGAGAATCCATTGAGTCGATGCGATAACGTCCGCCTTTTCATGCTCCACACTCATATCGAAACATGAAACAACCATCATGGCTTCTCGTACCACATCCTCCATGATAGATGCCCACGCGAGGCTTGACCTTGTGTCTTTGCAAATTATAGCTTGAAGCAGAACTGGTCGAGGATGGCGAGAGGACAGTGCTCTGATTTTCAATGTTTGAAGGTCGAGAGGATGCCATACCGGGGCAAGATTAATCCTGTCTGTCAATCGGACGATGATCGCGGTTTTCAGTGTGACCTGTACACGTCGCATTGCACCCCGGATTTTGAAAAGGCTTCAGAGCGGAGTTTCCGCATGAGCTCCCAGGTTGTTTGCGCCACGCTTTTCGGCTGACTATATCATAGAAAATTGTCACGCATTGTTGTAGCGAAACCGACGTGACCGTTAGCGAAGAGACGTATCCTCCCATATCCGACTATGCCATTGTTGGCGATTGCCGCTCGGCAGCCCTCATCAGCCGAGAGGGGTCTCTCGACTGGCTCTGTTGGCCGCACTTTTCCAGTCCATCCATCTTTGGAGCATTGCTAGACGCCCAAGCAGGCGGACGCTTTCGGATCCAACCTGTCGAGCCGTTCACCGCGACTCGACGGTACCTGGAGTGCACACCTATCCTGGAGACCACCTTCGTCACCTCGACAGGCAAAGCTCGCGTACTCGACTTCATGCCTCTCCCGCTCGACGATACGCGGCAGGGGCTCATGGTCCCCCAGCGCGAGCTTATCCGCGTGATCGAAGGGCTCGAAGGAAGCCTCGAGTGTGATGTGCGCTGGCAACCGCGTCCGGATTACGGCCGGTGGCTCCCCAGGATTCAAGCCCGCGGACGGCTCGGCTGGGTCCTCTCTTTTCACAATGCGCTGCTCGGTCTACAAAGTACCGTTCCTTTGGAGCGGGCACCCGATGGAGCGCATCTGCACGGCAGAGTGGTCGTGCAAGCGGGACAGCGGGAAGTCCTGGCGTGTCATTTTGTACAGGGTGAACCGGCCGTCTTTCTTCCGCTATCATTGACATGGTCGAGACTGGAAGCAACCCGTGCCTGGTGGGAGAGTTGGAGCCAGACCTGTACTTATCAGGGACCCTATGGTGAAGTCGTGCTGCGGAGTCTCCTCACCCTTAAGCTCCTGACCCATTGTCTTTCCGGATCGATTGTGGCCGCAGCGACAACTTCGTTGCCGGAATCATGGCGGCTGCCAGGCTTGACCTGGGACTATCGGTATTGTTGGCTTCGGGATGCGGCCATGACGGTGCGCAGCTTTCTGACTCTCGGGTACCGGGCTGAGGCTGAAGCCTTTCTCGATTGGCTGCTGCACGCCACCGCATTGACTCACCCCAGAGTGCAGGTCTGTTATGACGTCTACGGGGAAACGCATTTGCCCGAATATGAGTTATCCCACTGGCGCGGATACCGAGGGCAAGGCCCTGTTCGGATCGGGAATGCGGCAAGCCGGCAGCATCAATTGGATGCCTATGGCGAAGTCGTCCTCGCGGCCTACGAATGTGTCCAGCATGGCCGGCTGCTCAGTCGCGCTGAACGCCGCTTTTTGATCGAACTGGGCCATGAAGTCTGCCGCCGATGGACAGAGCCCGACTATGGGCTCTGGGAATTTCGCGATGAGCCGCGTCACTATACGTATTCCAAATTGATGAGTTGGGTTGCCTTAGATCGTTTGCTGGCCATGCGCACGCAGGGTGTGCTGTCGTTTCCTGCCGAGCGCATAGCAGGCACCCATGCCCTGCTCCGGGAGGTCATCGAACATCGAGGATTCAACAATGCGCTCGGCGCCTATACGGGTGTACTGGACACACATGATCTCGATGCCGGGCTGCTGCTGATGGCCAGATATGGATTTCATCCGGCCACGCACCCGCGCCTGCGTTCGACCGCGGCAGTACTCCGGCGAGAACTCGCGGAGAAGGATCTGTTGACCCGGTACAAGGGCGAGGCGTTCTGCGCGCCAGGATCCGAAGGCGCCTTTATCATTTGTAACTTCTGGGAAGTGGAATATCTGGCGCAGCAAGGGGCTGGCGATCTGGCCCGGACCCGCTTTGCCGATCTGTGCGCGCTCGCCAATGATGTGGGCATTCTGGCCGAAGAAGTCGATACCGTAACCGGCGAGGCGATGGGCAACGTGCCCCAAGCTTTCAGTCATATTGGCTTGATCGCTGCCGCGTTGGCCCTTGCGGAACAGGCAGCAAAGGCCAGTTCCGTGTCGGCCGAGCCGGCGTCATCCATGCCCCTTATTCATTCATAATGCTCTGGCCTGTGTGGGTGGACATCGGTCTGTGGGGCTTCATTGCCACCATGCTCCTGACCGCCTTGCTTCACGCTTGCCAAGGGCTAGGGTTCTCTCGCCTAAGCTTGCCGTTTTTGTTGGGCACCATGATGACGGGAGATCGGGATCGCGCCTACGTCATCGGAGCGCTGCTCTATCTGGCTGGTGGGTGGATCCTTGCCTTCGGGTATGCGATCATCTTTACGGCTCTCGGGCAGTCTTCCTGGTGGCTGGGAGCGCTCGTTGGAGCAGGGCATGGACTCATGGTGCTGTTGATCCTGTTCCCGATCCTGTCGCATGTTCATCCCCGGATGGCGACCGAATACGATGGGCCCACACACCTTCGGATGCTCGAGCCTCCGGGGTTCCTCGCTCTCAATTATGGCTACCGGACCCCGCTCACCGTGATCGTGGCGCACATCCTGTTCGGAGCGGTACTGGGGGCCGGACTCTCTTTGCCGTGACAGGAAGGCTTTGCTCCTCGGCAATTCGGAAACGACGCCAACCAAAACTTTCGTCTTCGATATCGGATATGCCACTTTTTCTGGCTTCGAAGTATGAGCGATGGCATGAGCAATGTGAATCTTGCGCAGTGGACTGGGCAATCCAACTCATGCTTGCATGTCGTGTGATCCGCGCCATATGCGGTAGGGGAATAAGCGATCGATCCCTAACCTGCGTCTCCACAGCTCAGCGCCGACTGATCGATCTTTCAAATGAACTTGTATGCGCAATATTTGTTGAAGTATCGATCCGTCAAAGAGAGCATAAGGCTTTTGCGCGGTGGAGATCCTGAACGTTCATCGGAAAATCCACACAGTAGAGAAACACAGTTTGCAGCATAGCTCCTCTGGCCGGCACGAAAAGGTCAACCTATGAGATGGATGGAGAAACCCTCGCCAGCCTCAACGGCTTTCCGAGGCAGAACAGATTATCTGACTGAAAGAATAGCCAGATTCGAGGCCTCAACGCTATGCGAGCCTGCCGACGATGATCTCCGAAGAAGCTTTGCTTTTAGGCGTCGGGCTGGCCGGACTTTAAGACGGATGATCATGAAGCTGCATATTTAATGTCTCTTGATTTTTTCGGAGATGCGGGTAATATGGACGAGCATCGTGTTCATTGATAATGAAAGCGAAAGCCGGTTTACACTTGCGTCGTTCGATCCAGGCGGGATAGGGAATCGTTCAAATCGGCTTTCAAAACGGATAGCGAGTAGGCACTCTTATTGAGCTCAACAGATAACGCCAACGATAGCCCGTCTTTCTGAACAAGGTGAAGGTTAACCTCATGTTGCTCAAGCGCGGGAGCAGAGGGCCAGAGGTTAGAGACCTTCAAGAACGGTTGCGAGAGTTAGGTTACAATCCCGGGCCGATTGATGGCATCTTTGGGCCACGCACTGAAGCCGCCGTCAAAGTGTTTCAACGAGACAGTAGGTTGGCTGCAGACGGCATCGTAGGAGCTCGAACTCGAGCGAATCTCGATGCTCCGCAATGTCGACAAACGAGCCGGCCCTTCCAGCCATCGCCTGCTCGGCCTCCACGTCAGGCATTCACGACCTCCTCAGCTGAGCCGCGATGGCTGGCTATTGCCCGTCAGGAAATTTGCACCCGTGAAGCGCATCCGGGTCCGGCCTCGAATCCGAGGATCATCGAATACCATCAGGTCACGTCGTTACGGGCACAGGATGATCGAACGCCCTGGTGTGCCGCGTTTGTCTCTTGGGTGCTCGAACAGGCGGGAATCCGTTCGACGCGATCGGCGTGGGCCAAATCCTATCTGGATTGGGGGAGTGCCTTGGATCATCCGCGTGTGGGGGCGATCACGATCTTTCATCGCGGGGCTGGCCCGCCCAGTGGTCGTGGCCCGGGCCATGTGGGCTTTTTTCTCGAAGAACGCGGCGAGTCCATTCTGCTCTTAGGCGGAAATCAACGCAATCATGTGAATATCAAGGCCTATAGCAAAAGTCGGTTATTAGCGTATCGATGGCCACCGGGCCAGATTTGATGAAAACTTCCCAAAAAGGAGTATCGTATGGCTGCACCAGCAAACTTTGCGCAAGAATTAGGCGCTATTGATTTCGGGCGCGTCATCGGCGGACCGTTGGTGGCCGCGGTAGAGGCCCATAATATGGCCCAGCTGACGGTTGCCGATTTCATTCAATCCATCGGATTCATCGACACCGATAACGATGGGAATCCTGATGAAGTCCGCATGGTCACGTTCAAATATCAACGCGAGGTGACGGAGCCGGACCCGGCAAACCCAGGAAACGACCGGACCGTGCTCAAAACCTTTACCTTTTCGGTTCCCTTCATCCTGCTCATCCGCCTGCCGTACTTTGAGGTGGATTCGGTCGATATCAGCCTCAATGTGGAGCTGACCTCGGTCGAGACACGATCGACTCAATCGGCCTTCGGCATCAATGCTGAAGCACGGGTCAAGCATAGTTGGCTGGTCGGAAGCGTCAATTTCAAGGTGAATACGTCGTATTCACGCACGACGAAAACCGGCAGTCGCGTCGAGCGGAAATATAGTTATCAAGTCCGCGTACATGCCGGAGTCGAAGAGCCTCCGGAAGGTGTGAATAAACTACTCGATGCCTTGGTTAGTCTGGCCACGGAAAAAGAAGTCTAAGCATCGCCGGAGGATCGTCAGATGCGTGAGAACATCGATATCGGATCCTTGCCGTTACATGATTTGCTTTCAGCCCCGCTGAGCGCAGCGATCGAAGCGCAGGTGCAAACATCGCTCGGGCTCGTGAGTCTGATACAGGATCTCGGATTTGACACCAGCAATCAGCAGCAGGATGTTCGGACCGTGGAGTTTCGCTATGCCCGTGATGGGCTCGATGCTGAAGGCCGTCCTGCCAAGATCGAAACGTGCTTGCGTATTCCGCTGTTGGCCATGATCGCGCTTCCGAATTTAGAAATCGGTAGCATCACCGTCAATGTGTTGGCTAAGACCCAGACGGGTAAAGCCAGCGAACAATCGCCATTGCTAAAGCTTCCGAACACATTAAAAGACCGATACCCGTTTTTGCTCAGTCGCCCGAGTCTGCGCGTTGCGCCCACATCGAGAACGCTGGCCAAAGGAGCACCGCAAACCACTCGTCCGTACGATCTCGAAATCAGCTTCAACGCCTCGAGCGAAGAACACCCCGACGGGATTCAGCGGGTGTTAACGACCATCAGCAGTTTGATCATGGAAACTGAACGATGATCCGCTTTTCGGAGTTGGTGGCGGCGCTGCTGCATGAATTCACCATCGCCAAAACCAAGACTCTGGCTTTGAGCGTGCAGATGCAGAGGGATTTCCAGGAGCATGAGATCCTTCGACAGGTACCGATCCCCATCTTCAGAATCAATGAGGCGGAACTGACGATCCCCTTTGCAATCGCACGAGTAGACGGGAAACCCTCCGCCCTGGCATTTGATCCAACGAAATTGGAAGACATAGCCACACGGGTCATGACGGCGTTGCCCGAGCAGAATGCCTTGAAAAAAGGCTTTGCACTCTACCCAGGACAAATCGAACGCTGGCGAAGCGCAGCGTCTGCCCTCGCCCGACAATTTGCTGCCGAAGCTGGTCAGTCCATAACGATCGACGACATGGCGACCATCTATGGCCATCTTGTCAAAGCTCATTACCTCGCCGACATTTTGGAGCGAGGAGGATCGAGAATCAGTAGACGAGGAATCGTCGGGCTCTTCAAAACCCAATATCCTGATGTGTTGAGAGAACAGGCCAGCCGCCTCATCAAAGAAGATTTAGAACGCCTGCTCGGACAAGCCAAAGCAGAAGAGCCAGCAGACGAGGCCTCCACAATCACTTCGCAGCTGCCTCCAGTTTCATCCATCTCCGTTGAGATCGAGGCCGAACGTTTACAACAAGTTGCACATCTAGCGACTGTCAAACTACGACTAGAAGAGGGAATCCTGGACACGGCACGTATCGACATCGAAGGAGGAAACGATGACAAGCAAAAAACCACGTGTGAAGGTCCGTAGATTGACAGGAGAGGAAAAGCGCCAACTTCAACAGCGGGAAGCGGATTATGGCGAACGTTTAGCCCAACAAGGTTTGAAGTGCCAAACCGTGATCGATGAATCAGGAGTCTTCGGAGTCATCTTGGTCATGGACCCCAAATCAGATCGAAAAGGTCTGTTGATGCCGGACGGTACCGTTCGATGGATCGATCGCACCATGGCGCCTGGTTCTCTAGCGGAGGCAGCAGTGAGCGGTGTTGAGATTGAAGACCTTCCCCAACGATAAAGTCCATGGAATCGACGAAGCCTTACGCGAGGATCAAGCCCGAAGCCAACGTCAAGGTAATCAGTCTAGTCAAGGATTGCAAGGCAGGAGACCGCTACCCCCATAGTGGGTAGTGAATCGGAGAAAGCGGTTCAATGTGATGAGAGGCAATGAGCCGATGGTCTTCAAAAAGACAAAGGCTATGTAATGCTCGAGCATCTATCTCCTCAAGACAGCAACGCGCCTTGAGTCTCAGAGGACGTTGTCGTAGGCCTGTCCAGCACAGCTCTAGTGGTCTAGGTTTAAACCGTACAGAAGAGACGGTGGGTTCGTCGCTTGCAATTGCACCCTGGCTGGGGGCCGCCTAGGATGAGGCTCTAGGCGGCGCATCCCAAGGTTTTGGGCAGTGGAGACTCATAGCTTGGCAATCAGCCTTGCCCCAGCGCTTTCAGGATATTGACCACGCGGCCTTTGTTGTCGACTTCCACAGTGATCAGCTCGCCTTTGCGCAGGGAGGCGAGCGCCTGTTGGTGGGCTTCCGACAGGGGAAAGACCTTGATTCCTTCAGGGGTTTCCAATCGAATC
>RFGF01000008.1 GCA_003695915.1 Nitrospirota bacterium
AACTGGGCGAGTTGAAACACAATATCGGTGAGGCGAACATCGCGCGCTTGTCGGCTAATGGTGATGTCCAAATTGCGATCGAGTGCACGAAGGACCGCATCGCTCAACGTCAAGGTCTCTACCGATTGATCCTCGATCAAGCTGGCCAGCGGAGAAGCCGGCTCTTGCGCAGAGAGCGGCAGGCCCATTGCCATCGTCAAGCCGATCGTCAAAGAGGCCATCCAGATTCGCATTACCGTTCGATTCGTTCGGCGCCCTCTATGAAGCCCGCAGCGAGGGACAGATTCTCGTGGCTGTCGCGAAACCAGGTTATCCCATGGGGACACTCAGGCTAGCAAAGGGCATCGAATGGATGCAATGCATCTTGTCAGGCGAGGCATCAGGAAGAGGGTCTCGAACGAGCAGGAGTGAACAGGAATGCATCTCATCCACGAACGGAGACGCACACAATAGGTCTGATCGGCAGCATACCCAAACATAGGCGTTAGACGGTGTTGCTCGACACACCTGGAGTCAGGGCCGCGACGAAGTCATCGAGAAGGGATTCGGGATCGTGAGCGACACGCACTAAGGCACGGGTATGCGGAGCCACGAACCCTTGGGCAACTTGACAATCCAAAAAGGCGAGAAATGGGTCAAAGAACCCTTCACAATTGAGGAGGGCGCACGGTTTTTGATGCAGACCGAGTTGGGCCCAGGTAACCATTTCCGAAAACTCCTCCAATGTACCGAACCCGCCCGGCAACGCGATAAAGCCATCGGCTAACTCGGCCATCAGCGCCTTCCGCTCGTGCATGGTCGTGACGATCCGTAAATCGATCCCTCCATCGAAAGCCAATTCCTTTTCCACGAGCATCGCCGGAATGACACCGATCACCGAGCCGCCTGCTTTCACCACGGCATCGGCAAGCACGCCCATCAATCCCACGTGCCCGCCACCATAGACGAGACCCAGACCCCTTCGCACGAGACCTTCCCCGAGTCGATGGGTTTCGGTTGCGTACACAGACCTAGCCCCTATCGTCGATCCACAGAATACCGCTACACGTTTCATGTCGTGATGCTGATTTTCTCGCATGATTCAGAGCGGTTCTCATTCACCTCGACGAGATGGGCGCCGCCTTTCATCAATTGTGTGGTATGGTGCTGGTCGCACAAATGACACGCTTCAGTGTATCAGAATGCGCTTCTTCAACGGCCCAGCGGGAGGCGCATCAATGCATACGGATCGACCCGAGCACCATTGAGGCGCACTCCCCAATGGAGATGAGGACCGGTCGCGCGCCCGGTCGATCCAACGGTTCCGATCACTTGTCCTCGATGGACGCGCTGGCCCTGCTCGACGGCAATCTCGCGGAGATGAAAATACATGGAAAATAATCCCATGCCATGATCGATGATCACGCCCTTTCCTGTAAAAAAGTGATCGATCGTCATTCGCACCACTCCGGCATTCATAGCCCTGACCGGTGTGCCGGTCGGAGCCGCAATGTCCTCGCCACTGTGGGGATTTCGAGGATATCCGTTGATGATGCGACGACTCCCGAACACCCCTGTGACGCGCCCCTCGACAGGCTCGACACACGGACCCTCCCACAGGGGGTGAGGTGTGACGGATTCAAACACGGACAAGAGTGTCTGTTGCTCGGTCCTGACTCGTTTCAGCGTCGCAGCGTCTAACTCTACCTTGTTCTTCGGGAGCGTCATGCGCTGCGTGGGATACGCTTCAGGCAAGACGGTGATCGGATAGATTAATTTGCGGCGTCCGCCTGGATGCCGAATCGTGACGTGCAATTCATGCTGGCCAGGCGCATCTTCCATATCTATGCCCAACAATCCTGCATAGGTCTGGGATCGCAGAGGGAAAAAAAGAACCCGTCGTCCTAAAAACTGCCCTGTGACCTCGCCTGCATGGTCCGCAACAGGAACTTCAATGAAGAGCACCTCGCCCTGCTTGCCTTGGAAGCGCGATGTCGGCGCATCGGTTCCAAGTCGAGATGTGGCATGCGGGGAAATCGTCACAGGAAACACGCTCGCGATGACCATGGCCACCACAAAGAGCGTGCGCCACGATCGAGACCGCGGTGAAGGCCAAGATTCCTGAGCGCCGGCATTCATGGGTATAACTTGAGCGACGGAAGATGGGACAGCAATTCTTCAACTCGGCGGTTGAAGGAGCAAAACGGGTCCATGCACAGAATCGTTTCTTCCCAATAGCCATTCAACTTGAGATAGGTCCAATCGACGGTATAGGACCGATTCTTCGCTCGGGCAAATCGAATGAAATCACCCCGCACCTTCGCCCGAGTCGTCTGAGGGGGTACCGTTTTCGCGCGTTCGATGGCCTCTTCATCCACGACTTTGGCCACCATATCGTGACTCGCCAGTCGATAATAGAGTCCGCGACGCCGATTGATATCGTGATACTGGAGATCAATCATGGCGATTCTCGGATCGTCCCATCCGCATCGCTTTTGATCCATAAATGCTTCCATCAAACTTTTTTTGGCAATCCAGTCGATTTCTCGGATCAAGGACATGGGCGACTGCTCGAGGCGAGTGAGCACCCGTTGCCATTCCGCCAACACCTCCTTCAAGACTTTTTCGTGTGGACGCGTTCGCAAGTACTCCGCCGCTCGTTCCCAGTACAGCCACTGAATCGCCAATGCGGTCATCTCTCGACCATCCTCGAGTTTGACCGCCTTTTTCAACGTCGGATCACGAGAAATTTCCCGAATGGCCTTGACCGGATCTTCGAGTTCGATATGCGGCACCATGTAGCCGTCTTCCAGCATGGACAGCACTAACGCCGCCGTGCCGACTTTGAGATACGTGGCGAATTCCGACATGTTCGAATCGCCGAGAATGATATGCAATCGGCGGAATTTTTCGGCATCGGCATGCGGCTCATCTCGCGTATTGATGATGCTGCGCGACGAGGTCGTCGACGATGACGTTTTTTCGTGAATATGCTGCGCACGCTGCGAAATAAAGAATTGCGGTTTCCCGGAGACCTTGAGAATTTTCCCTGCGCCCGAAAACACCTGTCGGGTCACGAAAAACGGGATCAACTGCTCCGTCACTTTCCAAAAATCGACGTCTCGCCGCATAAGAAAATTTTCGTGACATCCATACGTATTCCCGAGCGAATCGGTATTGTTCTTAAAAATATAGATTTCTCCTGCCAGGCCTTCCTCGCGCAACCGTTCCTCTGCGAGCGGCAAACAGGATTCCAAAATCCGCTCGCCCGCCTTATCATGCATGACCAACTCGCGGAGGTCATCACATTCCGGCGTCGAATATTCCGGATGACATCCCGTATCCTGGTAAAATCTCGCGCCGTTGGTCAGAAACGCGTTAGAAGGCCAGCTATTCGGAATGAGTCCTTCGAAAATATAGCCCAAAATTTTTTCAATCGGCAGGTATACACGCCCATTCGGGGAGAACGTCAATCCATACTCGCATTCCAATCCAAAAATCCGTTTCATGACCGGCTCACCCCCTGAAGAGAACATACCCTGTGTGCCAGAATACACCGGCCTCACCCATCCCGCAAGCGCGGCTTCTGCAAATCAAGTGGAAACGGCGAGCAGGGTCTTGACTTCTGCCTGAGGTATGCGACGGAATTTCCGGCCTGAACGCGATCGATCCAGGACAGCCACCTCCATCGCCTCGAGGGCCATGGTTTGTTCCGTCACTTGTTCGATCGCTTTGATACATTGGGTGAGGGCCTCGACTAAGGAAGGAATATGCGATGTGCTGGTTTTACGCAGCACTTGCAAGATCGTCTCCGCACGACCGCCGATCACCGTAAACCGACGCTCGTCGAAGATACTTCCATCAAACGAAATGCGAAACAATTCGTTTTGGCCTGGTTCGGCGCCCACTTGCGCCAGGAGCAATTCCACTTCAAATGGCTTGAGTTCTTGGCTGAAAATGGTCCCCAAAATCTGGGAATATCCGTTGGCCAACGATCGAGCGGTCACATCTTCCCGGCTGTACATCAGCCCCTTGAGATCGGCATGTTGAATGCCGGCTTTGCGAAGATTTTCAAATTCGCTGTATTTGCCCGCTCCAGAAAATGCGATGTTGTCATAGATTTCAGAGATCTTATACAACGAGGAACTCGGATTGTCCGCCACCAACAGGACGCCGCCGTCGTATTCCATGGCCACGATGGATCGCCCTTTGGCGATGCCTTTCTTGGCATACTCCGCCTTATCCTGCATCATTTGTTCGGGTGAAACGTAGAACGGAAGCGCCATGGTCAATTCCTCGTTCCTCGTTCGGCCGACAACTCGTTCCAGGTCGCCTGCAATCGCGACTCATCGACGGTCTGCACGCCCGCATCGTTCACAAATTTCATCGTCGGATAAATTCCCCGGACGGGATCGGGGCCGCCCGTACCCACATCTTCTTCTGCTGCGTTTGACAAAGCACGAAGCGCAAGTCGAATCGCTTCATCCTCCGTCATGCCCGGGCGAAAATGTTCTTTGATCGTCAAGCGGGCCTCCTTTCCTCCGGACCCGACCGTATGGAACTCTGTCTCCTCATAGCGGCCACCGGTAATATCGTATTTGAAGATGCGGCCTGCTTCCCGCTTCAAATCGTATCCCACGAACAAAGGGATCACCACGAGCCCTTGAAGCACCAACGGAAAATTCGCCTTGACCATATGCCCCAATCGATTAGCTTTGCCCTCGCAGGACAATCGGACACCGTCGACTTTTTCGTAATGCTCCAATTCGATGCTAAACAATTTGGCCATTTCTAGGCACGGGCCGGCTGCCCCGGCAATGGCGATGGCAGAATACTCGTCGGTTTGAAACACTTTTTCCATGCGATGGTCGGCAATCTGATAGCCTTCCGTCGCCCGCCGATCACCGGCAATCAACACCCCGCGTTCATACTTAAAGGCCAACACCGTCGTTCCATGCGACAGGATATGTGAAGCGGATGCTGAGGCTGGTTCGCACATTTTTGAATGACCGAAGCAAGACGGGCTCTGCGCCCATCGATACGCCGGTGTCATTTCCGGCCGGTGCGTTTGGAGATACGTAAAAAAACTCGAGCACAAGGCCGAGGACAGGGATAAAGGGAAAAACTTGCGAGGATCATTCATAGGTCGTACCTAGCCTGCACACCATGACCATTGAGTCGCATCCCGCGACAACCGTCAAGTGGCGATCTTGGCGACCAGTTCTTCCGGGGTGGAGACCCCATCAAGCAATTCTTTCGTCAGTTCGCGGGTGCCACGATGCGGATCGAGCAACGGGATTCGCTTGATCGTGGCGTTGCCAAGATCGAACAACACCGAGGTCCAACTCATCCCATAGATTCGCTCGGCAAATCGCTCCAAACAGGCTCCGCGGAAAAATGCCCGGGTATTAGCCGGTGCCGTCTGTTGCGCGTGCACAATCTGTTCATCCGTCAAAAGCCGAGCGATCTGGCCATTGCGTTCCAAGGTAAAATACAGCCCCTTACTCGGACGCACGTCATGATATTGCAAATCCATGAGCGAGACTCGTGGATCCGACCATCCACATCCTTTCCGTGCCATATACGACTCGATCACATATCGCTTGGCAACCCAGTCGAGTTCAGTGCGCAATTCCAATGGATCGCGTTCCAGTTTCTCCAGCACCGTTTCCCATCGCACGAGCAACTCTTTGGTCATCGGAGACAGATCACGCCGGGCATACAAATCTTGAGCCGCACGAAGATAGAGCCGTTGAATCTCGATCGCCGGCATACTCCGTCCATCGACGAGTTTCAACGGTGTCTTCACATGCAGATCGCGCGACACCTGCTTTATAGCCATCACAGGATTGTCCAATTCAAGTATTGGAAGCGGAGCCTGCGCCTCGATCATATCCATCACGAGGGCCATAGTCCCCACTTTCAAATAGGTGGAGATCTCGGACATATTCGCATCGCCCACGATGACATGGAGCCGCCGATACTTGGTTGGATCAGCGTGCGGCTCATCGCGCGTGTTGATGATGGGCCGCTTGATCATCGTGTTCAAGTCCAAGAGACATTCAAAAAAATCTGCGCGCTGCGAAATTTGGTACTCTGCCGGGCTCGTCTGATTTTCCGCCCCGACTTTTCCGGCACCGGCAAAGATCTGCCTCGTGACGAGAAACGGAATCAAAACTCGGGCAATGTGGTCGAAGGGGATAGTACGTGGAAGCAGGTAGTTTTCGTGATAGCCGTAACTGTTGCCCTTTCCATCGGAATTGTTTTTGTATACCACAAAGGCATCGGAACCGAGTTCTGCGTTCCAGGCTTCCAGGCAGGCTGCAGCAATGCGTTCTCCAGCACGCTCGTAGGCCACGACCTCCCAGGCATTGCTGCATTCCGGTGTGGAATATTCGGGATGGGCGCCATCAACGTAGAGCCGGCCCGCGTTGGGAAGCAGCTTGTTGAGTTGTCGATTGTAATGCGGACTCGGTCGCTCCGGCTCGCCTTCCACGGTAAACCCCCGCGCATCCAAGAAGGGATTTTCGTTTTCGTAATCCCAAATAGCCTGGCGCGCAGGGAGGAAAGGAGAATGACCGATCAGTTGAATGGAATGCGAGACGGGATCCGCTTGTCCAGGAATTCGCGAAATAATGCCGAATTCTGTTTCCGTTCCTACAATTCGATACAAGGATACCTCAAGGAGTCAATGGTTAAAAGTAATGCCCTACGTTCACGGTCTCGATTTCTCGTGATTCCGTTTCCTCTTCGGTCAGGGTTCGAACGTGAACGATTTTTTCTCCCTTTTTCCCGGCGATTTTCGCCCAATCATCAGGATTGGTGGTATTCGGGAGATCCTCTTGCTCCTTGAATTCTTCTCGAATCGCTTGCAACAGGTCATCGGCCTTGAGGCCATGTTCTCCCTTGGCGATGGCGCGTTTGACGGCTGTCTTCTTGGCACGTGAAACGATGTTCTCGATCAAGGCCCCACTGGCAAAATCTTTGAAGTAAAATTTTTCTTTTTCTCCGCTCGCGTATGTCACCTCCAAGAACCGATTCTCTTCGGTCTTGGCATACATGGCTTCGACCGTCACGGAAATCAGGTGCGAGACCAGCGCTTGACGATCACCATTCCATTGCTTCAACTCGGATTCCGCATAGGGGAGATCCACCGTGAGATATTTGCCCAAAATATCTTTAGCGGCCTTTTCATCTGGGCGAGGAATTTTAATCTTCACATCTAATCGACCGGGACGAAGGACCGCTGGATCGATGAGATCTTGGCGATTGCTGGCGCCGATGACGATCACGTCCCGCAGACTTTCCACGCCATCGATTTCCGAAAGAAACTGCGGCACGATGGTCGACTCCACATCGGAAGAAATCCCCGTTCCCCGCGTCCGGAACAAAGCATCCATTTCGTCGAAAAAGACAATGACGGGATTGCCATGCGAGGCCTTTTCCTTCGCTTTGGCAAACACCTCGCGAATTTGGCGCTCGGATTCGCCCACGTACTTATTGAGCAACTCCGGTCCTTTGACGTGCAAGAAATAACTGCGAACCTCGCGACCGGTGAGATGACCGAGCTTTTGCGCAATCGAGTGGGCGACGGCTTTGGCAATCAACGTCTTTCCGCAGCCAGGAGGACCGTAGAGGAGTACTCCTTTGGGCGCAGATAAGCGAAAGTCAGCATACAATTCGGGATATAAAAACGGCAGTTCGACCGCATCTCGAATTTGCTCCAATTCTCGCTCGAGTCCTCCAATTTGATCATAACTCACATCGGGCACTTCTTCGATCACCAATTCTTCCATCTCAGACTTGGGTAACCGCTCCACGACGTAACCAGCCCGGGGTTCGAAGAGCAATTGATCGCCAATACTGAGGTTTTCTCCCTGAAGCGAATCCGCCACTTCTACCACACGTTCTTCATCGTGGCGCAACTTGATCATCACCCGATCTTCACTCAATATATGCTTGAGTTGGACGACTTCGCCTTGCGAGTCGAACTCCCGTGCCTCGATCACATTTAACGCTTCATTGAGAATGACTTGCTGCCCTCGACGAAGGCTGTCCAAGGGAATGGAGGGATGGACATTGACGCGCATTTTTCGTCCAGAGACGGAGACATTGACGGTCCCATCCTCATTCACACTGCAAAAAATGGCATAGGTAGACGGGGGGGCGGTGAGTTTTTCAATTTCCGCTCGAAGGGCTTCGATTTGGGCTTTGGCCTCCTGCAAGCTCGCAGCCAGTCGTTCATTTTGTTTTTGAGACTGCTGTAAACGTGACCGTGACTCATAGAGCTGACGCATCTCCATTTCCATCGATTCCAGCTCAGACCGCAGTCGTTCAATTTCCCGAGTATATTCATCCTGCTTTTTAAATCCCATCGTTCCCCACCTCAAACCTGCATGATAAAAAATCCCTATACTCCTTGGGACAGGCTCAATCTCGATCGATTTCTATGCCCAGTTCACATCGTCAAATTTTCAGAATCAGCGTGAAAAATTCTATCACTCGATTTTTTTTAGGGTCAACCGAACTCGCTTCACGAATAGGTTTGGCTTCGTTCATTATACTCGAAGCCAGCGTTTTGCAAAGATCCCGTCGTGAAAGGCCTAAGAAATTCGCGAACGGTCGCTCCGACATCCGGCGCCGTCAGGATTCCGGAAATCGTGGCCACACCATAGGCCCCAGCTTGCTTGACGGCTGAGATTCGGGAAGGCGTCAGACCTCCGATCGCGAACACAGGCAATCGGCTTCGCCGACAAGCAGCGGAAAGCGCATCCAGCCCGAGAGGCGGCCCAAACGATCGTTTTGATGGCGTTTCATAAATCGGCCCGAACACTACAAAATCCGCACCCTCTTCTTCAGCCGACACGATCTCTTCCACCGAATGCGTCGAGACACCGATGAGAGATTGCGAGCCGAGAATCCGCCTGACAACAGAAACGGGCATACTTTCAGCGCGAAGATGGACGCCATCGGCATGCAAAGCCTGGACGAGATCGAGACGATCGTTGATCAGCAATTTGGCTCCATATGCCCGCGTCAATTCCAAGCAGGATTCACCAAGCTGAAGCAGGTCCCGGGTGTTCAAATCTTTTTCGCGCAGTTGCACGAAGCGAACACCCGCTTCCAATGCAGCCCGCAGCACCTCCAGCAAGGGCCGTTGTCGCGTGTTTCGTCGATCAGTGATGAGATAAAGCGGCGGGAGCGTGACGGATTCCATTCATCCCCAATTACAACATTCCTTCGATCGGGCTACTGGCAGTCGCGTACAGTTTTTTAGGAATCCGCCCAGCCTTGTATGCCAGCCGACCGGCCTCGACAGCGTATTTCATGGCAGTAGCCATAGCAATGGGGTCCTGGGCGCCGGCAATGGCCGTATTCATCAGCACCGCATCCGCGCCATACTCCATCGCCAACGCTGCGTCGGATGCTGTGCCCACACCGGCATCAACAATTACGGGAACGTTGACGGTCTCCAATAGGATTTTCAAATTATAAGGATTGCGGATGCCAAGACCTGACCCGATGGGTGCAGCCAACGGCATCACCGCCGGGCAACCCACATCCACCAATTTTTTAGCGACGACCGGATCGTCGTTGGTGTAAGGCAGGACAATAAAGCCTTCCTTTACGAGGATTTTTGCTGCTTCGATCAATCCTGCCGTATCGGGGAACAGGGTTCGTTCGTCTCCGATGACCTCCAACTTCACCAAATCGGATACTCCCGCCGCCCGAGCCAATCGCGCATACCGTACCGCTTCTTCTACGGTGTAGCAGCCAGCTGTATTCGGAAGAATGGTATACTTTTGCGGATCGAGATAATCGAGCAGATTCTCTTTTGTTCGATCGGTGATGTTGACGCGCCGCACCGCGACCGTCACGACGTCGGCCCCCGAGGCCTCGATAGCCTTTTGCGTCTCAACGAAATTTTTATATTTCCCGGTTCCCACCCACAGACGGGAACGAAATTCCCGCCCAGCAATTACCAGTCGATCATCGGTCATCGTTTCCTCCACGTGTTCCCTTCGTTTCGACTGGACGAAGCGAACTTTGCCGGCTTTTCTGGGAAGAGACGCGAGGAGACTCTCCGCTTCCGCCTCCAATAAAACTCAAAATCTCCACTCGATCTCCTTCGCGAAGATGTCGGCGGTCGTAATCGCTTTGCTCGACGATCGACAAATTCACTTCGACCGCGACCCGTTCATTGGGAATATTCAGCTCTCGAAGGAGTCCCGCCACCGTAACGCCATCACTCACAATCCGAGGTTGCCCATTGACCTGGATCTTCATAACCAATCCATCTTTCCGAACCAATGCATCTTTCCGACTAGAACTCTCGCAAATAAAATATTTGAGCGATGATCTCATCCTACGAGACCCTTAAAAGCCTTGTCAATTTTGGCTGATATTTCGTCGACCCGAGAAAAGATCTCGCAGGCACATGCAAGATCTTGGAGAACTCAGCGGTCGATCCATATGCATCTCGCGTTCTCGAAAAGTTCTCGAAACAGGAACAGAAAGGCGTACACGCCGTAGCGCCGCTTGTTCATGGGTGCTCTTCGATTAACTGGAAACCAGGGCAGACCTTCGAGTAGGATAGTCGCGCATGCCGGATCGAAACGGGCCTGAAGCATGATGAACACATTATCCCGCAACCACACGTTAGCTGCACTCTTTCAATCCATGGCGAATCTTCTCGCATCACGCGGAGCCAATCCGTATCGAATCCGGGCTTACCGACGAGCCGCTGAAGCTATTCTTCGCCTCGATGAGGATATCGGAACGGTCGCCGAGCGGGGTGGACTCCACACGATCCCGGGAATTGGCGACGATTTGAGCCGAAAGATCGAAGAATTCTTAGCTCGGGGAACATTTGCCGCCTACGAAGAACTCAAAACTCCGCTTCCTCCCGAGGTCCAATCGTGGCTCACGCTCCCCGGATTTTCTGAGCCGTTGGTTCACGATCTGTATTTCCGGTGGTCAATCAGAACAGTGGATGACCTGGAACGTCTCGCCCGTTCCCATTTACTCCGTACAATCCCCGGCATGACCGTTTCCACCAATGAACTCCTCCTGGCCATCGCCAGACTTCGCATTGACCGGTCTCAGGAGCTCTGATAGGGTGCAATCGCAAGGCAGATAAGGCATATGAGGATCGCGTAGAACCCGTCCGGGCAAGACGACACACCATTCGCCCGGCAAAACGTAACCTTCATGGTTCATGGTTCGTTCGCTCGGTCATCGCAAGCTGCACGCAAGATAACGAAGGAGCAATAGGGCAATGTCGATCTCAGCGTTTGTGCTTATCGACGTCACAGGCAATCATACGAAAAGCGCATATAAAACGTTGCAGCGGATTCAAGGAGTGAAAGCCCTTTACGCTGTCACGGGCCCGCACGATTTAATCGCGCATGTCGAAGCAGATACGATCGAGGAACTGAACGATCTCATTCTGACGCGCATTCGAAATGTCGACGGCGTCGTGAAAACCAGCACGGCCATTATTTTGAATATCACACCATCTACGGCAGCAGGACAGACCCCTTCCGGCCTAGAGTCTTCTAAGCCGCCGGGCTCAACTGCTTAAACACGTTCCAAGATTTCAACAACTCGATGGCTTTCCGAAGCTGAATGTCATCCCGAGGCACCGGCGCGGAATCGGATTGCTCGTCTTTGCCCGTCGAGGATTCGGAACCAGGCGCAGGGGGCTTTACAGCCGCATGCGGCGAAGTTGGAGTCCCTTTTGCGTCACCGTCTTTTGGCTCCGATGAGGCTTGGGCGACAACCGCCGATTGAGGGTCGACCACGATGTCCGGTTTCACCCCGATTTTATGAATCGAACGCCCCTTGGGCGTATAGTATTTGGCCGTCGTCAAGCGAAGACCGGATCCGTCGGAAAGCGGTAAAATGGTTTGCACGGACCCTTTTCCGAACGTGGTCGTTCCCAGAATCACCGCTTTGCCCCAATCCTGCATGGCTGCAGCAACAATTTCCGAGGCGCTGGCCGATCCTTGATTGACCAAGACAATCATCGGTCGATTGAACGGGGATCCGCTTAAGTGTGAGCGGTATTCGTCCTTCCGATCGTCTCGCCCTTTAATCGACACGATGAGTTTTCCGGGCTCCAAAAATCGTTCGGACACGCCGACGGCGGCCGTCAACAAGCCCCCAGGATTGTTGCGGAGATCTAAAATCAACCCTTGAATCTTATCGTCTTCGAACTCGCGAAGAGCATTGGCCAGATCCTCGGGTGTCGATTCTTGAAATTGGCTGATCCGAATGTAGCCGATATCATCCTCGAGTATCCGGCTACGGATGCTTTGAATTTTGATCGTGTCGCGCGTCAAGGTGAAAGTCAACGGCGTCTCAACATTTTTTCGCTCAACCGTCAGCGTCACCGTTGTGCCTTTCGGCCCGCGCATTCGCTGAACGGCTTCCATGAGCGTCAAATTTTTCGTCGGCTTCCCATCGACTTCCGTGATGACGTCGCCAGCTTGGATTCCCGCCGCGTACGCCGGGGTATCTTCGATCGGAGCGATGACGGTCAAACGGTTTTCTTTGATTCCGATCTGAATCCCCAATCCTCCAAACTCGCCTTTCGTTTCCACCTGCATTTCCTTGAACATTTCAGGCGTCATGTAGGAAGAATGCGGATCGAGTTCGGCCAACATGCCACGAACTGCGCCGCGAATCAGCTCCGTCGTATCGGTCTCCTCGACGTAGTTTTTCTTGACTTTGGCCAAGACCTCGGCAAAGATCCGCAGGTCTTCGTAGGTTTCACTGGCATAACCCGCTCGTTCCCACCCTCGCTCGATAACGATGCCAGCAAAAAGAATGGCTGCCACCAACAGCGCGGAAACCCAGAATGTCGAAAACCGTTGTGCTTTCATAAATCAAACCCTATGGCAAAAATGAACATTCACGGACGCTTCACGAACCATTTGAGCGGATCGACGGGTTGCGTACCCTTTCGCAGCTCAAAATAGAGTGTACGCCCTTGCGTTAACCCTGTTGCGCCAGTTTCTCCTATTATATCACCCATTTTCACCCGTTGACCCTCTTTGACCAAAAGCTTGGAAGCATGAGCGTACAGCGAGAAAAACCCGTTATCGTGATCCAATATGATCACGAGCCCATACCCCTTTAACCAATCGGCATAGACAACGGTTCCAGAAGAGACGGCCCAAATCGGGCTTCCCTCCGTAACCTCGATTTCGATGCCCTTCTTCGTCACGAACGTATCAAAGACCGGATGCTTGTGGCGACCGAAGGTGCTCACTACTCGCCCATCCGCTGGCCACATCAATGCCCCTTGAGGCACAGGCTGACGTTTGTGCTTTTGCTGACGTTCGGCCAATTGGCGACGAGTATCGAGTTCTTTTAACAAGGCGTCGATGCGTTGTGCGGATTGTTTCAGCGCTTCGACAGCCTGTTCATGGAGATCTTTTTCCTTTTCGAGGCTCGCCAACAAACGTTGTTTTTCTCTATGGACACTTTTCATATCTTGAATGGCTTTTTCGGTCCGTTGGCGAACGGTCAAGAGCTCCTTCCGTTTTTCAGTCTGGCGAGCCATGACGAGTTCTAATTCTTGAGAATGTTCCCGAAACGCGTCCAACATATGTCGCTCACGCTGCGCGAGGGCGGCAAGATAATCCAATCGTCGCTGAAAATCCCCAAAGTTTTCCGAACTGAACAACAAACGGACATAGCTCGTGCGACCTTCCATATAGAGTCGGCGCAACCGCGTCACCAGCGAACGTTGGAGCGAGGCCAAGCTTTCGCGCAGATCGGCGAGCTGTTCCGCAATGGCCACGAGCTCCTGATCGCGTTGTTTGAGTTCCTCGTTGATGCGCTGATACTGGCGTCTGTGCGCGAGCAGACGTTGATCGATGGTTTCCAGAGTCTTCAGCACCGATCCCTTCTTCTGCTCAACCTGACGAACTCGTTGACGCTTCTCGCGGATCTGCTCCTCGAGCGCTTTCAGGCGGCGCCGCTCCTGTTCGATCGCCTGTTGAAGCGATTGGGGATCATTAGCAGCCAAACCGAACGAAGCGACACCCACGCACATTCCCAATATCGCTCCGATCAACACCCATCCTGTCGGATTCACGAAATCTCGCGCTCTCATACCCGGACTTTCATCCAACGATGAACGGATAAGAAGCTCGCTAAGGCCCCCAGCATCATCCCCGCGATGATGAGCATGATCGAGACCTGTGCCGGAAAAAATTTCAGCAAGGACCGAACATCACTGAGCCAGACCGAGTCGGCAAGTCTGGCCCGAAGCACCTCGAACCCACTCCACAGCAGTCCCAGCGCGACACCGCTGCCCATTGCACCCAACATGGCTCCTTCGATGATATAGGGGAGAGCAATGAACAATCCCGTGGCGCCGATTAGGCGCAAAATTTCGACTTCGTCTTTGCGTGCATAAAATGCCAAGCTGACGGTGTTGGCAATAATCGTGGCCGACGCGAGCCCAAGCACAATCCCCATTCCCACCGCGCCGAGCTCAAAATAGCGGATGATCAGGGTCAAATGCTCGATCCAGTCGCGATTGTAACGCACGTACTCCACGCCTGAAAACTCGGTGACGCGCTCCCCGAAATCCGCCAGATCCGCTGACGGTCTTTCGGACGAAGCCAACGTAATCACGAAAGATGCCGGCAGCGGATTGGGACCGATGCCTTCCAACAATCGGGATTCTTCCGGAAACTGCTGGCGAAATTCCGCAAGCGCTTGTGCTTTCGACACATAGGTGAGCGCCGCGACTTGTTCGTCGTTACGAAGCTGCTGTTCCAGTCGCTCTCGGTCAGCATCCGATATGTCATCCTGTAAATACACCACAACTTGCAAATCTTGTTGAAGCATGCGCGCCACGTTTCGAACGTTGAGATACGTCAACCCGAACAAGCCGAAACTCGCCAGCGTGAAGGCCGTGGTGACGATGCCGATCATGCTGTTGGCACGATGCAATCGAAATCCTGTCACCGCCTCGCGCAGGACATAAAGCGCTCGCTTCATCGATACCCTCCTTGATCCGTTACCAATCGCCCGCAATGAAGCGACACTACACGACCGTTGACTTGCTCGACAATTTGACGATTATGCGTGGCCAGCATCACCGTGGTGCCGCGGGCGTTGATCGCCTTGAACAATTCGGTAATGTCGTGAGCCAACTGCGGATCCAAATTTCCGGTCGGCTCATCAGCCAGCAAAATCAGAGGACTGTTGACGATAGCACGCGCGATGCACACCCGTTGCTGCTCTCCAGCCGAAAGAACGGACGCCCAAGCCGTTTTTTTATGCTCCATACTGACGCCGCGAAGCGCATCCATCACCTTTCGTGTAATTTCGGTCGAGGAGAGTCCGCGGATGATCAAGGGAAGCGCAACATTGTCAAACACGGTCTTCCCCGGTAACAGTTTAAACTCTTGGAGCACGAAGCCCATCGTTCGGCGCAAATACGGAATGTCGGACGGACGTAATCTTGCGATATTGCGATTTTGAACCAGAATCTGCCCTTCTGTCGGAACCTCAGACCCGAAAATCAGCTTCAATAACGTCGTCTTCCCGGCGCCACTCGGTCCGGTCACGAGGACAAATTCTCCCTTTTCCACCCGTAGCGTGACATCGTGCAAGGCCAGACACCCTTGATAATATTTCGTCACGTGAAAGAGATGAATCATCGATACTCATCGAGCAAACACAGGCGGGTTCACCAACACGAGATTTCGTCAGACAGGGCGTTGCGCTTATTTGCTATCAATCCTCATGCGCTTCGAACGCCCCTTCGAGGTGTTGAATATGAAACGACCGGCTTCCGTCGCCTTCACACAAGATCACATCGAAACGACACCAACGATCCGTCAATCCCCGTTGAGCAAGATATTGACTGGCCAATTTTGCAATTCGTCTGGCCTTTATATCCGTCACGGCATAGGCCGTTTCTCCAAAGGCCGAAGTCCGACGCGCTTTCACTTCCACAAACACGACGATTTCTCCTTGCCGAGCAATCAAATCCAACTCTCCTCCATTGAAACGGACATTCCGTCCAAGGATTTGGTATCCTCGTCGTCGAAGATACTGTTCAGCGGCGTCTTCTGCTAGACGGCCATAGGCTCGCGGATCAGGCTCCATGTCTCTCTATTGGCACCCCCTGGAGAATTCCTTCGCCACGAACGAGCAAAGTGCGAACTGGAGCGAAACTTCGTCGATGCGCTTCACAGGGACCGAAGCGTTGCAGTCGTCGAAGATGGTCCGGCGTGGGATATCCCTTGTGTTCATGAAAATGATATTGGGGAAACCGTTGATGATATTCTACCATCACTCGATCCCGAGTCACTTTCGCCAGGATCGAGGCTGCAGCGATAGACACAGATAGCCTGTCTCCTTTGACAACGGCACGCTGGGCCAAACGCACGGTAGGAAGGGACACGGCATCGGTCAAAACAAAATCTGCAGGAGGAACGAGCGCGTGAACCGCTCGTTGGCAAGCGACTCGAGTGGCTTGAAGAATATTGAGCTGATCGATTTCGTATGGGGACGCGCTGCCGACGCCCCAGGCAATCGCACCGGCTAGAATGGCGTGATAAAGGCGTTCGCGCTGCCGAGCGGACAACTCCTTGGAATCGTCGAGGCCCTCCAAGTGAAACCGCCGCGGCAGGACGACGGCTGCAGCCACCACCGGCCCTGCAAGCGGACCCCGTCCGGCCTCATCCACACCGGCAATACGCTTGAAGCCACACGCTCGAGCTGCATCTTCAAAAAAATGAGTGGGCGTCACGCCTTCACAGGAAGGACACGCTAAGAATCATCAGAATGACGCGGAATGTGTTTTCAGCTACACCGATTCGCTGGCCTCGGACGGCTGGAGTTCGGCAACACCGGCTTGTTCCGACGCGACCGATTGTGTCACGCTACTCTTGCCCTTATTGTTATTTTTCGCGAATCGCGTGTATTCCCGCTCTGCCACTTTCGCCGCTTTGCCTTTTTTGGTGCGAAGATAATACAGTTTGGCCCGCCGGACTTTGCCTTTTCGGACGACCTCGATTCCTGCGATGTGGGGAGAATGAAGAGGGAAAATCCGTTCCACTCCCACACCATAGGAGATTTTTCGCACCGTAAACCGCTCGTTGCTCCGCTTGCCTTTGCGTGCAATGACCACACCTTCAAACACTTGAATGCGTTCTTTGGGTTCTTCCGCTTTTTTGCCGTCGACGCGCTCTTCAACCACTCGTTGCTTGACGCGCACCGTATCCCCGACTTCAAAAAACGGGACAGTCTGTTTCGGCATCAATGATTCTTCCAATCGCTCTAATCGATTCATGTGACACTCCCTTGAGGCTCGCCGAGTGGCCACTCGCAAGCTTCTTCTTGAAGAACTTCCTCCAACAACCGTCGATCCTCTTGCGACAATACCCGATCCTTCAGCAAATCCGGCCGCTTACAATACGTATTCCGCAAGGCCTCTTTTCGCCGCCATCGATGAATCGCTTTATGATTGCCTGAGAGCAGCACTGGCGGTACCTCGAGCCCCCGAACCCGAACAGGACGCGTATAATGGGGGTAATCGAGCAGCCCGTCGGTAAAGGAATCGTATTGCGCCGAGGTCGGATCGCCTAACACCCCGGGAATCAATCGCACGGCCGCATCAATCATCACGAGCGTAGGCAATTCGCCACCGGTCACTACATAATCGCCGATGGAGACTTCCTGTCCCCCCAGGCCCAAACGGATGCGTTCATCGAAGCCTTCATAATGCCCGCAAATGAAGACCAGTGGTCGCTCCTCACGACTCAAATCCTGGGCCAAGCGTTGCGTGAACGGTTCTCCTTGCGGGGAAGGAAGGATCAAGCGAAACGCTCCGCACTGCGCACGTACCGCATCGACGGCTCGAAACAGCGGCTCGGCTTTCATGATCATACCAGCTCCCCCACCATAGGGAGCATCATCGGCCGTTCGATGGGGGTCATCCGTATAATCTCGAATATCATGGATCCTGACGTGAAGCAATCCTTTCTCCTGTGCACGCTTCAGCATGCTATACGATACCGCTTCGCGCACGAAGCCAGGAAACAATGTCAAAATTTCGCAGTGCATGGTCACTCTTCAGGAACTCGCACGGTCATGATCTGGCGATCCACATCGACATGGATGATAAGGTCGCGCACAGCCGGGATCAACCGTTCCTCGCTTCCCTTCCGGATAAGAAACACGTGGTGATGGGGAGATTCATAAATTTCTGCTAATTGTCCCACATCGTCCCCTCGTTCGGTCTGCACCGTCATGCCGATCAGCTGATAATGATAATAATGGCCAGGCGGTGGCGGAACCGCTGATTCGATGGGGATCTGGAGCCATGCCCCTCGGAACGCGGCGGCCTCCTCCGGCGTCGAAAACGCTGAAAACCGAACGAGATAGTGTTCGCCTGCTTTTCTGATGCCTGTTACCGTCGTCGGCACGCGATGTCCGTCGGTATCGAGGATCACCTCTGTCAAGGAATCATAACGTCCCGGCACATCGCTGAGCGGATACACCCGCACCTCGCCCCGCACGCCGAATGGGCGCAGAATCTTTCCAATAGTAATCAATTCTCTGCTGCCGACATCGGTTTCCATCATCGTTCGCTAGATCCAGGCAAGACTTGCACTCGATGGCGATCGGCATTATTCCGATCCTGATTCACTCGCCGCTATGCTCGTCGCGTCCGTCGGCGACGAAGCGCCCTTTTTGGATTTGGACGCATAAAACTCTTGGAGAATCCCTGTCCGCCGCAGCAACGCGCGAACCGGATCCGTCGGTTGAGCCCCCTTGCTGAGCCAATCCAGAACCCGGTCATGCTTAAACGATGCCTTGTCCGTCACTTTGAGCGGATCATAGGTGCCGACCACCTCCAAAAAGCGCCCATCTCTCCGCATCCGAGAATCCGCCGCCACCACTCGATAAAACGGGCGCTTGTGACGCCCAAATCGCATCAGTCGTAAATGTACCGCCACTGTTCATGCTCCTTTTTAAACGTTTCCATCGTCTAGCGCCAAACTATTATCGCTCGTTTCCGCTTGGTGGAACAATTCGTTGACCTTGCTGCCCATCAATGCGAATGAAGCAGCCGAACCAATTTCTTTCGTTTTTTCCGTTTACCCATGCCCATTGGACCACCCAGCAGCGACTTCATCATCCGGCGGGCTTCCAAAAACTGTTTGATCAACCGGTTCACATCCTGCACCGACGTGCCACTCCCCCGAGCAATACGCTTCTTCCGGCTCCCGTTGAGCACCGTATGATCCCGCCGTTCCTTCGGCGTCATGGAATCAATGATCGCAACGACCCGCTTGATTTCTTTTTCCGGAAGACCCGCGTCCACAGACCCTTTCCCGACCATGGACTTGATCTTCTGCCCCCCGGGGAGCATATCCAGGATTTGATCGAAAGAACCCAATCGATGGACCTGTTGAATCTGGTCACGAAAATCCTCCAATGTCAGCGTGTTACTGGAGACTTTTCGTTGAAGGGCTTCGGCTTCTTCCTTCGAAAATTGTTCTTGGGCCTTTTCGATAAGGCTCAGGACATCGCCCATGCCCAAGATTCGGGACGCCATCCGATCAGGATGAAACGGCTCCAAAGCCTCGAGTTTTTCCCCTACACCAAGGAATTTGATCGGCTTTCCGGTCGCTGCACGAATCGACAAGACCGCCCCGCCCCGCGCATCGCCTTCCACTTTCGTTAAAATGACGCCGGTCAACCCTACAGCACGATCGAATCGCTCCGCGATGGAAACGGCCTCCTGACCTGTCATGGCATCCGCCACAAGCAAGACTTCTTGCGGACTCGTCGCCGAGCGAATATCCGCCAACTCTTGCATGAGTTCGTCATCGATATGGAGACGCCCACCGGTGTCCAAGAGTACCACGTCGTACCCATGTTCGCGAGCCCGTTTCACGCCAGCCGCACAAGTCTCGACCGCATTGGCCCGAACCTGGTCTTCCTGATCGCTCCGATGAACCGGCACGTCCAAATCCCGACCTAAGGACGCCAATTGCTCGCCAGCCGCTGGACGTCGTGGATCTGCCGCCACCATGAGCACCCGCTTGCCCTGCGATTTAAAATAGTGCGCGAGTTTTCCAGTAGTGGTCGTTTTTCCTGCGCCCTGCAACCCGACCATCATCATAACCGTAGGCGGCCGAGAGGCCAGCGCGATGCCAGACCGTTCGCTCCCCAACAGATCACGAAGTTCCTCCCAGACGATTTTCACCACCTGATGCGCCGGCGTGAGACTCCCCAACACCTCCTGCCCCACCGCTTTGAGGCGAATCTTTTCAATAAACTCTTTGACGACCTTGTAATTGACGTCCGCCTCCAGCAAGGCCATGCGGACTTCTTTCAGCGCGTCCGTGATGTTCTGTTCCGTGAGCACCGTCTGCCCACGCAACTGCTTGAACACTTTCTCGATCTTTTCCGTCAAGGCACCAAACATCGTCACCCCTGCTCGGTCCGGTTTTTTGCGTTCACTTCGTTTCAAACAAATCTGGTAGTGTAATGAACATCATAAAAACCCGTCAAGGTTTCATGAACGAGCACGGTTCGGTCACAGCGACCATGTGGCTCTTGTATAGGCTCTGAATGGATGAGCATGAAAGGCTGGCGGATGGAGCAACGATCACGTACTTTGCCTTTGCCCAGTGCGTGGACACACATCTGGATAGTGCCACGCAGACCTCGTTATGATCGGCTGTTTATCGGAAGGCACGCAGAACAAAGATTTCAAAACACATGTCCGTCCGATTTCGGGTCAGGTGAAGTTACGCCTTCATGCCGAAAAGCCCCAAAGAGCGATCTCAAAACAGATCGATGCGGATAGGAAGCCGAAGACGGCTTCTTGATCATCGAGACAGATTCTAAGAGCGGATTTTCTTGAAAAAATTTCCGAAAGAAGCCTACGATGATATTGTTCTATCGCTCAGCATTTAGTAGCGCCATATACTCGACCCAGGTCTTTCAGAAAGGATGAGAAAATAAACAAAACTTCGAAATTTGCTTCAACAGAAGCATCCGAAAAACAATCTCCTCGAGCAATTTAAAGACGAGCTCAAAGAATCGGGAATTACAGTTAAACCATACCCACCTCTCGACATTTTGAGGCTTCGAAATAATTCTGGCAAATCCATTTTCATCCTTGCCCATGCATCGACAAAAGACGGTTGGTAGGGTGCCTCGAAAAACTTCGTCGATTCCCTTGACCAGGCGGCACAGAACACCGAGCCCCGCTTGTCGGGATGGGGTATCGTGTTGGTCGACAAAGATCCTCGGCGAGGCTATTGGATCACAGATGGGAGCTTTCTGAAATTAAAATGGCTTTAACACTCGATAGCCAAGGAAAGTATCACCTCCATGCAGGCGAGCTTGACGATCAGTATTTATTATTTTGATTTGGCTCCTCGGTTTTTCTCGATCGAGAAATTCCTTGAACTGAGCAGCCTGAAGCAATAAAGGCAAAGGGCTTTTGACTTGCGATGATACGGAAGGTCTTATTTCTCTGCACGGGCAATTCAGCCCGGAGCCAGATGGCGGAAGGCTGGCTTCGTTCTCTTGCCGGAGACCATTTCGAGGCGGCGAGCGCGGGCACAAAGCCGGTCGGCCTCCACCCGCTGGCGATTCAGGTAATGAAAGAGGTCGGGATCGATATCGATCACCATCGATCCAAGCACATCGACGAATTCCGCGACCAGACCTTCGAGTTCGTGATCACGGTCTGCGATCACGCCCGGGCAACCTGCCCGTTCTTTCCTGCTGCCCAGAACCGACTGCATTGGAGTTTCGAGGATCCTGCTGCCATCAAGGGATCCGCTGAAGAACGAGTGGCAGGTTTTCGCCGGATCAGGGATGAGATCGGTCGCGCAATTAGACACTGGCTGGAGACCCAGCCGCCTGTCCCATAGTGGGCCTTCAATGGCTGGGCAGCCACAAGATGGTCGCACAGCCCAGGACCATCCAGAAAAGCTGCATGTTCCCGATTTCCATCCGCAAACGGGTATGAAGCCCCGGCACCAAATCGGCCAATCCAATGTAGAGGAATCCTGCAGCCGACACGGCGAGCATATACGGAATGGGGGCTTCGAAAAACGCGAGCGTGCCGACGCCGAACGCCGCGCCGAGGATAGTCGCGCAGCCGCTCAGTAGATTGGCCCAGAAGGCTTGCCGGCGCGTATAGCCGCTGTCCAATAGAATGGCAAAGTCACCGACTTCCTGGGGTATTTCGTGAGCGATGACCGCTAGCGCCGCAGCGATCCCTAGCGGAATGGACGTCAGAAATGCCGCCGCCATAATGACGCCATCGACAAAATTGTGAAATCCATCGCCGATGAGAATCAGCGTGCCGCTGGTGCGATGGGTTTCACAGTGGGCATCGAGATGGCAATGCCGCCAAATTAAGATATGCTCGAGGATAAAGAATACCCCTAGCCCCACCAGAACGACGGTCAAGCTGCGTTTTGCGCCGATGTGCTCGATGGCATGCGGCAGCAGCTTAAGTAGGGCGGTTGTGAGCAACGCCCCCGTCGCGTAACTGATTAAATACGGAAGCAAGGCCTGCCGGGTTTCCTGCGGGATAAGCAAAAAGCCTGCCGCCGCGATGACCCCGCCGACACTCACGAGCACGCTGAAGCCAAGAATCCAGAACAGATCCACGGCGGGCAAGGATATAAGCTTTCTTCCTCTTCCACAAGTACGAGAAATATGTGGCCCGAAAATGAGGGAAAATCCTTCAGCATTTCTCGCTCAGTTCTTGACAGCCACATCGGCATGCCTTCATAAATCCAGCCTCGTTTATGAACCCTCTTACAAGGGAGGAATTTATGGCAAAGATCATGATCATGGCTGTCCTGTTCATCCCCATTTTGCTCGGATCAGCGAATACCCCATTCGCTCAGGCATTCGATGATCGCGACGTTGCTGCACGACAATCCGAATGGGCCCAAGCCTCCAGCGTTCTCGGAGAAGAGTTGCTATTAGAAGAAGCAGATCGCTCGCCTGCCGATCAGCACACAGGTTTTGCCCCACCTCCACCAGCTGCACACGGGGTCACCGTGATTTCTCGAGGTTTGATAG
>RFGF01000097.1 GCA_003695915.1 Nitrospirota bacterium
CCCATGGTCCACATGCCCAATCGTCCCCACGTTCACATGCGGCTTCTTGCGCTCAAATTTCGCCTTCGCCATGCTGACTCCCCTCCTCTGGTGGTGGGCGAATTCCTCTACGCCCGAGCCCCAAATCTAGACTTTATTCCCCTTGTCTTGCCGTTTCATCTCGAAATGCCGAAATTCACTCACGCGTATTGCCCCACTTTCTGGTTGAGCGCAGCAAACACTCGACCTTTCCTACTCACCCCGCTGCTTCTTGATGATCTGTTGAGCTAACTGCTTAGGCACAATCTCGTACCGGCTAAACTCCATGCTGTAGGCAGCACGCCCTTGCGTTTTCGATCGTAGGTCGGTGGCATATCCGAACATCTCGCTCAATGGAACCGCAGCTTCAATAACCTGAGAGCCTGCTCGTGCCTTAATGCCGTGAATTTTTCCCCTTCTCCCATTCAAATCCCCAATGACGTCTCCCATAAACTCTTGAGGAACCAACACCTCGACTTTCATGATTGGCTCCAACAAAACCGGATCAGCCTTCTGGCAGGCGCTTTCAAAAGCCATAGACGCTGCAATTTTAAACGCCATCTCGCTGGAGTCGACCTCATGATATGATCCATCCAACAATGTCACACGGACATCCCGCATGGGGTAGCCGGCCAAAATACCGGTTTCCATGCGTTCCTGGACACCCTTTTCGACAGCTGGAATATACTCCCGAGGCACCACACCCCCGACAATCTTGTTCACAAACTCAAACCCGACATCAGGCTCACTCGGCTCTACCCGAAGAAAAACATGCCCATACTGACCACGTCCGCCGGTTTGCTTGATATATTTGCCTTCGGCTTCAGCTTGACCACGAATCGTTTCCCGATAGGCCACTTCAGGCTTTCCGACATTGGCCTGAACTTTAAATTCGCGCAACAATCGGTCAACAATAATCTCCAGATGCAACTCGCCCATCCCGGAAATAATCGTTTGACCCGTTTCCGGATCCGTTTTGACACGAAACGATGGATCCTCTTGCGCAAGTTTCTCTAGCGAATACCCAAGCTTCTCTAAATCTTGTTTGGTTTTCGGCTCGACAGCCATCGAGATCACGGGTTCGGGGAATTTGATCACTTCCAACAAAATCGGATGCTTTTCATCCGCTAATGTATCTCCCGTTCTCGTCTCTTTGAGCCCCACTGCTGCCGCAATATCTCCTGCTGCCACCTCGTCAATGTCTTCACGTTTGTTCGCATGCATTTTCAACAAGCGGCCGATGCGCTCTCGTTTCCCCTTCCCCACGTTATAAACATAAGAACCATTTGTTAGCCTCCCCGAGTACACCCGGAAATACGTAAGCTGACCGGCAAAAGGATCAGTCATGATCTTGAATGCCAACGCCGCAAACGGTTCTTGCGGATCTGACTTTCTTACGACCTCTTTACCAGTGTTCGGATCAATTCCCACTACAGGGGGGATGTCCAAGGGCGAGGGGAGAAAATCTATCACAGCATCGAGGAGCGGCTGAACCCCTTTATTTTTGAAGGCGGTCCCACAAAGAACAGGGGTGATTTTCAGCGCCAACGTTCCTGCTCGAATCGCCCGCTTGATCTCATCAATATCCACCGGTTGTCCATTGAGATATTTTTCCAATACGACTTCGTCAAATTCCGCGACTCCCTCCAACATTTTCTCCCGAAATTCGCTCGCCGCCTCTTTGTACTCTTCCGGGATATCGCGATACTCATAGGAAGCGCCCAACGCATCGCCTTCGTACACGCAGGCCTTCATCGAAACCAAATCGATCACACCCTTAAAATTCTCTTCCTTTCCTAAGGGGAGCTGAATCGGCACAGGACTCGCCCCTAAGCGATCAACTAACGACTGAATGCTTTCCAAATAGTTTGCTCCAACACGATCCATTTTATTCATGAATGCGATGCGGGGCACTCGATATTTATCCGCTTGACGCCATACCGTTTCTGATTGCGGCTCAACGCCTTGGACTGCATCAAAAACGGCAATCGCACCATCCAAGACCCTGAGCGACCGTTCAACTTCTACGGTAAAATCGACATGCCCCGGTGTATCGATAATATTGATCCGATGGCCTTTCCAGAAGCACGTCGTCGCCGCAGCTGTAATGGTTATCCCGCGCTCGCGCTCTTGCTCCATCCAATCCATCTGCGCTGCACCTTCATGGACTTCTCCGATCCGGTGGGAAACGCCGGTATAAAAAAGAATTCGTTCTGTCGTCGTGGTTTTTCCGGCATCGATGTGAGCCATGATGCCGATATTTCTTGTCTTATCTAGCGGATACTCTTGAGCCACCAAATCCCTCACACACAATAATGCTGCAGGGGCTGATATCTTCCCGCTTCCGATTCTCAAGTCATCATCGAATCAGAAGCGGTCCACCTGCAGCACATCTTACCAACGATAATGGGCAAATGCTCTATTTGCCTCAGCCATACGATGCGTCTCGTCCCGTTTTTTCACAGCAGCGCCAGTGTTGTTAGACGCATCGAGCAACTCTTGCGCGAGCTTCTCCTTCATGGTCTTCCCGCTTCTTGTCCTTGCACTCTGCTTAATCCATCTCAGCGCAAGTGCGATTTGCCGAACAGGCCGCACCTCGACCGGAACCTGATAGGAAGCTCCCCCAACTCGGCGAGACTTCACTTCGACAACGGGCTTAACATTCTCGACAGCTGAAAGGAACACTTTTAGAGGATCCCCCCCAATTTTACCCTGGATAATATCAAAAGCTCCGTAACACACACGCTCGGCAGTGCTTTTCTTCCCATTCCTCATTAAGACATTGATAAATCGCCCCACAATCGGATCATGGTAGCGGGGATCATATGAAACGCGTTTTCGAAGAACTATTGGCCTTCTTGGCATATGCTCATCAACAAAATTTCTAAGGTAAAAACTTAACGAACGGAAGGAGTTCAGATGTGGCTACTTCGGCCGCTTAGCTCCGTACTTCGAGCGCCCTTGCTTTCGATTCGCTACCCCTACTGCATCGAGTGCCCCACGGACCAGATGGTACCGCACACCCGGTAAATCTTTGACTCGCCCTCCCCTCACTAACACAATGGAATGTTCTTGCAGATTATGACCAATACCGGGGATGTATGTTGTCACCTCTACACCTGTGGTAAGCCGAACTCTCGCTACTTTCCTAAGAGCAGAATTCGGCTTTTTCGGCGTGGTTGTATAGACGCGCAAACACACACCACGACGCTGGGGGCAACCGTTCAATGCAGGGCTTTTGCTTTTAGCACGAACACTCCGCCTTCCAAGACGAACTAGCTGATTAATTGTTGGCATTTCTACTTATTCTTCTCTTTTCCAAATTTTTAAAAAGCCTATCATCAAAACCGGACGATTGTACTCTGTCTTGGAGATCAAGTCAAGATCGTTCGCATGATATTTTCTAGACCGTTGATGCCTCTCGCGATGAGACACCAACAGCTTGCGACTTCTCTTCTCCTTCCTGGATGATTGCTTCTGGTGCCGGCGGCTTGGGAACAAATGTCTCTCGATATTCGGCAAACCCTGTCCCCGCCGGAATGAGACGCCCCACAATGACATTTTCCTTTAATCCACGGAGCTCATCCACACGCCCATTGATTGCTGCTTCCGTCAATACTCTAGTCGTTTCCTGGAACGAAGCACCGGAAATAAAGCTATCCGTACTCAACGCTGCCTTCGTGATTCCCAGCAGTACAGGCTTCCCAATCGCCGGCTTTCCTCCCTGCGCCAATACCCGCTCGTTTTCGTCCTCAAATTCAAATTTATTGACCTGCGTTCCTGGCAAAAACGAGGTATCACCGGCATCTTCGATACGAACTTTCCTCAACATTTGGCGCGTGATGACCTCGATGTGCTTGTCGTTAATGATCACACCTTGAAGTCGATACACTTCCTGAACCTCGTTCACGAGATATTTTTGCAATTCGCGCGGCCCGAGAACATTGAGAATATCATGAGGATTGGCGGACCCTTCCATCAGCGGTTCGCCCGCACGAACCCAATCGCCTTCATGAACCGTCACATGTCGGCCTCGGGGAATGAAATACTCCTTGACATCCCCCATTTTATTGTCAACCACAACTTTTCGCATCCCCTTGACAAAACCGCCAAAAGACACCTCTCCGTCAATTTCGCTGATGACTGCATGCTCCTTCGGCTTGCGAGCCTCGAACAATTCCGCGACCCGCGGCAATCCACCTGTAATATCCTTTGTCTTCGTTGTTTCGCGCGGAATTTTGGCCAACACATCTCCAGGGTAGACTGTTGCTCCTTTTTCCACAAAAATATGAGCACCAACTGGAAGCAAATACCGCGCTGCTGACCCCGAAGGCAGCTTTGCCGTTTTCCCCGTTTCGTCTTTAATCGACAGACGAGGACGAAGATTGGTTCCCGCCTGCTCGATCACGACTTTTCGAGACAAACCCGTGACCTCATCAACTTCTTCCTTCATGGTGACACCTTCAATAAGGTCACCATAGGCGACTTTACCTCCCACCTCCGTCAGAATCGTCAGCGAATAGGGATCCCATTCTACAACCTTTTGCCCTGCCTCGACTCTCTCGCCATCGGCCACTTTGATCTTTGCTCCATACACAATTGGATATTTTTCGCGCTCCCGTCCGCTATCGTCATACACCGCGATCTTTGCATTGCGATTCATGACGACCCATTCACCATATTTGTTTTTTACGGCTACGTTGGGATTGTGAACGTCGGCGTTCCTCTTGGCATCAAAGCTTAAATACTTCAGAGTTCCACTGTATTTGACTTCTAACACCGTCTGCTCAACAACTTTGCTCGCCGTTCCTCCAATGTGGAAGGTCCGCATAGTCAGCTGCGTTCCAGGCTCACCGATCGACTGGGCGGCGATCACGCCAACCGGCTCTCCTTTTTCTACGAGACGACCTTTGGCCAGGTCACGGCCATAACATTTGGCACACACTCCCCAGCGTGATTGGCAAGTCAGGACCGATCGAATTTTGACATGGTCAATTCCTGCCTCAACGACGGCCTTGACTCGCTGTTCATCCAATTCTTCGTTCACCCGCACAATAAGTTCCTGAGTCAAGGGATCTCGAACATCTTCGGCCGCTAGTCGGCCGAGCAATCGCTCCTCGAGCGTCTGGATGATTTCTCCACCTTCCACCAATGCAGAGACATCGATCCCATCGGTGGTCTGGCAATCATCTTCGCTCACGATAACATCCTGAGCAATGTCGACAAGCCGACGAGTAAGATACCCAGAATTCGCCGTTTTGAGAGCAGTATCCGCCAAACCTTTTCTGGCACCGTGCGTCGAAATGAAATATTGGAGAACGGTAAGACCTTCACGGAAATTCGCCGTAATGGGAGTTTCGATAATTTCGCCGGATGGTTTAGCCATCAGACCTCGCATGCCACCCAACTGTCGAATTTGCTGTGAACTCCCCCTGGCCCCCGAATCTGCCATCATGAAGATGGGATTCAATGAGCCGCCGGCACCGTTACCGCCTTCGGCGCTGATTTCCTTCATCATCTCTGAGGCGACCTGCTCGCTTACATGAGCCCAGATGTCAATGACTTTGTTGTAACGTTCGCCGTTGGTAATCAAACCTTCGTTATACTGGCGTTCAACTTCGAGCACCTCTGCCTGCGCCCGAGCAAGCAATTCTTCTTTCCGAGTCGGGATATGCATATTGTCGATGCAAATCGAAATACCTGATTTGGTAGCATATCCAAATCCTAGGTCTTTCAGCTTGTCCAACATGACGACGACTTCGCGCAAACCCGCTTGACGATACACTTCGTCAATCAGCTTGGTCATCTCCTTTTTCGTCATCAATTTATTCACGCTGGAAAAGTCAATGCCCTCTGGAAGAATTTCGCTGAGGAGAACTCGGCCGACCGTCGTGTCAACCAATTCGCCACGAATGCGGACTTTAATCTTCGCTTGCTCTTCCACTTCATGAGCATCATAAGCAATGCGGACTTCTTCCGGTGAAGAAAAGATTTTATTTTCACCACGACACCCCGAGCGTTCCTTTGTCAGCCAATAACATCCTAGCACCATATCCTGCGAGGGAATGGCCAGAGGACGCCCGTTTGCAGGAGACAACACGTTGTTGACCGACATCATCAGCACACGAGCCTCAATTTGCGCTTCGACCGACAGCGGAATATGCACAGCCATTTGGTCCCCGTCAAAATCGGCGTTGAAGGCAGCACATACCAGCGGATGCAGTCGGATCGCCTTGCCTTCTACTAAAACGGGATCGAACGCCTGAATTCCCAAGCGATGCAACGTTGGAGCGCGATTCAGCAACACAGGATGCTCCCGAATCACTTCATCCAGGACATCCCATACCTCAGGTCGTTCTTTCTCCACCAATCGTTTCGCGCTCTTGATGGTGGTAGCAGCTCCACGCTCTTCCAGTTTATGAAAAATGAACGGTTTAAAGAGCTCCAATGCCATTTTTTTGGGCAAGCCGCATTGGTTCAATCGCAATTCGGGTCCGACGACAATCACCGATCGTCCGGAATAATCCACTCGCTTTCCGAGCAGGTTTTGCCTGAATCGCCCTTGCTTTCCTTTCAACATATCGCTCAACGATTTGAGTGGACGCTTGTTCGCTCCCCGGATGACACGTCCCCGCCGTCCATTATCGAACAAGGCATCGACGGCTTCCTGCAACATTCGCATTTCATTGCGAATGATGACCCCGGGCGCCTTCAGTTCAACCAATCGTTTCAGTCGATTATTGCGATTGATGACGCGACGATACAGATCATTGAGGTCCGAAGTGGCAAATCGCCCTCCGTCCAAGGGGACAAGAGGTCGCAGCTCGGGAGGAAGCACCGGAATCACATCCATAATCATCCACTCGGGCTTGTTCCCCGACTTATAAAACGCCTCAATCACCTTCAAGCGCTTTGTCAGTTTTTTATTGGCTGCGATGGAAGTGGATGCTTTGACCTTCGCATGGCGCTCATTCCACAGCGCTTCGATATCGACTTTTTTCAATAATTCTCGGATCGCTTCCGCTCCGATGCCTGCTTTGAACGACTGCGCGCCATATTGCTCGACGCACTCTCGATACTTTTCCTCCGTCAGCAATTCCTTTTCTCGCAACGGGGTATTCCCGGGATCGATGACGACATAGGCCTCGAAATACAAGATTTTTTCCAACTGCTTCAAGCTCATATCGAGCAGGATACCGATTCGACTGGGTACCCCCTTCAAAAACCAAATGTGGGCCACAGGAGCGGCCAATTCGATGTGGCCCATGCGCTCGCGTCGAACTTTCGACTGGATGACCTCCACGCCGCATTTGTCGCAGATAATTCCGCGATGTTTCATGCGTTTGTACTTGCCACAGTTGCACTCCCAATCCTTCGTCGGTCCAAAAATTTTGGCGCAAAACAGCCCATCGCGTTCGGGCTTGAACGATCGATAATTGATGGTCTCCGGCTTCTTGACCTCGCCATAGGACCACGAACGAATTTTTTCGGGCGAGGCAATCCGAACCCGTATCGCATCAAACGACACCGCATCTCTTGGTTTCTCAAACAACGAATAAATGCTTTCCAAATTTCTCTCCTCCCTTTAGAAGACAAGCCTCGGACGTCACAACGATGCCTTAATCGCCAGACTTGATCAATTCCACATCCAGCCCAAGACTTTGAAGTTCTTTCACTAGCACGTTGAAAGATTCGGGCAGACCTGGCTCCAAGAAGTTTTCGCCCTTGACGATAGCTTCATACATTCTCGAACGCCCCGGAACATCGTCAGATTTAACCGTCAAAAACTCTTGAAGGGTAGAAGCTGCCCCGTACGCCTGAAGAGCCCAGACTTCCATTTCTCCCAGTCGTTGCCCACCAAATTGCGCCTTACCACCCAAAGGCTGCTGCGTAACGAGCGAGTACGGACCAATGGAGCGAGCATGAATTTTATCGTCCACCAAATGATGGAGTTTCAACATATACATATAGCCGACGGTGACAGGGCCCTTGAACGGCTCTCCAGTCCTTCCGTCATACACAATGGACTGTCCCGTCTCCGGCAATCCAGCCTGCTTCAACAAACTTTTGACCTCTTGCTCCGTTGCCCCATCAAACACCGGGCTCTCCACATGGATGCCCAACGCCTTGGCCGCCCACCCTAAATGCGTTTCTAAAATCTGGCCGACATTCATTCGCGATGGCACACCCAATGGGTTTAGCACAACTTCAACCGGCGTCCCATCAGGGAGGTACGGCATATCCTCTTCAGGAAGAATGCGAGAGACGACGCCTTTGTTACCATGCCGGCCCGCCATTTTATCCCCGACCGTAATCTTTCGCTTAATGGCGAGATACACTTTCACGAGCTTAATCACACCGGGCGGCAATTCATCACCGCGCCGCAGCCGTCCGACTTTTTCGTCGTAGACTGTTTGCAGGATCTCTATTTGATCCTTGGCAGCCCGTTCAATTTCTTCAAGTTTCTTCTGTTCCTCGGCATCGCCTAAGATCACTCGTCGTGCATCATCGTCCGAAAGCTTACGAAGCACATCAGCCGTGATCCGCCCCTTTTTCTTCAAGATCACTTCCCCTGTGTCGGGGTCCATCAAATCACGACCGACGTATTGTCCCAAAAGCAGCCTCCGAATTTTCTTATTGCGCTCCTCTTCGATAATTCGAAGCTCTTCTTGATAATCGCGCTCGATTTTCGATCGATCTTCCGATTCGATAGTCTTCGATCGCTCGTCTTTATCGACCCCTTTTCGGGAAAAGATTTTGACATCGACGACCACTCCTTCAATCCCTGGCGGAACCTGGAGTGAGGTATCCTTGACATCGCCTGCTTTTTCTCCAAAAATCGCTCGCAACAATTTTTCTTCCGGCGTCAACTGGGTCTCTCCTTTCGGCGTGACCTTTCCCACCAAAATGTCCCCAGCCTTGACCTCTGCGCCAATTCGCACAATTCCGCTTTCATCAAGGTTCCGTAAGGCTTCCTCGCCGAGATTGGGAATATCTCTGGTAATTTCTTCCTTGCCGAGCTTGGTATCTCTCGCCTCGACCTCGAACTCTTCAATGTGAATAGAAGTGAAGGCATCCTCGCGCACCAATTTTTCGCTCAATAAAATGGCATCCTCGAAGTTATAGCCTCCCCATGGCATAAATGCGACCAGCACATTCTTGCCGAGCGCGAGCTCTCCCCTGTCCATAGCCGGTCCATCAGCCAGGACTTGTCCCTTTTTTACCGGTTGCCCAATCCGGACGATCGGAGTTTGCGTAATGCACGTATTCTGATTGGTCCGCTGAAATTTGATCAACTCATATGTATCCAACATCCTTTTGGTGTCGCGTTTCCCCTCCTCTTTCTTCCGCAAATCCGTTCGGACCACTATTCTGCGGGCATCGACACTCTCTACAATGCCATCTCGTTTGGCAATAGCCAAATAACCTGAATCCCTGGCTACCACCGCTTCCATTCCGGTTCCGACCAATGGCGCTTCCGCTTTGATCAACGGGACAGCCTGTCGCTGCATGTTGGACCCCATCAACGCCCGATTCGCGTCATCGTGCTCTAGAAACGGAATCAATGCGGTGGCTACGCTGACGACCTGTTTTGGCGAGACATCTAAATAGTCCACCTTGTCGGGCGTCGTGATAATAAATTCTCCGGCCTTTCTGGCCGTGAGCGTCTCAGACAGAAGACGGCCAGATGAATCGACAGGGGAATTCGCCTGGGCAATGACATAATCCTCGCCGTCCAGAGGCGATAAATAATCGACCTCGTCCGTGACCCGACCTTTCCGGACTCGACGGAAGGGAGCCTCAATAAAACCGAATTCATTGATCCTTGCATACGTGGCTAACGAGGTGATCAGTCCGATATTCGGCCCTTCCGGCGTCTCAATGGGACAAATGCGGCTATAATGCGATTGATGAACGTCGCGCACCTCGAATCCAGCGCGCTCTCGCGTCAGCCCACCTGGCCCTAACGCCGAAAGACGGCGTTTGTGCGTGATTTCCGCCAAAGGATTGGTCTGATCCATAAACTGAGAAAGCTGGCTGCCTGCAAAAAATTCTTTGATGGCTGCGACAATCGGCTTCGCATTAATCAAATCGTGCGGAAGCACCGTTTCGATATCCAAGAGATTCATCCGCTCTTTAATGCTCCGCTCCATGCGGGCTAGCCCAACTCGAATTTGATTCTCCAGCAATTCCCCGACCGAGCGAACGCGCCTGTTGGCCAAGTGATCAATATCATCCACCTCGCCCCTGCCAGCCTTGAGATCAACCAAACACCGCACCACCTCGGCTACATCCTGAGGCGTGAGAATCCGCTGATCCAGCGGGATATCGAGACCCAATCGTTTATTCATTTTGAGTCGGCCGACCGGCGATAAATCGTAGCGCTTGGGATTGAGGAAGAGATTCTCAAACAGCGCCCGCGCCGATTCGACAGACGGCATTTCGCCGGGACGCAATCGCTTATAGATCTCAACCCAGGCCTCTTCTTTGGAATTCGTCCGTTCTGCTTCCAGGGTATCAAGGATCACCGAACTCCCAGGCGATCCATCAAGGTAAATCACCTTCACGCTGTCGATCCCGCTTGCAACGAGTTTTTCAATCAGCGCTGGCGTCAACCGCTGATTTTTCTCCACAAGCGTTTCGCCGGTTTGGCGATCAACCACTTCCGTCAACACCGGGCGCCCGACAAGCTGATCCGGCTTGACGAGGATCTCCTTAATGCCTGCGGACCGCATCCGATTGATCAGCGCTTTGGTGAGCCGTGCCCCTTCTTTGACGATGATCTCTTTCGTATTTTTGTCGACGATCTCTTGGGAAGCTCGCAAGCCCGCATGCAGATCCGGGTCAAGCTTACGATACAACTCTCCCCCGTCGATCCGAATCTCCTCGACCGGATAGTACATTTTCAACAAATCGTCCGTTGAATACCCGAAGGCCTTCAATAAGATGGTCGCCGGCATTTTTCGCCGTCGATCAATCCGGACATAAAGAATATCCCGCGCATCGAACTCAAAATCCAACCAGGATCCTCGATACGGAATGATGCGGCCTGAGAATAAAATTTTTCCGCTGGCATGCGTCCGGCCTTTATCATGACTGAACGATGGCCCCGGCGATCGGTGCAATTGGCTAACCGCCACGCGCTCCGTTCCATTGATAATGAACGTGCCTCGCTCCGTCATCAGGGGAAGCTCTCCAACATAGACTTCCTGCTCTCGGACATCGAGCACCCGGCTCTTGGGGCTTTTATCTTGCGGGTCAAACACCACAAGACGAACCCGGATTTTTAACGGTGCCGCATACGTCATCCCTTGCTCGAGACATTCTCGAACATCATATTTTGGCGTTCCCAACGAATAGCTAGAGAATTCCAAAATGGCAGAACTGTTGTAATCCGCAATCGGGAAGACGCTCTTTAATGCCGCTTGCAGACCCTTGTCTTCCCGTCGCTCAGGCTGGACATCAGCTTGGAGAAAGTGCTCATAAGAATGACGTTGGACTTCCACGAGATCGGGGATGCCGATCATCGCCTTGATTTTCGAAAAACTTTTCCGCTCGATTATTGGACGCACACCCTGCTCAACCATTCGTTTCACCTTATCAATATCGTTCACTTCTCGCTGTCTTAGCCGAGGTCTTCCGCTTCCGCTGCTCGCTTCTCATGCCATACTTACAACTCGCTCATGTCAACAAATCTTTTTCTATGGCATGGCTCTCTATCATGGCAATTTCGTCGAACCATCCCTCGACATGGCCAATCAAGTCATTTGACCTCCACAGTCGCTCCCACCTCTTTTAACTTCTTTTCAATCGCCTCGACCTCCTCCTTGGTCACACCTTCTTTGACCGGCTTGGGCGCCCCTTCCACCAAATCCTTCGCCTCCTTCAAACCCAACCCAGTGATCTCACGAACCACTTTGATGACTTGAATCTTTTTATCAGCGGGCACACCGGAAAGAATCACATCGAACGAGGTTTTCTGTTCGGCAGGAGCCGCCCCCGCCGTTGCCCCCGCCGCCGGTGCTGCCACCATTCCGACAGGAGCCGCTGCCGTCACGCCGAACCGTTCTTCTAACGCCTTCACAAGCTCCGACAACTCCAGAACGCTCATCGACTCAACCGCTTTAATCACATCATCTTTCGATAGCTTTGCTTCTGTTGCTGACATACTGGATTCTCCTTTCTTGGCTTTTTCTTCCTGTATCGCTGCCAACACAGCCACGATTTCTCGTAAAATTTGGCGAAGCACACCGGCCAATCCTCGGAGCGGACCCTGCAGAGCGGAAAGCAATAATCCCAATAACTCGTTTCGCGAGGGAAGATCCGCGACCGCCGCCAAGCGCTGCGCTTCGAGCACCGTGCCATCCAGCACGCCGCCCTTGATCCGCACCTTTTCCTCGCACCGTTCGGCTTTTACAAAATCGCGCAGCAGCTTCGCCGGCACAACCGGATCGTCGTAGCCGATCACGATCGCCGTCTGCCCTGTAAACAATGAACGAAGCGGTTGGAGCGGCGTATCTTCTACCGCACGCACCGCAAGCGTGTTTTTCACGACCTTCAATTGGGCCTGCGCACCTCGCAGCCGTTTGCGCAGTTCCGTTATCTGATTCACCGGCATCCCAACGCATTCTGTCAATATGGCCAATCGTGCACGCGCAAATTGATCGTGCAGCGTGGACACAAGCTCCACCTTGCTCGCTTTATTCATGAGTCATTCTCCATTCTTGAACGCTCTAAGCGGCGCGACGAGACAGTTCGACGCTATCTAAAGGAATTCCCGGCCCCATCGTACTCGAGAGAAACGCGCTTTTCACATATCGCCCCTTCGTGGATGCTGGCTTGGCCCTCAAAACCGCCTCGAAAACCGCCTGAGCGTTCTCGACGAGTTGTTGCTCATCGAACGAGACCTTGCCAATCGGAACATGAACGATGCCGGACTTATCAACCTTGAACTCCACCCGTCCTTTCCGAATTTCCTGAATAGCCTTTGCTACTTCAAACGTGACAGTCCCGGTTTTGGGGTTAGGCATGAGCCCGCGAGGACCGAGGATTTTTCCGAGCTTCCCCACTGCACCCATCAGATCGGGCGTCGCGATCACACAATCAAAATCCAGCCAGCCCTCCTTAATCTTTTCCATGAATTCTTCGCCCCCGACATAATCAGCGCCGGCTTCACGGGCCTCTTGTTCTTTCTCGCCTTTGGCCAACACGAGAATACGAACCTTTTTGCCGGTTCCATGGGGAAGCGAAGTCGTTCCTCGCACCATTTGATCTGCCCGCTTTGGATCGACATTCAAGCGAATGGCCAATTCGACCGTTTCATCAAACTTGGCATATGCCAGTTCTTTCACCAGGCGACATGCGGTCGGCAGGTCATACGCCGTCGATTGAATTTTGGCTGCCGCTTCTTGTAATTTTTTTCCCAAGGCCGCACCCTACGTTAGATTTTGAATTTTGAATAAGAAAACCAAAAGAATTCCACTCTAATGAACTATCCTTCTACAACAATTCCCATACTTCTCGCCGTCCCCTCAATAATCTTCTTGGCCGCCTCTAAGCTTGCAGCATTCAAATCCGGGCTTTTGACTTTGGCGATTTCCTCCAATTGCGCACCGGTAATTTTCCCTACTTTCTCTTTATGGGGCATATTGGAGCCCTTGATAATTCCAGCAGCTTTTTTAAGCAAATCAGAAGCAGGCGGCGTCTTGGTGATAAACGTAAAACTACGATCCTTATAAACCGTAATCACCACGGGAATGATACTTCCCTCCTGCTTTTGCGTTTGGGCATTGAACTGCTTACAAAATTCCATAATGTTCACACCATGTTGCCCAAGAGACGGACCAACAGGGGGTGCAGGATTAGCCTTGCCAGCAGGGATTTGCAGCTTAATTTGTGCAACGACTTCTTTTGCCATGTGTCATACTCTCGTCAATTTTTCGATATTCACGATATTGACTATATTGACAGCTTTTGAGGGTCTCACTATGCTCGCTCGACCTGAGAAAAAGCCAATTCGACCGGCGTCGAGCGGCCAAAAATGCTTACCAAAACCTTAAGCCGCCCGTGCTCTTGATCCACCTCATCGACGAGCCCGTTAAACCCGAGGAACGGCCCATCGATAATCCGCACATTATCTCCTTTCGAAAAGCTGATTCGCTCTTTCGGCGTCGCAACTCCCGACTCGATCTGCTTCAAAAGCGTATCGACTTCTTCCTGATCGAGCGGAATCGGCCGCGTGCCACCCCCCACGAATCCCGTGACTTTAGGTGTCTCCTTGATCAATGCAATCAATTCATCCGTCAGCGGCCCCTCTGATTCCACCAAGACATAGCCGGGGAAGAACTTCCGTTTCGAGGTTTTTCGCTTTCCCTCCTTGATCTCGACGACATCTTCGGTCGGCACTAGCACTTGACCAAGCAAGTGCCGCAACCCCATTTGATTGGCGCGCTCCAAAATGCTGGTTTTCACGCGTCCTTCATACCCAGCATAGGTATGGACCACGTACCATTTCTTTGTGCCAGAATCTGTCTGAATGCCAGAATCTGTCCCAGCACGTTCCGTCTGCGCACTCACAGTATCTTGCTGATGATCCATACCAACACCGAATCAATGACGGATAGATAGACGGACATAAAAAAACAAAACAACAACACAACCGCAGTAGATCCGATCGTTTCCGAAACCGTAGGATAGGAAACTTTCTTTAGTTCCCCTCGCACTTCAGCGAGAAACTCAACTGTTTTAGCCCACGCCTTTTTCAACAATTTCAGATATCTCCTTAGAGAGGTTCACTTCGTGCATTCCGTTGCCAATCTCCAAGGACGCGAGAAGTGGCAGGGGCACCAGGATTTGAACCCGGACTTTCGGTTTTGGAGACCGACGTGCTAGCCGTTGACACCATGCCCCTTCTCAATCCTTTATTTTCACGCATCACCGGAAAAATCAAGTTTTTCTTGGTTGCAAGATCCTACTTCACCTCTTTGTGGGGAACATGCCTTCGACAAAACGGGCAATACTTTTTCAGTTCCAGGCGATCGGGATCGTTTTTTTTGTTTTTCATAGTCGAATAATTTCGACGCTTACATTCTCCACAGGCGAGCGCAATAATTACCCTCATCGTTCCCTCTTTTAACTCCAGTCAGCAGTGACCACCTTATGCATAATGCCTAGGCGAGGATTTCCGTCACCACGCCGGCGCCGACCGTTCGGCCACCCTCCCGAATCGCAAAGCGCACCCCTTGTTCCATGGCAATCGGCGCAATCAACTCC
>RFGF01000098.1 GCA_003695915.1 Nitrospirota bacterium
GTCCACGACCCGCGCGATGGCCGAACCGCTCAAACGTTTGGTCGTTGAGACGCCTTCACCTAAGCGGAGGATTCGCCGGTCCGCAGCGAGAAATGTCAGCGCGCCTCCAGGTTCTACATCGGCCACCAACAACCGACACGTCAGTGTTCCAATATCGATACCGGCAACGATCATCCCTGCGCACCTCCTATTATCCATCCCTGATTGCTGAACGGCTCCGCTGTTTCGGCTTCGTATGTGTCCCACGATTCAAGAAGAGCGTGGTTAGGTACGATCATCTTGCGTCACCGTCAGCATACTCTATCTTTTCCAACCTGTTGAGCTGTGCTAGGATAGCCGCCACGACTAATCGGCACTGTTTAGAGCTATTTTTCGAGAAGGAGATATTACGATGCCGGAGATTCAATGCTCACGTTGTGGGAAAACAGCTGAAATGATGACGGAAAACTTGTTTCTCGGAAAAATGGAACAGGAGATCAAGGAGCACGTCTGTCAGGATTGTTGGAACGAATGGAATCGTCCCGGTGGAGTCAAGACGATGGTCATCAACGAGTATCATTTGAACTTGGGTGACGAAAGCGCCCGGAATACACTCAAACAACAAATGCGGGCCTTTTTCAAGCTCCCTGACGCCAGCGTGGAATTTAAAGATTATCGTACCTAAAACACCGTTGCAGCAAATCACCCACAGACGCGAACTAGCCGATGTCTGTTGTCACCCTCGGTATTTCATCCATCTCATCAATGCCTTGATCGACGTCCTCACTGTGAGTCCAACCGAGACGCCGCCGGTAAGACCCACCAGTCATGATCCATCTCGCCAGACGCTCCCCTTGCGGCGATCCTAAGGCAGCGGTACGATTTAACGCATGAAGACTCCGCTTGGAAAAGGCATTTTTCTCGTTGCCACGCCTGGCCTTCGCGATCCGAATTTCCGTCAAACGGTGGTACTACTCTGCGAACATGGGGAACAAGGCGCCTTGGGGGTCATTGTGAACCGGCCGACGGAAATTCATATCAGCGAGGTGCTTCCACAGGTTCCGATACTCGAAAGCGAATGCCATCGCGTCTTTGCCGGAGGACCGGTTCAACGCAACAATCTCCTGATCCTGTTCCGATTGAACGACAAACCGCCGGATACCCATCCCGTGATCGATGGCGTGTATCTGGGCGGCGATGTGGAAACGCTGAATCGCGTCCTCAAAGCCCCATCCGGCGAGGAATCGTTTCGTGCCTTTATGGGTTATTCGGGATGGGCGCCTGGACAACTGGAGAATGAAATTGAAATGGGATCCTGGTTCACCGTGCCAGCCGATCCCGTTCTTATTTTTGAGAAAGACCCTGCCCGGCTCTGGGTAGACATCCTGAAAACGATCGATGAAAACCTCACGATTTACGCCGATATGCCGCTCGATCCCTCGCTGAATTGACCTTATCTTTCCCCCTGCGTGTCGACAAGGTCGCTCCTCTTTACTTTTTGCTTCATTGCGATCGTGCTGGACAGGGTCCGTTCACAATCGTCGTTGGCGAACACAATGGAGAGTCCGTTCGGAAACTATCGACCCGCGGCGATGGACTCGGGGTAGCGTGTGAAGAATACTTAGAAATGCTTTAGAGATGAAGCTTTAAAAATGAAAGCCGATGGCGTGTCCGATAGTCTCTCGAGTACCGCTATCGGATTATAAGGCAGGCCCGACTCGCCTCACATGGTACCTGCCCCATCGTGTACGGCATCGCACACCAAGACAGAGCTCGACATTAGACATTATTTGTCTGACGAATCGGCATCTTTCGCACATCGAAATCCGATGGTGAGATCGTGAAAATCCGGTGTAGCGCTCGTTCGCCTCGTCACGCGAAGCCCTTCAGGTGGATCTTCCCATGATCCGCCTCGAATCACCTTTTTTTCTCCGGTTTCCGGCCCTTTGGGATTTCGCTTAGGACTGATCTCGTAATAATGCGGGTCGTACCAATCGGCCACCCATTCTGCGGCATTGCCAGCCATATGGTACATCCCATAAGGACTTTTCCCCCCTGTTTTGAGACCATGCCGAATGCTCATCCCTGTGGTTCCGCTCGTTACGGGTGCAAGCGTAATCGCATAACTGACCCATCCCGTCGTCCCCTTGTTATAGTTAGCAATGTCGACAAATGGCTGCATGTGCCCCCATGGATACCGGCGCCCATCTGTTCCTCGCGCGGCTTTTTCCCACTCGGCTTCTGTGGGCAACCGTTTCCCAGCCCATTGGCAATAGGCCAGCGCATCAAACCATGTCATACCCACAGCCGGCCGATCCCCTACTTCATAAGCAGCCGCATCGTCCCATAACGGTGGAGGGTCTCGATCTGTTTTTTCCAGAAATTTCTGGTATTCCTGCATCGTCACTTCGTAGTAATCCATGTAATAATCGGGAAGCCAAACCATATGCTCAGGGCGTTCATTGCGGTGCCCTTCGTTATCGCCCATGAGAAATTCGCCTTCCGGAATGAGAGCCATAGACCCAAACGGTGGATGTTGGGCTGCTTCCTGGCCATCGTCTTGCGCCCAACTCATGGACCCGCTCAGCACAAATCCAGTCGCGAGAATACACACCGTCAAAACATATTTTTTCATCAGGTTCCCTCTCATGGCTACATTAACTTAATAACCTGATGCATCTTCCCAGCAGCTCGTAAGAGAAATAAACAGTACGAACACAGAATCCTAGTGCTATTTATCGCATTGGGATGCCGCTGGAGAATCTCCAGCGGCGTTCGAATGGCGTCCCCAACGGGATTTGAACCCGTGTTACCGGCTTGAAAGGCCGGCGTCCTAAGCCAGACTAGACGATGGGGACGATATTACTGGCGTTACATCACATTCTATGCGGACAATCAACTACTTTTCGAGCAGTATCCTAGAGACGTATTGCTTAGGGCGCATATCGGGCCTATAGCAATCATTAAGATTCGCTTCGATGATGTTTGCGGCAAGGCATCCATCGGCGAAAAATGTTGGAGGATTCTAACAATGGCGGTCGAGGCAGTCAAACAACGACCTTCGATACCGCGCTCGTTACCGCCAGACATTCTTTGAGACCCGTGAGCTCAAACTGTGCATTAATAAAAATAGACTCGCGAAGCATCGTGACAACGATGGGGGCAGCTTATCCAAAAGACGATCCGAAGGTACAGGAA
>RFGF01000009.1 GCA_003695915.1 Nitrospirota bacterium
ATACAGAATCACTTTGCCTTCGCTGTTGCGAGCCGCTCGGCCCGCCGTTTGGATCAGCGCCCGCTGTCCGCGCAAAAAGCCTTCTTTGTCCGCATCCAGCACCCCCACGAGACTGACTTCCGGAAGATCGAGCCCCTCGCGTAAGAGATTGATCCCCACCAGCACGTCGAACACTCCTCGGCGCAGGTCGCGAATGATCTCCGCCCGCTCCAAGGTGTGGATGTCCGAATGGAGATACCGGACGCGGATCCCCTGTTCGTAGAGATACTCCGTGAGATCCTCGGCCATCCGCTTGGTCAACGTGGTCACCAGCACGCGATGGCCCTTGGCGATGGTCTGACGAATCTCGCCCAGCAGATGCTGCACCTGGCCTTTGGCGGGCTGGACTTCCATCACCGGATCCATCAGACCGGTCGGCCTGATGATTTGTTCCACCACGGCCCCGCCGGCGCGTGCGAGCTCATAGGGTCCGGGCGTCGCCGAGACGTACACCACTTGATTCATGCAGCGTTCGAATTCCTTGAAGGTGAGCGGTCGGTTGTCCAGGGCGGATGGTAGACGGAATCCGTAATCGACCAGCGTTTGTTTGCGGGACCGGTCGCCCTCGTACATGCCGCCGAACTGCGGGATCGTGACGTGGGATTCGTCCACGATCATCAAAAAATCCTTGGGAAAGTAATCGAGCAAGGTCGGCGGAGGCTCGCCGGGCGCCCGCCCGCTGAGATGGCGGGAATAATTTTCGATCCCATGGCAATAGCCCATGAGCCGGATCATCTCCAGATCGAACCGCGTCCGCTGTTCGATGCGCTGGGCTTCGACCAGTTGATTGTTTCGCCGGAAATAGGCGATGCGTTCTTCGAGTTCCTCCTCGATCCCCTCCAGCGCCTGCTGGTATCGATCGGGAGCGATCACATAGTGGCTCTTGGGATAAATGGCGACTTTGGGCAGCCGTTCCAACGTCTGGCCGGTCAACGGATCGAGCGCGTGAATGGCCTCGATTTCATCGCCGAACAGCTCTACGCGAATGGTCTGCACGTCAGAGGCAGCCGGAAAAATTTCGATCACGTCGCCGCGCACGCGGAATGTCCCCCGCTGCAGATCCGCGTCGTTGCGCGTGTATTGGATCTCGACCAGTTTGGCCAGAATCGCTTCGCGGGCGATCGTCATGCCCTCCTCTAAATAGAGGAGCATCCCGTGGTACACCTCCGGCGACCCCAGGCCGTAGATGCAGGAGACCGACGCGACAATAATAATATCGTTGCGTTCCAGCAGCGCGGACGTGGCGGCATGGCGCATTTGGTCGATCGTGTCGTTGATCGAAGCATCCTTGGCGATATACGTGTCCGTCGTGGGAATGTAGGCTTCCGGCTGATAGTAATCGTAATAACTCACGAAGTATTCGACGGCATTGTCGGGAAAGAAGCTTTTGAACTCTTGATAGAGCTGCGCGGCGAGCGTTTTGTTGTGCACGACGACGAGCGTGGGTTTCTGCACATTGGCGATGACATTCGCCATCGTAAAGGTTTTACCGGATCCCGTGACCCCCAGCAGCACTTGATGGCGCTTGCCGCGCAGAATGCCCTCGGACAGCGCATCGATAGCTTTCCCTTGGTCGCCCTTCGGTGTGAATTCGGACTGCAAGACGAACGATGACGGCATTTATGCCTCCTTTCGACGGTTCACAGTGTAGCACAGCGGGTGTGTGGGGAAACCAGGGAACCTGTATGGCACACGTTCTTGTTTATGGCTCATAAAGAACCTCAGCGACACGACTTTGCCTGCGAGTGAAAATCGGCTCTCATTTCCCCGCTTATCGCCGCTTTGCTACGGTTTTTATCAACACTTGTGTAGTTGTTTGCTCACAAAGATTCCACACCTTCCGCGACAGATGTCAGATCAGGACCCGCAAACGTTGACACCGCCGTCGCATCCCGCCGATCACCATCTCCACCAGGTCCTGCATTCTCTTGGCGAGCGGGTCAAGGAACTGACGGCCCTCCACAATACTGCGCGTATTTTGCAGGCAGACCCCCCGAGTACGACCGACCTGCTCAGCCAATTGGTCGCCCTCCTGCCTCCAGCTTGGCAATACCCCGAGATCACCGCCGGACGAATCCAGTTGCACGATGCGGAGGTCCGTTCGCCCACCTATCGCGCCACCCCGTGGACTCAACAAGCACGGTTCACCTATGGCCCGGGGCACGAGGGCCTGATCGAAGTGGTGTATCTCGAGGAGCGTCCCCAGGAAGTCGAGGGTCCGTTTCTAGCCGAGGAACGCAACCTGATCAATTCCCTCGCCGAAATGCTGCACCTGCATCTCGAACGCAAGTTCGCCGAAGCGTCCTTGCGACAATTGTCCAAGGTGTTCATGGACGCGACCGACCCGATCCTGATCGAAGATCTCTCGGGGCGGATTCAAGATCTCAACGCCGAAGTGGAACGGGCCTACGGCTGGTCGCGCGCCGAACTTCTCGGTCAACCGATCACCATGCTCATCCCCGAGGAAGACCATCAGGAAGCGGAAGCGCTCCGCAGTCGCTGCAAACAAGGCGAACTGGTCCGGAATATCGAAAGTCGGCGTCGATCCAAAAGCGGCCGCATCTGGCCGGTGCTGGTGACCTTGTCGCCGCTCACCGATGAAAACGGACACATGACCGGCATCGCCACGCTGACCAAAGATATCTCCGCGCTCAAAATCGCTGAACGCCAACTCCAGCAGGCCTATGCCGAACTCGAACGGCGCGTGGAAGAACGGACCGCCTCGCTCCAGCAGGCCAACGCGCAGTTGGAAGAGGAAATTCACCAGCGTGTGCGTGTCGAAACCAAACTCGAGGAGATGATTCAGGAAATCCAGCACAGCCATGAAACGCTCACGGCTATTCTGAATCAGTTGGATCTGGGCACGGCGATGCTGGATTCCGACGGTCGGATCAGCTTCCTCAACAACGCAGCGGCTCGATTGCTCGGGACCCGAGTCGAATCGTGCCTGGGTCGTGCCTGGGTCAACGTGCTGGGTTTCGAACAGGAAGAAGACCGCATCACCTTGGAACATTCGATCCGCCAACCTGCCGATCGGCGGAACAAACAATTGGCCCGACTGCGCTCGACCGTCGGCCAATGCGCATCGTGGGTGGAGATCGACGTCCGCGATGACCCCCGCAACCCGGAAGGGCGGATTCTGTTTCTCTACGATATGACCGAGGTGCAGGATTTGCGGGCTAGATTGAGCGATACGCTGAGCGTGCGGGACATCGTGGGGAAAAGCGCCCCCATGCAACTAGTCTTTCAGCTCATTCACGAATTGGCACGCGTCGATTCGACCGTGCTGATCGAGGGCGAAACCGGCACGGGAAAGGAACTCGTCGCACGGGCCATTCATTATGCCAGCCACCGCCAGGAAGGGCCCTTCATCGCGGTCAACTGCGCAGGACTGACGGAAGCGCTCGTCGCCAGTCAACTCTTCGGTCATCGTCGCGGCGCATTCACCGGGGCCGTCTCCGACCAGCAGGGGCTCTTCGAAGCGGCCGAGGGCGGCACGCTGTTTCTCGACGAAATCGGCGACATTCCGCTCGCTGTCCAGACCAGTTTATTGCGGGTCCTTCAGGAGCGAGAGGTGACTCGGCTCGGCGAAACCAAAACGCGAAAGGTCAATGTGCGGGTGATTGCGGCCACGCACCATAACCTGGCCAAAGATGTCGAGCAAGGC
>RFGF01000099.1 GCA_003695915.1 Nitrospirota bacterium
TGCCTGTTGGCTCATCGAACGAGGTCGACGCACGCATCTGTTGCGCGATGTCGTGTACGACGGTATCACGCCGGACTTTTGGGCCGCCTGCGACGGCGTGGCCGATCCACGCTTTCGCGGCCGCTATGGCTTTATCACGTGCGGGAAAGGCCAGCCGGGCCAAGCAGGATGGATGACGCATCCAGCCTCCCATGCGCGATTTCGCAGCATTCGCGTGCTGCGAGGCCGATCATGAAATCCGATTTGTCCAAGCCCTGGCCCAGATTGACCAGTCGCGACGAATTCGCCTTTCTTGCCAATCTCGTCTTTCGGCACAGCGCAGCCGACCATGTCCTGGTCAGCATCGAGGATCGGCACAGCGGAACGGCTCGTTTTGCCAACAGCCAGATCACCCAACAAGTGGACGTTCGAACCGTCGCCTTCGTAATTACTGTCGCCTTTGACCAACGCCATGGAACCGCGAGCACCACGGATCTCACGGCCGGTGCGGTTCAGGCCACGCTGAAACGCGCAGAGGCTCTCGCCAAGGCTGCGCCTGTCGATCCGGAATATCTCCCGCCACCCGGCGCTCAGGCCTATCCGTCTTGGCCGACCTTCGAGGCCGACACCGCGGAGACAGGCCCGTCCGAGCGCCTCCATTTGGCACACACATGCATCGCTCGATGCGAGGCAGACTCGCATCAAGCTGCCGGGATGATCGCCACAACAATTGCACAGATGGGAGTGGCCGCCAACAGCGGATTATTCGCCTTTGAGCCGCGAACGGAGGCACAATTCAGCATCACCGCTTCTCGGGACGACGCCAGTGGATGGGCGGCAGCCCGCCATCGGGCCATCCATCGCCTGGCCGTCGTCGAGCGGACAGAAGAGGCGCTGGCCACCGCTAAACGGATGGGCATCCCCCGAAACCTGCCTGCCGGTCGATACCAAGTCGTCCTCGCTCCCCCCGCAGTGGCGGGATTGCTGAACTGGGTTATCAAAATGCTCGACGCCAAAGCGTACGAAAAAGGGATCAGTCCGTTCAGAGGAAAGTTAGGGCAACCGATCATCGACGAGCGGCTCACCTTGCGCAATGACCCTGGTCATCCCGATCTCTTGGGAGTGAATTTTACGAGAGAAGGGCTTCCCGTGGAGGAAGCCCTCTGGATCGACAAGGGCCAGCTTCGCCAATTAGCGTACGACCGCTTCACGGCTTACCGGCATGGACTCAAAAGCCTTCCCACGCTCGATGCGCCGTTGCTCAGCGGGCAAGACCCGGTAGCGACCACGAATGAACTGGTGGCTTCGATCACACGCGGCATGTGGATTTCGAATTTTTGGTATATCCGACCGGTCAATCTTACGGACTTGACATTGACGGGCATGACGCGGGATGGAACGTTTCTGATCGAAGACGGACAAATCGTCGCGCCCGTCCGGAACTTCCGTTTTCAGGAAAGTCCCCTCCGGGCCTTCAATCGCCTCGATGCCTTTACAGAACCCCGAGAAGCGACAACTTCCGAAACGGGGAAACTCCTGGTGCCCGCCATGACCATTCGTGATTTTCATTTCTCGAGTGTGTCGTGGTTTTGAAAGCGCCAGCGCAACCTTCAAAAAAGGCGTCGGATCCATTCATTCTGTCTGGGGTTTTGGCGCAGCCAGATACCCTACTCGTGCTCTTTTTCTTTTTTGTATCCTCGGCTATGACCGCCCTTCATTCCATAGTCATGGCCATGGCCATAGCTATGGCCCATCATCTCGCCATGCATATGCCCTCCCATCCCATGCTCCATGAAGTGTCTCAAGCGCTCCCGGAATTGATCGTATTGGGCTGGGGTCAAAATGTCCATGAGTTTCATCAAGGTATCCACGCGAAAGAGCATCAGTTGCTTTTTCAATTCGCTGATTTCATCGATCTTAGCGACAATGGCGTTTCGATCGAGCGTCTTTTGACCGAGCAACTCGGCCAAATCGATTTCCGCTATTCGAACGTCAGCATGTGTTTTAATCAAGGCCTTTCGATACTCGGCTTCCAAAGCCTCGAGTGTTTTGACCTGTTCTTCCGACAATCCGAGTTCTTCCTTCAGGGCCAATGGCGAGAAAGGCATATGATGTCGCATCACATGCCCTTTTTGGGCGTAGCCCATCATCCCGCCGTGCGGCGCCTTTTTGTGCCCATACCCGTGCTTGTCGTCAGCGAACGACGACGGGGAAACGAGCAGCCCCACCCCTACGAAACAGATGAAGCTCATCATGGCCCACCGACTCCCTGTACATCTTGTCATCTTGCACCTCCCATCAGGTTGAATTGGATAACACGTCGTCACATCTTGTGCAGTCTCGTCAGCAACAGTCGTTCCTCGCCAAGGCCATGACGATCGTTACCGACACGAGTCGGAAAGATTCCGAACCTTTCGTCCGACGATGGCATCGTAATACAACGGACGACCGTCCACGGCGTAGCGGTGACGATAGCGAATCCGGCGCTTGACGTCCAGCGCGCCCTGTTCGAAGAGCTCCCGCGACAGTGAAGCAAACTCGCTCTGCGGGGTTTCCAAAAAATCGCTTTTGAGATTGAACGCGATCCACCCGCCTTGAGCAATGAGATTGTAGGCGGCTACAAAGGCCGAACCGGGTATGTCGTTGAATCCCAACGCAGCCACGCATGTCAAGCCGTTGAAGGCGTATCCTTTGAGTTCTCGCTGGATCGCATCCTCGCGAATATCCCCGACGAAGTAGCGCTGATAGACATGCGGGCGGTCCCGCTCCATAGCCATTTTGACAGCCGCATTGATATCCACGCCGACGATTGTGAGCACCCCTGCCGCATGGAGTTGTTCCGCCACTAAGCCGCTACCCGCGCCGAGATCCAACACGCACAATGTCGTGGGGTCTTCGCCGGCATCCTTGACAGCCGAAATGAGCAACGACGCCACGGTTTGGGGAGAAACGCACTGGAGCAGATCATGAAACACATACTCGTACAAGCCAGGAATGGAAAAGACCGAGGCATAATCATGAAAGCGGATCTTTTTCTGTACACCGTCCTGGATCACGTAACAATATTCTTGATCTTGTTCCAATGGATCCGCGACTTGGGGAAGTTCAACGTGGTAGGTGATCTTGGCCATTCGATTCCTCCGCACGAGCTGAAGAGATTGACATGGCACAGCGGAAGCCGATCGTGGCCTCGCGCTGTTCCGGAAAGGCACCGCCCCGCGTCGCCGCCCGCAACATGCGTGGGCGACTTTTCCACGACCCCCCGCGCACGCTTTTATACCGTCCACTTTTGGGACCATGGGGATTCCGTTCCGGCATGATGGGATAATAATCGGCGCCCAACCAATCATTGACCCATTCGGCCACATTGCCTGCCAAATGATGGACCTGATAAGGACTGCGCCCTTCCGGGTAACTATCAACTGCTGCGACCAAGGGAATCTCGTGGACGTGATACGCGCCAAAGACGGCGATGGCGTCCGTGGGAGGCGTATCGCCCCAAGGAAAGATTCTCCCATCGGTGCCCCGAGCCGCTTTTTCCCATTCGGCTTCCGTGGGAAGTCGTTTACCCTGTGCTTGACAAAAGGCGACCGCTTCTTGCCACGTCACATAAAGCGCGGGCCAGGGGGCCAACACTTGATCGGGAATATAATGCACGCTGATCAAATGCCAGATGAGTTTCTGGAGTTCGGCCGAGACCGGGAGTCCCGCCTGATCGAGAAACGCCAAGAATTCTCCAAGTGAGACTTCGTACTGATCGATGGCAAACGTGTCGAGCCAAATTCGCCGGGCAGGAAATTCGGTATCGTCATACTGCGTCGCAAACCCGAAGGGATCGTCGTCTTTGCGGTTCGTCCCCATCACGAACCACCCTGCCGGAACCGTCACCATGGGTGAGGGTTTAGCGAAACGAGCAATTCGTTTCAAGTGTTCGTGTAATTCCGGGGCAACCGAGCTCGCGAAGCCGATCACCGGAGCGAGCGCGGCAAGAACTACCGTCACAGCCACTAGGTGGAGACCGTGAAGACCTCGTCTCGAACTGTTTGCCTTTGGGTTGCTTTCCCCGAACACCTTTCCGGTTTCCTTCGAGTGATTCATTCTGATTCCCGACCAAAGTCTCTTCACGCCTAACCAAGATCGAAACTTTGTCATTCACGCGCTTTCAAATTATTCACCACCTTATCGACACCAAAGACATACCACGCATCGTATTCCGCCATGTTCCGTTGGACTTCGTTGATCACTATTCCGTCGAGCGTGACGACCGCCTGTTTGGTGCTCACCTGAATCGAATCCGCATTGACGAAAGGATCTTTTTCCAACACGAGCCGCACGGCCTCCGTAATCTGGTCGTCGCTGTCCTCTTCCGGTGGCTCGACCGCCAACCCGTTGATCACATCTCGGCTGCCAGGTACCCACCATGCCAAAACGCCGGCCAAGCGCTTTTGGATCAGACTCAAAACATGCCCATCGAGCAGCACGACTCCATCATTGACAGAAATCTCAATCATCCCGGGGTTGGGAAACAAGGCTTCCCGCACAATCTCGACCTTTCCATTGTGGTGTACTCGGTGTACCTTGATCGTGCAGTGCTGCAATCCCGGTTCTTGCAACAACGCATCGCGGACGGCATCCAGGATCGCTCCGTCTCCCATGCGAACCGACGGTTCCACATGAAGGCGATCGACGATGCCCCGGACCCCTGGAACGGCCGCCGCCAGTTCGAGACCTAACTTCTTGGCGGCAATGTCGCTCACTTCTCCTTCGAGCGTCAGGACCTCGTCCTCCGGATCATAGTCGATCTGGATCGGATACTTATGCAGATTGATCCGCGGTTCCTTTTCTAAAGCCGCTTTCACGGCATTGATCACTGTGAGTTTGTCGGGCATGGCTTATCCTTTCAAAAAAATAATGAATTAGGTTATTTAGCTATATTCCACGTTTGGCGCTTTGGCTGGCACTGCTCGTCACAGCCGTTGTTCGGCGGGCTATGGAGGATTCCCGCTGAATCTCGTCGATGGTTCGCCCGGTGAGCACAGAGGTTTGCCACTCGCGGGTCGGATCGAATCCTGACCTAGCTTCCTCATCACGCGCTTTGATCAACAACCAATGTCGAGGATCGCGCTTCAAACGGATGAGCGCGAAGCCGCCCCGCAACCGTTGTCCCTGTAAGAGAAATTCCAGCTTGCCTTGTTCCAGCATGCCTTTGGGATTCTGTCGGCCTTTGGGCTCGTACCTTCCTATGTCCCACACCAATACCGGACCCGCTCCATAGTGCCCTTCCTCGATCACGCCTTCGAAGTCAGCGTATCCCAGCTCATGATCGTCAACTTGTACGGCCAGCCTTTTGACGCTGGGATCGAGCGAGGGCCCCTTGGGAATCGCCCATGATTTCAACACGCCGTCGATTTCCAACCGAAAGTCATAGTGCAGGTGCGAAGCGGCGTGTTTCTGCACCGTGAACACTGGGCGTTTCCGTATCCGAGGCTGACGAACGACCATCACCCATCGACCCTCGTCACGAAAGTTTATATCCGAAACGCCGGAGCAAGGCTTTTCGCTCTTCGATCTCGGCGGCCTGTTCGATCCCTTTGGGCGAAGAGCCATCGACGACGCCCAGGATTCCGCGTCCCCGCTCGGTTTCTGCCAGAATCACGTCGACGGGATTGGCCGTCGCACAATAAATGCCGCACACCTCGGGAACCTGTCGAACGGCAGGCAATACATTGATGGGGAAACAATTGCGCAGCAGGATCACGAAACTGTGTCCGGCTCCGATCGCCTGAGCGTTCGTTCGCGCCAATTCAACGAGTTCGTCGTCCGTCCCGCTCCAGCGGACCAAGCACGCCCCCGAGGCCTCGCAAAACGCCAGGCCGAATTTGATCCCTGGCACAGCGCCGACCAACGCCTCATGGAGGTCTTCGACCGTTTTAATAAAATGCGCTTGTCCAAGGATGAGATTGATATCTTCAGGCTTCTGCAGTGTCAGCGAGACGAGATTGACCCCCATATTTGTGCCCCTTCTTCAGTCCCTCGATGTTACCGGGCAAATTGTCCCATCAATTGTGCTTTAGCCAGGACATGGCCCTGAGCGGCTTCGAGTACCTGCGCCTTAGTCGCGCGCGCGGGAAGACGAAGCATCGTATCCAGCGCATACAGCGTAAAATAATAACGATGCGGCTTCCCGGGCGGCGGGCAAGGGCCTCCATACCCGATCCGCTTAAAATCGTTGATTCCCTGCTTGGCCCCGTTCGGCAAGACATCCTTCGTCGGCAGTCCTTCAGGCAACCCCTGCTCCGACGGCGGAATATTGAACAGGACCCAATGGACCCAGGTGCCCATCGGAGCGTCGGGATCATCGGCAATCAACGCCAAACTCTGTGTGCCTTTGGGCGGTGCACTCCATTGAAGCGGCGGGGAGACATCCGCTCCCATGCATGTGTACTTCGAAGGAATACGATCCCCTTCACGAAAGGCAGGACTCGAGAGTGTCAAAGCCATGGGTTCCTCCCAAGAAAAAGATGAACAGCGTTATCCAAGACGACCGAGAATGGCTTGTAACACGCGCTTTCGTTCTTTGAGATCTTCGCGCAATTCTTGTTTTTCCGTGTCAGCGATCTCGTGGCCCAACTCAGAAATCGCCGTATTCAACGCCCACCGAAGAATGTCCCGCTCTTTCTCATCCAACGTGACTTCCATCATTCACACTCCTTTCTTTTCGTTCCGTCACGATGCGGATCGTACGCATATCATGCTCGAGAGGGATTCCTCGATTGTCAAACTAATATTCCCGACCTATCGAACGTTCCGTTCTTCGGGCACAACCCAAGAACAGGGCTGCTGTCATATACGCTTTTGATCGAGCCGCGCCTGCACCCAGCTCACAAGCTCGCCCAGCAGATGGTCACGATTGTGTACCGTGACGTTTCGCCGAAGACAATCGGGACGGTGTTTGACCTCGGCTATGAATCCGCTGCCGCGCAGGGCAATGGTGGCAATCAGGATCTTCGACGAGCGCAACACGGCACGGACATCCTCGCAGAATCGATGACTCAGACACTCCATTTTGCCAATTTCATCGATGAGAATCATCTGCGAGGACGCACGGGGCAAATCGAGTTCCCGAAGCAACGCCTCGAACCCCTCGAGATCGACTCCATATCGCCCAACGCGATAGGACCCTCGATGCTCGACATGGGCGAGGAGACGGGTGCGGCCATTCAGTGTCACAATTTGAAATCCTTGCCGCACTCCGCGCTCGCGGATTTCCTGCGTATAAAATCCTGCCGGGCGATACACGGCCAAGCGTTCTGCGAGCGAGCGAATTATCGTCGTCTTTCCCACTCCAGGCCGTCCGGTAATCAAAAGATGGCGCTCCGTCCCCATCTGCGCTCCCATATCAAACCAGCGGTCCACTCAACAGCCATGACTCCCGGAACTATCCATACAGACCTGGAGCCAATCGTTGAGCTGTCGGAGAAACGTCGCGACCGCCCGATTGGCGGCCACGACTCCCCCATAGGGATCATCGCTCGGCGCGTCTTCGACAATGACAAATTCCCGAATCCCGCGGATGCGCGAGGGGTCGATTTCCACAAGCTGGGCTCGTGCACGGAATTGCACCTGGCTGGGCACATGGATAAATTCGTGCTGAAGGAGCACGTTTTGCACATCGAGTCGGAAATCGCTAGGAACCTGGCTCGGAGGCTGGATCACTCGCCAGCCACTCGCCTCCAAAGCCTCTACGATAAGCGGATGCAACATGCGAGCTGGAACATCCACCCATCGATGATACGCAAACGGTAGCACTTCATAATCTCGAGAAACATAGATCATCCGCGCCGAATCAAAACCGGATCGCGCACGTGGAATCGGAACCAGCAGCGTGGGGATGCTCGCCGAGGGAGACGTCGCCGTTTCGATCCGCGAGATTTCTTCTTCAACCGTCGTGTCTCCCATGAGCACAAATGTCCGAACGGCCTCATGCGAAGCCGGGGAAAAGAGACTGCATCCACTTACGCCAAGTGCCCACCAGCCCACCAGCACGAATCCCCGGAACCATCGAGCATTGCTCCATCGTTCGTTCATTCGCCTGGCCCCCGCGGTTCTGCCGATCGGCCAAACAGCAGCGATTGCGGTTCGCGTTCGAGTTGTTGCGCCACACGCTGTAAGGTCGCCGTCAGGTCTCGAAGTTCGGCGATCAAGGTGCTCGCTTCAGGAAGCGTCTGTGCGGCAAACCGTTGGAGATCAGGCGCCGTCCGCTCGACCGCCGCGTCCAATCTCGTACTCGTTTGGGCGACGCGGCGAGACATATTCTCCAATGCCGCCGCGCTCGTCTGAACCCGCGACATCAAGGCAGGCAATTGAGCCGTCAGATGCTGCGTCACCCGTTCGAGATTCTTGAGCGTCCGAACGGCATAGGTCACGCTTTTCCCCACCTCATGATCATGAGCGGCCAGTTGATGCGTCACCTGCGCCACATCCGTCAATAATCGATCGATGGTTTTTCTTGTTTCATCGTCCAACACCATCGCCAGGGCTTCTGTGACCCGATTGAGATTGTTGAGCAAGAGCGTTGCGGATTCGTTGAACCGTACGAGCAACGAGGGCTTCGTTTTGATCACCGGATACGGCTCACCCGGTCGAGCGGTCAATGGCTTGGCATCACGACTGCCGCCGGTGAGATCCACGATCGCCAGCCCGGTTAACACCTGGACATTGAGGACCGCCACGGTGTCCTCTTTGATGGGCGTCCCTCGAACGATGTCGAGCGTTAAGCGGACTCGTTCGGGATTGTCAGGATCGAGCACGATTTCGGCCACCCGCCCGACCTCCACGCCGCGATATTTCACCGGCGCATTGACGTTCAACCCGGAGACCGACTCTCCCATAAACGCATAATAGCGATCATACACTTGCCGATCATACCCTTTTCCCAACCACAAGACGATCCCCACCAACACCACGCCCAGGACGATCACAAAGGCCCCAACGATCGTATAGTTTATTCGCGGTTCCATACAGGCTCCCTGGCTGCTCGCCCGCGCGGTCCATGGAAATACTCACGAATAATCGGATCGTCCGAGTACGACAATTCCTGCATCGTGCCAATCCCCAGCACGCGTCCGTTTCCCAAAATCGCCACCCGATCCGTGACTCGCCACAAGGTATCGAGATCATGCGTGATGATGACCATCGTCAGCCCGAACCAATGCTTCAACCGTTGGACCAGCTCATCAAATTCCGCCGCGCTGATCGGATCGAGTCCCGATGTCGGCTCATCGAGGAACAACACCTCCGGGTCCAAGGCAACGGCTCGAGCCAACGCCACGCGTTTTCGCATGCCGCCGCTCAATTCGTTGGGATATTTCCCGATGCTCGCCAACGGAAAGCCTGTCAGCGCGATCTTGATCAGAGCGATGTCTCGGACCAATGCCTGACTCAACCGCGTATGCTCCCGCAGCGGAGCCTCCACGTTCTCGACCACGGTCAAGGAACTGAACAAGGCCCCATGCTGAAACATGACTCCACACCGTCGATAGATCGCCCGAGCCTGCATCTCGGTGAGTTGAGCCGTGTCATACCCCAACAGCCGAATCGTCCCTCCACTCGGTTTCTGGAGAAGCAGCAGCTCCCGGAGCAACGTGGATTTGCCACATCCATTTCCACCGGCAATGGCGAAGACTTCGCCTCGATAGACGGCCAAGCTCACATCTTCGTGCACCGTCGCTTGGCCGAAGCGGGTGCACACATGCCGGACATCGATGATGGGCTCGCGCTCCGAGATCCCCCGCTCCACGTTACACCCCCCACCAATTCAACACAATGGAGAACAGCGCATCAAACACAATGACGAGGAAAATGCTTTGCACGACGCTGATCGTTGTGCGTTGACCCACGCTATCGACCCCTCCGTAAATTTGAAACCCTTGATAGCATCCCACCAATGCAATGATCACGGCAAACACCGGCGCCTTCACAAGCCCGATCACATAGTGCTTTAGCGCGATGGCCTGCTCGAACCGAGATAGAAATTCCGTCATTTCGATGTTCAATTGATTGGCCGCAATCATCATCCCTCCGAGGACACCCAGGACATCGGCATACACGGTCAATAACGGCAACGCAACCAAGAGGGCCAAGACTTTGGGGAGCACTAAATACTGAAAGGGCGAAATTCCCAACGTGCGAACGGCATCCAGCTCTTCGGTCACCCTCATGGTTCCGATTTGGGCGGTATAGGCCGAGCCAGATCGTCCGGCAATCAAAATCGCGGTGATCAGCGGAGCGATTTCCCTGAGCAACGCGATACCGACTAAATCGACAATAAAAATGTTAGCGCCCAAGGCCCGCAACTGCTCAGCGCCTTGGTAGGCAATGACCACCCCCATTAAAAAGCTCAACAACCCGATAATGGGAAGCGCATGAAACCCATCTCGCTCCAAACTTTTGGCTAACATGCGCCAGCGGAGCGTGCGTGGCGAGACCAGCGCTTGCACCCCGGCCATCGTACTGGCTCCGAGAAACGCGACGGCTTGGATCGCCTGGTTGGCTTTGGTCCAGACGGCTACGCCCAACCTGGCCACCCAGTGGGGTTGCCCATCGACCGGCATCTTCGCGATAGCGAGGGCTTGATCAGCCACCAGGTTCAGGAGTTCTGCGAATTCGGGACGGAGTCCGATCCAAGAAATCTCGCGCCCTTCTTTTCGCAGACGTTCGAGGCAGCGATACAAAACAACCGCCCCACACGTATCCAACGCCGTGATGCCACTCCCATCCCACACCACTGCTCGTTGCTCGGGCCATTTTATTTTGCAGATCTGCCGTTCGAGCCTGGAAAGCGACGTCACCGTCCAGTTCCCCGAACAGCGAAGGACGCCCTGGCTCACATCGACCGTGAGATTTGCCTGTTGATGAAGCGACATGGCGGACTGGATACCTGAAACATTCGTTGAGAGTCTGTCTACCCCGATCTTTTTTGAACGCCAAATCATGAACGATTCACGGTCTCGATCCGGTGACGCATCATGACGGTTGACAGGGATCCTCTCTACCAGACAGCTCTATCATACATACGGAACATACAGGAGCGGAGTATAGAGGAAAAGGCCAATGATCTAATTTATTGGTCAACCAAGAGAATATGCACAGGCCCGATTGCTCGTTCACGGTTCCCTTTCCCGGAAATACCACGGATCGAGACCATGACTCACGCAGCGGATTTGTCGGAGCCCGAGCTTGCACCTAACTCTCTTTCATCCGAGTCTGGCGCTCTCCCATGCGCGAGCGCCACAGGCATGGAAGACGAGGATCCATTCTCCACTCTGTTGAGCTGAGCCGCGGACGAACCTTCCATGCATTCATGCGCCACGCAGCCAGGCCCGCACGCAAATACGCTTGCGGCCTACCCAGGCTACTCGCCAAAGCCTATGTTCTTGACTATCGTCAACTGGGCTCTTGATGGCGGACATAAAACCAATGTCAGAAGGGAGGTTATGATGAGGATGTTCACGGTCTTTGAAAAGCCATAGGCATTAGCCATGAACAGCAAGTTCGAGATGGGCTTGGCCGGGTCACGCAAGGAGGACAGCGATGACATCCTCATTTGGTCAATTGCCGCCTCATCAGTACGTGGGTCTGGCTCCGTGGGTCTGGGTGGAATTTGAAAGCGCAGACCCACCCCATCCTTTTCCTTTTCTCGGAGGCGTGGACCCAGCAGTGGTCTTGAGTCTCCACGATGTGCACCAGCGCCTCTCGGGGGCTATCGATATTGCCATCAGCTACGTGTTTGCCGGGCGGACGTCGCCCACCGACCCAGCCCTTCGCCGTCGCCTGGAAAATGCCTATATCGAGGTGGTGCATTCTCGTCCCCAGACTCCTCACCACATCCAGTGCTGGCGGGAGCCCGACGGAACATTTCATAGGGACTATCCTTTGGATTCTTCGCAATCCGCCGTCCTCCGATACTCGGGCTTGTGCGTGTGCAATGCGGTGACCCAACAGGCCGTGCCCTTTGCGTTTGATTCCCATACCGCTCCCGCCATCGGCAATGTGGTAGGCTGGTTAGATGGCATGCAGCAGGCTTCCGAGATTCGCGCCGGAGTGGATCGTTTGGGCATGGCCTTTGGGGCTGGCTTAGCCAAACACGTGAGCGAATTCTTGGACCTCTTGATGATCCATCATTGCCTATCGGCGACTCCCCGGGCCTCTGTTCGATCCCATTGGCTCACCCACCACCCAGGATCAGGATCTCATCCATCTCGGCCATGCGGCCCTGATGTATCGGCACCAGGATCGCTTCTTGTTCTTCGATCCATGGCTTGTTCCATGGTTTGCCGAGGCCCCGGTCCCTTCCCTGTGGACTTCTCTGCTCCCGAAACCGGCTGCTATTTTCTTGACCCACGACCATGACGATCACGTCGATCCCCGGACTCTCCTCGCTTTTCCAAAAGAGACCCCCGTGATTGTGCCCAGCAAAGCCAACCGCGTGACTTGTATTTTGACTACCCCGCACTGCTCAGAGGCCTTGGATTTACCAATGTCATCGAGTTGGCCCATGGGGAGACCTGGCCGTTCGAAGGCGGCGGCGTGACTGCCGTCCCGTTTTACGGAGAAAGTTCCTGTGAACTTCATCTCCCTCGCAACTGCTATCTCATCAATGACCAAGGCGACAACACCCTCATTGCGGTCGATAGCGGACCGACAAACTCGGGCGACTCACTGCTGACCGATGGGATTCTCAATGAACTCGTCCATCGGTACGGGCCTATCCGCACGATTTTCCAGCAACTCGGACAGCTTCTCGAACTCCGAACCTTCGCCGCCTATGCCTGCCTTTCCCACCCGGGGCGTTGGTTGGAAGTCGGAGAAAATTGCTGTGTGACGAGCGAGTACATTACCGGGTTGGTGGAACGCACAGGAGCCAATCTCGTGGCCGCGTATGCCAACGGAGGCGCCGAATGGCTTCCCGATCATCCCGTGTTTGTCTTTCACGGAAGAAACCAGGCTCTCCGGGAAATGATCACGGCGCATTGGTGGCCCATGGATACGCTGGAATCCCAGCTGGCGGCGCGGCAGTGCCGTATCCATCAATGTCGCGCGCTCGATCTGTTTCGAAAACAGGCCAGCGGCCAGGTCATTCCGCTGATCGCCGGGTCCCATCAACCCATGGATCTTTACCTCCTCGACCATCCTCCCCCAGCGTCCGAGAGCTAGATTCTTCTCGAACGAAAGGCGAGGTTCAACACACCGCCGAAGTTTCACGTCCAGGTGGAGCTCGGCGACGGGAAGGAAAAGCTGTCGGCATCAAGGAGTTCAAGAAACTGCTGAAGGAAGAGTTTGAATTACAATAACGAAAGACCATCCGCGCTGGCACGCATGCTCGCTTATGCCTCATCGTTCTCTACGTGTTTATTAACCGCGAGAAAGATGAGTGGCACATTAGAAACGGTCCAGCGAAAAATTGTAGGGGCAAGAATTGTAGGGGCAAGAGAAGATACGTTCATGGTGAACCTTCCATCAGCCTCTTTTGCCCCCTCACCCCGACTCGTTATTCCCCTGCCGCACGAGCCTCTAGCTTTCAGAACATGCGCAGCTCGCAGCGTCACGCAGACTGGGCGGCAAAACGAGAAATGCTGATGGGAAGCCTTTTCGCTCCCCAATTTCCCGGTTGGGCCTCGAACACTCCGGCGCACGGTGTCTGACAAACCCGACAGCGTCCATCGGCCGTGAGATTCCATTCTCGAATCACATACCAATCCCGCCCGATGAGTTTGGCCCCACACTGGTGACAATACGTGCTTCCGCCTTCCTCATCGTGCACGTTGCCGGTATACGCGTAGCGAATACCGTTCTGAATGGCGATGCGCCGGGCCATGGTGAGGGTTTCCGGAGGAGTCGGCGGCGTATCCAACATTTTCCAGTCGGGATGAAACGCCGTGAAATGGATGGGCACATCGGGACCGAGTTCTCTGACGACCCATTGCGTGAGCTGATGAAGTTCTTCCGGCGAATCATTGTGCCCCGGAATCAACAACGTCGTGATTTCGAACCACACCGAGGTTTCCCGCTTCAGATAGACGAGCGTATCGAGCACAGGTTGCAAGTGCGAACCGGTCAGGCGCTGATAAAAGGATTCGGTGAACGCCTTCAGATCTACATTGGCGGCGTCCATATATCGATAGAATTCCCGTCGCGGTTCCTCGCACACATATCCCGCGGTCACCGCCACCGTCTTGATGCCGCGTTCATGACAGGCTTTGGCGACATCGATGGCATATTCATGGAAGATGACTGGATCGTTATACGTAAAGGCCACGCTCCGGCATCCGAGTGCTACGGCTGCGTGCGCAATTTGGTCGGGCGTCGCTTCCTCGGCCAGGATGTCCATTTCTCGCGATTTGCTCATATCCCAATTTTGGCAAAATTTGCACGCCAGGTTGCAGCCGGCCGTGCCAAACGATAAGACCGGCGTTCCGGGCAAAAAGTGATTGAGGGGCTTTTTTTCGATTGGATCGACACAGAATCCGCTCGATCGGCCATAGGTCGTCAGCACGACCTGATCCTGATGTCTCGCGCGCACGAAACACATACCGCGCTGACCTTCCTGCAGGCAACAAAATCGTGGGCACAAATCGCATTGGATGCGTCCATCCTCTAAACGATGCCAGTATTTGGTAGGATGATAGGAAGATACGGTTGCGGTCATTGGCGATGATCTCCTTCTCGTGACGAATGCTTCTCTAGCTCGTAGTATAGCAGAGAGCCGTGGAGGCCGGGATCATCATCGCTCTAGCATTCTTATCAGCTCGAGACCGTGCGAAGGATGGAGCGCGCGATGCTGGACATCGATGGAGCACGCTACTCTGGAAGCGGAACCATCGTCAGACAAGCCGTCGCCTTTTCCGCCCTCACCGGCATTCCGATTCATCTCTATCATGTTCGGGCCAAACGTCCGAAACCCGGCTTGCGCCGCCAACATCTTCGCGTCGTCCAAGCCATCGGGGAGCTCGTCAACGCCTCGCTGACCGATGTGTATGAAGGCTCTCAGGACTTCCGATTTGTTCCCCATGCCCTCAATCCAGCATCACAGTACGTCTGGGATATCGGCTCTGCCGGATCAACGACCATGTTGGCACTGGCCGTTCTTCCGGTCCTGGCCTTCAGATCCAGTTCGACCGTTGCGGAAATTCACGGAGGCGTTTTTCAAGATTTTGCTCCCTCCGTCTTCCATCTCGAACACGTCATGCAGCCCTGGCTCCAGGCCATGGGACTCAGGGCAACTGTCACACTCGTTCGCCCTGGATACGTCCCTACGGGGAGAGGTGTCATTCGACTGGAAGTTGAGCCTGTGCCGGATAGGCTAGCCCCCCTGATTTTTCATCGTTCAACGGCCGTTCAAAAAGTCTGGGGCATTGCACTGGCTTCTCATCTGGCCGAACGCCGTGTCGCTCAACGGATGGCCGACGCTGCGAACCGCACCTTGGTGCGTGCCGGACATCGCGCCGACATCGAGATCCGAGAAGATACTACGGCTCATCAAGCCGGCGCCGCACTCGCCCTTTTCGCCGATTGCGAAGGCGGCATTCGACTCGGTGCCGATCGAGCAGGGGCACCAGGTCGGCGATCGGAAGATATCGGGCGGCAGGTCGCCAAGCAACTCCTCGACGATCTGGCCACGGGCGCCACGCTGGACCGCTTCGCCGCCGATCAAATCATTCCTTTTGCAGCATTAGCCGACGGTGAAAGCCGTTTTCTTATTCCGGGGCAGACAGACCATATCGAGAGCAATGCGTGGCTGGCTCACCTGTTTCTCGGCGCCAAAGTGACCGTGCACGGGCATCGTCTGAACATTACAGGGACAGGATATCGTCCTTTCTCATCCACAGGAGTTCGTTCCTGATCTAGAGACTCTTGTTTCGATGAGAAAAATGTCCTAGCATGAAAAAGCTCGGCTGCTGCTTTCATCAATCCATCTTCAGGCACCCATGACCACCGCCATTCAGCCTGCATCGGAAACACAAGAAGCGAAAAAGCAACGGGTCAAACGCATCATTCGCATATTGGAGCGCACGTATCCCGATACGCGCTTGGCGCTCAATTTTTCCACGCCGTTGGAGTTGCTCATCGCGCTGATCTTGGCCGCTCAATGCACGGACGAGCGCGTCAATCGCGTCACCGCCACGTTGTTCAAAAAATACCGAACTGCTCAGGACTGGGCGAACGCAGATCAACGCACGTTGGAAGAAGAAATCCGGAGCACGGGCTTCTATCGCAATAAAGCGAAGGCCATCCGCGAATGTTGCCAAGCGCTCGTGACCCGATATCATGGCGAAGTCCCCACCACACTCGACGAACTGCTCACGCTCCCTGGCGTGGGACGGAAAACCGCCAATATCTTGCGCGGCAACGTATTCGGGCAACCCGCCATCGGTGTCGATACCCACGTCGCCCGATTGGCCCAGCGGTTAGGTCTGACCACGCACACCGATCCCGATAAAATCGAACACGATCTCGACCCTCTGGTTCCCGACAAGGACAAAGTCCGATTCTGCCACTTGCTCCAAGCCCACGGCCGCACCGTATGCCTGGCACGGAAACCTAAATGCTCAGAATGCGTCATTGCCGAACTTTGTCCGTATCCTACGAACACACCATCTTCCGTGCCATCGAGGCGAGCGCGCCGATCGAACAGGCGATCATGAAGGATTTCTTCGATGCCGGTTAAGGTGAAGACCCGTCAACTGTGGAGTGGCAGCCAGCATGAGCCATCGTCGGGCGAGGCTTCGCCTGATGCCCATGTTCCCCTCACCGGTGCGGTCAAGAAACTGCATGCACGCCTCTGCCGACGGGTTGGTTCGGCCATCGCGGATTATCAGATGATCGAAGAAGGCGACAGGATCATGGTCTGTGTGTCCGGGGGAAAAGACAGTTTCGGGTTACTCGATATTTTACTCTCGCTCCGATCGCGAGCGCCCATTCGCTATGAACTGATCGCCGTGAATTTGGACCAAAAACAGCCAGGGTTTCCCGCCCATGTCTTGCCAGAGTATTTCGCGAAACGCGGCGTGCCGTTTCACATTGAAACTCGCGATACCTATTCGACCGTCAAACGGCTCGTCCCAGAGGGGGAAACCATGTGCGCGGTCTGTTCCCGACTCCGGCGAGGCATTTTGTATTGGCTCGCCGATCAACTTGGGGCAACGAAAATCGCCTTGGGGCATCATCGCGACGACATCATCGAGACCTTTTTGCTCAACGTGTTTTTCAACGGAAAGTTGCGGGCCATGCCGCCCAAACTCCTGTCCGACGATCAGCGCCATGTCGTCATCCGACCGTTGGCCTATGTTGCAGAAGCCGATTTAGCCCGGTATGCAGCCCTTCGACGGTTTCCGATCATTCCTTGCAATCTTTGCGGGTCGCAAGACAATCTTCAGCGGAAAAAGATCAAGACCTGGCTTCAGGAATGGGAACGCCAAATTCCCGAATGTCGCGACAGTTTGTTCGCGGCCTTGGGCAATGTCCTCCCCGAGCATTTGCTGGATCGACGACTCTTTGACATCAGCTCGCTTCGGCCAAACCCACACTCCCCCGGCGACACGGGGCCGTCATTCGAGGCATCTGGGTCTCACCTACAGGATCATGGTGAGACGATTCAGCGGCTCCACCGCCAGTAATCCTATCTGCAAGGGTCGCATGAATCGCCAGTCCGATTGCGCAGAGCCCGGGAATCGATCTCCGCTCCTTCCCATCGGGATTATCGTGCTGAGTATGCTGGCACTCCCAGCCCTCCTCTCTTCAACCGTTCCAGACGGTCCTGTGAAAGACGGAGACGTCGTGTTTTCCACTGACCAGCATCGGGTATATTTTGTCCATCCCGAACGATTTGAGGCATTGGGTTATGCCGACTTTTGTCTTCTTCAACCACGAGAACAACTCCTCATCATGCGCACGTTGGCAGCACGCGAGCCGACCATGTTCATAGCCCGAACGATCAGGCAGCCATCGCCGGCATTTCCCTTTTGTCCTTCTCAGGCGGATCTCATGGTCAAATCCCACCAAATCACGCTGAAAGCGACCGTATGGGGCGGGCTTTCGGATCTGCTCGCCCATGTCTTTTCATCGTAATGCCCTATTCCTGCTGGTTAGCTGAACGGAACGATGCCCATAACCTTTTAATGTCTTCTTAGGAAGACATCGGTGGGGCTGAGAGTTCTGGGAACACGACCCGCGACAAGAGCAAGCTTCTCTGCGCGATCAGCGTTTGACTTTACCGGCAAATTGCTGGCGAAATTTGGCGACCTTGGGCGCAATCGAATATGCACAGTACGGTTGGAAGGGATTGCGGGCATAGTAGTTCTGATGATAGTCCTCGGCCACATAGAATGTTCCGGCGGGAGCCAGTTCCGTCACAATCGGGGCATCGAAGACCTGCGAGCGAGTCAAATCGGCAATAACCTCTTCAGCGATGCGCTTCTGTTCCGGTGAATGATAAAAAATCGCCGAGCGATATTGACTACCTATGTCGTGTCCTTGGCGATTCAACGTCGTCGGGTCGTGAACGGCAAAAAACACATCCAATAAGTCCCGATACGACACGACGGAGGGATCGAACACAATTTGAACGACCTCTGCATGACCAGTGGTTCCCGTGCAGACCGCCTCGTAAGTGGGATTCGGAGTATATCCGCCCATATATCCCGAGGTCACGGACCGGACACCCTGCATGTGCTGAAACACTGCCTCCAGGCACCAGAAACATCCTCCGGCCAATGTGGCCGTTTCCAGGGAGGACCATCGCTCCATTGACATTTCGGCCATACCTGGTCTCCTTAGTCCATCAAAGGATTCGTCGCCGATTCACAGGCGAGCCCCTTTCCATGGGGTGACCACGGTTATACCAACAACACTGCAGGCTGCTCAACGAACCGCTCTTCCCCAGCTCTTCTAGCAAGGCAAGGAAACACATTTTCCCCTTGACTCGTTTCGAAACTTCGTAGATGATGAAACACAACGTTTACTCCAGAGAGCCCATCTTATGCTGATCGCTGCTGTCCCCACTCATGAGTGGAACGCCCTCTATGCTCGTTGCAAACGATCGCACCCTCCCGTGTGGGCAAGTTCTCATGTCTTCTTGCAAGCCCAACTCGGATGGGCCATCGACCTTGTTTCCATTCGGCATCATGAGCATGAGCTTCTCGGCATGCTGTTCCCCGAGCGTTGGCGGGGCCATACCCGCGACGATGTCCTCAACGCGGTGGGAGACGGCAATCTCGATGCCAGGGTGCTGCAATACGAGCCCTTGCTCGATGGAGAAGATACGGTGTTGGTGCATTTCGAATCGACCGTCGACGGTCTCTCTTCGGAACAACAATGGCACAACATCCGGTCCATCGCCAAGCATGTGTTCTACATGTGCCAATAAGACATACCATCCATTCCCTCTCCGCGGCTCCGCCGCGTCGCAACGTTTGAAAGCCGTTTTTTGATATGGTTGCAGGAAGGGCATGAATCAACCGATCATCGGGTTTCATCAAGACGAGCACGGCGATTGGATAGCCGATTTGGCATGCGGCCATATCCAGCATGTCCGACATCATCCACCGTGGATTGTTCGTCCCTGGGTCACGACGCCTGAAGGAAGACATGAACGCTTAGGTACGCTGCTCCCTTGCCGCTTGTGTAATGACCACACCGCATCATCCCAATCAACAGAATCACCTCTTCGTTAACGAGGTCGTCCTGGCATCGCGGATACACTCGGCAGCCAGCAACCTCTAATCCTATGACAGCCATCATTTTCTGCTTCTTTTCTCAGGCCAATCGGTGGCGCTGCGCCCTCGGCTCTTTTTGGCCACTCCTCTGTGTTCGTCGCGGTATGATGGCGATGATCGTGATTCTTGCATTCCCCACAGACCAGGCCAGGGCCGCCTCACCGGCTACGACGGCACTCGCACCTCGCGAAGTCGTCGAACGTTGGCTGACCTGGTATCCAAAACACTTGTCACGTGCGGCGGAATTGACGACTCGGACGTTTCGACAAGGATTGTCGCAAGCGGAATGGGTCGCCACTCGTGGTCCGGAACTGCGCAATCTTCAGCTGCGATATGTTCGAGCCAAGATCGCCCATCAGGAGATCGCAGGGAAAGAAGCGCGCGTCGTGGTCAACGCCCATATTATCACCGCGTTGGACGACCATCCTCAGGACGAAGTGTATTTTTTAACGAAGGAAGCAGACGGCCATTGGCGAATCGATCGAGTCGAAGTCTACCTGGAAAATTTCAATCGCCCTCCGTGAAACGCTTCCGCCCTTCATCTATCTCTCGCGATGCTCGACCCATACCTTTCAAGCCGGCCTATTCGCCGGTCAATGCCTTTCCTATCCAAAGTCGATTCGCCTTTCGGACATCAGCAATCATTTCGTCTCTTCGGATGCCCCTTTTTCCGAAAGCAAGCGTTTGTTGATCACCTTGCGGCCGAAATAAATCAACGCACACGACACCACAAGTGCGCACGGGACAACCAACGCGGACGCGAATTCCGCATTGGCCAACCAACCCCCTTTGTGCAACGCCTTCACGATGTAATTCGCCAGCCCGCTCAAATAATACGCGATGACAATGACAGAAAGGCCTTCGACCGTATGCTGGAGAATAGCCTGACTTTTAGTGGTCTTGTCCACGCTCGCCAACATCTTGAGGTTCTGCTGCTCGATCGCCAAATTCTGGGCTTGCAGCAACAGCTCGACTTTCGTCCGGATGACGGCAATGGTTCCCTCGAAATCGTGCTCCAAGGCATCGATGCGTCGGAGCAATTGCTGATACCCTTCCACGACACCCGTAATCATCCCCGATACATAATCCCCGATCGGGCGGGTAAAGGGCAGCGGGCGCTCCTGGAGCGCAGTAAGATTGCTCAAGACGATGCTTTGATACGGCGGGGCCGCCGAGAGTTTGTAGCGCATGGATTCCGCCATTCGACTAACAGCAAGAAAATCTTTGGACAACACGGTGAGCCAGTGTTGCAGTGCTTGGGGCGTTGCCGTTTCCAATTGATTCATGATTACGGACCGTTGATAGAGATGTCGCTGTTCGTACTCATGCACATGATCGACGGCCCGACCGAATGCCTGAAAGGGAAGCAGAATCAAATGCGTGTAATTTTCGATGGCTACCAGGGTGTCGGTGAGACGAAGCAGATGCTGGAGCAATACATCGCGAGTCGGCGCCCATATGTAATATCGCTCGCGAATATCGCCGTCCGGTGTAAACGTCGTGGCCACGTGGATCGTCTGCCCGAACACCTGGCTCCCATACAGCTGCGGACCCGGCAAGAGCCCTTTGAGTTGCTCCTGCGCCATCTGCTCGACAGGACAGATGATCATATCTAGCGCGTTGATGCGAATCCCCAGCGGCGAAAAGGGGAAATAATAGCCCGGGAACCCGATGGCTCCGAACTCCAGCGGCTTCTCACGATCAGCGGGCAGGTGCCAAATCTGATAGCTGTAGTACTCGGTATGTGCCTCCCACGCCACGACCAATCGATCTCCATTCTCTGCTGTTTTGACGCCGTACCCTAATTTCTCGTGCACCACACAGTCTTCGTCGGGGATGGTTAAGCACTGGAGAAGGTGTCGGAATTCTTCCCGACTCTGCGGCCGTTCAGTCGGAGGATTGGCCATCCGATAGGCCATATGATGAATATGAGCGGGCACGTCGAGCCATTCTTTGAGATACCGCTTCGGGGGCTCATGAATGTGTTGGAGAAACCCGGGTTGAGGAATTCGAGGATTGAGACTCATCGATCACCATTCCGTCACGCGCGTGAAATGTGCAACGTCATACCGGTTGCCTTGTAACGCACGTGTTCCTTTCGATTCAAGTGACCGAGAGTCTCATCTTCGACATCGACAGCGCGACGTGAATCCGGCAGGAACAGCCATCGCGCATAGAGGCACGCATTCTTTATCACCGATGGAGGAACGCTCATGAGTCAGATCGATACCGTGATTGCTGCAAATACCCTCCCTTCCCTCGCGCTCCCGCTAATTGCGTCTGCCGACATCCGCGGCGACGTCGTCTTTTCGGCGCTACCTCCGCCGGCACCGATCTCGGCGACACCGCATGATACCGTGCGCATTTCCTCCGAGGCGAGGGGCACTTCAGGAAGCGAAGTGTGAGGCACCATACTACCGAGTCCGCCATCACGTCCTTTTGGCTTCTCCGGTTCGTGATATCTTTTTGATTTTCTCTTGACAAAAGCAGGCATTCGGTTCAGGCTTATCCATCAAGCATCCTATCCGCTCAATCACCGTTTGTCAGATCACCTTCGACATATCCATCCCTCGCTGTCGCTCTATGACATACAAGTCTCTGCAGCCAGGCGGCAGCACCCACATACTCACACAACGGAGGAAGCCATGAAACACTCACTGGGCAATCTCAGCTGGCTAATGATGCTGATCGCTCTCGGAAGTGGATGCGATTCCGGATACCAGGAAAAGAATATGGAACCACGCACGACGAGCGAGCCTACCGCCTCGTCCGCACCAGCGACGGTTCCACATCCCGAAGACACGGCCTTGCATGGTGGAGCGCTGATGGCGCCTCAAGACACGGCTGGATCAAAGGAAAACCAGGAAGGGGTCGCACACTTCGAACAAGGACATTGGGATGCGGCCCAGGACCATTTCCTCAACGCCTTAGCCGTCAATCCCGATTTGGCCGAAGCTCATTACAATATCGCACTCACGCTGGATAAACTCGGCAAGCACGGTGAGGCCACCGAGCATTTTCAGGTGGCCCTCGATCTCGCGCCAAATGATCCGAGAATCCAAGATTCCTCGATTCTCAAAGCCCATCTCGGGAGATAACGCTGCTCCTGGAAGGGCGACGCTGCAGAAGATCGAGCGCGGCCACTCGGTAGGCTTCTGCCAATGTGGGGAAATTGAAGATAGTGTCCACGAAACTTTCGACATGGAGCCGATTGAGAAGCGCCATCTGGCCGATATGAATGAGTTCCGTGGCGCCCTCGCCGACGATCTGCACTCCCAGGATCCGTTCAGTGGTGGGATCGGCGACCAGCTTGAGCACCCCATTGGTCATTCCGGAGATCTGGCTTCGCGCGATTTCATGAAAATGCGCACGCCCGACGAGCGCTCCTCCATAGCGTCCGACGGCTTCCTGCTCGCTGAGCCCGACACTGGAGATTTCCGGGACCGTATAAATACCCATGGGAATGTGTTCGGGATCGAGGCCGGGATCGAGCCCCAGCGCATGCCGAACGGCCCGCCGCCCTTGCTCCATGGCACACGAGGCTAAAGCGGGCGGACCGATGACGTCGCCCACGGCGTAAATGTGAGGGACAGGAGTCTGGCACTGGTGATTGACGGGAATCAGGCCGCGCGACGTCAGATCGAGTCCCGCGGCCTGCACATCCAAAGACTCCACATTGGCCACCCGTCCTAGAGCGACTAACAGTTTTTCGCTCAAGACCGTCTCCCCGCTTTTCAATCTGGTCACGACACGGGAACAACCGTCCCAGGCCACCTCTTCGATCTGTTGCCCTCCCACATACCGTCCTCCACTCTTGTAGAACGCCGCGAAAAACTCATCTGTCAACTCCTGATCCAAAAACCGAAGAGGGCGGTCGGCCGTATCGATCATGGTGACCTGTACACCCAAGATTGCAAAGATCGATGCGTACTCGCTGGCAATGACCCCTCCGCCGAGAACGGTGAGCGACTTCGGCAAATACACGAGAGAAAGAATGGAATCGCTGTCGAGAATATGTTCGTGATCGACAGGGATCGATTCGGGGATTCGCGGCCGAGAGCCGGTCGCGATGACGATGACCTCGCCTCGGAGCCGTAACGACGTGCCCTCGACAGTCGTGATTTGGACTTCTCGATCCGTGGCGAACCGTGCCCGGCCATGGAATCGCTCGATGCCGTTCCGAGTCAGTTGATCGTTCATCAATCGTCCATGAGTTTTGACCACATGATCCAACCGAGACATCAAACTGGCCACCTTCACATCGTCACGAAGCTTGAATTCGAACACCTCGGCCGTGCGCTGAAATCGACTCATCTGCAGCGCGCTTTCGCGCAACGTTTTGCTGGGAATCGTACCACGATACACACACGCTCCACCGACCTCGAATTCTTGCTCGATCAGGGCCACGCGCTTCCCAGCCTTGGCACCCTGAATCGCAGCCTTTTGTCCGGCCGGTCCACTGCCGATCACGACGATGTCATAATGAGCGGTCGTCATACGATCAGGCACTCCACGCTCGGCCGAACGGTATCTGCCAGATCGAGAAGAGCCGTGAGATCTTCGGGATACAGGTTGAGATCCCGAATCACCGGAAGCGCGCGAAGCGCATCTTCCTCCATTTCGGCAGGATCCAAGAGAAAAGTAGCGAGATGATCGGCAAGACAGGTGATGACCGCGCCTTTGGTAGGAGAACGCGCTTCATGATAACGATCGTCTTGATAGAACCGAATGGTCTCCTGAACGGGATCCGGCAACGCCCATGCTTCAGCGAGACGCACGCCAGCAGGGATATGGAACTCGTTTATCAGCGGTTCGAGCACAGACCAAGGAAGGCGCATGGATCGCTGTCGATCGCTCACCAGCACATGCAAAATGAGCGGCTTCCCGATCGTATGGAGCAATCCGCACAAAAAGGCATTTTCCACATTGTGACGCAATCGACGGGCGATTTCTTTCCCATATAATCCTGTAGCCAAAGCATGGCGCCATAACAGTTGGACTTCCCGTTCATACCCCACAATTTTGAACACCCCCGACTGAAGAGAAACGGAAAACGCGATGCCCGCTAACATATTCAGTCCCAGCCATGCAATGGCTTGTTGTAATGAGACGATGGGAGAGCGGGGAAGATAGGCAGGAGAATTGGCGATACGCAGAATTTGTGCCGCGAGCGCTTGATCCTGCTGAATGAGCGTCGCGAGCTTTCCGGCGTCGGCATTCGGATCATGCGCCAGCGTCAAGACCTGATTCGCCACATGAGGCAGCAGGGGGAGATCCAACTCGCCTTCGTCCAGACGCCGTGTGAGGACATGACGAAGCTCGTCAGCCCTGTCCAGATCGGTGCTCGCGACAATGGATGATGTTGGCATCACCCATTTTGTCGGTTCTGTCCGGGCGACCCTTAAAATCGCCCTCCTGCGTCACGAGCACCAGGCATCCTACATCCCACGACCTGAATTACACGGATCGGAACACCGCCAACAGATCGCTGAGCACGAGCATTTTGATCCGAAGCACTTCCCGTTCGCTTTCCAACTCCTGACGGAGTCGGATATCGTTCGGTTGCGCGTACAAGGCTTTTGCCAGCGCAGCGATGCGTTTGTATTCCTGTTCGACTTTGGCCTTCACCACCCGATTGCCGGCGAGATGGTCGAACATCTGAGCCGTGATCGACGCAAAATGACGATCGAATTCTTCTTCCGGTGGAGAAGTCCGAAGGGATTCGTTCAGACATCGATCGATAGATTGGGCGAGAAACACATAAAACCGGACGAACGTTTCGGTCATATCTACATACCATGACGCCGTCTGTTGCTCTGTCATGAGAGACTCCTTTCATGAAAGATCGGAACCAGTGCTTGATGAACTCGGGTGGAAATGCTAGAGCTTACCACATGCGACGACAAAAACCTGCACATTTCGACTCGATTTGTCGGCAGGGGAACATGCCTCTCCTGAGACGGTGCGCGACCGCGCGCCTCATTCGCTCCCTTACAGCAGACGGATCGCGCCTGCTGACTCTGGCCTTCGGATTGCTCGTCATTATGGCCAGCTCCGGATGGACAGCCTGCTCGGCGCAGGCCCGTTTACAAGATCCTGTTGCTCGTCTTCTTCAGGAGCTCGGCCAACGCGGGGTCAATCTCGATGGTGAACTTGCCGAGTTAAACGAACTGGCCCATCTTCGTGCGCATCCCGACCAGGCCCGAGCGCGTTATGCCGCTCTCCGGGCATCGTTGGAAACCAAACTGGCGGCCGTTCGCTCAGCCCCGCTTCCCGACCCCGACAATGCGCTCATGGCTCATCTGGCCGGCGGCGGCGTTCGGATACTGGCGATCACGGCCCATCCGGATGACGAGAATATGATGAGCGGACTACTGACCTTTGCCCGCGATTACCACAACCCGGTGCTGCTGCTGTGTCTCACGCGCGGTGAAGCCGGAGAACAGGTGACCGATGATCGACCCGTGGCAGAGGTGGGACAAAGACGGACACACGAACTTCATGCCGCGGCCACCGTTCTAGACATCGCCGTCATCATCGCCGGATTTCCCAATGGCGCATTCAAGCGCGTCGTTCCTGGCCGGACCTTCTGGTTTCCCCAAGACGTGCTGCGTGCGTGGAGGACCGATGGGGATCCTGCTCGCGTCGTGAAGACGGTCGCCACGCGTTTCGCTCCCGATCTGGTGCTGACGTTCGAACCGAACTGGGGATGGACCGGCAATCCCGAACACCGAGCTGCCGCCGTGCTGGCTCACGAGGCCGCTAAGCAGACGGGCGCGCAACTCGCCTATGCCGTCATGGTCGACACGCCCCATACCGACCGTTTCGACACCACCATGTTTTCATCTCATCGGGGTCAGAGTTATTGGGCCGTCAAGCTCGCCGCTGCCCGTCAACACCGCTCTCAATATCGCCTCCCCCCTGACGCCGAGCACCATCCCGAGCGATTTCCGCACCTGGCCGTTGAGCACTTCCAGCGCGTCGAAACACCCTGAAGTCGGTGGCCTAAACCGTTGAAGAATTGGTGTATGGCGACCATGCGGTCCTACCGGATCTCGCGGTTCCCTGTTCACGCATCGTCATTGCCAAGACCGGCATGTTCATGACAGAGTACGCAGCATTCCAACAGCCTCAGACCATTGGTCTAACACGATTCACCGAGCATCTTGGCACCTGCCCGGATGAAAATCTCATTCTTTTCAGCGATCCTGACTATCCTCATTCTCGGCATCGCGACCGCGATGTGGTGGCAGAACCGTCAAGACGAGCCGACGCCAAAGACGTTGACCCTGTACGGAAACGTCGACATCCGAGATGTCCGACTCGCTTTTCGCGCGACCGAGCGTATCGCACGCCTGTTCGTCGAGGAGGGGGATTCTGTGCAAAAGGGACAAGTGCTGGCCACGGTCGAATCCGACCGATTGCAGCAGGCCGTAGCCCGTGCGGAAGCTCGCGTCGCCGCGCAACAACAGGTCGTGGCACGGCTCCAAACAGGTAGCCGCCCGGAGGAAATCAGAAAAGCCAGAGCCGACGTTTTGGCTGCTCGTATGGATGCCATCGATGCCGAGCGGACGGCCCGACGACTCGAGCGGCTCGCCGCCAAAGACTTGGCGACGAAGCAGGAGCGAGACGATGCTCGCGCTCGGGCCAATGCCGCGTGGGCGCGCTGGAAAGCGGCTCGCGAGACCCTTCGGTTGGTCCTGAAAGGCCCGAGAGAAGAAGACATCGCCGAAGCCAAAGCTCGCCTTCGCGCCTATCAAGCCGAATTGGCCTTGTCCCGCCGCGATCTCGCCGATGCCTCCTTGCTCGCACCCGCCGACGGGGTGATCGAAGATCGTTTGCTCGAACCCGGGGAGATGGCCTCGCCGACACGCCCTGTCTATACCCTGGCCCTCACCAACCCCGTGTGGGTTCGGGCTTATGTCTCCGAGCCGCATCTCGGGAAATTGCGCTTGGGTATGCAGGCGTTCATTTTTACCGACAGCTTTCCCGACAAGCGATACGAAGGATGGATCGGATTCATTTCTCCAACCGCACAATTTACCCCTAAAAACGTCGAAACACCGGAAATCCGCACCAGTCTGGTCTATCAAGTGCGTATCTTTGCCTGTAATCCCCAAGACGAACTCCGATTGGGCATGCCGGCGACCGTCGTGATTCCTCTCGATCAAACCCGACAATCCACCACGCCTTCGGCTGAGCACCGATGTTCGCGCCAAACCTCGCCATGAGCCCTTCATCCGAACCAGCTCCACACCAAACCGATTCCTCTGCCGAGATTCAAGACATCGTGTTGACGTTTCACGATGTGAGCAAATCGTTTGTGTCCGGTCATCGGGTGATTCATGCCTTGACTCGGGTGTCGTTTACCGTTCGGCGGGGCACCGTCACCGGAATCATCGGACCGGACGGCGCCGGAAAAACCACGCTGATGCGGCTAGCCGCCACGCTTCTGCGCCCCGATCAGGGACACATCAGCGTGCTGGGGATGGATACGCAACGGGAGGCTGCCGCCATCTACGGACAGATCGGATATATGCCGCAACGCTTCGGATTGTACGAGGATCTCACCGTTCAGGAAAATCTCGATCTCTATGCCGACCTTCATGGATTGGACCACGACCACCGATCCGCTCGCTACCGACAATTGATGGTCATGACCGGACTCGAGCCCTTTACCCGGCGGCTCGCCGGCCAGCTTTCCGGCGGCATGAAACAAAAATTGGGTCTGGCCTGTTCGCTCCTGGGCACTCCTCCACTTCTCTTGCTCGATGAACCGACCGTCGGGGTCGATCCGCTTTCCCGGCGCGAGCTGTGGACGATCGTCGACCGCCTGGTTCGGGAAGAAGGCACGAGCGTGGTGCTCACCACGTCGTACATCGAAGAGGCCGAGCGCTGCCCTGATGTCCTCATTCTCCACGAGGGCACGATATTAGGGCGAGCACACCCTTCGACCTTCAAACGAGAAATCGAAGGTCGTGTCTATCAGATCCACAGCTCTGCCGTACACAAGCGGCTCATCCATGCCACGCTGACCGATCGCCCTGAAGTCGTCGATGCCATGGTGCAAGGCGAGTCCGTTCGACTGGTGCTTCGAGATCCGCATCCTGAAACGCTTGCGGCGATCGTGCCTGCCATTCCCCAGCTTTCCATCGCGCCGGTTCCGCCCAGGCTGGAAGACTGGTTTATCGTGAAATTAAGGCAACAAGCCTCGCAGCCGGCAGTTCGGTCTCAGCTCAAGCCGTTGACGGCATCGCAAACGAGCCTCTCCCCCGCGCCGCGCGCGCCGGTCATCCAAGTCCGCCATGCACAACGGCGTTTTGGGGACTTTTACGCGGTCCATGATGTGTCGTTCGATGTATTGTCTGGAGAAATTTTCGGATTATTGGGACCCAACGGCGCCGGGAAATCGACGACGTTCCGTATGCTCTGCGGTCTCTTGCCACCGAGTGGCGGACATTTGACGGTTGCCGGCGTCGATTTGCGACGGGCTCGGTCGGCCGCCCGCCAGCGCATTGGCTATATGTCTCAAAAATTTTCGCTGTATCGGGATTTGAGTGTGAGGGAAAATTTGCGGTTTTTCAGCAGCGCTTACGGCTTACGCGGCGATCGTCGACGGGAACGGAACAATTGGGCGCTGGATCAGTTCGGCTTGAGACCCTTCGCCGATGCCGTCTCGGGTGAACTGCCTTTGGGGTACAAGCAACGCCTGGCTCTGGCCTGTGCCCTCATGCACGAACCAGACATCCTCTTTTTGGACGAACCGACGTCCGGCGTCGATCCGTTGGCACGAAGAGAATTTTGGCACCGGATTCTCGAATTGGCGGGTCGGGGCGTCACGATCATGGTAACGACGCATGTTCTGGAAGAAGCCGAATACTGCGATCGCATCGCCATCATGGCCCATGGCCGCCTGCTAACCCTGGGGACGCCGGACGAGATCAAACGACGCGCCCGCACCGTGGAATGCCCGACGCCTTCGCTGGAAGACGCCTTTGTGTATCTCATTCACACTGAACGACGACAAGCCGTCGTGTCATGAGCCAGTCCCGACCGCGCCGCGTGCATCGTTTCCCATCCAACAACACGTGGATGCGCCTCCGAGGGCTGATGCGGAAAGAGGCGCTTCAAATCGTGCGGGACCCGAGCAGTATCGCCATTGCGTTTCTCATCCCGGTTCTTCTGCTGCTTTTGTTCGGATACGGCATTTCGCTCGATGCCGAGCACGTCCCCGTGGGATTGGTCGTGGAACAGCCCACGCATCTGACGGCGGAATTCACCGCCTCGTTTTTCCACTCCCGGTATTTCCTCCCGATCTCCTTCGATTCGATGACGGCAGCCGAGGAAGCCCTGCGCGAGCATCGCGTCAATGCTATCGTTCGCCTCCGAGAACCATTCGGCAAACAGATTTCTGCCGGGGCTGTCGCCCCTGTTCAAGTCATCGTCAACGGAAGCGATGCCAATACGGCACGATTGATCATCGGATACGTCGAGGGCGCGACGGCGCGCTGGCTCGAGCGCCTGGTCCGCGAAGGCCGCACGCGCCCTCTCCCGATCGCCATCGAGCCGCGTATTTGGTTCAATGCTGAAGTGCGGAGTCGCAACTTTCTCGTACCGGGATTGGTTGCAGTGATTATGACACTGATCGGGGCACTCTTGACGGCATTGGTGATGGCTCGCGAATGGGAACGGGGGACGATGGAAGCGCTGATGACCACACCGGTAACCGCGAACGACATTCTGCTGGGTAAAATCATTCCCTATTTTTTCTTGGGCACGGGGGGGATGGTCCTGTCCGTCGTCATGGCCATCGGGTTGTTCGATGTCCCCTTTCGCGGCTCCTTCTGGGTCTTGGCTTTGGCGGGGGGCATCTTTCTCTCTGTGGCATTGGGCATGGGGCTTTTGATTTCCGTCCTCGCCAAAAACCAGTTCGTCGCCGCCCAAGCGGCCATCATCGTCACCTTTCTCCCGGCCTTTCTCTTGTCCGGATTTTTGTTCGATATCGGGAGTATGCCGCCGCTCATTCAGGGAATCACCTATATCTTTGCTGCCCGCTATTTCGTCGAGATCCTCCAATCGGCGTTTTTGGCCGGAACGATCTGGCCGCTGTTCATTCCCAACCTTATCGCACTCCTGATCATGGCAGGGCTCTTTCTCGGCCTGTGCCGATTCATCTTCCGAAAACGACTCGAATAGGCGATGCCATGTGGGTCAGAATCCAGGCGTTGATGATCAAAGAATTCTTGGCGTTGCTCAAGGATAAAAAAACGCGCACGGTGATTTTGATTCCGCCGATGGTTCAACTCCTGGTTTTCGGGTATGCCGCCACCTTCGACCTGAATCATATCCCCTTCGCACTCTATAACGAGGATGCTGGACCCTGGGGACGGCACATGGCCGAAGCGATCCAGGGGTCGCCGCACTTCGATCTCGTCGCACGGATTTCGCACGAAGCCGACATGGCCCCTTTGATCGACCTACGGAAGGCGCTCGTGATCGTCCGGATCGGCCAACACTTCAGCCGTCGGATCGCTCATGGCGAGCCTGCAGACATGCAAGTGCTCGTCGATGGGCGAAATTCCAACACCGCCTTGCTGGCCTTGAATTATCTCCGAACCATCGTCCAGCAATTTATCGCCCAGATCGATGAGCCGGGCCAGTCGGTTGCGCTGCCTGTCAAGTTGGAAGTACGCGCCTGGTTCAACCCCAACCTGGAAAGCCGATGGTTTTTCATTCCGGGCATCGTGGGATCGCTCACCATGATCGTCGCCCTGTTGGTGACGGCGCTGTCCGTAGCCAGAGAGCGGGAACAAGGCACCTTCGATCAATTGTTGGTCACGCCCTTACGGCCGACAGAAATTCTGATCGGGAAAACCGTTCCCGGGTTTCTCATCGGCCTCCTGGAAGCCACCGTGATCATCGCGCTCGCCCGCTGGTGGTTCGAGATCCCGCTGGTCGGCAATCTCGTAAGCCTGTATTGTGGTCTCGCGGTCTTTTTGCTCTCCGGCTTGGGAGTGGGGCTGATGATCTCGTCCTTGGCCGTGACACAACAACAAGGCCTCCTGGGAGTCTTTGTCTTCATGGTGCCTGCGATTTTATTGTCGGGCTTTGCCACGCCCATCGCCAATATGCCATCGCCCGTTCAATACCTCACGTTCCTCAATCCCATGCGGTATTTCATGATCGTGGTGCGAGGCATCTTCCTGGAAGACATGCCCGTTGACATGTTACTCTGGCAACTCTGGCCCATGGCAGTGATCGGATTGATCGCTCTATCTTTCGCCGGCTGGTTGTTCCGTCACCGCTTGTATTGAACGATGGCCGGAACCGACAAGCTCGCGGGAATCGTCCGGCTTGTTCTCATGGTCCAGCTCCTAGGGGTCCACATCATGGCGACTCCCTGCGGTACATCATGTCTCTGCTTCGCCAAGATCCCACGACGAAAGACTGGGTGATCATTGCGCCCCAACGCGCCAAGCGCCCGGATCAATTCGCGCAATCCTCGCCTCATCCCTCGAGCGAAGCGCTCCCGGTTCACGACCCTTCGTGTCCGTTTTGTCCCGGCAACGAAACGCTCACGCCGCCGGAAATCCTGCGCCTTTCCGACTCCGGAACTGGCGAATGGCAAGTCCGCGTGGTCCCTAACAAATTTCCGGCTTTGCAGCCCACCGGCCCGTCAGCTTACCGCACCCCTCATACCCTCTTTTATGAAATGGACGGCGTGGGCTCGCACGAAGTCATCATTGAAACGCCGCGACACAACGAACGGTTGGCTTTGATGAGCGACCAGGACGTGGCCATGATTCTTCGCGCCTGCCAGCGACGATACCGCGATCTGCTCGCGCATCCCCATGTCAACAGCGTCGTGCTATTCAAAAACCATGGGAAACGCGCCGGCACCTCGTTGCAGCATCCGCATATGCAGGTGGTGGCCGCCCCGATCGCGCCCGTTCTCATGCGACGGAAGGTTGAAGTGGCCACTACGTATTATGACGAGACAGGCCGCTGTCTCTATTCCGACATGGTCGAAGCGGAACTCCAGGCCGGCAGTCGGATCGTCATAAAGAAGGACGGGTATGTGGTGTTTCAGCCTTTTGCTTCGCGGCTTCCCTTTGAAACTTGGATCATGCCCCACCGTCCCGTACCATCGTTCGCCTTGGTGTCCGAAGAGGACCTCCCCAAAGTTGCGAGCGTTCTTCGGCGAACGCTCGCGGTTTTAGACACCGCGCTCCAGAATCCCGATTTCAATCTGGTGCTGCATTCTGTTCCGACAACCGGAGGCGCGTGCGCATGGTTCTCCTGGCACATTCAGATTCTTCCTCGGCTCACCGCCATTGCCGGGTTCGAACTGGGTTCGGGGATGTTCATCAATACCCTGTTGCCGGAGGAATCCGCTAAAATTCTACGCAACGCCTACGAGGCGCTCCCGTGATCCGACAACCCCACCTGCAATAGAAAGGAGAGTTTCCCATGCTGCCTGAAGTCCACGTGGGTCGGCGCTCGGCCCTCATTTCCTGTCAGATCGATCATTATCGGCTGATTGTCGGGGACGAGCTGATCGACGAAATCTTCGGCCTTGCGCACAAACTCAAAGGCCTGAAGGTGTGCGAGATCAATTCCACCGCGTTCGGGGGTGGGGTGGCTGAATTGCTCCCTCGACTCGTCCCGTTCATGGAGGCCCTAGGGCTCGACGTGGACTGGCGACTGATCCATGCCCCGACCGAATTTTTCACGATCACCAAAGCGTTTCACAACGCCCTACAGGGGAAGCCGCATACTTTGCTCGAATCGGAAAAATCCTTGTATCTCCAGGTCAACGAGCAAACCGCCAAATTGTTGGAAGAACGGTACGATGTGATCATCGTGCACGACCCCCAGCCGGCTGCGCTGCGATACTTCGCCGGTCAGCGAGACGCCAAGTGGATCTGGCGCTGTCACATCGATAGCTCCCATCCGAGCGAAGAGGTGAGCCAATTTCTGTTGCCCTACTTGAACCTGTACGATGCCATGATCTTTACTATGCCCGAATTTCTCATTCCCGGCATGACGGTCAAACGCATCGTATTCATTCCACCGGCCATCGATCCCTTGGCTACCAAAAACATGGATCTGCCGTTGGATATCTGCAAGCGCGCCATGGCCGATTCGGGAGTCGATCCCACACGGCCGGTGTTGCTCCAAGTTTCGCGGTTCGACCCGTGGAAAGATCCCTTGGGGGTCATCAAAGCTTATCAGTTGGTCAAGCAGGAATGCCGCGAGGTACAGCTCGTCTTCATCGGGGCAATGGCCGCGGACGATCCCGAAGGCTGGGCGCTCATGGATCAGGTAGAAGAAGAAGCAGCGAAAGATCCCGATATTTTTGTTTTCAATAACCTGGCCGGGATCGGCAACGCCGAAGTGAACATGTTCCAGCGCGGAAGCGACGTGATCGTCCAGAAATCCATTCGAGAGGGGTTCGGCCTGGTCGTCTCCGAGGCGTTCTGGAAGGAAAAACCGGTCGTCGCCGGAAACGCTGGCGGCATTCCCCTCCAATTTCCCGATGCCTTTCGCTGGTACCTGGTGGAAAATATCGAGGATTGCGCCGAGCGCATTCTTCATCTGCTTCGCAAGCCTGGGGCCCGCGGGGCCTTTGGCCGAGCGGGACGCGAACGCGTCCGCCAGCATTTTTTGCTGCCACGGCTCGTACGGGACCGTCTGCGGCTCATCAGAGATCTTGTGGATGGACGTGAGCCGCAGAGAAGTTCCTGACCAGATCACCGCATTCAATTTTCATCCGATGACACTATCGTCGCGACAAAACCACGGCAAGGAGGACGTTCTATGACGCCCCATACTTCCCCAACCTCATCGCGATCTTCATCGCTCACCCAAGAAGAACTCGAACTCATGGATGCCTATTGGCGGGCGGCCAATTATCTCTCCGTGGGGCAGATTTATCTCTTGGACAATCCGCTGCTCCGGGAGCCGCTGACGCTCGACCATATCAAGCCCCGCTTGCTCGGGCATTGGGGTACGACACCGGGACTCAATTTCATCTACGTGCATCTGAATCGCATCATCAATCGATACGACCTCGATATGATTTACATTGCCGGCCCCGGGCACGGAGGACCGGCCATGGTGGCCAATACCTACCTGGAGGGGACCTACAGCGAACTCTACCCGACGATCACCCAAGACGCCGAGGGGATGAAAAAGCTCTTCAAACAATTCTCGTTTCCCGGCGGGGTCCCGAGTCATGCCGCACCGGAAACGCCGGGCTCCATTCACGAAGGCGGCGAACTCGGCTATGCGCTATCTCACGCCTTCGGCGCGGCATTCGACAATCCCGACTTGATCGTGGCCTGTGTCGTTGGAGACGGTGAGGCCGAAACCGGCCCGCTGGCCACGGCTTGGCACTGCAACAAATTTTTGAATCCGGCAACCGACGGCGCCGTCCTACCTATCCTTCATCTCAACGGCTACAAAATCGCGAATCCCACCATATTGGCACGGATCAGCGAGGAGGAATTATTGGGCTTGTTCAGAGGGTACGGCTATGAACCGTATGTCGTCGATGGCGAGGATCCGGCACGCGTGCATCGCGCTATGGCCGACACCCTCGACACCGTCATCGACGATATCCACGCCATCCAGCGACGAGCGCGCCATGACGGCATCGTCGCACGCCCCCGCTGGCCGATGATCATTTTGAAAACGCCCAAAGGTTGGACATGCCCGAAGGAAGTCGACGGCAAAAAAGTCGAAGGCTTCTGGCGCTCGCACCAAGTGCCGCTCTCGGACCTCGCGCACAAGCCCGAGCACGTCAAGCTCTTGGAGCAATGGATGAAAAGTTACCGCCCCGAGGAATTGTTCGACGAAACCGGCCGGCTTCGGCCCAAGCTGGCAGCCCTGGCCCCGAAAGGTTCCCGCCGCATGGGAGCCAACCCGCACGCCAACGGCGGAATCCTGCTCAAGGAACTCCGCCTGCCCAACTTTCGGGACTACGCCGTGAAAGTGACCCAGCCAGGAGTCATCACGGCCGAAGCCACCAGAATCATGGGGCAATATCTCCGCGATGTTTTGAAATTGAACCACGACCACCGAAACTTTCGCGTGTTCGGTCCTGACGAAACCTCGTCCAACCGATTGGATGCCATCTTCGAATTCACCGATCGCACCTGGATGGCCGACGTGCTTCCGGAAGACGAACATCTCTCCCGAGACGGCCGAGTCATGGAAATCCTGAGCGAGCATACCTGCCAGGGGTGGTTGGAAGGGTATTTGCTCACAGGCCGCCATGGATTTTTTTCGTGTTACGAGGCCTTCATTCACATCGTCGATTCCATGTTCAACCAACATGCCAAGTGGTTGAAGGTGACCCGAGAAATCCCGTGGCGACGACCGATCGCCTCCTTGAACTATCTCCTCACGTCCCATGTATGGCGGCAAGATCACAACGGGTTCTCGCATCAAGACCCCGGCTTCATCGACCTTGTCGTGAACAAAAAGGCCGAAGTGATTCGCGTGTACCTGCCGCCCGATGCCAATAGCCTCCTCTTCGTTACCGACCAATGTCTGCGCAGCCGCAATTTGGTGAACGTGATCATCGCCGGCAAACAGCCCGCGCTGCAGTATTTGGATCTGGATGCGGCCATCAAACACTGCACGGCCGGCATCGGAATCTGGGAATGGGCGAGCAACGATCAAGGCACCGAACCGGACGTGGTGATGGCCTGCGCCGGCGACGTGCCGACGCTGGAGACGTTGGCCGCCGTGCATCTTCTCCGCCGGCAGATTCCGGATCTCAAAATCCGCGTCGTCAATGTCGTCGATCTCATGAAACTGCAACCACGGGAAGAGCATCCCCACGGCCTGTCGGACAAAGAGTTCGACACGTTGTTCACCACCGACAAACCGATTATCTTTGCGTTTCACGGCTATCCCTGGCTGATCCACCGCCTCACCTATCGGCGGACGAATCATAAGAATTTGCACGTCCGGGGGTACAAGGAAGAAGGGACGACGACGACTCCGTTCGACATGACGGTCAGAAACGATCTCGATCGTTTCCATCTCGTGGCCGACGTGATCGATCGCGTGCCCAAGCTCGGTGCGCATGCTGCCTACGTTAAGCAGGCCGTGCGCGACAAACTCATTGAGCACAAGGAATACATCGTCCAGCGTGGCGAGGATATGCCGGAAATCCGGGATTGGCGGTGGAACACGCCGTAGCGTTGAATGACGAGGGGGCAGCGATCTGGATACACAATAAGCTGACCGCCTTGTTTACACATGTTCCAACGCGGCGCTCTTGTTTCCTTTGTGTCAATAGGGCTGTTAACAATTATTAAGATGTTAACGGTTTGAGCACGGTCGAAGAGAACTGTTCTCTGGCTCTTTGCACTCGCCTCGTCTTTCAACTCTGCTATTTGTAAAGGTTTTCATTGAATGGCATGTCGTGTGCTACATTTCTACAAAAGAAGCTATCCCAAACATTCACAGCAACGAGGCCTGAACGCCCATGGCGAGAGCATCACATGGCTTCTAGTCATCACATACCCAACAAGGAGGTAGATCACATATGAAAAGACAGCTCGCTTCGTCGACATGCACAGCTATTGTTGGTCTGGCCTTTGTGGCTGGGCTACTGCTTCCCCTCTCACCGGCGCTGGGAGTCGAAGCGGACAACGCCAAGGAGACACTTCGAGAGATTCAAAAGAATTTCGGGCCGGTTTTGAAACTCGAAGGCAACGCCCGGCGAGAAATCAACGCCATTGCCAATCTCTTGGCGCCGGATTCCAAAATCAAACCTATCGACGCCACACAGGCCAGCGGCGAGATGTGCATGTTGGAAACGGTGTCCAAACACAATATGGTTCATTTCAGCGAACATCCGGAACAAACCACCGAAGATATTGTCTATTTCATCGATCCCGAACAATTCATTGCCAATGGCCTGGATGTCACGAAACTCCCCCGCCATCCCGAAAAACTCGGGGAAATGAAGCCACTGCAATGGTATTACTACGATGGGACGTATGTGGAACCGCACCAAGGGAGCAAATTGAATAAACCCTTCGTCATCATGAGCGTGGACGTGAAATAACGTTCTCTTTCTGGATCGGTCATAAGCGGCAAGAAGGATGTCTCCTTGCCGCTTGTGTATTGTCGTTGAGATTCTCCTCTTCATCCTTTTATCCCGCATCGGTGGTCCCTATCCATTAGACGCATGTTGCAGCAGAAATCCGAAGGAGCGAAGCCCAGCGAGTCTTGACCCTGTTCGCGATGCTTTTGCTATGTTTCCCACTCGTCGGAAGGACCTTTCTTGGCGCAATCCCGGCATGGCTCCCATGTTCACGGCCAGTATGATCAGTATGGAGGAAAAGGACATGCAGCCTTGATCATCCTGCTCATGCATTGTGCTGTCGGTTCGGTTTATACTCCTCACCTCGGTAAGCGAGCGGTAAAGGATGCAATGATATTGGCTGCCGATGGATCGAAAGGCGAAATACGGCTATTCAATATGTTGAACTCTCAATTTCAATGAAGGGAGTCGTTATGACCATTCACGACATTGGTACAGAGCTGGTTTCCCTGTGCAGGCAGGGGAAAAATTTCGAAGCGATCGAAAAATTTTATGATGCGAACATTGTCAGTGTCGAAGCACGCGAACTTCCCGGCATCGGCCAAGTGCAAACGGGTATCGAGGCTATCAAACGAAAAAATGCCTGGTGGTTCGACAATCACGACGTCCATCACGTCGATGTGAGCGGGCCGTTTTTTAATGGCGACCGTTTTGCGGTTCATTTTCGATTCGACGTCACCTCGAAGCATGCCGGAAAACGCACGACCATGGAGGAAATCGGCGTGTATACGGTAGAGCACGAGAAAATCGTCAAGGAAGAATTTTTCTATTGATGCTACCTTTAACGATCGCTAGTCCCTCTCTCTCGCCTTTAAGGAAATCGTGTCTCCGCATGGCTCCTAGGGCAGGTTTATGCCAAGCACCTCAATCTTGCAAAGAAGCGTGCCTCGGATGAGAGGAGGTCAGTCCTAGCAAACATGCAGAATCTTAGAAGAGGGAAATTCCCAAAAGACCTGAACAGGATGGATTCTCCGCCTTCGCAGGAATGAGACGGGAAAAAATCTTTGACGGAGCTTTCAGGATGATGAGAGGTCATCATAATGCTGGATCCATTCAGCCTATGAATCAGCGACCGGTTTTAGAGGTGCTGAACGCGGAAGATCTCGATGAGGAGTTGGCACGGCAATCATTACGGGCCTGTTCCGTAACGCCCACGGAGATTCACGTACAACACGGCGTCCAGTCGTTGACGAATGAGTCCCTCATCCCGTTTCTCGAACAGCGTCAGATACTGAATCCCCTCTTCGATCACTGGGCCGACGAGTCGGCCGCCGGGCTTGAGTTGAGCGAGCAACGGTGGAGGTGCCTCTCGACACGCAGCAGTGACACAGATCCGATCGTAGGGAGCGCATTCTGGATAGCCCTGTCCACCGTCGCCGAGGACAACGAGCACATCGGTGTAACCCAGCCTGGTGAGGTTGTTTTTGGCGAACGCATAGGTGACCGGATCGATTTCCATGGTGACGACCAAGCCGGTTGGTCCCACGATTTCCCGTGCGACGGCGGCTCCATAGCCTGAGCCGGTCCCCACCTCGAGCAATCGATGTCCTTCGTCGAGCCCCAAGGGCTCGTAAAAGAGCGGATAACTATGCGGACAGGAAATGGTCGCCTGTTCCCCGGGAAGCGGCAAGGGAACTTCGAGATACGCATAATCCCTGTACGGGGTCGGAATAAATTCTTCACGCGGAACGGTCAGCAACGCCTGAACAATCCGTTCGGAGCGGAGATATCCCTCCTCGATTAACCATCGAACTTTTTCGCGTCGTTCTTGCTCGAAGGCTTCCTTCGTTTTCGTCGGTTCTTTGGGAGGCGGGACGATCCAGCCGTCCATTGGCGCCTCACTTCACGAGTCCCTTGAAAATCGGCGCCCGCAATTTGCCCCCGGCCGTTTTTTCCATGAAATGGACACGGCACCGGAGATCAGTCTTACGCCATTGTGCGCGTTTCGGACCGTCTGCTGGCGGAGAAGGCAGGGGTGGCTTCGACATCAATTGTTCGAATAGGCGATGGCGATCCTCCTCCGTAAACCCACTCCCCACCCGCCCTCGATACATCCATGTCCCCTGCTTATCTTCACCCAGCAGCAGGGCGCTGATGGCCGGTTCGTGCTCCCGTTGCAGAAAGCCGATGATGGCAAATTCTTGGATCTGCCCGACTTTGACCTTTTTCCAGTACGAAGAGCGACACCCCACGAGATAGGGGCTGTCGATCTGCTTGGCCATCATTCCTTCGAACCCCGCATGTCGGATTTCAGAAAAAAAGCGCGTTCCGTGCTCCAAAACGCCTTCGGAGAACACCAGCGTCGGGCTCGCATAGCGCTGGACCATGTCGTGAAGCCGATCGCGACGTTCCAACAGCGGACGATCGAGCAAGGGACGGTCGTTGAGATACAAGAGATCGAACGCCATAAAAGTGGCGGGATGAAGCTGAGCCAAGAATGCCGCGCGCGTGGAACTTCGTGTCTGAACCCGCTCTTGGAGTCTGGGAAAGGACGGTTTCCCCTCGATCAAGACGATGAGTTCCCCATCGAGCACCGAATTTTCAGGGAGATTTTGGAGGCTTCGTAATTCGGGAAACACCGGCGCCATGTCCACGAATCGCCGGTTCTCCAGCCGGATGCGCCCATGTTCGATGAACGCGAGGCAGCGCGTGCCGTCCCACTTGATTTCAAAGAGATGGTGAGGAGAATCGAAAGGCTCCCGCGCCAATTGAGCGAGCATAGGACTGATGTGGCGCGGCAGCACGCATCCCTCTTATGCGCTCTTTCCTCGTTTGAATTTTCGGACGGGCGCAAGTGATTTGACAGGCTGACTCTTTTTCGTTTGAGCAACACTGGCTTTGAGGGCGTCCATGAAATTGATCACCTTTCTCACCTCGGCCTCGTGCACCGTGACAGGCGCGACGCCTTTGATTTTGGCTCGAATCAATTCGATGAGCGCGTGCTCATAGCGGTCTGTAAACTTCGACGGATCAAAAGGGGCGATCTTGCTCTTCACCAACATCCGAGCCAGTTCCAGTTGCTCTTTGTCAACCCTGCCGTTTTGAATGTCAGCAAAGAACGGCGTGGCCTTGCTGATTTCATTGGCGTAGCGCAGGGTCAGCATGACCATCCCTTTATCCTGCGCCTTGATCGCCACAAGGTGCTCGCGCCCTTTCATGACCACCTGCCCGATCGCCATGACCCCCTCTTGCCCCATCGCCTCGCGGATCACGCGAAAAGCTTGATCGGCAACGGGTCCATCCGGGGCGAGATAATGGGGAGCCTCGATGTATAGCGGATCGAGTTCATGGGCATAGATGAATTGCACGACGTCGATAGTCTTCGTGGTTTCGAGCTTGAGATGGTCCAATTCGACCTCGTCGAGAACTACGTATTTCCCTTTTTCGTATTCGTACCCCTTCTCGACGTCTTCTTGCTCGACGGGACCATGGATCGGGCACGTCAACTGATGATGTATGCGCTGGTGGCACCCTTTATGAAGCTGATGAAGGACAATGCGACCGGCGCTGCTGGTGGCCGAATAGAGCCTGACGGGGATCGTGACGAGCGAAAGTTTCAGATTGCCTTTCCATGTAGCACGAGGCGGCATGAGTGGCTCGCTCCAGACATGCGGAGATATCTTACTCAATGGTAAGCAATGAGAGCGTGAAACTCAAACGCTCTGACCTCATGACCTCTCTCACACCTGACCTGAAAGAGCCCATAAACAAGATAAGACTGCGGTGCATCGGCACTGCCCTCATCCCGTGATCGTGGTGCGCGTTTTCCTGGCAGATGGAGACAGCTTTTACGCTTTTGTTGTCTAAGTGTCATGCGTTCTTTTACAATAAATTAGCGAATCCAATCGTCGACTCCAAAAGAGCTTTTTCATGAAACCTGCGAACCCCGACGAACCCGTTTCCTCGGATGGGAGCGATAAGACGTCCCTCCCTACACCGCAGCGCATTTGGACGCAGATCCACCGGCGAAAGAAAGCCAAGGCGACGCTTCCCCTAGCCGATGAATGGTCCACAGCCGACAATTCCCCGCCTACCAATCTCCGGATGCCGTCAGCGAAGATGTCTCGCAACTCGTAATGCGAGCCCCCCACTTACCTTCCTTATTCTCTCACGCTTGGCTTCTCCATCTGTCGTGCATTTCCCAAACTTGGGGCTTTCAGGGAAATCTATGGTAGGTCTTTTGTTCCCTTGATTCACTGAAAAATCGGGTGTTACGATGCCTTCCCTGCAGAAGTCATAAGTTTTTGTCAGTGAGAGAAGTAATGAGCGGCGTCGATCTTCTCGTTGAATATCTTGCTCGATATTCTTCGATTCTCATTTTTATTCTCTTAGCGTTTGGCTTCGGAGTCGTGACTCTTCTTCTGTCGTATTTGGTTCAACCTAAATACCCGGAACCGGAAAAATTGTCGCCGTACGAGTGCGGAAGCGAACCGTTCTCGGATTCGCGCATCCCGTTCCCGGTCCGTTATTATGTGATCGCCATGCTGTTCGTGATCTTCGATATTGAAGTGATCTTCTTGTATCCATGGGCCGTGACCTTCAAACAGTTGGGATTGATCGGCTTTATCGAAATGATGATTTTCATCGGCCTGTTCGTCGTGGCCTATGTGTATGCATGGCGGAAAGGCGCACTCGAGTGGGATTAACGATGGGCGTGGGACGAGCCCCATACCTCATTTGTTCAATCCGATGTTCAATCCGATGTTCGTGAGAATTCGGTCGCCATGGGATTGATTCAGATCGGCAAGCACGACAAAGACGGCGAGGTGGGGGTCATGACCTTGTCGTTAGAAAAAGCGGTCAACTGGGCTCGAAAAGGCTCGTTGTGGCCCATGACCTTCGGGCTCGCATGTTGCGCGATCGAGATGATCGCGGCCGTGTCGGCTCGGTACGATATCGATCGTTACGGGGCCGGCGTATTTCGAGCTTCTCCCCGTCAGTCCGATCTCATGATCGTGGCTGGGACGGTGTGCCGGCGCATGGCCCCCGTCATTCGTAAGATCTATGATCAGATGCCTGAGCCGAAATATGTCATCGCCATGGGGTCCTGTGCGACATCGGGCAATATCTATGACAGTTACAGTGTTGTGCAGGGTGTGGATCGCTTCGTCCCCGTCGATATTTACGTACCCGGCTGTCCGCCGACCCCCGAAGCACTGTTCGACGGAATTTTGAAATTGCAAGACCGGATCATGCAAAAGCGAGTCTTTACGAAACAACCCGAACAGGTCAAAGGACACGTGGGATGAGCGACAACATCGACACGCCATCGACTCAGGAGCAACCACCCTCTTCGGCGCAAGAGGCGGAAACCAATGAAAAAGCACCCGCTGCGCCGCCTTCCCTGATATTCTTGGCTGACCGAATTCGGGAAAAGTTTCCTGAAGCCGTGATCGCAGCCAAGGAATGGCGGGGAGATTTAGCGGTAACCGTCACTCGTGAGGCGCTCCATGCTATCTGTCGATTCCTTCGCGACGATCCGGAGATGGATTTCGATTACATTGTCCATGTCAGCTCTGTCGATTGGCCCGATGAGCCGGAACGCTTCGAAGTCGTGTATGAAGTGTATTCCATTCGGAAGCGGCACCGGATTCGCATCAAAACACGCGTGCCCGAACATGATTGCATTGTCGATTCGATGACGGACATCTGGCGAGGGGCCGAATTCATGGAGCGTGAGGTGTTCGACATGATGGGCATTCGGTTTCGGAACCATCCCGATTTGCGGCGTATCCTGATGCCCGACGATTACACGGAAGGCTATCCGCTTCGCAAGGACTTTCCCTTGCAAGGCAAGGGTTGGCGGGATACGTTTGAATTTTTGAACGATCCCGCGAACTAATCACTGGATGTCCATAGTGTCGAAACATGGGTTGGCATAGAAAGTGAGTTAAGGAATACCATGGCGCACCTCGAAGACCAGCGCAGCACCGTCTATCACGTGGATCCGTCGCATCCCGAGACGGACACGCTTCCGACGCTCCGCACCGAAGAGTTGCTGCTGAACATGGGACCACAGCACCCCAGCACGCACGGCGTGCTCAAGGTGATCCTCGAGCTGGAAGGCGAACGGATCGTGAAATCGACGCCGGTGATGGGCTTTCTCCATCGCGGTGTGGAAAAACTCGCGGAACACGGAACCTATCATCAGTTCATTCCTCATACCGACCGCTTGGACTACGTCTGCGCCATGTACAACAATTTTGCTTACTGCCGGGCGGTGGAAAAGCTGATGGGCATCACGGTGCCCGATCGGGCGGAATACCTGCGAACGATCGTGGCAGAAGTTCAACGCATTATCGGACACCTGTTCTGGCTGGGCACCCAGGCGCTGGACATCGGGGCCATGACGGTCTTTTTCTATACGTTCCGTGATCGGGAAATCCTGCTGGATTGGTTCGACGAACTGTGCGGGGCACGGCTCACGACGAGCTGGTATCGCATCGGAGGCGTAGAGCGAGATTTCACGCCAGAATTGGAACAAAAAATTCGTAAATTTCTGGATTATTTTCCCCCGAAAATCGACGAATACGTCGTCTTTTTGGAACGCAACCGGATCTGGCTGGCCCGCACGAAGGGCGTGGCGGTCATTTCTGCGGAAGATGCCCTAAGCTTCGGGCTGAGCGGACCCACGTTACGGGGCTCCGGCGTCGATTACGATTTACGCAAGTACGAGTCGTACGGCGCTTACCCGCGCTGCGAATTCAGCGTGCCGGTCGGAAAAAACGGCGATACCTATGATCGATACTGGATCCGGATCGAGGAGATGCGTGAAAGTATCAAGATTATCCGGCAATGCATGGATCAAATGGAGCCGGGGCCGATTATGGCGGATGTCCCAAGTGTCACCTTGCCGCCGAAAGAGCGGGTCTTTACGAATCTGGAATCCATGATTCAGCAATTTAAGCTCTTTTCCCAAGGCTTCGATGCCCCAGTGGGAGAAATTTATTGCGGGACGGAAGCCCATAAAGGCGAGCTGGGCTTCTATATCGTCAGCACGGGCGGAGGGCGCCCCTATCGATTGAAGATTCGGGCGCCGTCGTTCATTCATATGGGAGCGTTTGATCATATGGCTCGGGGGTATATGATCGCCGACGCGATTACGATCTTCGGCACATATGATATTGTTATGGGAGAATGCGATCGATAACCCGGGGCTGGCAATCGAGAGCACGGCCAGCATGCCGGATAAGGAGCAGATAAATGGCGTTAAAACCAGTCACCACTCCTGATGCGGAAGCCGCCACCATCGAGTTGACGTTGGACGGGAAGACTGTGACCGCCAAGGAAGGCGTGTCGCTTTACGACGTCATCGCTAGCACAGGAAAAATCGTGCCAGCGATGTGCTACCACTATACCTTCGATCCCTTCGGGTCCTGTGGCATGTGTCTGGTTATGCAGGAAGGCAAAAAAGCACCGGTTCGATCCTGCACAGCAAAAGCCACTGCGGGGATGGTGATCCGCACCGAAGGCGAAGATTTGTTCTTGGCGAGAAAAAAAGCCGTTGAAAAACATCTGTCCGTCCATCCACTGGATTGTCCCGTGTGTGATGCGGACGGACATTGTGAATTACAGGACACCGCCTTTCAGCACGGCGTCACCAACCTGGCCAACGCCAAGCAAAAGAACATTCCTGAAGATACGCGAAGCCTGGTGTTGGACTTCAACATGAACCGATGTATCGCTTGCGGCGAATGCATCAATATTTGTAAAGACGTGCAGCGCATCGATGCCCTGCAATTCATCAAGAAAGGTGGGTTCACCCAAGTGGTCGCCAAAGGCGATCAACCCTTAGTGTGCGAATTCTGTGGCGATTGCCTGGCCGTGTGTCCGGTGGGAGCCATTACGAATAAGTTCTCGAAATATGCCTACAAACCATGGCAATTGCGCAAAACGACGACGACCTGCAATTACTGCGGCGACGGCTGCCAGATGTATCTCGAAACCAAAGATACGGACGTCATCCGGGTGACCTCTCCGTTGTCCTGGAAAAACAAATGGGGCGATCGCGCGGATACGGTCAACGGTCATGGGGGACTGTGCGTGCGAGGGCGATTCGGATTTCAATTTATCGATAGCCCTGCCCGACTGACACAGCCGCTGGTTCGCACGGACACCGGCCTGATCGAAGCCCCATGGATCGATGCCATGGATCTCGCTGCCGGGCGCCTAGCCTATGTCAAAGCTCAATATGGAGCCCAAGCCATCGCCGGGCTGATCACGGCCCGCTGCACCAACGAAGACCTGTATGTCTTTCAACGCTTCATGCGAGCCGTCATCGGAACGAATCATCTCGACAGCAGTGCCAGGTATGGGCACATGAACTTCGTCCGAGCCATGCATCGAGCACTGGGGATCGGCCGGATGATGAATACCTCTGCCGAAATTACGAAAGCCAACGCTATTTTGCTTGTGGGGTCCAATATTACGGAAACGAATCCCGTCGCCAGCCTCCGTGTCAAAGCGGCGATCGGCACCTACAAAGCCCAAGTGATCGTCGTGGACGAAGCCCCCACCAACATCGCCAAATTGGCTTCTCATCCCCTTTTGGTCAAACCTGGAACGGAAGGGCTGTTCGTTCAAGGCATGGTGAAATCCATTGTCGAACAGGATCTCATCGACGAAGAAGCGGTCCACGCGCACCCGCAAGCTTTTGCCGCCTTACAAAAGGCGGTCGAAAAAATTTCCTTCACCGATATTTCGACCCAAACGGGCATTCCCGTGGATCAGATCCACGAAGTCGCCCGGATTTTTGCCGAAGCTCCTCGATCCGTCATCCTGTGCGGCGAAGGGCTGACGCGTCAACCAGGCGGTTATCACCATATGTTGACGCTCTTTGATTTGGCGTGGGTGACAGGGAAATTGCGCCAGCCCGGCTGCGGGATCAATGCCTATATCGAAGAAGCGAACGAACAGGGCGCCGTCGACATGGGGGTGGCTCCCGAATTTCTTCCTGGACTTCTGCGTTTTGACGATCCGGCTGCACGGGAAAAATGGTCGCGCGTGTGGGGCGCAGACCTCCCTCCCAGCGGACAAGGCGCCCATCTGATGGACATCCTCGAACGGTGTCGGTCCGGCGAAATCAAAGCCCTGTACCTCGTAGGGGAAAATCCGCTGGCCACATTGCCGGCCTCCGCCAACGTCGAGGCCGCTTTGAGGAATCTGGAGGTGCTCATTTGTCAGGATCCGTTTTTAACCGACACCGGAAGAATGGCACATGTCGTCTTTCCTGCCGCCACATTCGCGGAAAAAGACGGGACCATGACCAATCAGGAAGGGAAGGTTCAATTCGTGCGGCCCGCGTTGGATCCACCAGGAGAAAGCGCACTCGATTGGCATATTATGGCTGGCCTGGCTGATGCGCTCGGGTCTCCGATGCCGTATGAAACCACTCAGGATATTCAGAACGAAATTCGACGGGAATTGCCGACCTACTACAATTTGGGCCGTCCCAAAAAGGTCGAAGCACGTCCCGATGCGTATCTTGCCTCCCAGTATTGCGAGGAGGTCGACCAGCGTTATACGCCCGTGACGCTCCCGAGCGAAAACCGGCCATTCCGATTGCGTCTTATCCAGCTCTTGTATCATTCTGGAAAATTATCCACGCGAGCATCGGGGCTCATGGCCATCTCTCCGAACACTAAGCGACTCCATCTCCACCGAGAGGACCTGGAACGATTGGGCATTCACCAGGGGGGGCGCGTGCGTTTAATCACCGATCAGGGAAGCGTGGATCTCGAGGTGGAAGAAGATCTCTCCGTGATGCCGGGCTCCTGCACGTTTCCCGAACATTTCACCGAGCCACCCCTCAAAGACCTCGTTTCTGTGCAACTCGATCCGATCACTGGGGTGCCGTATTTTAAATTGACCGGCGTCACGCTCGAGCCGATTGCCTCGACATGAAGTGAGAAGAACCATGCCAACGACGTCCTCTCCAGCGAAAAAATTATTCGACACGGTTTTGTTCCGAGAAATTTGGGAGGCCATGAAAGTGACCTTCCGCCACATGTTTCATCGTCCCATGACATTTGAGTATCCACGGGAAAAACGGACGATTCCCGATACCCATCGGGGAGCCTTGGCGTTGCTTCGCTACGACGACGGTCAAGAACGGTGCGTCGGATGCGACCTCTGCGAGGCTGCATGCCCGTCGCATTGCATCAAGGTTATCAGCGAAGAAGACAAAACCCGACCGCTTCAACGCTATGCCAAGGAATTCTATATCGACATTACCAAGTGTGTCTTTTGCGGGTATTGCGTGGAAGCATGCCCTGTGAATGCCTTGGCCATGACCAAGCTCTACGAGTACTCGACCCCGGATAAACGCACGCTGCTTTTCGATAAAGCGCGGCTCTATGAAATTGGCGAACGGTATTTAGAGGATGGGAAACGCTATTTGTACGCACATAACCAAGAAAAAGAAGGCGAAGAGAGCCGCGCGTATCGCTATCAATTTCCTGTTCCCGTCCAAAAAACGCCGAACGCCTGATTCAACCACCATGGTATGGCTTTTGTTTGGTTACTTCGCTGCGGTGAGCATTGTCGCCGGCGTGCTCACAGTAACCTTGCGCAATCCCGTGCATTGCGCACTCGCCTTGCTGACCGTTCTCCTGCATGTCGCTGGCCTGTTCGTGCTCCTGAATGCGGAATTTCTGTTCGCCGTCCAAATCATCGTCTATGCCGGAGCCATTCTCGTTCTGTATTTGTTTGTGCTCATGTTGCTCAACTTGAAATCTGAAGAACAGTATTTCCATCGCCATTACCTGTTTCTCGTCTTTGCCGGCATCGGCATCTTAGGCGAACTCCTGCTGCTGCTCTGGCAGTCGCCGTATCGGGGAGTTCGAGGAACGGCATCCCCGAAAGTCGTCCTGGAAACGGGTCCGAGCCATGCAGTCGGACTCACGATGTTTAGCGATTATTTGTTGTTATTTGAGATCGTGGGCGTATTTCTGCTTGGAGCCATTATCGGCGCCATTGTGTTGGCCAAAACACCCACAGCCGCCGACGTCAAAGCCGAGTAATATTCGATGGATGCCCCAACATCCATGATTCCATTGGCCGCCTATGTCACGGTCAGCGCAATTTTGTTCATGACTGGATTGGTCGGCGTCCTCGTGCGACGCAACTTCATCATCGTGCTGATGTGCGTTGAGATCATGTTGAATGCCGCCAATATCAATTTAGTGGCGTTTTCGCATTATTTGGAATCCATGGCCGGTCAATTAGCGGCGCTGTTTGTAATCGCCATCGCTGCCGGAGAAGCTGCGGTTGGACTGGCGATCATCATCGTCGTCTTCCGAACAAAAATTGCGACCAATGTGGATCAGATCAACATTCTGAAGTGGTAACGTGTTCGAGCTGCTCGTTCTTCTGATTCCCCTGTTCCCGCTCCTCGCCGTCTTGGTCAATGGCCTGTTCGGGCATCGCTATTCTCACGAGGTGGCCGCTCGACTGGCATATGGCTCCGTGTTCCTCTCGTTTCTTTGCGCGCTAGCCGTAGCGGCCGACGTCGTCGCCGACCCTCAGCCGCGCGAAGTTGTCGCGTATTCCTGGATTTTTGGCGGCGATCTGTCGATCGATCTTGCCTTCCTGATCGATCCTCTGACCACTGTCATGTTGCTAGTCGTCACGGGCGTGGGCTTCCTCATTCACGTGTACTCGGTAGGATACATGCACGGGGAAGAGGGATTCACACGGTTCTTTACCTATATGAATCTGTTCATGGTCTCCATGTTGCTCTTGGTCATGGGCAACAATTATGCGGTGCTTTTCATCGGCTGGGAGGGGGTGGGACTGTGTTCGTATCTCTTGATCGGGTACTACTACGATAAAGTGTCGGCAGCCAAAGCGGCGACCAAAGCCTTCGTCATGAATCGTATCGGCGATGCCGGATTTCTCTTGGCGATCTTTTTGATTTTTTCTCACTTCCGTACCTTGGATTACACCACGGTGCTAGCACAAGCTTCGGAGCTTTCCACCGGCATGGCCACGGCGATCGCGCTGTGTTTGCTGGTGGGCGCGGTCGGCAAATCGGCGCAATTGCCACTCTATACGTGGTTGCCGGATGCCATGGAGGGCCCAACGCCTGTCAGCGCATTGATTCACGCGGCGACCATGGTCACGGCTGGCGTCTACATGGTCGTTCGCAATCATGCAATCTACGATCTCGCCCCGATAGCCATGACGGCCGTGGGCATTATCGGCGGGACAACGGCCCTCTTTGCTGCCACCATCGGCCTCGTGCAAAACGACATCAAACGGGTCTTAGCGTATTCCACGGTCAGCCAACTCGGGTACATGTTTCTCGCCTGTGGGGTCGGGGCCTATATCGCCGCGATTTTTCACTTAGTGACCCATGCGTTTTTCAAAGCGCTCTTGTTTTTGGCGGCCGGCTCGGTCATTCACGCGCTGGGTGGAGAACAAGATATTCGCAAAATGGGGGGGCTGCGCCAGAAAATTCCGATTACGTATGCCGTTTTTATGATCGGAACGATCGCCATTGCTGGCATTCCGCCGCTTGCGGGATTCTGGAGCAAAGACGAAATTCTCGCCCATGCCTTTGTGCAGCATCATTATGGGTTATACCTTCTGGGAGCGATCGGCGCTGTGCTGACCAGTTTTTATATGTTTCGTCTGACCTTTTTGACGTTTTATGGACCATCCCGCGTCGATCCACATGTGGCACACCATATCCATGAATCACCGAAGGTGATGACCGTTCCCTTGATGATCCTGGCCGCGTTATCGATCGTAGGTGGTTTTCTTGGCGTCCCTCCTGAACACGGTCTCTTACACAGCTTTTTGCATCCGGTGGCTGCCTCGGCTGGTGGGGCAGCTCATGAATCCAGCACCGGCCTAGTGGTTGGCCTCGCGACCTTTGCGACCCTCACCGCGTTCGCGGGCCTCGGTTTGGCCTATTATCTATATGTGGTTCGTCCGCACATGGCGGACGAATGGGCGCGTCGGACCTCTGGACTCTATACGCTCCTCCTCAACAAATATTATGTCGATGAATTCTATGACCGGATCGCGGTGGAGCCCTGCAAACGATTGGGGGACATGTGGGATTGGGCAGATCGTCATATCATCGATCGAGTCGTTCAAGGCATCAACCACATGACGGACAAAGGGGCGGCTGCGGCCACTTGGATCGAAAAACATATTATTTATGGCGGGTTGAACATCATCGGCTATGCCAACCATCTCGCGGCATGGTCCTGGCGGAAACTGCAAAGCGGTATGGTCCATCATTATGCGACCATCATCGTGATCGGCTTAGCGGTGCTTGTCCACTTGCTTCTGTTCTGGTTGACAGGAGCCACGCCCGGTAGTTACGCCATGCGGTGACGACAATGCTCGAAGAAATTGAATTCGGGTTCCCCCTGCTCACGTTTCTGATTTTTTTCCCGCTCGTTGGGGCAGCGGCCTTGTGGGCCGTGAAGGACGAAGCGTCTATCAAACAGGCGGCCTTAGCGATTGCGGGCATCGAGTTGGTCGCCGCCATCGTGGTGCTCTTGGGCTTCGTGCCCGGAACAGCAGCCATGCAGTTTGTCGAGCATGCCCGTTGGTTTCCTCAATTGGGAATCGGATATCACCTGGCCGTGGACGGCATCAGTGTGTTGTTCATGGGTCTCACAGCCTTCCTGACGGTGTTGTTGGTCTTGTATGCCTGGGATACGGTTCACCTGCGACCCAAAGCCTTTTACATGAGCGTGTTGGGGCTCGAAGCCACGGTCATGGGCATCTTCTTGTCCATCGATTTGATCCTCTTTTTCGTCTTTTGGGAATTGATGCTGATCCCGAGTTACTTCTTGATCAAGTTGTGGGGAACCGGGTCGGAACGAGAATACGCGGCCTTAAAATATGTCTTGTACACACTGTTGGGAAGCGTCTTCATGTTGGTAGGCTTCGCGCTGTTGAGCCTCAATTACCACGAGGTCAAGCAGGCGTATAGCTTCGATCTTCTCGAGCTCTTGTCGGTCCCGGTTCCTTTCGATCAACAAGTGTTGATCTTTTGGCTGATCTTTTTAGGATTAGCCTTCAAGGCGCCAATTTTTCCTTTTCATTCGTGGTTGCCCGATGCACTGGTTCAAGGCCCGATTCCCATGTCCGTGATGCTGGCGGGCATCAAAATGGGCACCTATGGGTTTCTCCGGTTCAGCTTTCCCCTGCTCCCTGAAGCTTCGCGAAATCCTTCTATCGTCACAATAGTAATGATCTTGGGACTGGCCGCGATCATCTACGGAGCACTGATCGCCATCGTGCAAGCGGATTTCCGTCGACTCTTGGTCTTCAGCAGCATCAGCCATTTGGGTTTCGTGGTGATCGGCCTGTTTGCCTTGAATGTCCAAGGGATTCAGGGCAGCCTGATTCATATGATCAACCTGGGCTTTAGCACCGCAGGACTCTTTTTCTTCGCTGGCTTTTTGTACGAACGACTCGGCCACATCGACGTTCGACAATCCAGCGGGCTGGCCAAAAAACTTCCACTTCTGGCAACGCTCTTTCTGATCCTCGGGATGGCGTCCATTGGCTTGCCGGGGACGAATGGATTCATCGGTGAGTTTCTCATCCTCATGGGCGCATTTCAGGCCCATTGGATATACGGGGCTATCGCGGTGACTGGCGTCATCTTTGCCTCCGCCTACTTTCTTTGGTATTACGAGCGTGCCATCTTTGGTCCTTTGAAAGCCGGGCTCCCGGCCGCGCTCAGAGACCTCACACCCCGTGAATGGGCGATTGGGATCTCGTTATCGGTGATGATTTTTTGGATTGGGATTTATCCCTCTCCCTTTTTGCGAATGATCAACGGGTCGGTCCAGGCAGTCGTGGAACGGCTTGATCGCGGGAGCCTGGCAACCCCTACGGTTGACCACCCGCTCATCTCACGCTGGGTACAGGATTGAATGCCATGAGCGAGTACGCGCTTCTTATCATTTTGTTCGCTCCGTTTTTAGGAGCCGTAGCGCTAATCTTTGTGCCTCGACGCGAGGCCTTGCTCACCCGGCTCGTGGCTGCGACATCATCTGGCATTTGCCTGCTGGCTTCCTTGTATATTTTCTTTGCCTATGACATCGAGCGGGGCGGGTTCCAATTTGTCCAACGCTTTCCCTGGTCGGAGGAATTGGGGATCGCCTTTTATCTAGGGGTTGATGGTATCGGGGGACCTTTGGTCCTGGCTTCTGCCATCTTGTTGTTCGCCGGGGTGTTCGTCTCCTGGCATATCCAGGACCGGACCAAAGAATTTTATATCTTCCTGCTCATTTTGGCGGCGGCGACCATCGGCGTCTTCATGTCGCTCGATCTCTTCTTTTTATATTTCTTTTACGAGATGTCAGTCTTGCCGATGTACCTCTTGCTGGGCATCTGGGGAAGTCACACGAAAGGCTATCTCTCGATGACGGATCCGGAGGGGCGGCGGTTGCGGGATTCGGTCGGCTTCATTTTTAACTTCGGCTCCAACAGCAAAGAGTACGCGGCCATGAAGCTCACGTTGTTTCTCTCCGCGGGCGCCGTCGTGGCACTCATGGGCATCTTACTGATTTACCATTTTTCTGGGCTTCATACCTTCGATATCTTGGTCCTCCGCGAGCAAGCTCATTTTTCCGGCACGCTCGCCACGATCATTTGGCTCTTGATCTTTTTCGGCTTCGCCTCCATTGCGCCGATTTGGCCGTTGCACTCCTGGTCGCCTGTGGGCCATGCAGCCGCACCAGCAGCGACCAGTATGCTGCATGCCGGCGTGCTCATGAAGTTAGGCCATTTCTCTATCATCCGTGTGGGCTACGAAATTCTACCGGAGACGACGAGGGATCTGATTCCCATCGCAGCGATTTTGTGCGTATTCAGCATCATTTATGGTGGGCTGGTCTCGTATTTCGCCAAGGATACGAAGTATGTCATCGGCTACTCGAGTTCCAGCCACATGGGCTATATTTTCCTAGGAATGGCGGCACTCGATTACATCAGCCTGACCGGGGCGGTTATCTACATGTTCGCGCATGCGCTTGCCACGGGCATGCTCTTCGCTATGGCAGGCTGGGTCTACGATCAAACCCACACTCGTGACATTCCCTCCTTAGGGGGACTTGTGGAACGCATGCCGTTTTTGGCCGGCGCGTTTATCGTCGCCTGCATGGCCTCCATCGGAATGCCAGGCACGGTGAACTTTATCGCTGAAGTCATGATCATCGTCGGAAGCTGGCAGAAATACCCATTTCAAGTCATTGTGGCCGTGCTGGGAATCGTGTTGACGATGGCGTATTTGTTCCGCATGATGCGTGGCCTGTTTTATGGACGATTGGTTCCGGAGTATGCACACGTCCAGGATACGCACGCCTTCGTCGATCGGATGCCGTTGTTGTTGATGATCTTTTGCAGCATCAGTTTAGGAATTTTTCCAGGCCATTTTTACGAAGTGGTCCGCTCGACCGTCGTACCGATGCTCGACCGCATTAACCAAGTCGCGCCGTTGTTGACCCAGACGAGTACCAGCTTCCTACCATGACGTTCGATCTCGCGCTGACCGGTTCAGACCTCCTTTTGCTCCTTCCGGAAATTCTCCTGACGCTGTGGCTGTGTCTGATGGTATGCCTCGATTTTTCCATGCGAAAGATCACGCATCAGAATCTGGCTTACCTCGGCATCGGCGGGGTGCTCGCCACCCTGGTCGTCCTGATCTGGTTCGATCTAACCGGTATCACCGGCACCCTCTTCAAAAACATGTTCGTGCTCGACCGGTTGGCAATCTTCTTTAAGATTTTTATCCTGCTGGCCACGGCACTCGTGATGTGTAGTTCCATCGATTCCGTTCGAACATTTCGCTTTTTCAAAGGCGAATACTACTTTTTAGTGCTCATGTCGACCTTGGGCATGATGTTCATGGCTTCGGCCGGCGATTTGCTGTCGGTCTTTGTAACGGTGGAGTTTTCCACATTCGGCTTTTATGTCCTCGTGGCCTATTTGCGGGACGATCTGCGATCCAGCGAAGCCGGGTTGAAATTTTTCATCCTCGGTGTGTTCGCGGCCGGCTTACTGGCGTACGGAATCAGCTTGGTGTACGGCGAGACGGGGACGTTGATTTTTTCCGACATAGCGGGGACTTCGGGTAGCTACGGGATGACCATCGGCTTTTTGCTGATTTTCGCCGCGCTAGGATTCAAAATCGGAGCCGTTCCTTTTCATTCGTGGATCCCCGACACCTATCAAGGAGCGCCTACACCTGTCACCGCTTTTCTCTCGATCGCCCCAAAAGGTGCGGCCATCGCTATCTTGATCCGTATGTTTTACGTGGCGCTGGCGTCGTTCAAGCCTATGTGGGTGCTGTTATTTATTGCCGGCTCCATTCTTTCGATGACCTACGGGAACATCGTGGCGATCGCGCAAAAAAACATCAAACGGCTGTTGGCATATTCCGGAATCGCGCAAATCGGCAATGTCTTGATCGGCCTGGCGGCGGGCACCAAACAAGGTAGCGATGCTATCTTGTTTTATCTCCTGACCTACCTTTTCGCAAATCTCGGGGCTTTTGCCGTGGTCATCGGCGTCAGCCATATCATCAAAAGCGACGAGATCGAGGACTACAGCGGGCTCAATCGGCGCTCGCCGTTCTTGGCTGCGTCTATGCTGTTGTTTCTGCTCTCGTTGGCCGGAGTGCCGCCACTAGCCGGGTTTATCGGCAAGCTCTATTTGTTTGTGGCCGCGATCGATCAAGAGCTGTACACGCTTCTGATTTTTGGTCTGATCAATATCATCATTTCCATGTACTATTATTTGATCGTAGTCAAGAAGATGTACATCAACGAACCGCTCGACCCCAGTCCCCTGACGGTATCGATCCCCCTGAAAACCGTCGTGTACGTCGGCATCGCGGGAACTCTTCTCTTGGGCATCTATCCCAAGCCTTTCATCGATTGGGCTGTCTCGGCCACGCTGATGTTCTCGAACATCGCGGGTCCGACAGCGGCTGCCGGGTCGATATTCGGGGGCTGAGCCCCGGCGAGACTTTTCCTCAACACTGCTCTTCATCGAGCCCCGCGCGTCATCAATGGCGAAATGCCATGCGATCATGGGTCGACCCCAAGGCCAACCCTTCGCCGAGCGGACCTTCATGATTCCTGCGCTTCTCCAATGTTCGGGCCGAGACCTAAGCGTCCATTTCTGATACGCTAGATGGCATGACGAAACATTCGCTGATCGCTCCATGGATCAAGGCGTTCCTTCACGTCCTCTTCAGCTCGAAGATGCTCATCCTGCTGATGACGGGCTTTTCATCCGGCCTGCCGCTCCTCCTGACCGGATCGACACTCAAATATTGGATGCGCGAGGAAGGCCTGGATCTGTCCACGATTGGATTTTTCGGGTTGGTGGGGCTGCCCTATACCTTGAAATTCCTATGGGCGCCGATCATGGATCGGGTTATCCCTCCTTTTCTTGGGCGGCGTCGGGGGTGGATGATTCAGACGCAAGTAGCGCTTCTGTTAGCGATCGTCGCTGTCGCATTCACACACCCGGCGCAGCACCTTGTCAGCGTGGCCGTCTTGTGCTTACTGATCACGTTTTTTAGCGCCAGCCAAGACATTGTGCTGGATGCCTATCGTCGAGAAGCGCTCCGCGAAGAGGAATTGGGGATCGGCTCCTCGGTATTTATTTATGGTTATCGCCTAGGGATGCTCACGGCAGGAGCCTTTGCGTTGTTTTTGGCCGATCAGGCCTCGATCTCCTGGAATCTGGTATATGTCATCATGGGGGCTTTGATGGTCATCGGCCTGGCAGCGACCTGGATGGCACCGGAACCTCAATTGGAAGTCCCTCCGCCACGAACGTTGAAGGAAGCCGTCGTCGGGCCCTTTGTCGAGTTTTTCGAACGGCCCGGCGCATTCCTCATTTTGGCCTTTATTCTTTTCTATAAAATTGGCGACAGCATGGCCTCGGAAATGCTGTCTCCGTTCATGGTCGATTTGGGAGTCTCCAAAACAGAGTATGCGGTGATCGTCAAAATGTTCGGGATGGCCGCACTCATCGGCGGCGGCCTGATCGGCGGGGCGGCAATCTACCGGCTGGGCATCCTCAAATCATTGTGGGTTTTCGGCCTCCTGCAGATGATTTCGACGGCAGGATTCGTGCTATTGGCGATCCTCGGCAATGACATGCTCGTTCTGACGAGCGTCATTGCGTTCGAGACTTTTGCCAGCGGGTTGGGCCAGACTGCCTATGTCGCCTTTATGGCCAGCCTGACCAACAAGCGCTTTACCGCCACACAATATGCGCTGCTCACCAGCCTGATGGGTGTCCCACGGGTCATGGCTGGATCCGTCACGGGTATCCTCGCCGAATGGCTGGGATGGAGCGCGTTTTACGCCTTCTGTACCTTGATGGCTTTGCCAGGCCTGCTCTTGCTTTTACGGCTCTCTACGAATGAGCAAGAGACCGTCCCTGCGTTGGCCACCCTGCGATCTTGACAAGACGATAGATGGGCTGTGTGGTCATGCGAGGATAGCGAAAGTTGAAGGCTTCCTCGCCATCGGAGCGAGCGTTACTGAACAATCGATCATTCCTGTTCTGCCGATCCATTGCGTTTCGGAAACCAAGGGAGAAATCGGCTCGTGGTTCGCTGGTATTGTCGATACAGTTCGCCCCGGCTGGCGAGCGCCTGGGCTTCATTGAATGGAACTCCGCTCACCTTGAGAAGGGCCCACGTCATCAGCACAGGACCGATCAAGGTCATCCACCAGTGGGGTGCTCCGATGCCTACGAGCACATAGGCCCACCACTGCAGGCTTTCGAAGAAATAATTGGGATGCCGGGAATACCGCCAAAGACCATGCTGGCAGACTCGGCCCCGGTTCGCCGGATCGGCGCGAAAGCGTTGGAGCTGGATATCGGCGAGAGTTTCGCCGATGACGGCAAACGCCCAGAGCAGGAACCCCAGGAGATCCCATACGTTCGGCGCCGGACTAGGGTTCGCCATAGCCACAAGCAGAGGGAGCGAAAAGACCGCTACGGCCAAGGCCTGACTTTGAAAATACCAGAACAGGTTGCGCTGCGCCCGCTCGCCCCATGCACGCCGCAATATACGATAGCGTGCATCCTCGGGTTGTTTATAGATTCGATTCACGAACAGATGGACCGCCAGGCGAAGCCCATAGACAAGCCCCATAGCCGAGACCAAAGCCCGCCGCATCGGATCCCCAGGGGCAAGAACCCCATAGGCGACGGCGGTTCCGGCAAAACCCAGACAAAAACCGAGATCGGCGATGGAAGCGTTCGACACCTCACGCTGAATCGCCCAGAGTCCCGCCATGATCGGGATCAGGCACATCCAACTCCAGAGTACGAACTCGAAAGACATCTCGCTTATACCGACTTGCGAGTTCCGGTGGGAGCACCGATGATCACGTCAAGAGCAACGATTCGGATTTCGCAGCCCGGATGATGAAATACGGCGACCCCTCACGAGCCATCGGGCCGAACTATGCAGAGGCTTCCATCGCATGAGCACACGACTCGATCACCGACCATTCGTTTCCATCCCAGTTCGGCATGAATCGTCCCTTTTCGGAGAGATCGCAAGGGTATGGCCGCAACCCGAGCAGAGCATGCCTGAAGGATCACTCTGCACCACACGGATGAAACAGGCACAACAGACACAATAGAGATAGCCTGGCCCATAAAACCGATAGAGATAGGTCGGCGACCATGTCACCCAGTCGACTGCTTCGATGCAGTAGGCCGTTCAACGCATAGGAGACTCCAAGGGTTGAACGTTTGTGTTTGCTTCTTTGGCAATTCAATTCCCATGCCGCTCACAAAAGCAAGCCTCGCAAAGCGCGGAAGAACACCGATTCGGGCCGATTCACGGACATGTGCATCAGTTTCTTGTCTAGTCGGAAGACCGCCAATGCCAACTTTGTTGTCATACTGGATATGATGGATACAAATGTTTGCATATTACCTGCGTATTATGATCGAGCACTGCATGCACAAGGTCGTGCGAGCAAGACAGCAAAACGATCACTATGACTGACTATTACACAGCTGTGTCGCGGGAAACGGATATGAGACAGGAAGGGTGGTGCCGAAGGCGGGAGTCGAACCCGCACGGGTTTCCCCACACGCCCCTCAAACGTGCGTGTCTACCAATTCCACCACTTCGGCACGAGGAGCATTATGAAACGCTCGCGGAATCTTGTCAATGAATTCATCGACTCTGTAGAATCCGCGTATCCCATTGTGATCGACGAGCGATCAGAGCATCGTCACCTCTACAAAACGCATGACTTCCGTTGTCACCATCGAGACCGCCAAGCGGCAGAATCCATCATGGACTGAACCGTGGGTCGGTGCGTTCTTCGACGTCGACAATACATTGGTTCCTGGCTTTTCCATGGAAATTTGGTTCGTCAGACATTTAGTTCGCCTCGGGGTCATTGGCGTTCGCGAACTCAGTCGCAGCTTCTGGTTCCTGCTCCAACGGATTCCGCCGCTCTCGCTTGCCCCCCTGCGCAGCCACAAACTCTACCTTTTCGGGCAAGATCCAGACGTCATCGAATCAATCGCCCGCACGTTCGTTCTCGCACATGCGCGCCACAAGATTTCAGCCCGAGCCGAAGCACAACTCGAGCGACATCGCCGAGCCGGACATCGCATTGCACTCATTAGCGGTTCGCCGGAGTTTTTGGTGAAACCCTTAGCGGAGCTTTTAAATGTTTCGCTCGTGTATGCCGCCCGACTCGAGACCAATGATCGCGGCTATACCGGACGAGTATTCGCACCGCTTCCTTATGGGCACGGCAAACGTTTGCTCGTGGAACGGCTGGCTAAAAGGTATCGATTGGATCTCACGCGCAGCTATGCGTATGGAGACAGCCCCGGCGATCTACAGGCTTTGCAAGCTGTGGGCTATCCACACGTCGTCAACCCTATTCGAGGCATGGCTCGTATTGCCAGAAAACGGGGCTGGCCGATCACCCAATGGGCATGAACACGTTTTCTTCCCTTCGATCCCGCATGTCGATCCCACATATCGCGACTCGCACCATCCTTCGTTCGATCCTGTTGTGACATCCGATGAGCCATCCCTCGACATCGGTCCGAGTCACCGAAATATTTTATAGTATCCAAGGTGAGTCCACGTTTGCTGGCTTGCCTTGTGTGTTCGTCCGGCTGACGGGGTGCCCACTGCGCTGTTCGTGGTGCGACACCGCCTATGCGTTTTATGGTGGAACGTCCTTGACGATTTCCCACATTGTGGAGCAGGTGCGACGCTACAACTGTCGGCTCGTGGAAATCACCGGCGGTGAGCCACTGCATCAACCGGCGGCGCAGACGCTCATTACCGCCTTATGCGATGCCGGCTTCCAGGTGCTCGTCGAGACCAGCGGGGCCATGGATATCGCTCCGGTGGATACGCGGGCACACATCATTTTGGATGTGAAATGTCCTGCCAGTGGGATGACGCATCGCATGCATTGGCCGAATCTGGCTCGTGTCTCGCAAAAAGACGAGATCAAGTTTGTGATCCAAAATCGAGAGGATTATGAATGGGCTGTGGCGATACTCCACCGCTACCGTCTTGCCGATCGTTGCACGATTTTGTTCAGCCCGGTGTTCGGCAAACTCGAACATCAGGTGCTGGCTGAATGGATCCTTCAAGATCGTCTCCCTGTGCGCTTTCAGATTCAACTCCATAAACACATTTGGGATCCGGCCTTACCGGGCGTGTAACGATGACGAGATCACTGACCAGCTTACTCTCATGATGAATCGACGACGAGGTCTTCATGAACATTCAAGTCAAACCAGGCAAGCCTGAAGAGGTGACCACTGACGTTCTCATTCTTGGCGGCTATCAGGATGAGACCGAGCCCATGGCATCCGTCCACTCGCTCGACCGTCGACTCGGAGGTCTATTGACCGAGCTTCGGCGCAGTCACGAGTTCGAAGGAAAGCTCAACCAAACCGCCCTCGTCCACACACGGGGTGCGATCCCGGCCAAACGCATTTTGTTGGTCGGCCTGGGGAAAAAGGACAAGCTTGGACTGGATCACGTGCGACAGGCCATGGGCACCGCGATCAAGCGGATACGCCAAATCGGAGCCCCTTCCGGAGCCGCCGTGTTGCTCGGCGTCGATCAACTCGCATCCTCCATCGTCGCCATCGCACAGGCCATGGTCGAAGGAGCCCTGCTGGGAAGCTATCGATTCACGGCATATCGGACGGAGCCATCGGACAATGACAAGACGGTCAAACGTTTGACGTTGCTGGTGGAAGACTCTGGTCATCTCGCTGACGCCAAAGAAGGCGTGCGCCGTGGCCACGTCGCCGGGGAAGCCACAGCCTATGTACGCGATCTCTGCAACCATCCGGCCAATGTGATGACGCCCACCCGCATGGTGGCCGAGGCAAAGTCCGTGGCCAAAGAACGAGGCGTGCGGCTGACCGTATTGGATCGACGACAACAAGAAAAACTGGGAATGGGGGGATTGCTCGGGGTGGCACGCGGCAGCCACGAACCCCCGCAATTCATCATCCTCGAATATACCGGCGCTCCAAAGAAAGAACGTCCGATTGTGCTTGTGGGCAAGACCGTGACCTTCGATTCCGGCGGCATCTCGCTCAAGCCTTCCGAAAATATGGAGCAAATGAAAGCGGACATGACAGGCGGGGCCGAGGTGCTTGCTACTGTTCGCGCGGCGGCGCGATTACAGTTGCCGCTCCATGTCATCGGCATTCTCCCTGCGACGGAAAACATGCCCGGGGGACGAGCGATGAAACCGGGAGATATTCTCACTATGCTCTCCGGGAAGACCGTCGAAGTCCAGAATACCGATGCCGAAGGGCGATTGATTCTCGCCGACGGCTTGGCATATGCCACGCGGCTCAAACCGGCCTGCATCGTGGACGTCGCCACCTTGACTGGAGCCTGCATGGTCGCACTCGGTCAGTTTGCGATTGGCATGTTGGGTAACGACGAGCCGTTGAAGTCTCAATTGAAAACAGCCGGAGAGCAATCGGGAGAACGGGTATGGGAAATGCCACTCTGGGACGAATACTTCGAACAATTGAAAAGCGATGTCGCAGACATGCGCAATATCGGAGGACGTCCCGCTGGTATGATCACGGCAGCGATGTTCTTGAGCAAATTCGTCGAAGAGTATCCCTGGGTACACTTGGATATCGCCAGCACAGACTGGAGCACGACCGAACGGCCGTATATTGGCAAGGGCCCGACCGGGATCGGAACGCGCCTCTTGATCCAGTATCTGTTGAACTGCGTCGACGAAAAGGGGCGCTAAACTCGTCATGGCGATTCGCGATCTCGTCAGCAGCCTCTTTTTAGTCGGATTTCAGGGCACGGACGTTTCTCCCCAACTAGCGAACTGGCTCGAAACGTATCGACCTGCAGGGTTCATCGTCTTTTCCCGAAACCTTGAAAATCCCGACCAAATTGCCCGCTTGACGGCCTCGCTGCAGACCTATGCAGACGAACATCCATTTCTGATCGCCATCGATCAGGAGGGGGGTCGCGTTTCGCGATTGCCACCTTCGTTTACGATCTTCCCCTCAGCGGCGTCTCTTGGCGCGTGCCAAGACCCGGACCTGGCTTACGAAGCCGCAGCGACCACGGCCAAAGAGCTTCTTGCCGTGGGCATCAATATGAACATGGCTCCCGTTTTGGACGTCAATACCAATCCTGCCAATCCCATCATCGGAGACCGCGCGTTTGGTCATCACCCGGACCTCGTCAAGGCCATGGGCGTCGCTACGATGACCGGCCTTCAAGACCACGGCGTGATCGCGTGCGGCAAGCATTTTCCAGGACATGGCGAGACGACCGCCGACTCCCATGTGGAACTGCCGACCGTGACAACGTCCCGGGCACGACTCGACTCCGTCGAACTTTCTCCCTTTCGCGATGCCATCGACCGAGGCATTGCCGCGCTCATGACCGCTCATGTGCGGTATATGGCCCTGGACGCCGAACGTCCGGCGACGCTGTCCCCTTCCATTGTAACGGGACTTCTTCGAGAAACCTTGGGATTTACCGGGGTCATCGTCACGGACGACCTGGAAATGCAGGGAGTGCTGGACTGCCTCCTGATCGAGGAGGCGTCCGTGCTTGCTCTGAACGCAGGATGTGACATGCTTGTGATTTGCCACGATCCAGCCCGTCAGTCCCGTGCGATAGAGGCGGTCGTTCGCGCGGTCGAAGAAGGTCGGCTCTCGATAGACCGCATCATGGCCAGTCACGCCAGAATCACGGCTCTCAAACAACGGTTTCATCTCTCGCGATCCGCTCCTCCCGAGGGAATTACACAGATCGTCGGGTCTTCGGCGCATCGCGCCCTCTGCGAGAAGATCCGACATTTGAGCGCATCGTTGATAGCTCAGGAGACGACAGACGCAAGACACGAGACGAGATGAGGCAGTCGGTTGAACCTTAGAGTTCGCCGCCTCACATCAACCGTGCTCACCGCTCCCATCGAGGACAGGTGAGCACCACATATAAAAAATAATATTGCATGGAGCAAGGAGAACAGCACGATGGGCGTCAAAAAAGGTGATTTGATCGATGAACACAAACGTCATCCCGACGGTTGCGGCCTGGTCGTGAAAGTCATGGGCGGGGGAGAGGGGTTTGAAAAAATAATTTGTTGTGGACACGAATTGACCGAGGAAGATGTCGTCCCGTCCCTTGGCCGCAGTCGTGGACGAAAAAAAGGCCATCTTCCCGTCGCGGTGATTCTCGATGAAAAAAAGTTGTATCCCGATTCCTGCGGATTGCGTGTCATGATCATCGATGGCGGTGCAGGATTTCAAGAAATCATTTGTTGCGGACATTCATTGACCATGAAAGCCATGCAAGATCTTCGCTATGGTCACATGCGTAATGCCCCTGATTCCTCGTCACCAGAGTCTCCGGCATCTCCGCACGGCAATGCCTGAATGGACAAAACACCGCATGTTGGGGTGGACATCGGAATCGATCAAACAATGGGTCCGGTGGATGCAATGGCTCGACCGCTGGGGATACATGACCGCCTGTCTCAGCTTTTTGCTGTTGGGGATGTTGGTGTTCGTGTACAGCTGGACCGAGTTCTTCCGGCATGCAGGCGAAGAGTTTCTTCCGGCCTCCATTACGTTGATCAACGACCTCTTGCTGGTCATTATCCTTCTCGAATTGTTCCGAACTGTTCTGGGTTTCCTCCAATCCGAACAAGTTCGCCTCGAACCGTTTCTGCACGTCGGGATCATTGCTTCCATTCGCCGGATCATCACCGTGGGAGCGGAGTTAGCCCATATGGCAGGAATTGCTCGAGAAACGTTTTATCTCTACTTATTGGACGTGGGCTTACACGTCGGCGTGATTCTGGCGTTGAGTTTTGCCCTTCACCTGATCAAAAAACAGGAGCACGTAGAGCCCGCGAATGCCATCGCCAGCTAGCGCGAGGACCATGCAGCCCTTCTCGTTTTCTCCAAACGACCACCATGCACAGGAACGGTGCATCGTCGCTCCATCTTGATCTCTCTTGCATACCACAGGCTGCTATGGCACCATATCCTGCTCAGAGGATCCGATATGGAGTCGCTCTTGGAATTCGTAGGGACCGTGCATATTTTCTTGGGCCCGTATCGAGGAAATCCCATCGGGCTCTATCTGCAACGCGACGGCGAAGTCTGCCGGATCTCGCCCCGCATTTATCCTTGGAATCAAACTATCGGCGTCGGAGAAAGCCCCAATAAAGCCGCCGCAGATTTCGAGCAAAAATGGAAAGAAACCACCGGCCTGGCTCCCGAGATGTATACTGGCCCACACTGGGAGGGCGGCATCAAGCCAGAAAAGCCCAAGCCGGCTGCTCCGCCAAAACCTGCTCCAGCCAGCGCCGCTAAACCACCCTCGGCACCGGCAGAATCCAAAGCGCCTTCCTCATCGGAAGCATCGCTTGCGAACGATCCCGTTCTATCACCATCTTCTAATTCCGAAAAAGCCTCCTGAAGGACTGCCTCAATGCCTTCTGGTCTTGAGCAAAGGCTCCACCCGATTGGCCTGCTAGAGTCGATTTGTCACATTCGGGCTTTCCTCGAACGATGCCCAAGCCGAATCGCGTCACCGGTGTTGAGCAAACGTCAACCGGCGAGAGCGAGCAAATTGACGCGCTGCCTTGACCAAGGCATCGAATATGCGGCGGTGAGCCAGAAGACGGTCGCACAAATATTCAGGATGCCATTGCACACCCAAGAAGAACGGATGCGACGGCGCCTCGATAGCCTCGATCACTTCATCTGACGCCGTCGCACTGACCACCAAAGGGCGTGCCACATCTTTGACTGATTGATGGTGAGAGCTGTTGACCTTGACAACAGATCTCCCGACGATGCACTGCAACAAGGACCGCGGAGCAATCCTGACCGAATGCACGGTCTTGGTCGCCGATTCGGATGATTGATGGCAGAGGCGTGTGCCCAACTCTCGTGGAATATCTTGAATCAGGGTACCTCCGAGCGCCACATTCATAGACTGCATTCCCCCGCAAATTCCCAAGACCGGAAGGCCAGCGCGATACGCCAACCTGGTCATACCGAGTTCCAATTGAGCCCGGTCGATACTCATGGTCCGAAATGGGAATCGCTGGCGTTCGCCGTAGAGGGTCGGATCCAAGTCGGCGCCGCTTCCCGTAATCAGGAGCCCATCGAGACGTTCCAAGAGTTGACGCTGACGAACGCGATCCGTCGCGAGTGAGAGCACCATCGGAAGTGCACCGGCCTGTTCGATGGCCCGGATATAGCGAGCCCGCAAAAAATAGGTCGGTTCTGTTCCTCCCATATCCTCGCGGTCCCCCGCGTTAAAATCCGGTGTGACGCCGATAATCGGTCTCATGAATATGCAGCAAAAGCGGGAAGCCTGTCACCGCGGAACATGGGCATCACAAACCTTCGTCCTCGTAAGGAGAAACCCCAAAAAACCGTACCGGCTCTTCTCCTTTCAGATGGGATGGCGTAATCACATATGTGCCGTAAAAGCTCGGTTCCCATACAGATTTGGCCGTTTCCAGATCGCCCCCGGTCAAAGCGAACGCCACGCCACCCACAATCCCGCCCAACGCCGCATAGACGACTTTGGCCGGTAAATACACCAAAGTGAGCAATCCGCTGCTGAGCCCCAAAAGCGCCTCTTCGGTTTTATTCGACTCCTCTTCGGCCGCGTAACCCACATAGGGCGTAAAAACGGTCATCATGAGCAACACCACCACTATGCAACCTGCCACTGCGCCTTTCCACCATCGAAACGAAGATCGCAAAACGACGCTGTTCATGAAGCACATCCTCCTTTGTTTGTTGATTGACGCGATTACAAAGATATTGCGCTCGACGCCGTGCAGAGCGATTCGACGGGATATCTTGCCCTTTTCCGGCTCGTCACTCGACCGGTCCGTGATGAGTATGCGGTTCTTGTTCCTAGGGCTCATCCGATTCACTCGAGCATTCGTCATACAGGCTTTCCACGTCCAATTCGTTCAGAATCTGTTGCTTGAGCCACGCGTCGGAGCGTTCAACCTGCTCTTCCAATTCCTCTAAGAATTGCTGGCCCGCGATTTGGCCATGTTCTTGTGGAAGATCACGATCGAGCGCAAGCGCCAGCTTGAGATAGCAGAGTTGCTGCGCGAGCAGGTCCTGGGCACGACTCAGGCATTGGGAACGCAGGATCGAAGGGACGTCCATGACGACGGACTGCAGCCAGCGATCGAACTTCAGCCGTTCTTTCATCCGGAGCCATTGCGACTGGAAAATAAAGACGGCAATGTGCACGCCACCTTTCCAACTCCGTTTTTTGACGTTGAAGACGCATTGGATTCCCTGAGGCTCCTCTTCAATATGGTCCGGTCCGTAGAACAACGTCACACGATACGCCGGATGTCGAGGAGGCGAATGGGACATAGCAGCCCGATTGTACCATGGTTCATGTGAAACACAACGTACATCCCGTCACGCGCTTGGCGCATCCGTAACCTTGCATTCAAGCCTGCGTCAGGCAACTTCGCCAAGCCTTAGTCATCTTGGGTTGACACTTCGAGTTGCAGGCAGATACAGTTTTACACAATCACAAGCACAGAGCGATTCTGTCGGAAGAGGGCGGGTCATGTTTGGCACAATGGGCTTTTCTGAGCTGATTATCATCCTGGTGATCGTCCTGATCATCTTCGGTGCGGGGAAACTTCCTCAAATCGGGGAAGGGATCGGTAAGGCCCTCAAAGGATTCAAAAAAGAAGTGCAAGACATCCCACCGCCCGTCGATCCGCAAGCCGTCGAAGGGCAACAGCCGCAGGCGCCACCAGCTGCCAGTGCTCCGTCAGCCTCGCCTTCGGCAAATACGCATCCTGGCGAGCAACCTGTCAATCCCAAAACCCAGCCCTATCAACCCGGGCCTGAATTAACGCCGGGAACGACCGCCGCGATGATGTACAGCGGAGCTGGACCCGAAGTAGTGGCACCTCAAACTCCCCTTTCTCAGCAGGCATCACCCTCCCCGGCTAGCCACGTTCCGCCACCTCCGACGATGGAACAACGCGCCGCGGCACCGATGCCAGCCTCGACCGGCCAATATCCACCGCTTCCACCTACCGCCCATCAGACCAAACCTGGCACGAAGCGGCCTTCCGCCATCGTCAATAAACAGGCGGTCGAACGCGTCCGAGCGCAACAGGCTGCCCTGAAAGCCAAGCAAGCACAACAAGCGGTCAGTTCAGGAGTCCCCTCTCCTCAAGAGATGCAAAGCCTAGGCGAAGGCCTTGGGAGCGCACTTCGAACCTTCAAGGAAGCCGCGGCTGATGTGCGCCAATCCATTGATCCTGAAATGCGCACCATTCAAGCTGAGCTGGAAGCTGCAGAAAAAGAAGTCGCTGACACCATCGAAACGGCTAAACAACCGGTTCTCCCCAAAGATCCGCCTTCCACCGCTTAAAACCGAGCCAAACGTTTTGACTCGTTTGCGGCCTTTCGCCCGAATCATCGCCACCTTTCCCCTTGTCCTGACCATCGGCAGTTGTGTCAATGAGGCCCCTCCTCAACCCGCGACGGTCGTCGTCACCCAACTCGTGCAGTTACTTAGGGATCCAAGCCCAGATATTCGGCGCACAGCTGCACTTTCACTCGGCAAGATCGCCGACTCCAACAGCATTCCAGCGCTCGTTGCGGCATTACACGATCCCGATTCGCAGGTCCGAGCGTATAGTGCCTGGGCGCTTGGCCAGATCGGCAGCGATGTCACACACGAGGGAATGGTGGCTCTCGTTGGAGCGTTAGGCGATGGTGATCCAGCAGTCAAAGACGCGGCTGCGCTAGCCCTTTGGTTCGTCGATGCGGATCAGACGATCGTCGATCTCCTCAATCAAGCATTCGTGGTCTCCGAGCCCGCAACGCGGATGGCGATCTTGAAAGCATTGATGGGCATTTCCCATCCCTCAGCCTACGATGTGTTTGTCGATGCGCTCGATGATCCCGATTCTCGTGTCCGACAGGCCGCGGTCGCCGGCCTCGGAGAACTCGGCGATCGTCGCGCTATCCGCTATTTTCGCAAAATCATGCTTCAAGACCCTGACGAATCGGTCCGGGCGGAAGCCGCCTATCGACTGGGCATGATCGGTACCCGCGCTGAGATCCCCGCTCTCAAAAAAGTCCAAGAAACAGATCCGGCCCCGCTCGTGCAATTATGGGCTTCGTGGGCATTGCATCGGATCGAAGCACCGAGCACGTAGCAGGCCATCCTCCCAGACTTCGCAGGAAACAGACGGCACCGTCGGGACGGCGAGATCGAGAGATTACGAACGAGGTTGTCTGCTCGTAAGGGCGTGAAGCTGGGGTTGCACCTGAGATTCGTAGCAATGCGGGCAGACGCCATGACTGAATTGCACATCGGTATGCGCCATAACGTATTCTTCGACTTGGAGCCAGAAATTCTGATCGTTCCGAATACGCTTGCAGTAAGAACAAATCGGGATCAAGCCGCGAAGCTGTTTCACCTGCTGAAGCGCCCATTCCAGATCGGTGACTCGTGCGGCGAGCTCCGCCTGCAAGTCAACCACACGAAATCCTACCCGAACACGGGCGAGGAGTTCTGCAGGATCAAATGGTTTGACGATATAATCGTCGGCGCCGGCATTCAGTCCAGCGATCACATCTTGCCGCTTTGTTTTGGATGTCAACACAATGAGATAACACGGCCGCTGCGGCTCCAGGCCTCTTACGGCCTCGCACACCCGCAAGCCGTCGATTTCCGGCATCACCCAGTCCAGGATCGCCAATGGCGGGGCTTCCGGCATACTCAACGCAGCCAACGCTTGTGCACCGTCGCTCGAAACGGAGACCTCGTAGCCTGCGTTCCGCAATGTGCGGTGCAACAGCGTAAGAGAGACCGGATCGTCGTCGGCGATCAATATCGAACGAGAGGCACGCTCGGAAGTCATCCAATCACAAACCGGCTCGGATTTGATTTTCGCCAAGATACGCCGTGTTCGGTCATCGAACGACGGAAAACCGAGTTGTCGGGTTACCTGCTCATCGTATCGGTCGAGTCGGATGGCGGCTCAAGCATGACAATCGAAAATTTTTGGGTGACTCCCATGAGCCTCGCTGCCGCGTTCCACTAGGCGAAAGCACCTGAACAGCGGTGCTAGTTCTATGATCTCGAGTTGAAACGAAATAAAACGTACACGTACAATTGGCCCATTGTTCAATGTCGAAACCGCGGTATCGAGGCGAACCAATGCGATGGACCATGATGCCCATCTTGCTTGGGGTTATTGGATTGCTGTTCCTGTCAATCGGAGCAGGGTGCAATGCATCCCCTAAGCGTTGGTACAAACCCGGAGCGACTCGAGCCCAATTTCAACAGGATAAAGAATGGTGCGAACAGGCGCTGCTCACGCGTGCCGGAACCCTCACCACCAAATTTTATACGTTCGAAGACTGCATGGAAATGAAAGGATGGCAACCGATCGATGAGAGCAGGCCTTAATCGTCTCCCCATCTGGATTGTGTCGGTTATGATCGACGAGCCTCGCTGATGCCCCATTCGAGGGATGGACAATCGATCGACCGATTGTTGATGGTGATAACAGAGGAAAACGACATGAGCGAATGGGAAGAACCGGATGAAACGAATCCTTTTGGTCGACGATGATCCTCATGCTCGCTCAGCGCTCCGGCTGGTGTTGGAATCGCAAGGGTATGACTGTCTCGAAGCCTCGAATGGAGCCGAAGCCTTATCCCGATTGGAACAGGAGTCGGCCGATCTCGTCATCACTGATAATCTCATGCCCGTATTAGGCGGCTTGGAATTCGTCCAACGCTTACGGGAAAAAGTTGGCGACCGCGCTCCTCGAACAATTATTTTGAGCGGGAATCTCGGTGAGGACGACAAACGCCACGCCCAACAACTCGGTGCCTTTGCAGTGCTGGACAAGCCCTGCGATTTCAAGGAATTTCTCTCGCTCGTGGCTTTAGCCTTACAGCAGCAGGATTGACACCTTCGAGAGATGATCTACGACAGGGGAAACGGCGAACATTGAATAGAAAATGTGAGAGCACAGGCTAGATTGAGCAAACCTGGAGGCCACCCATGCTACGGATTTTTCTCGGAATGATACTCGGCTCGTTGACCACCCTGCTGCTGTTGGGCGGACAGGCGGCAGCAGATCGCATGTTCGCCAACATCCAGCATTTGGCTGATCAGCATGCTTCCTCCGGACTGTCGATGGTCTGGCTGGGCCTATTTGTGGGCTTAACTCTCGGCCTTTCCAGTCTAGCCGCGTGGCGAACCAAAGCCATGACCACGATCCGCTCTGTCGTCAGCCACGTTCGACGTGTGCGTCACAAACGAACGACATAGCGCAGACACACCACGCTGCCTTCAGCCCAGTCGCTCGGCTACAGCCCGCCACCTACGAAGAGCGCCCATCTTCCACACACCCATCCTAGCGAACCATTTAGCTCTCGCATATTGCCTCTTCACCAGCTATCGCGTTCCCCACTATTTCTGAGCCCCATGCCTGCACCGTCTCAACAGGCCGTAAAAGCGCATCGCCCTCTCGCACAAAAGCTCGGAGCACATTGAAATGGTCTCATCGTCGTACACGCTCTCTTATCACGTTCCCGCTCTTCCATCCCGGTCTTCTCGCTCGTATGCGAGAACCTCGAACAATCGGCCCCATCGTACGCTTAACCCCGGATCGGATCGGCACCTGATGTTTCAAGATGGGCCTCATTCGGAGGACATCCCCCTACAACTGCCAGGCACTTGAGTGCCAAGCCAAATCAGCCGAGGGAAAGTTGGGTCTCCAAAACAAGGCACGATATGCAAATCCGCTCGATCCCCACATCGATGAGCCTGTCGCAACTTCACCAGACCCGCAACCTCGAGAACCACGCTGTTTCCAACTCGTTAGCGAGCGAACCTCAAGAAAAAAATTGCGCTTGCCAAGCTTCGAGCTCGAGACCGCAAAGTCCGTGCCCACGAACAGGCCCACCAAGCCGCGGCTGCCGGATTGGCCAAAGGCGGAGCAAATTTGACGTTCGAACGAGGCCCGGATGGGAAACAATACGCCGTAGGTGGCGAGGTCCATATCGACACCACACCGATCGCTGGTAATCCGGAAGCCACCGCCCGGAAGGCGAGACGCATCCGCGCCGCCGCGCTCGCTCCTGCCGATCCTTCTCCTCAAGATCGAGCCGTTGCCGCCCAAGCTGCAGCCATGGAAGCACAGGCGAAACAGGAGTTGGCCCAAGAACGACGACAGGAACAGCAAGTGTCGGATGCCAATCCCGATGGCCGATCGCCACGGATCGATCTCTACATCTGATTGTCCTGCGAGTCGATCGGGAGCATCACAATCGCGTCACGGTACGTCCCACCGTTCATCGGCTTTCCTCGACATCCATCTGGCTTTTATAGGTGAACACCTGTGTATCCGGATGAAAGGCGATCCATGCAAACCAATACGACAGGATCGACGGAACGGGCTTCCCGTGCTCATCACGGATGGTCGCGCTCTGGTGCACCCCATCAAAATCGATGGAGAGAACTTTGCCATTGACGCGGTCGACAAGATGGCCTGACGTGTGTCGCAACTCCGAAAACGGATAGGCTTTGGCGACATCCCCGATTTCGACGCCCAAGACCCATTCCTTGGGATGGTACCGATCATCCCGATGAGTCGTGGGAAACATCAACTCGGGCCGTTGGGCATAGCCCAAATAGGGATCGCGGGAATACTCGCGCACATAGCCGGTTTCCGTCGAGAGCACTTCGGTGTCAGGATGAGCACGTCGCCAAGCCCCCCCAGGTCGTATGCTCGAGAAACAGCGGCTGGAGCCTCGCACCGGTCAGAGGACCCGCAATGGCTTTCATGGCGATCTGGGACCAAAGGCTTTCGGTTTCGCGATCGTACATGAGCAAATCACTTTGGTAGAGTAAGCCGGAGACCCCGAAGATGACAGGGTTCTGGTCAATCTGCCGTTCGAACGCGATTCCGGTTCCACAAAGCGGGCAATAGGTGATCAGGATAGGGTGATCATCGATCCAGTCGTTGACGAGCTCGTGCCAGTTGAGAATCTTGATCGGATAGGCCTTGCTTTCCCGGTTGCCGACAAGACCGAGCACCCGATCTCCATCCCGGAGAAAAGTGGCCTTCTCAGCCGAAACGAAGACAGGATTCACGAGCGCCGGAATGCCATCACGCGGCGGCCCGCCGGATCGGATCTCTTCGATCGGCACGGCATGGCAAGACACATCGAATCCGTTTTTCGATACCGCCCCCCCCAGCAGGCTCATAGCAAGCCACACCCCGACGAGGACGTATGCAAATTTTCTCACCACTGTGATCCTCCATTCCTCACGGAAGAGTCTCGCATGCATATGGCGTGTTACAGGGAAGCATGGCTTTGCAACGGGGCCTGCGTTCTCTCAGGTAGGCGGCCAGGATCCAGCTTTTTACGTGTGGATGCGAGGATGTTTGTTGGCCCGAGACAGCATTCGATGTCGATTCTCGCCACGCTATGGCGAAAGGGACGCAATCCAGCCTGTCACGATTGTGATTCGACGATTATCCAAAAGAATGGAGTATCCACTCCCAGCTCGACCTCCATGCGTTTCGTCAACCCGAGGCGCTCATGCAATTCGTGTTTCGCATTCATGACATGGCGACCCTTTCGCTATGCTTCCCTTACATGTGCCGCTTGACCATTTTCTTACTTAAGTATTTCGAGCGCAGTCTGCACCAATGCCCGAGGCACAGAGCTTCGTTATCCCGGAGAACCAATTCCTGCTCTGATGCAAGCCACATCGGTATTGGTACACTTGTCGATCTCAACGCCATCGGATGGCATAAAAGAGAATCGATCGCGCTCCAGCCAGGCTCGTCATCTTTCTCGCTCAGTCTCTCTCGCATGCACGAATCGAAACGCCGGATTGTCGAAGGAGCGGATCACCCCATGATGTCACGGTATGGACTGAATGCGGCGAGTCCAAAGGCGGCCCCAACGACCTGCCGGCGAGACACGTCAGGAAGACCGGTTCTCCTGGAAACGACGGCATTCCATCATCACGCCCCCGTGTGCGCTTTCTCTGGAACCATAGCACGCACCATCCTGCTCCCTCTGCTCACGACAACTATCCACCCCTCGTACGAATAGCAGCAGCCAATGGAGGAGCGCGCATCCGGGCCATGCCTGATGAATCGAGGGCTACCCGGACTCTCCTGAAGTGCTCATTGCATCGAAAACCCCTATTCGCTTGCAGATCGAAATCGTGCGGGCATGAGGCCACGAGCCAGACTTTTCGCTCCATGACATGCTCGCCGAATTGGAACGCACGAATAGGATGTTTCTTTCGCGCGATCCGAACCTGCAACGACTTCAGGAGCCGGTTGATTGGAGCATTCGAGAAGTTCGACAAGGCGAGCATACGGACGGCTATCGATCGAAAACCTGCCAGCACCAGGCGCCGAACCGTCAGCGACATCGGCCTTAGTTTTCCAACAATCCTTTCAATTCCTGTAACGCCTTGGTGGCCGTCGAACCAAGCTCGCCCGACAAATCTTTGACCGCTTCCTCGGCTGCAGAGACGCCTTCTTTGAAGAGCCGGTCGTTCTTCGCCACGGCCTCGAGAACCGCATCTTCCACAGCGTTCAACACTTGCGCTACCACTGTCCCAATGGTACGCCGACCATCGACCTTTCCAAGATGACGTAAACGGATGTCGCCAAGCGGGATCGTGATCCCTTGTCCCTGAAGTCCGACCACACTCAGTTTGACCTTAGCGTTGGAAATCACAAGATCGTCGACTTGCACCTGGGTTTCGCGCTGATCCGGTTTTGAGCGTGGCGGTGAATCGCTTTCTCCTCCACGTTGTTCTACATTGCGACGCAGCGTATGAATGTTGCGCCGTCGGCCAGACACACTTCCCTCGAACACGATCTCCGGCCCATCGATCACGAGCTTGCGAATCACAATCACGTTGGACAACGCCGACGGCGCGTCCATCTCCACCCGCACGCGATCAACTTTGACGGCATACTCAGTCTGAAATCCTGGCGGGTTGTGTATGACCAACCCCTCGAGTTCCCCTTGTCCGGAGAACAACGAAAGATCTACATTTTTGACGATAACCGGAGCTTTTAGGAGTTGCGGGCCAAGGGTTTCCAATCCGGTTTTAATGAGCGCATCCAGCGCAAGTCCAACAATCACGATGGCAATCAGGATCAACCCTAGAATACCGAGAATGGCTTTAATCAGGATTTTCATATCTCCCTCGTTCAGCAGAAAAATCCGCGCGATAGCCGACAACCAATTGTGCCTGTCGATTTAGTATGTCATAGATCTTCGATGCTGTCTTGTCGAGACAAATGCGATACAATGGCGGATGACCCTGTCCGACCAGCCAACCGAAAGGAATCCGCATGCAATTCGACAACTCCTGGGATGCCCTCATGAAGCCCGGCCAGGCAACCACGTATTTCGATCTCGACCCCTTACCCCCCTGGCAACTGAGTGCGACACGCTACAGCCCGAAAACCGCATGGTGGTTGGCCGAACTCTCCAGGCTCATTTACCGACAAGAGAAGGACGAACTCGGGTCCAAGGCTGCACCGCCCACTCGCAATGAGATTCTTCATCGCGTGGGGCTCGAAGAAGTGGCCTTTTTCAACAACGGAGGGATGCAAGGCGCCGTCGTCCGATCGCAGGACACACGCCGATCGTTCAACGTGGTCGTGTTTCGCGGCACACATGACTTGCGCGACTGGCTCACGAATCTCAATACGATGCCAGGCCCCTGGAAACCAGGAGGAAAAGTCCATAAGGGGTTTAAACAGGGCATCGATTTCGTTTGGGCCGATATCGTCGATACGCTGGACGGCCTTGACGGACCGACCTTTTATACCGGGCACAGTCTTGGCGCAGCCCTGGCGACCCTGGCCGCCTCGCTGCGGCCGCCTCGGGCGTTGTATACGTTCGGTTCACCTCGTGTCGGCAACAAGGCCTTCGCCAAGACACTCGACAAGGTTCCGGTTTTTCGCGTCGTCAACAACCGTGATATCGTCACCACCGTGCCCCCGGACTGGCCGCCCTTCGACTACCGGCATGTGGGCGAGTTGCGCTATATCGCACACAACGATCGCATGCTGGTCAATCCGAGCAGCCAATCTGTGGCCATGGATCGGCTGCGGCGCGATGCGTCGCTGGCCCGCACCACCAATGCCCATCGCCTCTTTGTCGATCCGCCGGAACCGCTGGCCGATCATGCGCCGGTGAACTATGTCGCGCATCTCGAGCGATTGATGGCTCCTTCGCGTAGCCGCCGCCGTCATGCTTGACAAACGCTGAAAACGGGTGCTAGGTCCTCATCATGCCGACAATGGCCCAACCATCCTCTCCCCCACCACATGCGGTCTCCACCTGGAGCGGGTCGGCCCGCGAAGAGGCCGTGCAGCGGATGTTTACGGCCATTGCCCGCTGGTACGATCTCAACAATTCTTTGCTCAGCTTCGGGCTCCATCATGCCTGGAAGCGCCGGGCGATCGCCTGCGTCCCCTCAAAACCGGAGGCGCGTGTGCTCGATCTGGGGGCGGGAACCGGAGACCTGGCCATCGGAATGGCACGGCGACTCGATCCCACAGGCCACGTGCTGGCCGCCGACCTCAATCGTGCCATGTTGCAGGTCGGCGTACAGAAAATCTTTCGTCAAGCACCGCCCGCGCCCACCACATGTCTGCAGATGAACGCCGAACGGCTCACGCTTCGCGATGCCAGCATCGATGCGGTGACTGCTGGCTTCTGTATCCGAAACGTCGGCGACTGCATGCGGGCCTTCCGGGAAATCCATCGCGTGCTCAAGCCCGGAGGGCGGTTCGTCTGTTTGGAGTTTTCCCGCCCGGTCTATGGATGGCTTCGAGGGCTGTACGATTGGTATTCGTTTTACCTGCTTCCGTGGATCGGACGCATGGTGGCGCGAGACCGCACGGGCGTCTATGAGTATCTCCCGGCATCTATCCGGACGTTTCCTGACCAAGAGCAACTCTGTGGCCTGCTCAAAGAGGCCGGGTTCCGGACCGTCGAGTATCGCAATCTCACCGGAGGCATCGTCGCCATCCATGTGGCGACGAAATAACTCACCATGAACAGCATTCTCTACGTCTTTCTTCCGTGCAAGAAGGTCTATCCGACGGGCATCACCTATCTGGCGGACTTCATCCATCGCCGGCGCCCCGAGGTCCGGCAGCGCATTCTGGATCTTTCGCTGTTTCCGACGGTTAGCGCCAGGCGAGCCGCGCTCCGAGAAACGCTGGAGTCATTTCGGCCTGATGTCGTAGGATTTTCCTGGCGGGACATCCAGATCTTTTCCCCACATGAGGGCGATGCCGCGCTCGAACATGCGTTCAATTTTTACTATGCGGCCAATCCACTCAAACGCCTGTCGGCCTCACTCCATGGACTCAAGAACCTGTATCGCTATTATCGGGACATCAAACACAATCTCTCCTACCCCTGGCTGGTACGCGAGCATCTCCCGCAAGCCCACATCATGATCGGCGGCGGGGCATTCACGGCCTTTGCAGATCAATTGATTCACCAACTTCCGGAGGGGACGATCGGCGTGCTCGGCGAGGGCGAGGACGCCGTACTCAAGGTCCTCAACGATGAACCGCTCGACGGCGAACGGTACATCTTGCGCCAAGGCGACACCGTTCACAAGGGCGAACAGCGGGCCCCGGCCCTACTCGATGCCCTGTCGGTCGATCTGCCCTACCTGACCGGTATTTTCCCGCAGTACCGCGAATATGTCGGTGAATGCATCGGGGTCCAGACCAAACGAGGATGTCCGTACGATTGCGCGTTCTGCCTGTATCCGTACATCGAGGGAAAACGCGTGCGGTACCGCCCGCCAGCCAACGTCGTCCACGATATAGCCCAGTATTACCACCAATGGGGCGCCCGGCGGTTTTGGTTCACCGATGCCCAGTTCATTCCCGGGAAGGATGCCATCCCCCATTGCACCGAAATCCTCGAAAGGATCATTGCCGAAGGGCTCGACATCGAATGGTCCGGCTACGTCCGCACCTCGATGATCACGGCCCAACTGGCGAAACTCATGGTACGGTCAGGCGTGGGGGATCTGGAGGTGGCCATCACTTCGGGGTCCCAAAAAGTCTTGAATAGCCTGCATATGGGCTTCAAACTCGAGCATCTGTACGAGGGCTGCCGCCATCTACGCGAAGCCGGCTTTGCCGGGCGGGTCATTTTGAATTACTCGCTCAACTCACCTGAAGAAACGGAAGAGACCCTGTTGCAAAGCGTGGAATCGTACAAAATCGTAGCTTCGATCCTCGGAGAAGATCGGGTCTTTCCCTTGATGTTTTTCTTGGGCGTACAGCCCAATACCGATCTGGAACAGCGCCTACTCGCCGAAGGCTATCTGTCCGCAGGATACAACCCTCTGAGCTTGGCACCCTGGAACGCCAAAAAACTCCTCTACAACCCTCCGCCGCTCAATCGCCTCATCGCCAAAGCGTGCCTCACAGCCTGGCGGAAAAAACATGGAAGCCGCGATCCGCGCCCCTGGTCGGGGAGCCTCAGCCAAAGCGCCACGCAACAGCACGGTCACGCCTATGCCGACGAAAGCCTGTCCAAAGGATTCGAAACGAATTCAGGACGGGAAGCCCTGTTGACGCTGGAATCGTTGCTCGCGGCCAGAAAAGCGCACCAGGCGGCTCACACCACTTCACCAGCCGTGACTCCCACCCCATCCGAATGATCTGGCCGATAATCCGTTAAGCACCGACACACCCACGCAATGCGAGATTCGTGGCAAAACTGCGATCGCTTCGCAGATCGTGAAATCCTGCAAATGGGAGCAGCTCTTGCACCGACACGAACAATCACGCCCTGTTCATCGCATTGCGCCCAATTCGAGAGACGCCCCTGTACCATTTGAAACACTGCTTGATCTTCCGCTACAGTAAAAGCAGGTTCCAGTCGACCTCGAACGGTCGACCAGACATCCAACGATGAAGGGGGTGACTGGCTTCGACGGGGGCCATGAGGTCAACGGAGCGTGCCGAGCTCTCGGAGTCTCGTTAAACCTTCGAGAAACTATTAAGTGCCAACGAACCATTGGCGCTCGCGGCCTAACTAACCGCGACGTCTCTCCGTTCCTCGCCTGTGGGAATGGAAGAGACGACACGCAGCAGGCTGGTCCGAAGCCGGTGCCCAGCGGCTGAGGACGAGACCACACTGGGCTAGCCGACGCTCTAAGCCTGTCGGTGGGCGTGGGCGGAGGCGAATCTCAAAACACCGACTACGCACGTAGGCGCCGTTGCGCTGAAGGTCCTCGGACGCGGGTTCGATTCCCGCCACCTCCACCAATTTCTCTCGCCCCAATCAATTCATGAGTGATTCGAAGACGACCCGTTGCCTTACTTTTGGCAAAGCTGTGCCACTCAGGGAATCTTGTCACGATCAGACACGCTCACCTTCGAGATGACGAATCACACATCATCTCATGCGTTCGAGGGACTGAGCGATAAGTTTGTGATGGTTTCGCTGAGGATCATGGCAGGGCCGCTGTTCGCTGCATCCAGCGATGTTTCAAGCCTCATTCGACCGCGCACTGTGGTCGCGAGGAGCTCATCGCACATCTATTCTTTTCTTTCCCATACATCGTGCCCTCGTCGGCTTGCGCACCGAATTCCTTGCCAAGACAGACCTAGCCCATTCCCTGCTCTGTCAGACCTCGTTGAAGCTCTTTCCTGTTGAATCGAGAATTCATCCTGCTGTATCGCGGGAGCGCACATCACAGACGAGGGTGACGCCGTCCATGAGGGACAAGTTCGATGAATATTCCAATGGGATGCGCCGAGCACCCAATGGTGGAGATAGTGCGGATCGTGCCTGTTTCCGATCCGGTCACGTGCAGTCTGTCAGCAACTAGCATGGTCGAACCACCTTCTTGCTTAAACATGTCGCCTAACCGAACATCCAGTGGAAAAGACCCAAAATGGCTCAGCAGCCGTCTTCCCGTTGCTGAAAGACGAATTGCAGCCTGCGATGAGCTGACTACTAGTGACAAAAAACGCTCCCGAGTCGAATTCCCGGGAGCGTGAGGCAAAATTCTCTTACGTATGCTTTTGCTCTCATACGGCCAGATGGCGCTCGACCCAGGCCCAGTTGGCCATCTTCCAGAAATTCTCGACGTATCGCGCCCGCTCGTTGCGATAATCGATATAGTAGGCATGCTCCCAAACATCGCAGGTCAGGAGCGGTTTCTTCCCGTCCGTCAACGGGTTCCCGGCATTCTGGGTGGAGACGATGTCCAGCCGGTTTCCATCTTGAACCAGCCACACCCAACCGGAACCGAACAGGCTGACCGCAGCCTTCGAGAAGGCTTCCTTGAAGGCCTCGAACGAGCCGAAATCGCGAACCAAGGCATCCAGCACGCGCTTGGCCGGTTTATCGCCTCCGGACGGCGACAGACTGTTCCAATAGAATGTGTGATTCCACACTTGCGCCGCATTGTTGAAAATCGGGCCGGACGCCTTGACGATGATATCCTCGAGCGGCAGATGTTCGTATTCCGTCCCCGGAATCAATTTGTTGAGATTGTCCACATAAGCCCGATGATGCTTGCCATAGTGATATTCGAGCGTTTCCCGAGAAAGATAGGGTTCCAAGGCATTCATCGCATAGGGTAAAGGCGGAAGTTCGTGTTTCATCGCAATCCCTCCTTGTGTGATGTTCCTTGAACGGCAGACTCACCCACTGAATCATGCGATGAATATAAATAAACGCTCTTGGCTCGGAGTAAAGGGGGCTAGGCTAAAGGGAACTAACCCGAGGAGGGAAGAACGCCAACAAATTCCGCAATGACCCGCACATCCCCTTCATCCTGAGGCGTCAGCACGATGGGCCGGTAGTCGGGATTCAACAGTTCGAGGGTGATCCTTTCGTGCCGCCATTCGCTGTCGGGATCATGCACTTTTTCGGAACGGTATTTTTTGAGAGTAAACGCCCCGCCGGTATCTGGATCCTCAGGTCCTTGATATTGCACTAGCACGATCTTCCCCTGCCGGCTTCCCACCGGGTTGGCGCGAAACACGCAGTAATCGCCATCGTGAATCAGGGGTTCCATGGATCGGCCGACTGCCCGAGCCACGAACATGCGTTCATCGAGCTGCCCCATCCCGTCGACCTCGATCCAGCCCTCCGGTTCTACGGCTTGACTCTGGCCGAAATACCCTGCCGCAGCTTTCATACTATACACAGGAAGAAGTGTCTGATAACGCTCGCGTGCCACTCGTTCGCTATCAGGGGCAAGCAACTCGAGCTCTAGCTTCGGCGGAGCAGTGGTAAGTTGGGCTACGAGTTCACTGAAACTGCCGATCCTTGTACCCATGGCTCGTTTGAAGGCTCGCTGCTGGACGAATAAATAGCGCCATGCGCCATAATTAGTGGTGCTCATCCGCTCGCACCATAGTTGGGCCGCTTCGCTTTTGAGCGGGGTGTTCTGGCGAATCTCGCCTTTGGTCTCCACCAGCCATTGGATTGGCTGGCCCTCTGCATTGCGCATGGTCACAAGAAAGTCTGGGAAATACTGGCGAGGTCGGTTGTTTTCATAATAGGTAATGGAGAATCCCCAACGCTCGTTTTTAAAATACCGCACCACATCTGTTGCAGCATCGAGGAACTCGGCAAATTGCTTTTCGAGCTCGGTGTGACAAGGGACTTTGTTGGTATGGCAGCGCTTCCCGTCGGCGACGATCCCGGTCCACTGAAAGCGGCGCAAGTGCGCGGTGTCGAGCCATTCGGGTTGACCCAGAATAGGCACAGCCA